>NZ_JBVJIR010000016.1:0-277153 GCF_055586185.1 Actinoplanes sp. NPDC051405
GGCTCACCCCGGCCGTGCCCGTCCGCGGCCTTGGCCGGGCTGATCCGAGTCGTGCCCGTCCGCGGCCTTGGCCGGGCTCACCCCGGCCGTGCCCGCCCGCGGCCTCGGCCGGGCGCGCCCCGGTCGAGCCCGCGACTTGGCCGAGCTCACCCCGGCCGTGCCCGCCCGCGGCCTCGGCCGGGCTCACCCTGGTCGAGCCCGCGACTTGCCCGGGCTCATTCCGGTCCTGCGGCCTGGCCCGGCTGATCCCGGCCATGCCCGCGGCCTGGCCGGGCTGATCAACTTGTCGTGATCTTCAGTGGGCGCAAAAAGGCGCTCCCCGGACCTCATGGTCCGGGGAGCGCCTTTGCAGCAGCGTTGCTCAGCTCTCGAAGACGCCGGCGTCCACGAGGCGCTTCTCGGTCGCGCCCCAGCCGTGCTGCGGGAACGAGGCGTCCAGGCCCTCGATCTCGGCGCGGATCTTGGCGCCGTGGCCGGCGGCCGCGAGGGAGCGGATCTCCTCGACGAAGGCGTCCGAGTCGGTGCGGAGGTGGTTGGTCTTGCCGTTGGTCAGGTTACGCACGTAGGCGAAGCGCCCTTCGGCGAGCGGGATGAGGTACTTGAACTCACCCAGCACGCTCAGGGCCCCGCCCTGACCGGCCTGGCCGGCGCGGACTGATGCGCGGGCGGTCTTTGAGGTGTTGCTGGCCACGGCGGTACTCCTAGCTAGGTATTCCTCGGCAAAGTTGTCGGCAGAAAATGCCGCAGCCAGCCTACACGAACCCGGCATGGCCGTGCCGCCGGACGGGGTTCGGCCGTTAGGTCAGGTGTGCCTCGACGGCCATTCACATGTCGATATTGCGGTTTCTCTGGCGCACCATCCGTACCACCCGGCATCATGGAGCACGATCAACCGCGGTCGAGGTCGTAGGGGAAGACGCACCTCGGTCTCCGGGAGGTCACCGTGCCAACGTGTGGCGTCGTATACGTCCACTCGACTCCACTCGCCGTGTGCCAGCACGTCGAGTGGGCGATCGCGCGCGTCCTGACCGCGCCGGTCAATCTGCACTGGACGGCGCAGCCGGTAGACCCCGGCATGCGGCGTTCCGAGTGCAGCTGGACCGGACGGCCCGGGACTGGCGCCGAGCTGGCTGCTGCCCTCCGGCAGTGGCCCATGATCCGTTTCGAGGTCACCGAGGAACCGAGCCCCGGCGTCGACGGGGAGCGTTTCATGCACGTCCCGGGCCGCGGACTGTTCCGCGGCACCATCGGGGCGTCCGGTGACATCCAGATCGGTGAGGATCGGCTGCGGGCCATCATGGCCGCGGCCAAGGCTCCGGAGGCGCTTTCGCATGCCCTGGAGAAGGCGCTGGGCACGGCGTGGGACGCCGAGCTCGAGCCGTACCGCTACGCCGGGGACGGCGCGCCGGTCACCCTGCTCACCCGGGTGGGCTGACCCGACGCCAGGTAGTGGTCCTGCGTCACGTGGCCGGACCATGGGCGGGTGACCGCACCGGTCACCGGCCGATTGTGGGGGACCGGGGCGCTGGCCTACGCCGTTCCCTTGCCCGCGGGACGTTGTGCCGGCGAGGCCCTGCCTCGCCGATGGACCGCTTGCTGGCCTCGCAGTGTGGCTCACCCCAGGATCAGCGTCGGCAGGAAAGGCGCACGCGACCGCCGATCTCCCGTCGACCTTGCCGTCCGGCACGAAAGTCGGCCGTAACCTCCCCCTCAACGGCACGTCGGCGGGGTCGGCCCGCGCGTTGTCAAGGGGGTGTTCCTGCCCCCGTTCTTGGGGTGGACCCGTTTGTGCACGCGCTCGGGAGCTGATCGAATGGCAGCCGTGAAGAGGGCGTTTCGCGTTGCTGTGGCCGTACCCGTGGCTTTGTCTCTGCTGGCCGGGTGCGGCAGCAGTGATGCGCCGCAGCAGCCGCGACCCGCTCCGGGCTCCGCGTCTCCCGCCGCTCCCGCGCCTTCCATCAGCGCTGCCCCCACCGGCGATCCTGCCGCCCGGGCGCGCGAAGCCGTCAAGACCTTCACCGACGCCCAGCTGGCCGGCCAGGTGCTGATGCCCTACGCCTACGGCGACACCGCCGACCGGGTCGACGAGACGGCCGCCGCCGGCAACAAGCGGATCGCCGGCGTGGACACTCCCGCCGAGATGGTCACCAAGTTCGGCCTCGGCGGGCTGATCCTGGTCGCGTTCACCCCCGACGACCCGACCGGTGCCACCAATCCGGCCACGAATGTGGACAATCCGCAGCAGGTGCGGGCGCTGACCGACGGCCTGCAGCGGGTGGCGACCGGCCTGCCCGGCGGGGCGCCGCTGCTGATCGGCACCGATCAGGAGTACGGCGTGGTCACCCGGGTGAAAACCGGCGTGACCCTGCTGCCGTCCGCGATGGCGTTCGGGGCGGCGGGTAAACCGGAGCTGACCGAGGGCGCCTGGCGGGCGGCCGGCACGGAGCTGGCCGCGATGGGGATCAACCTCGACTTCGCCCCGGTCGCCGACACGCTGGGGCCGCAGGGCAGTTCGGTGATCGGCTCGCGGTCGTTCGGCGCCGATCCGAAGGCGAATGCCGCCCAGGTCGAGGCCGCTGTGCGCGGGATCCAGGGCGCCGGGGTGACCGCGGCGCTCAAGCATTTCCCTGGTCATGGGCACACCACTGGGGACAGCCACGACGACCTGCCGGTGGTCGCGCAGAGCCGGCCCAAGTGGGAGAGCGAGGACCGGCCGCCGTTCGCCGCCGGGATCGCCGCGGGTGCCGGCGTGGTCATGTCCGGGCACCTGGATGTCGAAGGCCTGGACAAGGGTGTCGCCGCGACGTTCTCGCGCAAGATCATGACAGATGTCCTGCGGGGTGAGCTGAAGTTCGGCGGGGTGGCGATCACCGACGCCATGAACATGCCGCCCGCGATGAAGTGGCCGGCGGGCGAGGCGGCGGTCCGCGCGCTGAACGCCGGGAACGACATCCTGCTCATGCCGCCGGACCTGGCCGGCGCGCGGGACGGCATCCTGGCCGGGCTCAAGGACGGCAGCCTCAAGCGGGAACGGCTCGTCGAGGCGGTCACCCGCGTCCTCACGCTCAAGTTCCGTACCGCCGCGCAGGTGCGGCCGGAGCTGTCCGCGCTCGGTTCGGCCGAGCACGTGCGGGCCGTCGGCGCCGCTGACGCGGCCGCGATCACCCTGCTCAAGGGCCCGTGTGCCGGGCCGCTGGTGTCCGGGCCGGTCACGGTCACCGCGTCCGGCGGCCGGGAGGCCGCCCGGATCGCCCTGGTCAAAGCGTTGCAGGACGCGGGCGTCACGGTCCAGGCCGCGGGTGGCAAGGTCGTGCACCTCGTCGGGTACGGCGACCGGCAGATCGACCTCAGCCCGGACGCGACGATCACCGTCATCATGGACACTCCCCAGCTGCTGGCCGGGTCGCGATCGCCGACGCTGCTAGCGACCTACTCGTCCAGCCCGCTCGCGCTCACGGCCCTGGCCGCGGTGCTCGCCGGCAAAGCGGCGGCGCCGGGCAGATCCCCGGTGGCGGTCGGCAAGCTACCGCGCAGCGCGTGCGTCAAGTGAGCCGCCGATAGCGCCCCGGCGCTGACCCGTGCCGGCGCCGGAACGCGGTGGCGAAGGCGAACTCGGAGGCGTAGCCGACCCGGTGCGCGACGGTGGCCACAGTGGCGTCCGAGTCGCGCAGCAGCCGTGCCGCCACGGTCATTCGCCACCAGGTCAGGTAGGCCAGCGGTGGCCGGCCGACCAGGGCGTTGAAGCGACGGGCGAAGGGCGCCCGGGACAGCCCGGCGTGCGCGGCGAGTGTGGCCACCGTCCAGGGGCGGCCAGGGTCCTCATGCATGGCGTGCAGGGCGGCGGCGGTCACCGGGTCGCGCAGGGCCGCTGCCCAGCCGGTCGGTGCGGCGGGCTGCTCGGCGTACCAGCGGCGCAGCAGGTAGAGCAGGAGCATCTCCAGCAGCGCGGGCACGACGGCGTCCGTGCCGAGGCGGGGATGTTCGAGCTCGGCGGTGAGCAGGCCGACGGCGGCGCGCAGTTCGTCGGTGGGGCTGAGGTGGATCACTTCCGGTAGGTCGTGGACCAGCGGGTGGACCTGGGCCGGGTCGATCTCGTAAGCGCCGCAGAGCGTGACCACCTCCTGCCCGTGCGGCCGTCGCGCGGGCTCCGCAATGCCGGCGCCGGGCACCGACCCGGGACGGGACCATCCGTGCGGCCGTCGCGCGGGCTCCGCATTGCCGGCGCTGGGCACCGACCCCGGACGGGACCACTCGGGCGGCTGCGGCGGCGAAGCGTTCGTGCACGGGGCGGGCACGGCGTCCGGCCTGTCGGCGAGGGCGTGCGCACGACCGTGCGGCCGGAACACGACATCTCCGGCGCGGAGCCGCACCGGCGCGGCACCACCCGGCGGAAGCAGCCACGGCGACCCCCGGAGAACCACCTGGAAGCCCATCGCCCCGGGCACCTCGGCGAACTCCTGCGCCCAGGGCGCATCCCACCCGAGCAACATCGACCGCGGCCGCCCGGTCCGCTGCACGGCGAGCACATCACTGAGCACATCCATCGCCGCACCCGCCGAGACGATCGCGAAGGTTTCCAGGACTTGAAAGCATAGGACGTCCTCACCGACCCGCCTACGGTCGGTGGTCATGAGAGCTGCGCGCATCCACGAGTACGGCGGCCCGGACGTCATCCGCGTCGAGGACATCCCCGAGCCGCTCCCGGGACCCGGCGAGGTGCTGATCCGCGTGGCCGCCACGTCTCTGAACCCAACCGAGACGGCGCTGCGTTCCGGCTTGCTCGCAACGATGTTTCCGGTCGTACTGCCGGTGACCCTGGGCTGGGACGTCGCGGGCACCGTCGACGGCGACCCGGTTCTCGGAATGCTCGACACCGGCGCGGCCGCCGAGTTCGCCGTAGCCCCGGCTGCGTCCCTGGTCCGAGCTCCGGCCACCGTCCCGCTCGCCGACGCGGCTGCCCTGCCACTGGCCGGGATGACCGCCTGGCAGACCGTCACCGAGCACGCCGCGATCACCCCGGGCGAACGTGTCCTGGTCAACGGTGCAGGTGGCGGCATCGGCGGCTTCACGGTCCAGCTCGCCAAGCACGCGGGCGCGTACGTGCTGGCCACCGCAAGCCCCCGCAGCGCCGTGACGGTCCGGAGCCTCGGCGCCGACGAGGTGCTCGACTACACCGCCGGCCCGTTGACGGTGGGGGAGCCGGTCGACGCCGTGCTGAACTGTGCGGCGATCGACCCCGCCGCCGCGGCCGCACTCGTGCCCCTGGTCCGGCGGGGCGGCCGGATCATCACGGTCGCCACCCCGATCGAGTCGTCCGCGTCGGTGACCGCCCGGCACATGGTCACCCGCAACGATCCGGCCGGCCTGGCCACGCTGGTGCGGCTGGTGGACGAAGGCATGCTGCGGCTGGTGATCACTGACCGCCGTACGCTCGGCGATCTGCCGGAGCTGCACCGGCTCGCGGAATCAGGCGGCACACACGGCAAGATCATCGTGACACCGTCGCGCTGACCGGGTCAGAGCGGGATGTTGCCGTGCGCGCCGCGGGCCGCCGGGGCCGCTGCCAGGGCTTCCGCGATGCGGCGGCGGGTCTGGTCCGGCGTGATCACGTCGTCCACCACGCCGATCTCCAGGGCCCGGTTGACCCCGCCGGCCGTGTGCAGCTGCTCCTCGACCAGCGTCTCGCGGAGCGCCTCGCGCTGCTCGTGCGGGGCTGCCGCCAGCCGCTTGCGGTGCAGGATGTTCACGGCCGCGCTCGCGCCCATGACCGCGATCTCCGCTGTCGGCCAGGCGAACACGGCCGTGGCGCCCAGCGCGCGGGAGTTCATCGCGATGTACGCGCCGCCGTACGCCTTGCGGGTCACCAGCGTCACCCGCGGCACGACCGCCTCGGCGAACGCGTGCAGCAGCTTCGCGCCGCGGCGGACCACACCGTCCCACTCCTGGCCGAGGCCGGGCAGATACCCGGGTACGTCCACCAGCACGATCAGCGGTACGCCCAGCGAGTCGCACATCCGCACGAACCGGGCGGCCTTCTCGGCACTGGACGCGTCCAGGCAGCCACCGAGGCGCAGCGGGTTGTTGGCGATGACACCGACCGTACGACCACCGAAGCGGCCCAGCGTCGTCGACACGTTCGGCGCCCACTTGGCGTGCAACTCCACGCCGGGCTCGTCGAGCAGCGCCCGCACCACCGGCTTCACGTCGTACGCCCGGTTGGCCTGGGCCGGCATGGCCTGGGCCAGGTCGTGGCCCGGCGTGCTGCCCCCCGCGACGTCCGCCGGGGTGAGCCGGCCCTGCCGGCCGAGCAGGACGGTCAGCTTGCGTGCCTCGGCCAGCGCGCTCTCGTCGTCCTTGGTGGTGATGTGCACGACGCCGGAGCGGCGGCCGTGCGGCTCGGGACCGCCGAGGCGTTCCATGTCGACCTGCTCACCGGTGACGCTGCGGACCACTTCCGGCCCGGTCACGAAGATCCGTCCGGCCTTGCTCATGATCACGATGTCGGTCAGCGCCGGACCGTAGGCCGCGCCGCCGGCGGCCGGGCCGAGGACCACGGAGATCTGCGGTACGCGCCCCGACGCGCGAACCATCGCCGCGAAGATCTGACCCACCCCGTCCAGCGCGACCACGCCCTCGGCGAGCCGCGCCCCGCCGGAGTGCCAGAGTCCCAGCACCGGCACCCGCTCGCGAACCGCGGTGTCGATCGCGTCGACCACATGCCGGCAGCCGTCGACACCCATCGCGCCGCCCATCCGGGTGGCATCGGTGGCGAAGGCGATCGCCGGCGTGCCGTCGACCTCACCCCGGGCCCACAGCACACCCGAGTCGTCCGCCGGAGCGAGCAAGCGCAGGGTGCCGCTGTCGAACAGCGCCCGCAGGCGAACCTGCGGATCACGGGTGTCAATGGTGGGATCGGCGGGCGATGAGGTCGTGGTCACAGCGCTTCTCCTAACGGTTCGCCGCGCGGGGTGAGGAACCGGACGGTCGCCGCGCGGGATGGAGACCGGGGCCGCGCGGCGTGCGGGACAGGACCGGACCGGTCGCCGCGCGGGGGTTGCGGCCGGTTCGCGTGAGGTGAGGGACCGGACCGGTGGCCCGGCGGGGTTGCGGCCGGTTCGCGGGAGGTGAGGGACCGGACCGGTCGCCGCGCGGGGTGCGGCCGGTTCGCGTGAGGTGAGGGACCGGACCGGTGGCCCGGCGGGGTTGCGGCCGGTTCGCGTGAGGTGAGGGACCGGACCGGTCGCCGCGCGGGGTGCGGCCGGTCCGCGTGAGGTGAGGGACCGGACCGGTCGCCGCGCGGGGTGCGGCCGGTCCGCGTGAGGTGAGGGACCGGACCGGTCGCCGCGCGGGGTTGCAACCGGTCCGCACGGTGTGAGGAACCGGTCACCGCGCCGAACAGAAGGTAGGACCGCACGGCTTGAGGAACCGGCCGGTCACTGCGCGGGATGGGAACCGGAACCCATCGCCACGCGGGATAGAGACCGGGCCGCGCGGGTGAGGGCCGGACCGATCGCTGCGCGGCATGGAGACCGGGCCGCGCGGGGTGAGGAATTGGACCGGTCACCGCGCCGGACAAAGACCGGGCCGCGCGTCGTGAGAGACCGGATCCGGTCACCGCGCGGGCGAAGTCCGGACCGCGCCCCGCGAGGACCGATCGGTCACGGCGCGGGCGAAGTCCGAACCGTGACCCGCGAGGACCGGCCGGTCACCGCGCGGCGCGAGAATCCGACCGCGCGGTGATCGGCCGGACCGTCACGCGCGGGTGAAGACCAGGGCCACGTTGTGTCCGCCGAAGCCGAACGAGTTGTTCAGCGCCGCCGGGATGTCGAGCTGGCGGGCCTTGTGGGCGGCCACGTCCAGCGCCAGCTTGTCGTCGGGGTCGTCCAGGTTGATGGTCGGGGGGACGACGCTGTCGCGGATCGCCAGGATGGTGGCGATCGACTCCAGGGCGCCGGCCGCGCCGAGCAAATGCCCGGACATGGACTTGGTGGAGGTCAGGACCGGGTGGTCGCCGACCGCCGTGAGCAGCGCGGCGATCTCCGTCATGTCCCCGGCCGGGGTGGAGGTCGCGTGCGCGTTGACGTGCACGATGTCGGCCTTGGTGAGACCCGCGTCCTCGATCGCCCGGCGGATGGCCCGGATCGCGCCGGCGCCCTCGGGGTGCGGCTGCACGATGTCGTAGCCGTCCGAGGTGATGCCGGCCCCGGCCAGCCGCGCGTAGATCGTCGCGCCGCGGGCGATGGCGTGGTCGGCGCGCTCGAGGACGAGCGCTCCCGCGCCCTCGCCGAGCACGAAGCCGTCGCGGCCCTTGTCCCACGGCCGGGATGCCTTCTCCGGCTCGTCGTTGCGGGTCGACATGGCCCGCATCGAGGCGAAACCGGCGATCGGCAGCGGGTGGATCACGGCCTCGGTGCCGCCGGCCATGACCACGTCCGCCCGGCCGGACCGGATGATGTCCAGGCCCAGCGACAGGGCCTCGGCGCCGGTCGCGCAAGCGCTGGCCATCGAGTGGACGCCCGCCTGGGCGCCGAGCTCGAGGCCGACCCAGGCGGCGGGGCCGTTGGGCATCAGCATCGGCACGGTGTGCGGGCTGACCCGGCGCGGCCCGGAGGCCTCCAGGATGTCGTCCTGGTTGAGCAGGGTCTGCGCACCGCCTATGCCGCTGCCGAAGCTCACGGCGAAGCGCTCCGGGTCGAGCCCGGAGTCCTTCAGGCCGGCGTCGGCCCAGGCCTGGTGGGCGGCGATCAGCGCGATCGCCTCGGAGCGGTCCAGCCGGCGCAGCTTGACCCGTTCCATCACCTCGGACGGGTCGACGGCGAGCTCCGCGGCGATGCGGACGGGCAACTGCGCGGCCCACTCCTGGGTGAGGGCTCTCACCCCGGAGCGGCCGGCGAGCATGGCGTCCCAGGTGGACGCGACGTCCCCGCCGAGCGGGGTCGTCGCGCCGAGCCCGGTGACGACGACGTCAGTGGTGCTCATGTCAGTGGTTCGCCTCGATGAAGGAGACGGCGTCGCCGACGGTCTTGAGGTTCTGCACCTCGTTGTCGGGGATCTTGACGCCGAACTTCTCCTCGGCGGCCACCACGACCTCGACCATGGACAGCGAGTCGACGTCCAGGTCGTCGGTGAAGGACTTCTCCTCGGCGACGTCGTCCGGGTTCACCCCGGCGACCTCCTCGAGGATCTCGGCGAGGCCGGAAGTGATCTCAGCGCGGGTTGCCATGTTCGGTGGTTCCTCTCGGTGGTGGGAAAAGCTACGGGCAGCGGATGACCTGACCCGCGTATGTGAGGCCGCCGCCGAAGCCGAAGAGCAGGACCGGGGCGCCCGAGGGCACCTCGCGGCGCTCGACGAGCTTGGACAGGGCCAGCGGCACACTCGCCGCGGAGGTGTTGCCGGACTCGACCAGGTCCTTGGCGATGACGACGTCCGGGCCGAGGCCCAGGCGCTTGACGATGCCGTCGATGATGCGGGTGTTGGCCTGGTGCGGCACGAAGGCGGCGAGCTCCTCCGGCCGGACGCCGGCCCGCTCGCACGCCTGCAGGGCGAACGGCGCCAGCGCGGTGGTCGCCCAGCGGAAGACGATCTGACCCTCCTGCTGGATGTACGGCTGCCAACCCTCGATGCGCAGCACGTCGCCCTTCTCCGGGGCCGAGCCCCAGAGCACCGGGCCGACGCCGGGCTGCTCGCCGTCGGGGACCGCGGAGACCACGGCCGCGCCGGCGCCGTCACCGAAGAGCACGGCGGTGGTGCGGTCGGTCCAGTCGGTGACGTCGGAGAGCTTCTCCGCGCCGATGACGATGGCGTTGCGGCTGGCGCCCGCCCGGATCGCGTGGTCGGCGGTGCCGAGGGCGTACGAGAAGCCGGAGCAGGCGGTGTTGAGGTCCATCGCCGCCGGAGCGGTGATGCCCAGCCGGGCGGCGACGCGGGTCGCCACGTTGGGGCAGCGGTCGATGGAGGAGCAGGTGGCCACGACGACCATGTCGATGTCGGCGGCGCTGAGCCCGGAGCCGGCCAGCGCCTTCTCCGCGGCGAAGGTGGCCATGTCGGCGACCGACTCGGCGTCGGCGATGCGGCGCTCGGCGATGCCGACCCGGTCCTTGATCCACGCGTCGTTGGTGTTGACGATCTTGGCCAGATCGTCGTTGGTGACGATGCGCGAGGGCTGGTAGTGGCCCATCGCGACGATGCGGGAACCCGCGGTCATCGTGTTGCTCCTTCGTTCGCGACGGACGTGGTCACTGCTGTTGCCCGCCGATGCGGGCCACCGGCTGGCCGGGGGCCACCGGGTCGTCGTGGTGGGCGAGCCACTCGGTGAGGATCCCGGCGGCGTGCGCGGCGACCTCGACCGGTCCCTGCCGGGTGGTCACCTGGCCGATGACCTGGCCCTGCCGCAGGTCCACGCCCTCGGCCAGGCCCTCGGCGGGCTGGAACAGCCCGGCGCTGGGGGCGACCACGACCCGGAAGAGCGGGGTGGGCTCGTGGGTGGAGACGGTGCCGTGCCGGGCGATGAGGTCGCGGGCGGCGGGCAGGTCGTCCGGGGTGTTGAGGGTGACGATCTCGGGGGCGTTCTCGCCCTTGAGCTCGCGCTTGGCCAGGCCGGCCAGGGTGCCGGCCGGGGGCAGCTCGATGATGCCGGTGACGCCCAGGTCGCGCAGGTTGCGCAGCACCAGGTCCCAGCGGACCGGGGCGGTGACCTGGCGGACCAGGCGGCGCAGCATCTCGCGGCCGTTGTTGACGGCGGCGCCGTCCAGGTCGGACAGCAGGATCCGGGCCGGGTCGGCGACGGGCACGCCGGCGGCGACGGCCCCGAGGGCCCGCTCGGCCGGCGCCATGTACGGCGTGTGGAAAGCCCCCGCAACCTGTAGTGCGATGACCCGGGCCTTGGCCGGCGGCTCGGCGGCGAACTTGGCCAGCGCGTCCAGCCCGCCGGCGGCGACGACCTGACCGGCGCCGTTGCGGTTGGCCGGGTAGAGCCCGTGGCGCTCGATCGCGGCGATCACCTCGTCGGCGTCGCCACCCAGCACGGCGCTCATGCCGGTGGCCTCCAGCGCGCAGGCGGCGGCCATCTCGCGGCCGCGGACCCCGGCGAGGGTGATGGCGGACTCGGCGGACAGCACCCCGGCGAGGGCGGCGGCGCCGAGCTCACCGACGCTGTGCCCGGCGACCAGGGCGACGTCGTGCATCGGCAGGTGCTCGGCGGCGAGCAGGGCAGCCGCGACGAGCAGCGGCTGGGTGCGGGCGGTGTCCTTGATGTCGTCCGCGTCGGCCTCGGTGCCGAGGTGGATCAGGTCGACGCCGGAGAGAGCGGACCACCAGGTCAGCCGGGCCTCGGCCCCGGGCAGGCCGAGCCATCCGGAGAGGAAGCCGGGCTTCTGGGAACCCTGGCCGGGCGAGAGTACGGCGAGCACGGAGTCGACTCTTCCGGATGCGAGGTCGTTCCGGGGTTGCTGCACGGGACCAAACCCTACGACCGGCGTTGTAGCTTTCCTACAAACACCCCCGTGTTTCGCCCAGATTAGGCATGATATCGGGGCTCTTCCGGCGATGCGGGGAGGACCGCGAAGCCCGGTGATTTAGCTCGCAGGGTCGAGGCGCCCGATGGTCAGGGCCATCCGCAGCGCGAACGCGTCCCGGCCGTCCAGCGGCGACAGACTGGTCACCTCGGCAACCCTTTTGAGGCGGTACCGCACGGTGTTCGGGTGCACGAACAGCTCGCGGGCGGCACTTTCCAGCACGCCGCCGGCCGCGAAGAAGGCGTCCAGCGTCTCCAGCAGCCCGCCGCCCGCGCGCGACAGTGCGCCGTACACGTCGTGCCGCAGCGCCCGCCGGGCCTCGGAGTCCCCCGCCATGGCCCGTTCCGGCAGCAGGTCGTCGGCAGCCACCGGGTTCGGGGCGCCGGGCCAGGCGCGCGCCGCCCGGAAGCCGGCCAGGGCGGCCCGGGCCGACTCGGTGGCCTGGTCCAGCGAGGGGACGGCCGGGCCCACCACGATCGGTCCCTCGCCGAAGCTCGTGGCCAGGTGCCCGGCGGCGGCCAGCGGGTCGGCGACCCCGCCGAGCACGACCACCAGCCGGTCGCCGTGCACGCCGCCGATGACCTCGACCCGGGCGCGCCGGGCGGCCCGGTAGACCGAGTGCAGCACCGCGGTGATGTCGCCGCCGGGGGTGCGTCCCACCACCACGGCCACCGGGGGCGCGTCGGCCCAGCCCAGGGCGGCGGCCCGGCTGGCCAGCACGTCCGAGGAGTCGCCGCGCAGCAGGGCGTCGACCAGCAGCGCCTGGAGCCGGGCGTCCCAGGCGCCGCGCGACTCGGCGGCGCGGGCGTAGACCCGGGCGGCCGAGAAGGCGATCTCCCGGGAGAACTTGAGGATGGCGACCGCGAGGGCCTCCTCCTCGCCGGCCGCGGCCAGGCTGGTCACCTCGGCCTCGGCCACGTCGATGGTGACCTTGATGAGGGCGACGGTCTGGGTCAGCGTGATCGAGCGGGCCAGGGCGCGCGGGGCGGCGGCGAAGACCTCGTCGGAGATCTCCTGGGTGCCGGCCGCGGTGCCGCCCGAGCGCAGCCACTCGACCAGCGAGCGGACGCCGGCCTGGGCGACCAGCATGACCCACGAGCGCTGGTCGGCCGGCAGGGCCCGGAACCAGGGCAGGGTCTCGTCCATCCGGGCGACGCTGGCGCTGGCCAGGGCTCCGGCGCGGCGCTCGACGCGGCGCAGGGTCGCGGCCAGCGGGGGGCGTTTCGCCGTACCGCCGGGTTTCGCCTCCTCTGCCACCCGGCCAGCCTGTCACGACCCGGCTCGCGGGCGGTCGCCGGTGCCTGGCACGTCCTTCCATGGCCGTGACGGGCCTGCTGGCTGTACCGTTCCGCGCGGTTGCCGAGCTTTCTTCATCTGTAACCTTTGGGTTATTTGTCCGATATAGCGGTGCGCCTTCACCGCGATTTCGGTCGGTGACCTGGCAGGGTGTCGTCCTAGCACCGCATGACTCGGGGGCGCGAGGTCTCATGACGGGCGGCGCGGTGCCGATGAGACCGGGTGGTCCGGACGGCGGGCAGGAGAGGGGGCAGGGATGACGGAACGCGAGGACGGCCAGCTGTACGCCGAAGCGGAGCAGGTCGCCGCGGAGGAGCCGTTTCCCTCGGCCGCCTCTTCACAGGCCACCGAGGAGCCGGTCGACGACATCCCGCACCGGGTCGGCTGCCGCACCGAGCTGCGCGGCTGGGCCGGTGCCCACCTGCACGGCGCGGTCCGGCCCCGGCGCCGGGCAGTGAGCCGGGGGCGTCCGCCCGGCCGCTGGTGCTGAAGCGGCGTCCCGCTCACCCTCGTGGGTGACTGACTGCGGTGTGGCGGGCTGGTTCCGGCCCATCACCCGGCCGGTCTCGGCACCGTGTGTGTCCGTGGACGACAAGAGACGACTCATCCTCGACCAGGCCCTGGCCCTCGTCGACGAACACGGCCTCGGTGCCATGTCCATGCGCGCCGTCGCCGAACGGGTCGGGCTCACCTCCATGGCCCTCTACCCGTACGTCGGTGGCAAGGACGCCCTGCTGGACGGGCTCGTCGACCTGCTGCACCTGGAGCTGGGCACCGAGTACGGCGAGGACCCCGGCGACATCGACTGGCGGCAGCGCCTGCGGGCCCTGGGCCGCGCGGTACGGGCGTTGTCCCGGGCGCACCCCGGCGCGTACCCGTTGCTGCTGAACCGCCGCTCCGCCGGCGCCTCCGCCTCCTGGCTGACCGCCGCGCTGCGCGGCTGCCTGCACGACGCCGGCGTGCCGGGCGAGCAGGTGCCGCGGCTGACCCGGATGATCTGTGCGTTCCTGCTCGGCTACACCGTCGGTGAGGTGACCGGCGGACTGCCCGCGGACGAGGCGGCCTGCCACGAGGACGCCGCGGGCGAGTTCGACGCCGACCTGGATGACCTGGTCCGGCTGGTGGAGGTCACCGTTAGCGGCACGTGAGGCCGTTCCGCATCGCCGCCCGGGTGCTGTGGCCTATAAAGAGGCTTATGTCCGACGGGTACGTTCTGGAGCGGTACATCCAGCTGCGCCGCGCCGCGTTCCTGATGTGCGGCGACTGGGCGCTCGCCGATGAGCTGGCCCGGACCACCCTGGCCCGGGTGCTCGCCGATCCCGACATCACCGAGCCGGACCTGTGGGCGTACGCCGATCTGATGGCCGCCTTCAAGAAGCCCCGCGGCCGGCGCGAGCACGTCTTCGTCGCCCCGGAACCAGCCCTGCTGACCGCACCCGTCCCGGCCGACCGGGGCTCGGGAGGCGGTCAGCTGCAACTCGCGACCGCGCCCGCCGAGGTCGACGCCGTGCACACCGTGCTGGTGCTGGACGCGCTGCACGGCCTCAGCCCGCGCTGCCGGGCCGTGCTGGTGCTGCGGCACTTCTGCGGGCTGGCCATCGACGAGACCGCCGACGCCCTCGACCTGGACGACAGCAGGGTGCTCGCCTTCGAGGCGGAGGGGCTGGGCGCGTTCGCGGGCCTGCTGGCCGCCGCCCGGCCGGTGGACGTGCGATGAGTGCGCTGCTCACGGCGGTGCTGGAGAAGGCCTGCGAGAGCGAGCCGCCGCCCGGCGACGCGGTTGCGGACATCAACCGGCGGGCCGACCGGCTGCGCCGCCGCCGGGCCTGGCGTGTGGTGCTGGCCGGCCTGATCGCGGTGGCCCTGGTCGTGCTGCTGGGCTTCGTCCTCACGAACGTCCTGCTGCCCGGGCACAAGGCCCGCTCGACCGCCGCGGTGCCCGTCCCGCAGCCCCGTCCGTCCGCCGTCCTCGACCCGGTGCTGAGCGTGCTGGCCCCGCCGGTGGACGCGAAGGGTTACCGGATCGTGCCGCGCCCGCCCAGCGCGGGCACCGGCTGGCGGCAGTACGCGGTGCTGAACGCGGACGGGGAGCCGCGGGGCCTGGTCGAGGTCGCCGTCTACGACGCGCCGGCCGGGCTCTGCCTGCCCGTGCAGGCCGAGCCGGAGGCCTGCGCCCTGCCGGACCGGACCCGGGGCGGCATCGAGTACGCGCGCTACGCCGAGACCGGCGACGTCGACTGGCAGGTCCACGAGGTGATCGCCCGCCGGGTGGTCGACGGCCGCACGGTGGCGGTGATGGCCACCGGGGAACGGGGCACCGGCAGCGCCGAACTGGGCGAGCCCCCACTGACCACGGTGGAGGTGGCTCAGGTCGCCACGAACCGCCGGTTGCCGGACGCCTTCGGGGTGGGGGAGCGTTGCAACGTTCCCGCCCCCGCCTGCCCCATCCTGCGGGTCCCGGTGCGTCCGGCCGGTTGAGGTCAGACCCGGCGGCGGATCAGGTAGGCGATGCCGCCCAGGCCCAGCAGGATCGTGAGCAGGACCGCGCCGTTGAGCAGGTACAGCCGGCGCATGTCGGCCAGCACGTCGTTGACGCCCTCGACCGGGTCCAGCTCCTCGGCCTGCACGTCCTCGCCGATGCCGCCGCCGATGCCGCCGCTGACCACGTCCGGCTTCTCCTTGAGCGGCACGCCGCTCAGGCGCAGCGACTCACTCATGGTCAGCCGCCCGTAGAACCACCCGGCCGTCTTCTTGCCGGTCGGCTGCTTCGCCGGCCGGAACGCCCGCGGGCCACCGGCGGCGTTCGGGTAGAGCTCGTAGGTCTGATTGGCCTTGTCCTTGATCAGCACGGTGACCGTGAACTTGGGACCGAGCTTCTTCGCCTCCGGCTTGGAGGTGGTCGGCGCCGTGGTCGCCAGCCAGCTGACCTCGCTGAGCAGTTGCTTGAACAGGTCCGGCCGCTCACTCTGCTGCACCGTCACAGTGCCGCCGGGGAACTTGCCGGCGATCTGCACCGCCGTCGGCTTGGCCGGCGCCTTGGGCGCGGCCGGCGCGGCCGGCGCGGCCGGCGCGGCCTGCGCAGCGCCCGGTGCGGCCACTCCCGCGCTCAGCGCGACACTCGCCGCGAGCACTCCGGTCGCCGACAGCAATCGGGCGATCACCCCTTGAACCACCGTCCGGCCTCCCCGCCCCGTGGATGACATGCATGCGCCGACCGGAACGACGCGTCCGGAAGGGACTCGTCGCCGGCACGGCCCAGTCCTCACAGCCTCCCCGCAGATCGTCTCGGCCGCATCTCGGAACGGGACGAATTGGAGCTATCTGGGATCGACTGCGTCGGTGGACCTTGGCCGCTGATCAGCGGGCGAATAGTACCCAGGGAGGGCAAGCCGAGGGGGTTCCGGTCACCCGTGCTGCTGACGTTCATACCCCTTTGACGGGCTGAACTGGCCAGGACGTTGCCTGGTGAGGTACGCGCGCGCCGTCATCGAAGCGCGCGCGTACCGAAATGGTCACGAAACCTCAGGCCAGGCGGGACCGGGCCGCCGACAGCCGGGCCAGGGTCCGTTCGCGGCCCAGCACCTCCAGCGATTCGAACAGCGGCAGACCCACCGTGCGGCCGGTGGTCGCGACGCGTACCGGTGCCTGGGTCTTGCCCAGCTTGAGCCCGCGCTCCTCGCCGACCCGCTCGAGGGCGGCCTTCAGCGGCTCGGCCGACCACGTCTCCAGCGCGCCGAACGCCGCGACGGCGGCGTCCAGGATGTCGCCCGCGCCCTCCTTCATCGCCTTGTTCCACGACTGCTCGTCGCGGACCGGCTCGGCCAGGAAGAGGAAGTCGACGTAGTCGACGATCTCGCTGAGCACGGCGATGCGGGTCTGCGCCAGCGGCGCCACCGCGGCGAACACGGTGGAGTCGAACGCCGACGGCTCCCACGGCGGTGCCGGGATCGTGTCGGTGCCGCCCAGCCAGGGCGCGCACACCGCGGCGAACTCCTCGGCGTCCAGGGCCCGGATGTAGTCGCCGTTGAACGCCCGCAGCTTCTTCACGTCGAAGAACGCGGGGGAGTGGCTGACGTCCTCGAGTCGGAACTCCTCCTCGACGACCGACCACGGCACGATCTCGCGGTCGCCGGAGGGCGCCCAGCCGAGCAGCATCAGGTAGTTGCGCATGGCGGCGGCGAGATAGCCCTCGTCGCGGTACGACTCCAGGGCCACCTTGTCGCGCCGCTTGGAGAGCTTCTGCCGCTTCTCGTTGACGATGACCGGCACGTGGCCCCACACCGGGGGCTTGACCCCGAGCGCCTCCCAGAGCAGCTGCTGCTTCGGGGTGTTGGGCAGGTGCTCCTCGGCCCGGATGACGTGGGTGATCCCCATGGTCATGTCGTCCACGACGTTGGCCAGCAGGAAGACGGCCGAGCCGTCGCTGCGGGCGATGACGAAGTCCTCGAGCAGTTTGTTCTCGAAGGTGGGCTCGCCGCGGACCAGGTCGACGACCACGGTCTCGCCCTCGTCGGGCGTGCGGAAGCGCAGCGCCCGGCCCTCGCCGGGACCCAGCGCCCGGTCGCGGCAGAAGCCGTCGTAGCCGATGTGCGTGTTGCCGGTGCGGGCGATCACAGCGTCGCGAGTGCAGTCGCAGTAGTAGGCGCGACCCTCGCCGTAGAGACGGGTCGCGGCGGCGGTGTGCTCGGCGGCGTACGTCGACTGGTAGTAGGGGCCCTCGTAGGAGCCGCGCTCGATGCCGATCCAGTCGAGCGCCGAGAGGATGCCCTCCGTCCATTCCGGACGGTTGCGGGCGGCGTCGGTGTCCTCGATGCGCAGGACGAAGACGCCACCGTTCTGCTGGGCGAAGATCCAGTTCTGCAGCGCCGAGCGGGCACCGCCGACGTGGAACATTCCGGTCGGAGAAGGGGCGAAGCGTACGCGTACTGTCACCCGACCAGCCTACGGCGCTTGTCGAGTCCCTTGTCAGCGACCTTTTATCACGTCTTATATTGACGACTATTAGTTAACCTTCTTAAACTTCAGCGGCCCGATGT
The DNA here is from genome assembly GCF_055586185.1 of Actinoplanes sp. NPDC051405. Lineage (NCBI taxonomy): Bacteria > Bacillati > Actinomycetota > Actinomycetes > Micromonosporales > Micromonosporaceae > Actinoplanes > Actinoplanes sp. NPDC051405. The sequence continues at coordinate 17,847 of NZ_JBVJIR010000016.1, forward strand.
CATCCCCGACGGCGCCCCCACGCCGGACAGAGAGGTCCCTGATGAAGAGAAGACTGGCTGCCGCAGCCGCCGCGGTCGCCGTGGTGGCCGCCAGCGCGATCGCCATGCAAGGCACGTCCGAGGCCGCCGTGCTGCCCAACAACTTCAAGAGCGTCGGCTACATGCCGTCCTGGGCCGGCAGCGTCACCAGCATCCAGTACAGCAAGCTCACCCACATCAACTACGCCTTCGTGCTGCCGAACGCCAACGGCACCCTGCAGGCCGTCCCGGACCCGGCCAAGCTGCAGTCGCTGGTCTCGCTCGGACACCAGAACAACGTGAAGGTCGGGCTCGCCCTCGGCGGCTGGAACGACGGCAACGACTCGGCCTTCGAGGCGCTCGCCGGCAACTCCGGCGCCCGCACCACGTTCGTCAACGCCGTCATGGGCCTGGTCGGCCAGTACAACCTGGACGGCATCGACATCGACTGGGAATACCCCGACCCGGGCACCTCGGGCAACAACTACACGGCCCTGATGCAGCAGCTCAGCACCGCCCTGCACGGCCAGGGCAAGCTGCTCACCGCGGCGGTCGTCTCCGAGGGCGGCACGGCCAACGGCGTGCAGCCGGCGGTCTTCGGCATGGTCGACTGGCTCAACATCATGGCGTACGACGGCGGCAGCCCGCACGCCAACTACGACTGGTCGATCGCCAGCGTCAACTTCTGGAAGAACCGCGGCCTACCGGCCGGCAAAGCGGTCCTCGGCGTTCCGTTCTACAGCCGTCCCGGCTACAAGACGTACGCGCAGATCGTCGCGACCAACCCGGCCTTCGCCAACCAGGACTGCGCCACGATCGCGGGCGTGCAGGAGTGCTACAACGGCCTGCCGACGATCCGCCGCAAGACCCAGTGGGCCATGGCCAACGCCGGCGGCATCATGAACTGGGAGCTCTCCCAGGACGCGACCGGCGCCAACTCGCTGGTCAGCGCCATCTACGCAACGGCGACCGGCGGTGGTACGCCGACCACCCCGCCGCCCTCGGGGCGTACCGGCCGGATCACCGGCATCGGCGGCAAATGCGTCGACATCGCCGCGGCGTCGTCGGCCAACGGCACCGCCGTGCAGCTCTACGACTGCAACGGCAGCGCCGCGCAGAGCTGGACCGTCGCGACCGACGGCACGCTGCGCGGGCTGGGCAAGTGCCTGGACGTGGCGGCGGCCGGCACCGCCAACGGCTCGCTGGTGCAGATCTACGACTGCAACGGCACCGGCGCCCAGCAGTGGCAGGCGCAGAGCAACGGCACGCTGCGGAACCCGGTCAGCAACAAGTGCCTGGACGCGTCGAACAACAGCTCGGCCAACGGCACCCGGCTGCAGATCTGGGAGTGCTTCGCCGGTACGAACCAGCGCTGGACCCTGCCCGCGTGACAGCTGATCCGCGCGGTCCGCTGACTCAGGGGACCGCGCGGATCCGTACCACGAGGACCGCGCCGAGCAGGGTGACCACCGCGGTCAGCGCGTACAGCGTGGAATAGCCGCCCAGGTGGGTGACCAGCGGCGCCGCGATGGCCGGCCCGAGCACCTGCGGCGCGGCCGTCGCGATGTTGATCACTCCGAGGTCCTTGGCCCGGTCCACCGCGGCCGGCAGCACCTGGGTGATCAGCGCGGTGTCGACCGCCAGATAGACGCCGTAGCCGGCGCCCAGCAGCACCGAGGCGACCAGGGCCACCGGCCAGGTCGGCCAGATCGCCAGCAGCAGGGCGGCGACCGCGATGACCACACCGGACCACACCACGAAGATCTTGCGGCGCCCGGACCGGTCGGAGAGCCGGCCGCCGAGCACCGCCGTCGCGAGCATGCCCGCCGTGTAGAGCAGGATCATGATCAGCAGCCCGGTGTCCGGGTCGGCCAGCCGGAGCCGGTCGGTGAGGAAATACAGCAGGTAGAGCGTGCCCAGGGCGTTGCCCAGCTGGACCAGGAACCGGGTGCCCCAGGCCCAGCCGAAGTCGGGATGCTCCCGCAGGACCCGCCACAGCCCGGTCCGCGACCGCGGCCGGGCCGGCCCGGCGGGCAGCGGATCGTCCGGGGTGAGCAGCACGAACGGTACGGCGAGCAGCAGCAGTACCAGGGCCATCACCAGGTAACCCGTGGCGACGCCGGTGACCACCGCGGTCACCAGTACCGCGCCGAGCACCAGGCCGAGCGCCTGCGGCATACCGATCCAGCCGGAGACCATGCCCCGCTGCTGCACCGGGACCCGGTCGGGGACCGCCGCGGTCAGCGTGGCCAGCATGATGTTGAGCCCGAGCTGGGTACCGGCCCAGCCCAGCGCGACACCCGCGAGGTGCCGCTGACCGGCCAGGGCCAGCAGCGACAGGGCGGCGATCAGGGCACCGGCCAGCGTCCAGACGTGCCGGCGGCCGTACGACCGGCCGCCGAGGCGCAGCCGGGTCCGGTCGGAGTACAGGCCGGCCAGCGGGTTGACGACGATCGCGACCAGCGCGCCGAGGGCGGTGACCCAGCCCAGCGCGGCTTCCTTGCCCTCGATGCCCAGCTCGCTGATCTGTGCCGGGAGCAGCACCTGCACCGGCGTGAAGAAGGCCATCCACAGACCCAGGTTCGCGGCGGACAGCAGGGCGACCCAGGAGCGGTGGACCGGCCGTACGGGCTCGGCCAGCGCGGCGGGCGCGTCCTGCGTGACGCTCATCGGACCCCCGGAGCGGGCTTCAGCGGATGACGGACCCCTCGGGCAGGGCCCGCCGGGTCGCGGCGGACAGCGGGGCGAACGGCGTGACGACCGGGTGGCCGTCGGCGAGCTCCCACACCCCCTCGATGCGGCCGTTCACCACCAGCGTGGGGGAGATCCAGCCCTGTGGCCGGGAAACCGCCGACTTCGGCCCGCTGCTCACCGTTTCGAGCCGCCGCAGGCTGCCCACCACGTACGGGTCGAAGGCCGGCAGCAGCAGCACCGTGTCCTCACCACCGGCGTCCGGCGCGTCGGCCGGCAGGAACCCCTCGTCCCCGACGGGCCGCAGGCGGTCGGCCAGCCGGGCGAAGGACTTCTTGGCCAGCGGTGGCTTGAGGTCGAACCAGCGGGCGAACTCGGCGGCGTCGGCCGGCCCGTACGCGTCCAGGTGATGGAGCACCAGCTGGTCGATCGCGTCCTCGGCGGGCATCGGCTCCCAGTCGCCCAGCCAGGCCCGCGGCGCCACGAACGTCACGTGCCGGCCCCGGGGCGGACCCGAGCAGAGCAGTCCGCGGAACGCCAGCGGCTTGAGGATCGCCCCGAACCCCTGGATCAGCGGCCCGCGCAGGTCCTCGTGCCCGGTGGCCTCGATGATCGCGCCCGTCAGTTCTTCGCGGGTCAGCGGCGTGGCCCCGAGCAGGTCGGGCAGCGCAGCGATGATGTCGCGCATCTGCTCGGCCGTCACGCCGTGGAACTTGAGCCACGAGCCGGTGGTCTCGCGGGTCCGGGTGCTCATCGCGGCGACCCACAGCGGCAGATCGGCCGCGGGCAGCAGGTGCAGTGTGCCCCGCGCGGCCCAGGTCCGGACCAGCGACTTCTGCCGGTACAGCGCGGCTTCCAGATCCGGCTCGGTGCCCAGCCGCAGGGTCGCCGAGGCGAGCGCCGAGGAGGCGACCTGGGCGTGCAGGCCGCCGACCCGCCGGGCTGCCGCGACCACGTCGCCGGCCTTGGTGGTGCCGAGGTGGTGCCGGTCGATCCGGCGCCGCAGGATCTCGTCGAGCTTCATGCGCTGCAGCGTCGCATGTCGAGGTAGCGCGGCGAGACCGGCTGAGGCAGGCTCAGCTGTTCGATCGCCACAACACGGAGGCCGGTAGGCATGGGAAAGATCATCGCGGTGGAGTACGTGACCCTGGACGGCGTCTTCGAGGAGCCGGCCTGGAGCGGGCCGTACTTCAACGACGAGCTCGGCAGCTGGCAGAACAGCAACCTCATGGAGGCCGACGCGCTGCTGCTGGGACGGCGGACGTACGAGGGTTTCAAGGCCGCCTGGCCGCAGATGGAGGAAGCGACCGGCGACTTCGGCAAGAAGATGAACGGTATGCCCAAATACGTCGCCACCACCACGCTCACCGAGCCGGAGTGGAACGCGCAGTTCCTCCAGGGCGACGTGGTCGAAGCGGTGACCAAGCTCAAGACCGACCCCGGTTCGCTGCTGATCAACGGCAGCGCCTCGCTGGTGAACCTGCTGACCCGGCACAACCTCATCGACGAGTACCGGATCATGGTCTACCCGGTGGTGGTCGGCGAGGGCCGCAAGCTGTGGGACGAGGGCACCAAGGTCGCGCTGAAGCTGAACAGCACGTTCACCACCACGACCGGCGTCGAGGTGCTCACCTACCTGCCGGCCTGACAGCTGCCCGCGCTCAGACGGTGAACCGTCCCACCAGTCCGGTCAGCCGCCGGGCGGTCGCGTTCAACTCGTCGGCCGCCTGGTGGGACACCGCCACCGCTGACCGGGTGCTGTCCACCGCGCCGCTGACGGCGGTGATGCCCACCGCGATGTCCTGGCTGCCGGTGGCCACCTCGCTGATGTTGCGGGCCATCTCCGCGGTCGTCGCGGCCTGCTCCTCCACCGCCGCGGCGATCGCCGTCTGGTAGTCGTTGACCTGGGCGATGGTGGCGGTGATGGCGTTGATCGCCTCGACCGCGCGGGCGGTGTCCCCCTCGATCGCGGCGACCCGGGCCGTCACGTCGTCGGTCGCCCGGGCCGTCTCCTGGGCCAGCTCCTTGACCTCGCCGGCCACCACCGCGAAGCCCTTGCCGAGGTCGCCGGCCCGGGCCGCCTCGATGGTGGCGTTCAGCGCGAGCAGGTTGGTCTGCTCGGCGATGCTGGCGATCAGCCGGACCACGTCGGCGATCTTGGTGGTGGAGACCCGCAGCTCGTCGATCACGCCGCTGGCCGTCTCGGTCAGCCCGACACCGTCGCGGCCCGCCCGCGCCGCGTCCTGGGCGTTGCTGGAGATCTCGCCGATCGAGGCGCCCATCTCCTCCGCGCCGGCCGCGACCGTCTGCACGACGTGGCTGATGCCCTCGGCGGCCACGCTGGCCGCGCCGGCCTGGCCGGACGCGTCCTCGGCGGAGGTGGTCAGCTCGCTGCCGGTGGCGGCGACCTGCCCGGCGGACCGGGAGACGCCGTCCGAGGCGGTGGTGACCTCGACCATCACCTCGCGCAGCTCGGCGACGGCGGTGTTCAGGGCCGTGCCGGCCCGGCCGATCTCGTCCTGGGCGCTGGGCGGCACGGAGACGGTCAGGTCCCGCTGGGCCAGCCGGGCCAGGGCGGCGGTCAGGCCGCCGAGCCGGCTGGAGATGCGGCGCGCCTGCCAGGCGGCGAAGAGGCCGCCGGCCAGGGCCAGCAGCAGGGCGGCGATTCCGAACGCGGTCAGCATGGCCCGGCGCCCGTCGCGGACCGCGTCCACCGCGCCGGAGGCGTCGTCGTCATAGCCACCGACGGCGATCGCCCACGAGTACGGCGCGTAGTAGGCGACCGTCGTGGTCGTGGGACCCGCACCCGCGCCCGCGGAACCCGGTAGCCGGTACGTCTTGCGCCAGGTGGCTCCGCCCTCGAGCTGCGGTGCCTGCGCGACGATCTCCTTGACGTACTCGGTGCCGGCGGCGTCGGTGGCGTCCAGGTCGGTCCGCCCGACCGCCCCGTCGAGACTGGAGGCGATGACCCGCCCGGTGTCGGCCTTCGCCGTGCTGTAGACGGTGACCCAGCCGTTCTCGCGGACCGAGGTGGCCGCGATCGCGTCGGTGAGGTTCTGCAGAGCGGCCGCCTGCTGCACGCCGACGTAGAGCGCGCCGATCACCTTGCCCGACGCGTCCTTGACCGGGTCGTACGCGGAGATGTACCAGGTGTCGACCACCTGGGCCACGCCCCGGTACGGCTTGCCGGCCTTGATCGCGGCGGCCACGGCGTTCGGGGTCCCCTCCGCCGTCACCGCGGGGATGAAGGTGCCGATGGCCCGGTTGCCGGTCTTCGCCCGGACGTTGGTCGCCACCCGCAGCAGGTCGCCGGCGTCGTTCATCCGCTGGAAGACCGTGACCGTGCCGCCCAGCAGCGACTGCACGTCGTCGACGAACGGCGTCGTCTTCTTGACGTCGGTGTTCTGACCGAGCCACTGGCCGCCGACCGTCGCCCGCGGCAGCCGCACCGACTGCTTGGCCTGCGACAGCTGGTTGGTGGCGGTCCAGGTCGTGGTGTCCCCGTCCAGGCGCAGACCGCCCCGCTGCTTGAGCAGTGCGTTGGCGGCCTGCATGTCGCTGTCCACCCCGCCCTGCACCTCGTCGCCGACCGAACCGACCAGCCGGGTCACGTTCGCGGTGGTCTGGTCCAGGTCCTCGGCGTTGAGCGTGGCGACCGCCGCGCCGGTCTTGTCGGCGAACGCGTCGCTCTGCCAGGCACCGACGCCCACGAGGACGGCCGCGGTGCTGACCACTCCTCCCAGACCGAGCGCGAGCAGTTTGTGGCTGATCTGGAACCCCATGTCCGGCTTTTCGGCGAGATCCGGACCCAACTGAGGATCTTGGCGCAGAAAAAGGGAGCCCCGCGGGGCTCCCTTTCTCGTCGTCCGATCGCCTAGCTGTCGCCGCCGGTCTCGCCCACCGGGGCGGCCGAGACGTCGTCGATCGCGTACTTCTTGGCGGCCTCGGCCGGCACGTGCGCCGGCACCTTGCCGCTGAGCGCGAGCTGGCGCAGCGTGGCCACCGCGACCGACTCCGCGTCCACGTGGAAGTGGCGGCGCAGGGCGTGCCGGGTGTCGCTCATCCCGAAGCCGTCGGTGCCCAGCGACGTGTAGTCGTTCGGGATCCAGCGGCTGATCAGGTCGGGCACGGCGCGCATCCAGTCGCTGACCGCGATGGCCGGGCCCTCGGTGCCCTCCAGCTTGGTCCGGATGTACGGCTTGCGCGGCGCGTCACCGGGGTTGAGCAGGTTGTGCTCCTCGGTCTCGACGGCGTCGCGGCGCAGCTCCGTCCACGACGTCACCGACCACACGTCCGCGCCCACACCCCAGTCCTGGGCGAGCAGCTTCTGAGCCTTGAGCGCCCACTGCATCCCCATGCCGGAGGCCAGGATCTGTGCCTTCGGGCCGGTGGTCTCGGGTGCCGCCGCATAGCGGTAGATGCCCTTGAGCAGACCCTCGACGTCGACCCCGTCCGGCTCCACCGGCTGCAGGATCGGCTCGTTGTAGATGGTCAGGTAGTAGAAGACGTTCTCCTGGTGCTCGCCGTACATCCGGTGCAGGCCGTTCTCGACGATGTGCGCGATCTCGAACGCGAACGCCGGGTCGTACGCCACCACGGCCGGGTTCGTCGCCGCGATCAGCAGCGAGTGCCCGTCCTCGTGCTGCAGGCCCTCACCGTTGAGCGTGGTCCGCCCGGCGGTCGCGCCCAGCAGGAAGCCGCGGGTCATCTGGTCCGCCGCCGCCCACAGCTCGTCGGCGGTGCGCTGGAAGCCGAACATCGAGTAGAAGATGTACAGCGGGATCATCGGCTCGTCGTGGGTGGCGTACGAGGTGCCGGCCGCGATGAAGCTGGCGGTCGAACCGGCCTCGTTGATGCCCTCGTGCAGGATCTGCCCGCTCGTCGACTCCTTGTACGACAGGAAGAGCTCCCGGTCGACCGACGTGTAGGTCTGGCCGTGCGGCGAGTAGATCTTCTTGGTCGGGAAGAGCGAGTCCATGCCGAACGTGCGCGCCTCGTCCGGGATGATCGGCACCCAGCGGGCCCCGAACTCCTTGTCGCGCATCAGGTCCTTGAGCAGCCGGACGAAGGCCATCGTGGTGGCGACCTTCTGCTTGCCCGAGCCGCGCTTGACGTCACCGAAGGTCTTCGACTCCGGGATCGCCAGCGACTTGTGCCTGGTGCGCCGGGTCGGCACGAAACCGCCCAGCTCCTTGCGGCGCTCGAGCATGTACTGCAGCTCGTCGGACTTCTCACCCGGGTGGTAGTACGGCGGGAGGTACGGGTTGTCCTCCAGCTGCTTGTCCGGGATGTCGAGGTAGAGCCGGTCCCGGAACTGCTTGAGGTCGTCCAGGGTCAGCTTCTTCATCTGGTGCGTGGCGTTGCGGGCCTCGAAGTGCGAGCCCAGCGTCCAGCCCTTGACGGTCTTGGCCAGGATCACGGTCGGCTGGCCGGTGTGCTCGGTGGCCGCCTTGTAGGCCGCGTACAGCTTCTTGTAGTCGTGGCCGCCGCGCTTGAGGTTCCAGATCTGGTCGTCGGTCATGCCCTCGACGAGCTTGCGGGCGCGCGGGTCACGGCCGAAGAAGTTCTCCCGGACGTACTGGCCGGACTCACCCTTGTAGGTCTGGTAGTCGCCGTCGGGGGTGACGTTCATCAGGTTGACCAGCGCGCCGTCGCTGTCCGCGGCGAGCAGCGGGTCCCACTCGCGGCCCCAGACGACCTTGATGACGTTCCAGCCGGCGCCCCGGAAGAACGACTCCAGCTCCTGGATGATCTTGCCGTTGCCGCGTACCGGGCCGTCGAGGCGCTGCAGGTTGCAGTTGATGACGAAGGTGAGGTTGTCGAGCTCCTCGCGGGCGGCCAGGCCGATCGCGCCGAGCGACTCGACCTCGTCCATCTCGCCGTCGCCGAGGAACGCCCAGACGTGCTGGTCGCTGGTGTCCTTGATGCCGCGGTTGTGCAGGTAGCGGTTGTAGCGGGCCTGGTAGATCGCGTTCAGCGGGCCGAGGCCCATGCTGACCGTCGGGAACTCCCAGAAGTTGTTCATCAGCCGGGGGTGCGGGTACGACGGCAGGCCGCCGCCCGGGTGCGAAAGCTCCTGGCGGAAGCCGTCCAGGTCGTTCTCGCTGAGCCTGCCCTCCAGGTACGCGCGGGCGTACATGCCAGGTGAGGCGTGCCCTTGGAAGAAGATGTGGTCGCCGCCGCCGGGGTGGTCCTTGCCGCGGAAGAAGTGGTTCATGCCGACCTCGTAGAGGCTGGCGCTGGAGGCGTACGTCGAGATGTGCCCGCCGACGCCGATCTCCGGCCGCTGCGCGCGGTGCACCAGCATCGCGGCGTTCCAGCGGATGTAGGCCCGGATCCGGCGCTCGACGAACTCGTCACCGGGGAACCAGGGCTCCTGCTCGGGCGAGATCGTGTTGATGTAGTCCGTCGACGTCAGCGGCGGGACACCGACCTGTCGTTCCCGGGCCCGTTCCAGCAGGCGCAACATCACGTAGCGGGCGCGCTTGGCGCCACCTTCGTCGATGACTCCGTCGAGCGATTCGACCCACTCGCTGGTTTCCTCGGGGTCGACGTCCGGAAGCTGGCTCGGCAGGCCGTCGCTGATCACCGGGCGCTTGCGTTCCGTGGCCACAGGCATTCCTCTTGTCGGTGTCGGACCGTGCGACTCATTGTGTGAACCGCACGGGAATGGTTCCATCCTGCCCCCTGTCGGTGTCTGTCGTCACGCCTACCGTCCGGGTACGCGACGCTCGACACACGTACTGAGCAGTAACTTGAAATCAACCTGCGAGAAAGCTGAACCTCACCTGGCGCGACGGATTGTCGCCGTTCGGGTCGACCAGGCAGATGGACTGCCAGGTGCCGAGCTGGATGCGCCCGCCGATGACCGGCAGGGACGCGTACGGGGGGATCCAGGCGGGCAGGACGTGATCGCGGCCGTGCCCGCGCGAGCCGTGCCGGTGCCGCCACTTGTCCTCGGCCGGCAGCAGCTCGTCGATGGCGGTGAGCAGGTCCTCGTCGGAGCCCGCCCCGGTCTCGATGATCGCCACCCCGGCGGTGGCGTGCGGCACGAACACGTGCAGCAGCCCGTCGCCGCGGCCGCTGACGAACTGCTCGGCCTCGCCCGTGATGTCCCGGACGACCGGCCGGTCCCCGGTCCGGACGGTGATCACCGTGGTGTCCATGACCGGGAAGTCTGCCACGCTACGTATAGAGGTCGAGCACGAGGAAGCAGACACTCACGATCACAAACCAGAACCCGCACTGCGCGAGCCGGCCCAGCATCGCCATGTCCCCAGCTGAGCACCTGTCCGCCGGCCCGCGCAGCCGTTCGGCGTACGGTCACCCACCGATGTCCCGGCGGCCGAAGCGGAAGACGCCCACCGCGGCCAGGACGACCGCCGTGCCCGCCAGCGCCGTCGCGCCACCCCACTGCACCCCGTTGGTCAGCGGCTCGCCGCCCAGATACCAGTGGAACGGCGAGATGTTCCGGGTCCACTCCAGGGCGGCGACCTGCGGGAAGACGCTGTTGGCCAGGTACGCCAGCACCGCCACGCCCGCGCTCACGCCCAGCGCCAGGCTCTTGCTGCCGGTCGCCGCCCCGACCGCGAAGGCCAGCGTGCCGAACATCGCGCCGAAGAGCGCCAGCTGAACGTTCATCGCCAGGAAGCCACCGACCGCGACCGTCTCCAGCTCGAACGGGCCCCGCAGGGCCACCAGCAGGGCGAACAGGACCACCGCGACCACCGCCATGCCGGTCAGCGCCGCGCCGAGCCGCTGCAGGGCCAGCGCGCGCCGGCTCACCGGATGCGCCAGCACCAGGTCGAGGGTCCCGGCCTCTTCGTCACCGGCGACCGCGCGGGCCCCGGCGGCGATCATGAAGACCGCCACCAGCAGCGGCACCAGCAGCCCGTAGACCGCGCCGCCCAGGTAACCCTGCGCGGTGCCCAGGTCGCCCGAGTTGAAGGCGGCCAGCACGTCGTCCGGGTACGCCGCGAGCGCGTCGTGCATCTGCGGCGAGTTCACGGTCGGCCAGAACGCCGCGTACATCAGGGCGACCGCCGCGATCGCCGCTGTCCACCCGGGCAGCGATCGCCGGGCGTCCCAGAGGGCCTTCGGATAGACATCACGCAGGAACATGGTCGGCCTCCGGCCGCGCGTAGTAGTGGAAGAAGATCTCCTCGAGGTCCGGCTCCTCGCACAGCAGGTCCCGCACCGTGTATCGCGACGCGGCCTTGACCAGCTCGTCCGTGTGCCCGGCGAGCCGCCCGCGCAGGGTCGGGCCCGCCACGGTCAGCTCGGTGAAGCCGGGCACCCGCGCGAAGTCGGCGGCGTCGAAGGCACCGTCGAAGGTCAGCGTCACGCTGCGCAGGGCGTGCGCGCGCAGCGACTCGACACTCTCGACGGCGGCCAGCCGGCCGTCGCGGATGATGCCGACCCGGTCGGCGGTGTGCTGCACCTCGCTCATCACGTGCGACGACATGAAGACCGTCGCGCCCTCGCGCCGCGCCTCCTGGACCAGCCGCACGAACTCCTGCTGCAGGAACGGGTCCAGCCCGCTGGTCGGTTCGTCGAGCACCAGCAGCTCGGGGGAGTGCATGAAGGCCTGGATGACCCCGGCCTTCTGCCGGTTGCCCTTGGACAGACCCCGGATCTGGCGATCCAGGTCCAGGCCCAGGCGGTCGGCGAGCTCGGCGATCCGCGCGGCCGGGACGCCACCGCGCAGATTCCCCAGGTACGTGAGCAGCTGGCGCGACGTCTGCCGGCCGTCGACGACGAAGTCACCGGCGAGATAGCCGATCCGCCGGCGCAGCGCCACCCCGTCGGCGCGCGGGTCCAGGCCCAGTACGCGGACGGTGCCGCTGGTGGGGCGGATCAGGTCCAGCAGGATGCGGATGGTGGTCGACTTGCCGGCGCCGTTGGGGCCCAGGTAGCCGTACACCTCATTGGTCTTGACCTCGAGGTCGAGTCCCGCCAGGCCGCGCGTGCCGCGGCCGTAGGTCTTGACCAGGTCCTGGGTGGAGATGGCCAGGTCAGCCATCACTCCGTCCTCTCTGTTCGGTCTTGAAGCGGTCGATGAGCTTGGGCACCTCGACCTCGAGGTAGGCGTAGAAATCCCGGTTCGTGCGCAACCGTTCGGCGCCGGGGGCGTCCTCGCCGCCGACGACTTCGAGGCCGCGGTCCATCAGCTGGCGGAAGTAGGTGAACTTCTCCGAGCCCGCGGCGCGCATGATCGCGTCCGGGGTCATCTCGTAGAAGGAGCCGCGGCGCCCGGGCATGGCCACCCGCCGCACCAGCCCGCCGGCCTCCAGCGTGCGCAGGCCGGCGCTGACCGAGCCCTTGGAGAGCCCGAGGGCGGCGACGAGCTCGGCGCCGCTCTGCGCGGCCGGGGTGCAGATCAGCAGCCAGCCCAGCAGCTTCCCGTACGCCTGCGGCATGCCCATCCCGGCCAGCACGACGCCGGCTTCCTCGGCATACCGCCGCTGGGCGCTGAGATCCATCGTGCTCCCTCAGGTTCTAGAAGGTTCAGTATGTTCTGAACTTCGACGTTAGACCTCTCGCACCATCGATGACAAGCAAACTTTCCGACGGAGTGTCCGACGGCACTCACGGGCGGTGGCGGCTGTGGCCATGGTCGGCAATGCTGGGTCGCGTGACCACCCCGCAGAACCTCGACGAGCGCTTCCGTGACGCCGTCTCGGCCCTGCAGCCGAGCGGCCGGCGGCCGGCACCCGACGAACCGGTCCGCGACGGCTCGGCCCTCACCGGGGCCCGGGCCAGAGAGCTCTTCGACGCCCAGCTCACCAGCCGCCACCTCGACCTGGCCGCGCGCTGGCTGCGCAGCTTCAACGAGGGCTTCTACACGATCGGCTCGTCCGGCCACGAGGGAAACGCGGCGGTGGCGGCCGCCCTGCGGGTGGACGACCCGGCGCTGCTGCACTACCGGTCCGGCGGGTTCTACTGTGCACGCGCGCTGCAGGCCGGCGTCGAGAGCGACGACGAGTCGCGCAAGGACCCGCTGGTCGAGGCGGCCCGCGACGTGCTGCGCGGAGTGGTGGCCGCGGCCACCGAGCCCATCGCGGGTGGCCGGCACAAGGTCTTCGGCCGCGCCGACCTGCGGATCATCCCGACCACCTCGACCATCGCCTCGCACCTGCCGCGGGCCGTCGGTCTCGCCTTCGGCATCGCCCGCGGCAAGCAGACGCCCTGGCCCGCGGACGCCGTCGCGGTGGCCTCCTTCGGCGACGCGTCGGTCAATCACGCGACCGCTACCGCGGCCTTCAACACCGCCGGCTGGTACGACCACACCGGGCAGCGGTTGCCCCTGCTGCTGGTCTGCGAGGACAACGGGTACGGCATCAGCGTCCCGTCGCCCGACGGCTGGACGGCCGAGACGCTGCGCAGCCGCCCCGGCATCCGCTACTTCAGCGCCGACGGCTGCGACCTGGCCGCCACGTACGACGCCGCCCGTGCGGCCGCCGACTGGGTCCGCGAGCAGCGCCGCCCGGCCGTGCTGCACCTGACCATGGTCCGGCTCATGGGTCACGCCGGCGCCGACGCCGAGGTGGCGTACCGCTCGGCCGAGGAGATCACCCGCGACCTGGAACGCGACCCGCTGGTGGGCACCGCCCGGCTGCTCGTGGAGAGCGGCACCCTCGGCGTCGAGGAGCTGCTGACCCGCTACGACGAGGTCGGCTGGCAGGTCCGCAAGGTCGCCGAGGAGGTGCTCAACGAGCCCAAGCTGACCAGTGCGGCCGAGGTCATGGCCCCGCTGGCCCCGCGCCGCCCGCTGCGGACGGCCCGGGTGATCGCCGACGCCGCCATCCGCGCGGGCGGCCCCGGCGCGCACGCCCGCTCCCAGACCTTCGGCGGCAAGCTGCCGGAGCAGGGTGGTCCGCTGACTCTGGCGCAGACCATCAACGCCACCCTCACCGACGCCCTGCTGGCCACCCCGGGCGCGGTCCTGTTCGGCGAGGACGTGGCGGTCAAGGGCGGCGTGTACGGCGTCACGAAGAACCTGCGGGACCGGTTCGGGGCCGAGCGGGTCTTCGACACCCTGCTCGACGAGACATCCGTCCTGGGCCTCGGACTGGGCGCCGGGCTGGCCGGAATGCTGCCGATCCCGGAGATCCAGTATCTGGCGTACCTGCACAACGCCGAGGACCAGCTGCGTGGTGAGGCGGCCACGATGGGCTTCTTCTCCAAGGGAGCCTTCCGTAACCCGATGGTCGTGCGGGTCGCCGGCCTGGCCTACCAGCAGAGCTTCGGGGGCCACTTCCACAACGACAACTCGGTGGCCGTGCTGCGCGACGTACCCGGGCTGGTCCTGGCCGTGCCGGCGCGGGCCGCGGACGCCGCACCGATGCTGCGGGCCTGCCTGGCCGCCGCGGCGGCCGACGGCAGCGTCTGCGTCTACCTGGAGCCGATCGCGCTCTATCACACCCGCGACCTGTACGAACCGGGCGACAACGAGTGGCTGGCGCCGTACGCGGGGCCCCTGGAGTGGGCGAACGCACACACGCCGATCGGGCGCGCCCGGACCTACCCGATCGGGTCGGCCGACAATCTGACCATCCTGACGTTCGGCAACGGCTTGCCGATGTCGCTGCGGGTGGCGGCCCGGTTGGCCGCCCAGGGGTACGGCTCGCGGGTGGTCGACCTGCGCTGGCTGTCCCCGCTGCCCACAGCCGACCTGGTCAGGGAGGCGTCGGCGACCGGGCGGGTGCTGATCGTGGACGAGACGCGACGCTCGGGCGGCGTCGGCGAGGGCATCCTGGCGGCTCTGGTGGACGGCGGATTCGTCGGCGCGGCCCGCCGGGTGGCCGCCGCGGACTCGTTCGTTCCGCTGGGTCCGGCAGCACAACAGGTCCTGATCGGGGAAGATGCCATCACACAGGGTGCCCACGCGCTGCTGGCGCGGTAAATTGCCACACACTCGGTGCGCCACTTGCGCGCAGAGCCACAACTGTGTGGACTACCCAGACCGGGACCGGCATCGGTCCCGACCACGGAACAAGGAGGCATTCGACAGTGAGCGCGACCGCTGGTCAGGCCGACGGCGTACGTAGCCCGGCGGACCGGTTCGGGATCGAACCGGACTCGGTCGTCATGGAGATGGGCTACGACGACGATGTCGACGAAGACCTCCGTGACGCCCTGGCCGAACGTTGTGGGGAGCTGGAAGACGAGGACACCGACGAGGTGGTCGACGCGGTACTGCTCTGGTACCGAGACGGCGACGGTGACCTGTTCGACCTGCTCACCAATGCTTTGGGGCCGCTGGCCGACACCGGAGTGGTGTGGCTGCTGACCCCGAAGGCCGGCCGCGAAGGCCACGTCGAGCCGAGTGAAGTGAGCGAGTCCGCGCAGACTGCCGGCCTCCAGCAGACCTCGACGGTGAACGCGGGCAAGGACTGGACGGCAGCCCGGCTGGTGTCCCCGCGAGGCGCGAAGAAGAAGTAGCTGCGGCACTTCTGCCGGCCGGCGCCCCGAGGACGGGCGACCGGCCATTCGACATACGCCCGGCTATCGTGACCCCATGCCGATCGAGGTGGGAACGCAGGCGCCGGACTTCACGCTGAAGGACCAGAACAACCAGGAGGTCGCCCTCGCGGACTTCACCGGCCGCAAGGCGGTCCTGCTGGTGTTCTACCCCTTGGCGTTCTCCGGCACCTGCCAGGGGGAGCTGGCCGAGATCCGCGACAACCTCCCGCAGTACGCGAACGACTACGTGCAGGTGCTGACGGTGAGCGTGGACTCGGTCTACAGCCACAAGATCTGGGCGAACAACGAAGGCTTCACCTTCCCGATGCTGTCGGACTTCTGGCCGCACGGGGCGGTCGCGACGGCATACGGGGTCTTCAACGAGCAGGCCGGCGTGGCCAACCGCGGCACCTTCGTGATCGACAAGGAGGGCGTGGTCCGCTACGCCGATGAGCAGGACCCAGGCCGGCGCCGCGACCAGAGAACCTGGCGCGACACCCTGAAAGAAACGATCTTCTAGGCCCTCCGGGCGCCGGAAACCGGAAGGGTACGATGACCACTCCGGTTGTCACGGGAACCGGGCGCGTAGCTCAGTGGGAGAGCACTCGCCTTACAAGCGAGGGGTCGTAGGTTCGAAACCTACCGCGCCCACCCAACCCCACCAACACGAACAGCCGCTGCGACGCCAGGTAGAAGCGGTGTGGTTAAGGGTGCTTTGGCCAGGCGGTCGACCGGCACGGCCTGGAAGAGCGAACCAGCTGCCAGGTGCGGGCCGTAGGGGCGAGTCACGGGCCGTTGAGCTCCAGGTGCGGGCGGCGCGCATGGTGTCCGGGCCCGCCCCTCCACCATCAAGGGCGCTTCGCGTCGCAAGCGACGGCCACAAACCGGCCGCCCTGAACGGATGGAGCCTCTGCGACCCTGTGCGGTCAGCGGTCAAGCGGCAGGCCGGTGGCCTGCCCGTGGGAGGGTGCACGCCGCTGCACCCATCGCCGACTCCGCAGCGGCAAGAATCCTCCATGCCAAAGCAGCCTTGACACGACGGTGGGTCACTCGTCTAGGGCGTTACGTCTTCCACCCAGTCACCCCACGATAGAGAAAACGATGTGAGGGCATAGGGAGAGTGGATCGTGAGAAACAGGTCTCGGCAACAGACACGACGCGTTGTTCAAGCTTTCGTGACGTGCTGCGTAGGCATTGTGTTGATCTTTTCCACCGCAGCCCCCGCATCCGCCAGCTTCAATCGTCGTGACGGAGTCACGACGTTCGGAGGCACAATCTGCGTTCCTGGAACGAAAATTTGCTCTCCCCAGGGCGTCTTCAGTCTCGTCTACGAATATGCGGGTTCGGGAGGGCACATGCCTTGGCGAATGCGGAGCGGATTCGAGTACGCTGGCCATCTCTGCGGATGGTGGATCGATTTCGACGCTTATAGCAACGGCAGGCAGACCTACCACAGGCAGGGAGACCGCAGGAACTGCACAGCAAAGGGGTCTCGGACGTACACGGAGCCAACTCTGCCCAGTACATATCTTCCGGCCGGAAATATGTGCGCTACCCTGTATCGCGACGCTTCGGATGGAATCGTTCGAGCTGCCAGAACCTGCGTAGCGATCGATAATTAAACAGGCCAGCGTGTATGCAGTTGTAGTAGTAGGCACCCGTATTGAGTAGATCGCAGGATCGACAGGACGTGCCCGTCACGTGGCCGATCGCTGGTAATCAGAGGTCAACATGGGGCTGGACAGGTCACAGTTCAACTCGGGCGAGACACAAGCCCACCTGGTGGCCACAAGCCTCAATTACTAAATCAATACGATTCCCAAGCTGATTGCTTTCTAGCAGAGGTTGCTTGCGCACCAGCAGGTCTCGGCGATGACGACAAAGCGACGCGTCGACGGGCGGGTGTCTCCGGGAACGCCTTGGGCTACAGGCGAAAGTTGCGGCGCTCTTCGCTTGCAAGCAGGCGTACGGGCTCGGCTCGTCCTGATCGTCGCCAGCGGCGGCTGCTGCGGCGCCAAAGACACCCCCGAGGAGTGATCCCAAGGCGTCCAGCTCGTTCCAACTGAAGCTCAGGAGCATGCAGAGTCCTTCCTTCAGGCGTGCGACTCACTTGCGATAGCGATCGGTGATCGACGGTCTCTCCCTTGGTCGGGGACGTCTGCGGAAAATGCGTGGTCAACTTCGCCAGAGGTGGCCTTATGCCTTGTCGTCCATGCAGATCAGGTGCGTCCCCCGTACTCCATACTCGCGCCCTCCGGAGGCGAAGGCGTTTGGTCCCTTGTCCAACCGAATTGAACGAACCGACCGGCATTTCACGGGCGTGTTTACCGTGCCAGCGTGATGATCACCAGGGTGATGCCGTACACGGCGATGCCCACGTGAAGCCCGGTCCAGAGGCTGTGCAAGCGGATCCGGTGCAGCCGCGGATATCGCCTATAGTGCTGTTTGCGGGACTCGTCCAGCGTGTCACGGTCGGCGAGGGCACCCATGTCTGTCAGTACGCGTGTCAGGGCTCGTGCCTGCATCAGGTGGTACTCGGCACGCTCGTGGTACTTGGCGACGGCCACCGCCCCATACACGCCTACCAGAGAGATCAGGACGGACAAGGGCAAGGTCTCGGCAGCGAACCGCTGCTGCACGATCAGGGCACTCAACGCCGCGGCGATCACCAGCAGATAGTTCGTGAGCAGTGCTCGCTGGGTTTCCGATTGCCGCAGCTGATCCCGATGTTCGCCCCAGTACGCCAGCACTGCGGTCTCGGATTGATTCACGTCGACTCCTCATCGGCTGCGCGGGGCGCCCCGTCCGACCGTCCCGTCTGATCTGTCCGTCGTTGTCCAACCGAACCTTCGGTAGCCGGGTCGCCAAGGTCTCGCAGGATCAGGGCAAGGTTGCCCAGGCGGGTGCCGACGGTGGGGTGGTCGGGGCCGTAGGCGGCCTCGGTGATGGCCAGGGCCCGTTCGGCCAGCCGGCGGGCGTCCGGCAGCTCACCGAGATCCTTCAGGATCCCGGCGTGATTATTTAGGCGGATGCCGACGGTGGGGTGGTCGGGGCCGTAGGCGGCCTCGGCGATGGCCAGGGCCCGTTCGGCCAGCCGGCGGGCGTCCGCCAGCTCACCAAGATCCTGCAGGATCACGACGAGGTTGTTCAGGTGGGCGCTGACGTCGGGGTGGTCGGGACCGTAGGCGGCCTCGGTGATGGCCAGGGCCCGTTCGGCCAGCCGGCGGGCGTCCGCCAGCTCACCGAGATCTTTCAGGATCACAGCGAGGATGCTCAGGTCAATGCCGACGTTGGGGTGGTCGGGGCCGTAGGCGGCCTCGTCGATGGCCAGGGCCCGTTCGGTCAGCGGGCGGGCGTCCGCCAGCTCGCCGAGATCTTGCAGGATCAGGGCGAGGTTGCTCAGGCGGGTGCCGACGGTGGGGTGGTCGGGGCCGTAAGCGGCCTCGGTAACCGCCAAGGCCCGCTCGGCCAATCGGCGAGCGTCCGCCAGCTCACCAAGATCCTTCAGGATCAGGGCGAGGTTGCTCAGGCGGGTGCCGACGGTGGGGTGGTCGGGGCCGTAAGCGGCCTCGGCGCTGGCCAGGGCCCGTTCGGCCAGCCGGCGGGCGTCCGCCAGCTCACCAAGATCTTGCAGGATCCCGGCGAGGTTGCTCAGGTCGATGCCGACGTTGGGGTGGTCGGGGCCGTAGGCGGCCTCGTCGATGGCCAGGGCCCGTTCGGTCAGCGGGCGAGCGTCCGCCAGCTCGCCGAGATCTTGCAGGATCACGGCGAGGTTGCTCAGGGCGGTGCCGACGTCGGGGTGGTTGAGGCCGTAAGCGGCCTCGGTGACGGCCAGGACCCGTTCGGTCAACCGGCGGGCGTCCGCCAGCTCACCAAGATCCTTCAGGATTAGGGCGAGAGTGCTCAGGTCGGCGGCGACATCGGGGTGGTCGGGGCCGTAAGCGGCCTCGGCGATGGCCAGGGCCCGTTCGGCCAGCCGGCGGGCGTCCGCCAGCTCACTAAGATCTTGCAGGATCCCGGCGAGGTTGCTCAGGTCAGTGCCGACGTTGGGGTGGTCGGGGCCGTAGGCGGCCTCGTCGATGGCCAGGGCCCGTTCGGCAAGCGGCCGGGCCTCGCCGGGCCGTCCATGGACCCGCAGAAAGGCAGCGGCACGATCCAGCAGCCACGAACAGTTCCGTACCGCCTGCTCACGGCCCGGGCCCGGAAGCGACAGATGACCGGTCTCGCCGATCTGATCTGTCGCCGCCAGCACATGCGGCAGCAGCACATCCCACCGCGGCCAATCCTCCGGCGCACCCATGATCGTCGCCGGCGCCTCGCTGCGCAGCAGGCTCAACGCTGTGGCATGGGGATCGAAGTCGGGGGTGGTCATCAGGCGGTCATGTCCTGGCCGGTGGTCGGCTGGGGGTGGCCTTCGGCCGGGTAGCGCAGCCGTAGGGCGCCTTGTACCAACCGGTGCAGCAGCAGGCCGTCGACGTCGCGTTTGGCGAGGGAGTAGTCCACGATGGTGGCCAGGACATCGGTAAAGGCCAGTGGGTCCGTGACCTTGGTGGCCAGCGGCGGGCTGAGTTGGTCCGGGTGGTCGGTGAACAGGTCCAGCGGGATAGGGAGCGGCGCTAGATAGGCGCAGATGGCCAGCAGTTGCAGCGCCGCAGGCTCCTCTTGGCCGACGCGGTCGAAGCTCAACGTCCACAGCGTCGCGACGGTTTCTTCGCGGGACGCGACCCGGCCCCGGCCGTACAGTTCTTGGGCCCTGGTCCGCAACAGCTGCAGGTAGTCGCCGGGCGGAAGCTGTGATCGGGTCATGTAGGCCGACGCCTGCTCCAAAGCCAGCGGCAGTCGGCCCAGTTCCTCGGCGATCTGCCCAGCCACCTCTTCGCCGATCTGCGGCACCCGGGCCCGCAGGATTTGCAGCGCCTCCGCCTCGTCGACGACGTCCAAATCGTAGACTTCGCCCAGCACGGTGAATCCGTCCCGCCGGGTCGTCACCAGCACATGACCCGCCATTCCCGGCGACCGCAGCGCAGGCGGTAGCCACCCGCGGATATCTTCGACCGTGTCCGCGTTGTCGAAGATCAGCAACCAGCTCGGCACTTCCCGCAACCGTTGATGGACCTCCAACCGCACCGTATCGGCGTCCTGGCCAGGTTCCAGCCCCATCGCGGCGGCAAGCCTGGCGAACTGATCGGCGATCAGCGCCGGCTCCTCAGCGGCGATCCACCACACCAGGTCGTAGTTGGTGGCGCGCCGGTGGGCGTACTCGTTGGCCAGCTGGGTCTTACCGACTCCGCCCATACCGCGCACCGAGGTCACGGTCATCGTTCCCGCCGTGGCTAGTTCCTCTGCCAGCGCCGTCAGGGCGGAAGCGCGGCCGGTGAAGTTCGGGTTGCGCGCCGGGACGTTCCACACCTGCGGTATCGCTCCCGGGAACCGGGCCTCGTGCGGAATCGCCCGCTGCGACGGCGGGAACAGCGGCCCCTCGCCGGGCTTAGCCCGGCCGGCGGCGGCACGGGCCACCATGGCCCGCAGCCGAGCCCGTGCCTTGGCTTCCGTGACGCCGAACACGTCGATCCCGACCACCGGTCCGAGTAGGCCGGGACGTTCACAGTCCTGCACTCGGACCGTCAGCAACCTCCGTTCGTCGCCCAACGGGTCGGATCCCCACACCGCCTGCCACTCGGCCTGCCCGTACACCGACGACAGGTACGCCTGCGATAGCACCGCGATCATCCGCGAGGCTCGGGTCACACCGTTCTGCATGCCCTGCACCCAGCTGGCGCCCGGCACGAAATCCCACACCTGCACCAACACCCGGTGCCCGTTCTCCTCCAGCTCCCACGCGATCCACTCAGCCCAGGAACGGTCGGCTTGCGTGTACGAGACGAAGAAATCCCACTCAGCCGATGCACCCTCGATCGTCACCCACACACAGTTCCACACCGGACACCGCCGTCTGTACACCCAACGGGCTGAAGCTCAATCCCGCCGAGAGCCACGCGACCGTTTCCGCTGAATTAGGCCAGGCTTGCCCGGGCAACACCAACGCGGGGTGGTCGGGGCCGTAGGCGGTCTCCTTGATGGCCAGGGCCCGTTCGGTCATGCTGCGGGCGTCCGGCAGCTCGCCGAGATCCTTCAGGATCCCGGCGAGGATGCATCAGGTCGATGCCGATGTTGGGGTGGTCGGGGCCGTGGCGGCCTCGTCGATGGCCAGGGCCCGTTCGGCCAGCCGGCGGGCGTCCGTCAGCTCACCAAGATCCTTTAAGATCCCGGCGAGGATGCTCAGGTCGATGCCGACATCGGGGTGATCGGGGCCGTAGGCGGCCTCGTCGATGGCCAGGGCCCGTTCGGCCAGCCGGCGGGCGTCCGCCGGCTCACCGAGATCCTGCAGGATCAGGGCGAGGTTGCTCAGAGCGGTGCCGACATAGGGGTGGTCGGGGCCGTAGGCGGCCTCATAGATGGCCAGGGCCCGTTCGGTCATGCTGCGGGCGTCCGGCAGCTCGCCGAGATCCTTCAGGATCAGGGCGAGGATGCTCAGGTCGATGCCGACATCGGGGTGGTCGGGGCGGTAGGCGGCCTCGTCGATGGCCAGGGCCCGTTCGGCGAGCGGTCGGGCCTCGCCGGGCCGTCCATGGACCCGCAGAAAGGCAGCGGCACGATCCAGCAGCCACGAACAGTCCCGTACCGCCTGCTCACGCCCCGGGCCCGGAAGCGACAGATGACCGGTCTCGCCGATCTGATCTGTCGCCGCCAGCACATGCGGCAGCAGCACATCCCACCGCGGCCAATCCTCCGGCGCACCCATGATCGTCGGCGGCGCCTCGCTGCGCAGCAGGCTCAACGCTGTGGCATGCGGATCGAAGTCATCTAGCTCCATCGTGGACCTCACGTTGCGGGAGCGATCCCCGCCAGAAAGCGGCACATTGATCCGGACCCTGCGAAGGATACGCGGCGGCGATTGCCTCCCCGGCTACCTCCGCTGCAGGTCAGCACCTGTTGCGGGCTTGGGCTGCAAATCCGCTGCCGATCGCCGAACTGAAAGAAGGGAATGGGAGTGATTTGGAAGTAAGTCTCCGGCTGCAGGGCGGAGGCAGCCGCCGGCCTTACCCGAGTCGGCCCGTCTCAGTCTGCGTCTCGTTCGCGGCCGTCTAGCCGGGGCCGCCGGCGGCCGTCTGGCGTTCGATCCGCAGGTCGGAGGCACCGCCGAACGTTCGCGAACACCACTACGCCGAGCGTGCGCTACTCCCGATGGCCGGAATGCGTCCCCGTCTCAGTCGTCGTCTCAGTTCGGCTCAATCCGGCCGACGTTCGCCGGTGTTCGTCGAGGTCCGCCAACGCCTGCTGTCTGTGCCGCACCCCTGGTCGAGGGCGGTCAGCGTACCGCCCCGGACGTACCTGGACGAACGTCGATCGATCGTACAAGCGAGGGGTCGTAGGTTCGAAACCCACCGCGCCCACCATGTGTGGCGGTGACCAGTCGAGTGAGTTCACAAGGATCGGCAGGACGCGGTCGTACTCGGCCTGCGTGCCGATAGCCGGGCGATGCTCGGGGTGCGCCGCGTAGTACCGGATGGCGGCGCAGACGAACCGCGGGTCGATGGCGTCCGTACGCAGCCGATTTCGGTACCGGTGGAGGCCGCGTCGACGCACCAGGTCAGGGCGGCTGTAGGTCAGCCGCACGGTCTTCGCGCTCGGGTCCGGCGGTAACGTCGGGACGGTGGGTGAGGCGTCCCAGGGCACGACGAGCGAACCGAAGGCTCCTCGCTGCCACAGACCATCGGGCCGAAGCTGCACACCCGAATCCCGCCACGCGCGGGCGACCCACGTGATGGCGATGCACGGGTAAGCCAGCTCGATGAGCTGATCCGGCAGGAATGACTCCGATGCCCGGTCCCGGACGACGTTGGCCGCCATTCCGGTGCTCAGCACGAGGAAGGCGAGCGCCATGAAGACGAACGTCGGCTGTGGTGGAGTGCCGAATGCCGGCACGGGTGGCTGGACCACGAAAGACCGCGGCCCTCTCCAGGACGCCGCGACGACGCCCATCAGGAGAAGGACCGCCATGGTGGCGACCATTGCCGGAAACGTGCGTCGTCCGAGGTCCGGGACCCAGAGGTGGGCCAGGACGTAGCCGACCGACAAGAGGAGACCGACGGCCAGGATGCCCCGGCGACGACGCCCGGCCGCGGCGAGGAGCTGTGTGATCACCCCGGCAGGGTACGGCCCTTCGACGGTTGTAGCCGTCCGGCTTCACGCAGTGGATGACGCTTTGCATCAGGTCCACGCAGCCGGGTCAGTCAGTGGTCGACGATGGGGTCGGCCCAGGCCGCGTGGCCGAACTCCCACGTCCAGAAAATATCGTCGGACTCGCCTGTGGCTATGTCCAGAGCGGCGGCGGTCAGGTCTCGACCGGGTTGGACGTAACCGACGCGCTCGCGGACTCGCTTGGCGTGGCGGACGCAGTACTTGAGACCCTCGATGTCTACGGTACCGCACTGGTCGCCAGGTTCGTCGACCATGGTGGCCTCGACCGTGACAGACCATCCCTCTTTGGTGGCCTTGTACAGCCAGACCTCGAAGGCGCGCTCCTTGCCGTCGTTTTCTGACACTCGAGCGATGATCTCGACCGGGTCTGTGCGGTTGTCCATCGGTGTCCTTCGCCGCTGGGTGGGGAGTGCACCTTAACGACCGCGCGGCGGTTCGAGTTTGCGGGCCCGAGCCCGATCCGCCGCCGGCCCAGGGGCGGATGCGGGTCGTCTCCAAGAGCATGCGCGAGCGGTCGGCTGCTGCGCCTAACCAACGGTTTCATGCTCGAAGACGGGCGGCCGGGGTGCGCCCAAGTTGAGGACTGACCAGACGAAGAGGGCCGGCGCGGCGAAGAACAGCACGGCGGCTCCGGCCCAGAGAACAGCGGAGGTTGTCAACGGCGCAGGTGGCGCGTCGATCGCTAAGGAGCAGACCAGGATTACTGCCCGGCTGGTGTTGTCGGGGACGGTCGTCTGTCGCTCAATATCTGACAGAGCATCGACGGCGATGACCGCCGAGAGCAGCATCGTGACGGCGCTGACAGCTAGGAGCACGCTTGCGTGGTCCGACCGTCCGCCCACACGGCTCAACGCGGTGATGGTCAACACGACGACCATGAGAAGCGGCAACACTCCCAGTGCCGCCGCGACCAGCAGCCCGGACTCGTCAGCGGCTTGGGCGAGGGGCAAGAGCCCGATGAGTGTCAGCAGGGCCAGTATCACCATGGTGGCGATGCGCACGGGCCGCGACCGCTTGCGCGGCCGCCGGGATGATCTGACCACGGCGTAGGTCGCTGAGGCAGCAGCGGCGAACCGCAGGACTTCACTGACTTGTGCGTAGCGCAGCTGCGCGCGCCAGTAGCTCGGATTCGTATCGGTCGGGCAGCCGTTGCGATCCAAGGGGCTCAGAGGGGGCACAGGCATCGTGTGTCTGACAAGCTCGACCGCGGCTGCCGCAGCCAGCAGAAGGCAGAAGGCGACAAGAATCAGGCGCACCTGACGCTGTGCCGGTGGGCCGGCCAGCCCGGCGCAGACCGCCAACGCCAGCATCGTCGCCACCTCGGCGGCGTACCGCGTGCCGTCTTCCTCAAGAAGATGCGCCGCAACGGTGACGATGAGGGCAACACCGAATGCGGTTCTGGCCGCGTTCAAGGGGCGCACCTGAAGGGATTCTTCCAGCTCCCGGAGCCACTGGCTGGAGTTTGATGACTCTGAGGGGCCTGCCCTGGGCAACGCCGAGGACCGTCGGACCGCAGGGCGAGTCACCGTTGTCGCCGAGCTTCTGCCGCCGGTTGATGCAAAGATCAAGTCTCATGATGGAAGGGCAATAGTTGTGGGCGAGTTCCGGTGGGGTGAGCTCGACGTCGCGCTGAACGAGTCCGACGTGGTGGGCATTCAGGAGCGATCAGGAAGCATCGTGCTGCTGCTGCACGTCCTCTCGGTGCCTGAGCGCGGTCCGGTTGATCCGGACACCCGCAGAATGCTCGTCCTGTCCGAGCCGTCGAGGGTGCGGGTTCTGCTCCGGCGCGACCGGATCGGGACGGACGCCTATGGGCCGGCCGTGCCCTTGCCCGATCTGAAATCGGTGGATGATTTCTTGGCCTCGTTGTCCTGGTCCGGTTCCATGTATGGCTGGCGGTTCCTGGACGGGCCCGAATTGATCGACGACTGGCCGGCTCTCCTGAGCCTGGACCTTGAACTGGCGTCGACGCCGGCGAGGCACAGCCTGTACTGGTTCAATGAGTGCGGCCGCGAGGAGGACGGCGATCCGGTCGCCTACTGCATCGAGGGTGTCGTGGAATTCGAAGGGCTTCGGGTCCTGCGCGCCGATGGGACTCCGGTGGCGCTGGAGGATTTCGTCGCCGACGGCGAGCGTTGGTGGTCGGGACTTCACGCCGGCGATCCTCGAGTTGGGCTTGAGGCGCAGAGGGCGCAGGCCGAATCCCCGTCGTGGCGGCCACTTCCGGTCGTTCGCTGACAGCAACCAGAAAATTCAGGCTGTCAATTGCTTCTCGATGGCCTGGGCGTCGAGGAGATACCACATGCGCTCGAAGCGGCCGTCGCGGAAGTGGTAGAAGGCGTACTCGGTGAAGGTGATGTCGCGGCCGGTGGGCTGGAGTCCGAGCCACTCCTTCACGGGAGTGCCGGTGTCGGTCAGCCGGGCCGCCACCCGGTCGCCCTCGATGATCAGGTCCTCGAGGTGGTAGGTGAGGTCCGGCACCGAGTCAATGGCCTCCTGCAACGCGGCGGTGTAGTCGTCGCGGGTGACGGTTTCGCCGTTGAAGACGATGGTGTCGTGCGCGAACTCCGCCATGCGGTGCAGCTCCCGGGCGTTGACTGCCTCGAGGTAGTCGCGATAGATCCTGCGCAGGTCAGTGGCGCTCATCGGAGATTCCTTCCCTGCGCGCGATGGGCGCGTAGGTCGGTGACCTGCCGCGCCCATCGCTCGATTTCGTCTGTGGTCGTCACCAGGTCCATTTCTGGAGGGCGTTGCCGTTGCAGGTGGCGATCATGATCGCCGCCTTGCTGGCTGTCGAGGCCGCAGCCAGGCACAACGCCGTATTGCCCAGCGGTCGGATCGTACCGTCCGTACGGAATTGCCACGTCTGAGCCGCTGTGTTGTTGCAACGGTACGTCCAGATCTTCTGGCCCGTCACGTACGTCGACGACGGTACGTCGATGCAGTTGCCCAGCACCCGCAGCGTGTTGTCGTTCGGCAGGCGGGTCAGCGCCTGCGCCTTGGTGTTGTTGCACGTGTACGCCTGCAGATACGTCTTGATCGCCAGCGCCGACGACGGTACGTCGATGCACTGGGTGCCGTTCTTGACGCCGCTCATCAGCGGGTTCGGGCTCTTGGCGACCTGCACCATCTTGGCGACCGACGGCACGCCCTCGGAGTTGATGACGAAGAGCATGTAGTAGCCGGGGGGCGTCACGCCGCCGGTCGGTGGGCCGGTGACCGTCAGTGTCGTGCCGGACGCCGTGAACTTCAGTGGGACGTAGCGCTGCCCCTGGTCCACGCCGTGCGTCACGTCGCTGAGGCCGACCAGTGCCACCTTGCTGATGTCGGTCGCGTCGCCGACCGTGACCGAGAAGTTCGTGTTGATGGCGACGCTGGCCGGTGCCGCCGAGATGGTCGGACGTGTCGCCGGCTCGCCGGTGCCGTCCTTCTTGAACAGGTACGGCGGGCTGAAGTACTCGATGTTCTTCTCCAGGTATCCCGCGGTCATGCAGACGCCGCAGATGCCGCCGCCTCCGGTCATGACCCGTCCGTCCGGCAGCAGCGCCGCCGTCGAGTGGTACTGCCGGATGCGGCTCGCGCTCGCCAGCACCGTCCACTGGCCGGTCACCGGATCCCAGCGCTCGGCTGCCGTCGCGGCGTGGTTCAGGTCGACCAGGCTCGACGTCGCCGCGCTGGTCATGCCGCCGGTCGCCAGCACCGAGCCGTCAGCGAGCACAGTGGCGTTGTGCTGCCGGCGTCCGGTCGCCATGGAGCCGGTCGCTGCGGTGGTCGGGACCAGGCCGGTGGTGCTGTTCAGCACGACCGCGGTCCGGCTGGGGACCTTCGCGACGCCGCCCTCGGTGATGTTGCCGCCTCCGACGACGATCGACTTGCCCACGTCGTACGTGGCGAAGCTGCCGTAGTCCCGGGTGATGGCGTCCCGGGTCGATGTCCCCGTGATCACGCCGTTTCCCGGGGTGTTGATGGTGTATCCGGTCGTGTACGGGCCGATCAGCCCGAGCTGGGTGTCGGGACGCGAGCCCATGAACGGATACAGACGAGCGCCGTATTTCGTGAAACCGGTCAGCGCGCGAATGGCGCCGTTCGCCTGGTACACCTCGGCCGTGGTCGGTCCACCGCCGATGATGACCTCCTCGCCGTTGGCCATCTGCGCCACCGACGGATACCAGCGGGCGGCGGCCATGTCCTTGCCGCGGGTCCACGTCTCGGTCTGCCAGTTGAACACGTAGGTGCGGACTGTTCCGGCGAGCTGCGCGTTGGCGTTTCCGCCGGCGATCAGGATGTTGCCGTTCGCCAGGTGCGCGAAGCCGGCACAGAAGATGTTGGAGCCTTGCAGGTCGACCCGTTTGGTCGTGTTGTCGGCCGGGTTCCACACCATGGCGCGGGTGAAGGTGTGATTCGGATAGGACTCGGCCGCATTGTCGCCGACGGAGTCCCAGATCAGCAGCTTGCCGTTCGGCAGCACCGCCTGGAACACCGGGACGACCGACGTGGCGGTGACCGGGCTCCACGCTCCCGACTGCCCCGGATCAACGGCCAGGGCCCTGTTGTCGGCGCGCGCTGTTCCGGGCCGTACCCCGGTTCGGCGTTCGATCTGTCTAGCCTTTTCTCCGGTCTTCTGCTCGATTTCCCGCATCGGCGTGCCCACGAGGTCCTCGGCCATGTGCTCGGCGTCGTCCGCCAGGTGAGCGTGCTCATGGGCGTGCTCGTGGGTGTGGGCGTGCGGCTCGGCCGCCGGCTGGGCGGGTGCGCCGGCGGCTGTTGCCGAGCCGCCGAAAAGTAATGCCGCCGACAACAGAGAAGACCAGATCAACCTACGACGGGTACGCATGGCAGGGTCCTTTCGCCGGAGACCAATGATCAGCAGCTGTGGACGGCGCGCCGGAACCCACGTCGAGTTGTATCCCCGTTGGTGCGATCTCCGCGAATGTCGTCTCGCTGACCGTCTTATGTGTTCAGTCGCGCCACCTTAACTCTGATTAAATTGATCATCAATGCCTGTTGGCGAAGCCTTAGGTCTGATTCGCGACTCCATCCGGGCACGTGATACAACCGAACGGACAACGTCGGATGGCGAGTGGGCAATTGGCTCCGCACGGTCCTGCGGCAAGCCGTTACACAGGCTGAAAAAGGCGGAAATTCCGAACTAGACCCAGCGGGTGCCCAGCCACATCCGGTCGTACCAGCTGTCGTAGGTCATCAACTGGCCGACAAAGATCGGAAAGAAATAGGCGAAGCACAGGGCGACCGCGACCACGTATCCGGTTGCGACGATCGTGCCGATCAACCGGCGGTCCGGACGGCCGGCTTCGTCCCGCGCCGGTGTCATGATCGCGCCCAGGACGTACACCACGGCCAGGATCAGGAAGGGCAGGGCGGGCAGCGCGTAGAAAGCGAACATCGTCCGGCCGTCCTTGACGGCGTACCAGAACCAGGGCAGCAGGCCGGCCATCACGCCCGTACCGATGGCCAGGGCCCGCCAGTCCCGCCGGGCGATGCCGAACCACAAAAGCGCGCCCAGCGCGGGCAGGAACGACC
This sequence comes from Actinoplanes sp. NPDC051405, assembly GCF_055586185.1. NCBI lineage: Bacteria > Bacillati > Actinomycetota > Actinomycetes > Micromonosporales > Micromonosporaceae > Actinoplanes > Actinoplanes sp. NPDC051405. The sequence goes on from NZ_JBVJIR010000016.1 coordinate 46,824, forward strand.
ACCACAGAATGGGCGTGCCCAGCAGCAGGATCTCGCGGGCGCAGCTCGGGGCGCCGCAGTCGCCCGTGCCCCAATAGAACGGCACCGGGCGGCCCAGCAACAGCCATTGCCAAGGCCAGGATTGCGATGAATGCTGATCGGTCAGCCCGCTGTGGAAGGTGTACGCCACCGAGTGGTAATGCAGCAGATTGAGCAATGGGCCCAGAATCGGCGGTTCGCTCAGACCGTTCTGCTCGCGGTAATGCCGGAAATAGCCGGAGTCAGTGACGAACCAGCCCGTCCACGAGGCCAGATAGAAGATGGCCGTCAGGACGAAACTCAGCAGGCCCCAGCCCAGATCACCCACGATGCCGGCAATGAGCGGGCCACGGACGCCGGCGGAACGGCGAGCGCCCACCCGCCAGGCAACGATCAGCGCGGCCAGGAACGGCAGGAAGAACAGCGCGCTCCATTTCACCCCGCAGGCCAGCCCGAACAGCACGCCGGCGACGAGCAGCCACCACGGCACGATCCGCGGGACTTTCGGGGTACTGCTGGGGTCGTAGCCGTTCTCGAGCGCGCGCAGCAGGCGGCGACGGTAATGGTCGCGGTCGAGCAGCACCGCCGCGAAGGTCGCCAGGATGAACAGCCCGAGGAAGATGTCGAGCAGAGCGGTGCGGGAAAGCACCAACTGGAAGCCGTCGAGCGTCATCAGCAGGCCGGCCGTTCCGGCCAGCAGGACCGAGCGGAACATCCGGTACGCGACCCGGATCAGAATCAGAATCATCAGCGTGCCGGCGATCGCGGCCGAAGAACGCCAGCCGAGCGGATTGTTGCCGAACGCCTTCTCGCCGAGCGCGATCAACCATTTACCCAGCGGCGGATGCACGACGTACGCGGGGCCGTTGGCCTTCTCGTCCCACTCCACGCCGTGCTGGAGCATGTCCCACGCGTCGGTCGGGTAGTACTTCTCGTCGAAGATCAGCCGGCGCGGGCTGCTGACCCCGTTCAGGCGCAGGATCGCGGCCATCGCCACGATGACCGCGGTGACCGCCCACGAGTACGGATCGAGCCAGTTCTGCAACGTCGCCAGCCGCCGCCGCACGATGTCGGGCACCCCGCCCATTCCCGCGGCACCGGTCGGCGCAGGTGGGGGCGGGGTGAGCGCAGTCCGAGCTGCCGCCGCGATCGTCACCGGGCGATCGTAGGGTCCGCCGTCGAGGTCCGATCGCCTCGATTGCCGGAGTTCCCTGCTAACGGGGGAGGAGGCCGCCCGGCCGCTCATAGACGAATCTGCGGTGGGTGAGCGGCCAGGAGATGTACCAGGTGAACCCATGTGCCCGGACATGATGACGACGTACGACGCGACCGTGATCGTCGCAAAGACCAGGCGGATCCGCGGAGCCGCCAGCGGGCGGTCCGGCCGGTAGATCAGGCCGGCGTTGCTGTAGAAGAGCGCATGCGGGAGGCCGCGACCTTCAACACCAGGAAACCCACGAACGAGATGGCGACAGCGGGCGCCACCAACGGCAGCCACGTGGGGGTCTTTCCGTCGCACTTCAAGCAACGAAGATGGTGTCACCGTGTCCACCGAGGTGCGGCCAGATGTAACCGGCTTGATCGGCGGGCTCGCCCGAACGGGTGGCCGTCTCGTCGGCTCCGGTTCCGCTCGCGCATTCACGGGCAGACGGATCGATCGGGGTTCGCTATGGTGGCGCGGCTGATCATCCACGGGGAGTGTTTGCCATGACGTTTCGCCTACGCGCGCTCGGCGCCATCCTGCTGACCGCCGGTGTGCTCGCGGTCCCGGCGGTCGCACACGCCGCCGACGCCGACACCGCGAAGCTTGCCGCGCTGACCGAGCTCGACAGTGACGGCAAGGTCGCCTCCTACCCGGTCAAGCCCGGCGAGACCGTCCCCGTCGTGCTGGGGGTGGCCAACCTCGGCACCGAGCCCCTGCCGGGCGTCGTGGTCAACGTCCGCGTGGTCAACGACGTCGACCTCCCGAAGGAGTTCGGCAACTGCCAGTACTACGTCGACTCCAATCTCGACGGTGCCTGGTGCGAGATCGGCCGGGAGCTGGCCGTCGGCAAGACGTACGCTCTCGCGTCGTTCCCCGTGGCCGCCGCGGCGCAGGCGCGGGCCGACCGCTGGTCCTCGGTGATCTTCCAGTGGTATTCGAAGGCCTGGGCCGACCGGCAGGGCGGCATCGAGGCGCTGGCCAAGGCGGACAGCGGCCGCGGCACGACGCCCGCTCCCGGCCCCGGCGCCGGCATCGATCTCACAGTGCGCGAGCTGCCCGTCCCGGCCGAGCCGCGGGCGATCGGTTTCGCGCGGGTCAAGCTGGTCCTCCCGCCGACGAGCGAGCCGACCGCCACCCCGACTGCCACCGCGACCGCGACCCCGACTGCGACGCCCGCCACGACCGAGCCGACAGCGGCGCCCGCCACCACGGAACCGGCTGACGGCAGTGGCGGCGGGCTGCCGGTCACCGGCAGCCAGACCGCGACGGTCGCGGGGATCGGCGCCGCGCTGCTGCTCAGTGGCGCGGGGGCCCTGGTGGTCGCCCGGCGTCGCCGCAGGAGCTTCACCGCCTGACCGGAGATCTTGCCCGCCGAGGGGAAATCGCATGACTTCGCCGTTCGACGACGGTCCGGCGCAGTGGACCGGACCGCCGCTGACCGGGGACATGGTCCGGCAGGCCGAGGCGACTCTAGGCGTGCGGCTGCCGCAGGCGTACGTGGACCTGCTGCGACTGCGCAACGGCGGCGTGCTGCGGGACACGCGTCATCCGACGAGCTTCCGGACGTCCTGGGCGGCTGATCACTTTGCGGTGGACGTCCTGCTGGGCGTCGGATACGCCGAGGGCGCCGACGCTCAGTCCGCGTACCTGATCGCCGAGTGGGACTACCCGGACGTCGGGGTGGTGATCGGCGTGACGCCCTCGGCCGGCCCCGACACCGTCATGCTGGACTACTCCGGCTGCGGACCCGCCGGCGAGCCCGCGGTCGTGTACGTCGACGAAGACCGGCTGCCTCGGCGGGTCGCCGATTCGTTCGCGCAGTTCATGAGCGGTCTCGAGCCGGACGACGACGAGTAGCGGCCATCTTCAGGCGACGCAGAACTCGTTGCCCTCGGGATCCTGCATGACCACGTGGTCCAGGTGACCGTAGGACTCCTCGCGGACGGCGGTCGCGCCGGCGGCGACGAGCTCGGCCACCTTCACGCGGATGAGCTGCTCGCGTACCGCTGGATCCATCGGCTGCCCAGCAGCGACCCGGATGTCGAGGTGCAGCCGGTTCTTGGCGGTCTTGCCCTCCGGAACCCGCAGGAAGCTGATCGCCGGCAGCCGGCCCTCGGGGTCGATCAGCGCCGCGCCGTCGGCGAAGTCGTAGCCCGGCTCGTCGACGTAGCCGAGCGCCAGCGCCCAGAACCGCGCGAGCCGCTGTGGGTCCGCCGCGTCCCCGCTCACCGTCCAGTGTGTGGTCATGCCCCCATCATGGCCCGGTGGTGACGCTCTGTGCCGCAGTGGCCGACCAACTCGCCAGCAGGCGCAGCGCGTCCTGGGCCGGTGAGCCCGGCTCGGCGCTGTAGGCGGTGAGCGTCAGGCCCGGGTCGGCCGGCATCGGCATCGCCTCGAAGCCGAGCTTGATCTCGCCGACGACCGGGTGCCGCAGGTGCTTCGTCCCGGTCTGGTGCAGGCGTACGTCGTGCGCGGCCCACCTGGTCCGGAAGGTCTCGCTGCGGGTGGAGAGCTCACCGACCAGGTCCGTCAGCCCCCGGTCGTACGGGTCCCGCCCGGCCTCCGTGTGCAGCAGCGCGACCGTCGTGTTCGCCGCGTCCTCCCAGTCGGGGTAGAAGTCTGTCGCCCGCGGGTCCAGGAACGCGAAGCGGGCCAGGTTCGACGGCCGGGCCGGATGGTCGAAGACCGGCGCGTACAGCGCGTAGCCGAGCTTGTTGGCGGCGAGCACGTCGAGCCGGCCGTTGCGGACGAACGACGGTGCGTCGGTCATCGCGTCGAGCAGCTGCTGCACGCCCGGGCGGATCCTCAGCGTGACCGGGCGCCGCCGGGCCCGCGACGGGGTGTTGCCGGCCCGGGCCAGGTCCGTCAGGTGTGCCCGCTCGGCCTCGTCGAGCTGCAGCGCGCGGCAGATCGCGTCCAGCACGCTGTCGGAGACGCCACCGAGGTTGCCGCGTTCGAGCCGCGTGTAGTAGTCCGGGCTCACGCCGGCGAGCAGAGCCACTTCCTCGCGCCGCAGCCCGGGGACCCGCCGGTGGCCGCCGTAGTTCGGCAGGCCGGCCCGCTCGGGCGTGATCCGGGCGCGCCGGGAGGCGAGGAACTCGCGGATGTCGTTGCGGTTGTCCACGCACTCCACGGTACGGGCGGGCCGGCCGGCGATGGAGGTTCTGTCATTACCCGCCTCCCCTGGAACAGCGGCGGGCCCGCGATCTAGCGTGGCGGGCACAGGCCGGCGCCTTCCGCCCGGCCACCTGATCGAGGAGCGCGCATGGCGGCCGCCGTCACCCCCGGCGCCGGGCTGGCCCGCCTGGCGACCATCTACCGCGAGGGCACGCTCGGCCGGCGGCCGGTCGTGCCGGCCGACTTCGCCGAGCTCGAGCGCCGGGCCCGCCGGGTGAGCAGCAGAAAAGCCTGGGCGTACGTCGCGGGCGGGGCCGGCGAGGGCCGGACGATGCGGCGCAACCGGGCGGCCTTCGACCAGTGGGCGATCGTGCCACGGATGGCCGCCGGCGCCGTGGAACGGGACCTCTCGGTGCAGCTGCTCGGCGCCCGGCACACCACGCCGATCCTGCTCGCGCCGGTCGGTGCCGCCGCGCTCATGGGCCGCGACAGTGACGTGGCCATCGCCCGGGCCGCCGCGGCCACCGGCACCGCCTACGTCTTCTCCAACCAGGGCTGCAACCCGATGGAGGAGTGCGCGGCGGCGATGGGCGAGACCCCGCGCTGGGTGCAGCTCTACTGGAGCACCGACGAACGCCTGGTGGACAGCCTCATCCAGCGGGCGGAGGCGATCGGCGCGGGCGCGCTGGTCGTCACCCTGGACACCACCGTGCTGGGCTGGCGCCCGCAGGACCTCAACCTGGGGTCGCTGCCGTTCAGCCGGGGTCTCGGCATCGCGCAGTACACCTCCGACCCGCGGTTCCGGCAGATCGTCACCGAGCGGCTGGCGGCACCCCAGCCCGACAAGGCACCGGTACGGGTGACGCCTGCTGCCGTTCGCGCGTTGCTCGCGATGACCCGCAACCACCCGGGCCCGTTCTGGCGCAACCTGCGCTCGCCCGTCCCGCGCGCCTCGGTCGAGACATTCCTCGATATCTACTCCAATCCGGGGCTGAACTGGGAACACCTGGCGACCCTGCGCGACCGGACGCGGCTGCCGATCGTGCTCAAGGGAATCCTGCATCCCGACGACGCCCGCCGCGCGCTGGACCTGGGCGTGGACGCCATCGTGGTCTCCAATCACGGCGGCCGGCAGGTCGACAACGCCGTCGCCGCGCTGGACGCGCTGGTCGCCGTGCGCGAGCGGATCGGCGCGCAGCCCACGGTGCTGTTCGACAGCGGCATCCGTACCGGAGCGGACGTCTTCACGGCCCTGGCGCTCGGCGCCGACGCGGTGCTGCTGGGCCGCCCGCACCTGTACGGCTTCGCGCTGGCCGGCCGGCGCGGCGTCGAGGACGTGATCCGCAACGTGATCGCCGAGCTGGACCTGACCATGGCCCTGACCGGTGCCCCGAGCATCGCGGCGATCACCCGGGACCTGCTGCGGCGGGACAGCCGGCAGAGTGCGCCGCATGGCTGAGGTCGACGTGGTTCGTAAGTTCGACGGCCGGGTGCACCGCCGAGCGGCCGAGCCGTTCGACACCCACTACCGCACCTTGCTCGAACTCGTCCGACCGGCCACGAAGCCGACGATGGCCGCGACGACCGGCCGGTACGGCTCCTCCGGCTCCTGCGGCCACCCCGCGGCGTCCCAGGTGCCGAGCCGGTAGACCGCGGCCCGGACCAGCAACTGGCCCCACTCCGGCAGGTGCGCCCACCGCTCGATCACCCCTGTGCCGACGCCGTGCCACACCATCGCGTCGACCGCGGCGACGGCCGACGCCCACGCCGGCGGCCGCCAGTACGCCGGCCAGTCGATCACCGCGGGCGGGCGGCCGTCGGCGAACAGCACGTTGCCCAGCAGGTCGCCATGCACGATCTGCTCCGGTAGCGCGATCGGCTGCCGGGACTCCAGCAACTGGTCGAGCAGGGCGGAAGGTCTGCGCCGCGCTGGGGGCAGGTCGTCGCCGAAGGCGAGCTTGTTGCCGTACTCCCAGGGGTTGTCGCGGGTGTCGAGCAGCGCAGGTCGCGGCACGGCGGCGACCGCCTCGTGGAACGCGGCCCCGGTCCGGATCACGTCGTCGACGCGGCGCTGGTCCGGCTGCCCGGCGACGGCTCGGGCGGCCTCCCAGCCACCGGCCAGCCAGTCACCGTCGGCGGCGCGCACCGGCCGGGCGATCCGGAAGTGCGGCGACTCCGGCAGGGCGGCCAGCACGTCACTGCGCCAGCGGACCTCCTCGTCGCCCTCGGACGGCTTGAGGACGAGGTCGCCGATCCGCCATGTGCCGCCCTTGCCGCCGGCCAGCCGTACGGCCTCGCCTTGCGCGTCGAACGCCGCCCGCACCTCGGGCGGCGGCCCTTGATCTGTCATGGGTGACCGTCCTCCAGATAGAGCGTGGTGCTGGTGTGCAATGCGCGCAGAGCGGCCGCGGCGCGGCGGGCCAGCAGGGGAAGCAGCCGTTGCGCGGCCTCGCCGGGATAGGACCAGGCCCAGCTGCGCAGCTCGGCCTCGGGCAGCCGCACCGGATCGCCGCACCGGCCGCCGTCGAAGACGAGCATCAGACCGTCGGTGCGAGCGTCCCGTGGTGGCACCCAGTCGACGACGAGCAGCCGCCCCGGCATCACGCCGAGCCCGAGCTCCTCGGTGATCTCCCGCGCGGCAGCCGCCCGCGGTGACTCGCCGGCCTCGACCACCCCGCCGGGCAGCTCCCAGTAGGGCTTGTAAGTGGGCTCCACCAGCAGAATCCGGTCGTCGCCGTCACGCAGCAGCAGCGCGGCACCCATCCGCTTGCCCGGCAAGGTGGCGGTCCAGTCGGTCGTCACGGCGGCCAGAGTACGGGCCGCGGGAGGGTCGCCGGCGACGTTAGCCTGTGCCTGTGGATATCCAATCCGCGATCGCCGACGAGCGGCGCCGCGTCGCCGATCTGGTGGAGTCGCTGACCCCGGAACAGCTGGAAACCCCGAGCCTGTGCGGTGAATGGACGGTCAAGCAGGTGGCCGGCCACCTGCTGGCGGCGGTCGGCAAACCGGTGGCACCGGTGCTGCCGCTGCTCGCCCGCAGCGGCTTCAGCATCCACAAGACGAACGCCCGGCTGGCGGTCCTGACGGCGGAGCAGCCGGCGGCCGAGCTGGCCCGCGGCCTGCGTGACAACGCGGAGAACCCGTTCCGCCCGCCGATCGTGGGCTATCCGGGACAGCTGACCGACCTCCAGGTGCACGGACAGGACATGCGCCGGCCACTGGGCCTGCCGCACGGGCTGCGGCTGGAGCGGCTGCGGGTGTCACTGGACTTCCTGGTGGGCGGCCGGGCGGTCGGCTTCGCACCGAGGCGGCGACTGGCCGGGCTGCGTTTCGAGGCGGCGGATCTGGACTGGTCGGTGGGCGCGGGGCCGCTGGTGACCGGGCCGGCGGAGGCGCTGATGCTGGCGATGACCGGGCGCGGCGTGGCCCTGAGCGAACTGGACGGGCCGGGCGTGCCGATCCTGCGCAACCGGCTGAGCTGAGCCGGATCGGCATGTCTTCGGATAGTTGTCCGGGACGCGCGGATGTCCCCGAACCGCGCGCCACGCCGGGGACAAAAATGTCAGTCGCCGGTCATAGCGTCGCGGCATGGATGACAACGAGTACGTACCCGAGAACGACAACCGTCCGCACCTCAGCCTCGAGCGGCACCTGACGATCGGACCGCACGTCTACGAGCTCACCGCGTCCGGCACGGGCGACGAGAGCATCGGCCTGTCCCTGGTCGGCTGGGGCCCCACGGGCGAGGTGGTGAGCGAGATCAGCGGAGGGATCTCACCCGCCGACCTCGCCCCGGTGGCGGACGCGCTGACCTCGACCCTGGCCGGCCTGGCGGCGCTGCGCCGGCAACGCCTGTCGTCGGTGACACCGGCGCGGGCGACGTCCGGGGAGCGGCCGAAGCGCCACCGTAACCAAGGCACGCGGTGGTCGGCCGAGGACGACGAGCGGCTGGTCGCGCGGCACCGGGCGGGCGCGAGCCCGAGGGAGCTGATGGAGGAGTTCGGCCGCAGCCGGGGAGGCATCCTCGCCCGGCTGGAGCACCTCGGCCTCATCACCGCTGACGGAGTGCCGGTCGCCGCGGCGGAGGAAGGCGGTCCCGGCGAGGGGACGGAGGTGGTCGCCGAGGCGGCGTGATGCAACCCGCGCTGCACCCGGAGGTGAGCTCAGGTAGCCCCGCACCCACCCGATTCCTCCAGGTACCGGCGGACGGCTCCGCCGGTGAGCGGGCCCGGGCGTACCCCCCTCGGCGTCCGGGCCCGCTCAGCCAACCGCAGGCGGAAAGGGTGCACCGTGGTCACACCGGGGCCCAAGGGTCTGCACATCGGCATCGACACGGAGAAGGTCGTCGTGTCGCCCAGCCCGCTCAGGATGCGTACCGGCCGGGCCCGGCGGGTCCGCTGGGGTTCCGTCACCGAGGTCACGCCGGTCGCGCCCAGTGGGCGTAGCCGTCAGGACCGGATCCGGTTCGCCTCTCAGCTCACTCTTGTCCTGGTGATGCTGTCGGCGGTGCTGAGTGCGCTCGGCATCGCCTGGTGGATGGCAGCGGGTGGTTCGGTCGCGCTCATCGCTTTCGTGGCGGTCGAGCAGGCGCGTGCCGCCCGTACCGGGATCATCGCCCTGCCCAAGGGCGACAGCGCCCACGTGCTCGTCGCTCCGGAGGAACGGGCCGCGTTCGAGCGGGCGTTCGTGGTGGCCAAGCGGGTGCGGCGCACCTGGCCCGCGCTGCGCCACATGATCGACTCCGACGACGCGGATCGCAGCCTGTCGGCGGCGCTGGAGGAGCTCGCCGCCATCATGGCCCGCCGCCAGCAGATCCGTTGCCTGCGCGAGGAGCTCGCCCAGGCCACCCGGCACGACCTGCCGGCCGACAGTCCGGCGGTGCAGGCCCTGGCCGAGCAGCGGCTGCGGGTTGAGGCGCTCTGGAGGTCCACGGCCAGTGCGGCCAACCGGATCCTGGCGAGCATCAACGCTGCCGCGCTGGCGGGGGAGAACCTCATCCGCGAACAGCGCATCGGCGACACCGCCCGCGAAGCCGAACTGGCGATCTCCCGGCTGACGGCGGCCGGGCCGCCCCGCACCGAAGCCGGCCCGGAGCTCGCCGAACGCACCGCCGCGGTCATCGCCGCCTACCGTGAGCTGGCCTCCGGCCGCTGAAGAGCGCAGCGGATGGCGAGCTGGCCTCCGGCCGCTGAAGAGCGCAGCGGATGGCGAGCTGGCCTCCGGCCGCTGAAAGCGCCCCACGCGGCGAGCTGGCCCGGCCGACCAAGAGGGTCCGCAGGCGGCCGGCCGGCTTCCGGTCATTGCGGGACCGGCGATCTCCGGACCCGAGCCGCGCGAAGCGCAGCGTCAGGAGCGGAAGTTGTCCACGTTGGCCCGCGCTTTCGCGCCCAGATCCGTCAGATGCAGCGCCGCCCCCTGCAGCGACTCCGGCACCAGCCGATAAAACGTGTACCGCCCCCGAGGCTCAGCCTCGACCACCCCAGCCTCCCGCAACTGCTTCAGATGCCCGGACACGTTCGGCTGCTTGGCCCCGGTCTCCGCGACCAGATAGGCCGTACACGCCGGCCCGCCCGCCAGGATCTCCACCACCTGCGCCCGCAGCGGATCGGCCAGCAGCCGCACGACATCGGAGCCGGCTGATATCAGCGAATCCTGATGCGAAGGCGCCGCGGAAGAGGTCAGCAGGCCACCCAGCAGGTTCATCGCCTCCTTCTTGACCCAGTAATAGACCCACGTCCCGCGCCGCTCGCAGTCCACGAGACCGGTCTCCCGCAGCACCCGCAGGTGATGCGAGATGGTCGCGCCCGTGACCTCGAACGCGTCCGTCAGGTCGCAGACGCAGATCTCCGTAGTAGCCGCGATCAGCGACAACAGCCGCAGCCGCACCGGATCGCTGAGCGCCTTGAACATCGGTGCCAGCTCGACCGCGGCCTGCGGGGCGAGCGCCTGCGCCGACAGGGGAGGGCAGCAAGCCGCCGCCGGCGGGATCTCGACCACGGGAAGAACAGACATGCGGATAGCTTGACACCCGTCTAAGTCCGATGCAAGGTGGGGAAGGAGTTAGACCGCTGTCAAGCAAGAGGAGCTAGGGGCCATGAGCGAGAAGTGCTGCGGAACCACCGAGGCGACCGTGGCGAGCCGCAGTGAGGCATCAGGCGTGACTGATGAGTTGACCGGGTTGCCGGTTGTTGTCATCGGTGCCGGCCCGGTCGGGCTTGCCGCCGCCGCTCAGCTGCGCGAGCGGGGCCTTTCCTTTCACCTTCTCGAGGCCGGTGCCGGCCCGGCCGCCGCCGTCCGCAGCTGGGGGCACGTGCGCCTGTTCTCCCCGTGGCGCTTCAACATCGACGCCGCGGCGGCCAGTCTCCTGACCGACGCCGGCTGGGTGCGCCCCGCCGACGATCAGCTTCCCACCGGCGCGCAGCTGGCCGCTGATTATCTGCAACCGCTCGCCGACCTGCCCGAGATCAAGCCGCACGTCCGCTACGGCGCCCGGGTCGTGGCGATCACCCGGCTCGGCCTCGACCGTGTCCGTACCGTCGGCCGCGCGACCGCCCCCTTCCTGGTCCGCCTGGCCGACGGCGAGGACATCCTGGCCCGCGCGGTCATCGACGCCTCCGGCACCTGGGGTACGCCCAACGTCCTCGGCGCCTCCGGCATCCCGGCGCACGGTGAGGCCGAGGCGGCCGCGTTCGTGGAGTCGGCTCTGCCGGACGTCCTGGGCCGGGACCGTGAGCGGTTCGCCGGCCGGCACACCCTGGTCGTCGGCGCCGGGCACTCCGCCGCCAACACGCTGCTCGCCCTGGCCGAGCTCGCCGAGCAGGTTCCCGGCACCCGGGTGACCTGGGCGATCCGGGCCACCGACCCGGCCCGCAGCTACGGCGGCCAGTCCGCCGACGCGTTGCCGGCCCGCGGGGCGCTGGGCAGCCGGCTGCGCGCCCACGTCGAGAGCGGCGCCATCACGCTGCTCAGCGGCTTCGGTGTCCAGCGGGTCACGGCCCGGCCGGACGGCCCGGTCGAGGTCTCCGACGGCACCCGTACGGTCACCGCCGACCGGATCGTGTCGGCCACCGGTTTCCGCCCGGACCACTCGATCGCCGCGGAGCTGCGGCTGGATCTGGACCCGGTGCTCGGCTCGACCCGCGCGCTGGCTCCGCTGATCGACCCCAACGAGCACTCCTGCGGCACCGTCCCGCCGCACGGCGTCGACGAGCTGGCACACCCGGAGCCGGGCTTCTTCGCCATCGGGGTGAAGTCGTACGGCCGCGCGCCGACGTTCCTGCTCGCCACCGGGTACGAGCAGGCCCGTTCCGTGGCCGCCGCGCTCGCCGGGGACTGGGCCGCGGCCCGCGACGTGCAGCTCGACCTGCCCGAGACCGGAGTCTGCAACAGCGACCCGGTCGACGGCGACGCCGGGCGCGGGCTGGCCACGGGAGTCGCGGGCGGGCTGCTGTCCGCGCCGCTCGCCCTCGTCTCCGTGTCGGCCGGGGACAGCCAGGCCGGCAGCTGCTGCGGGTGACCGGGGGACGCCCCGGCCCGGTGGCCGCCGATCCCGCTATCGGCGGTCACCCCGGCACCCGGGTGCGCGCCCGCCGCACGGTCGCCGCGCTCGCGATCACGCAGACCGTCGGCTACGGCACGCTCTATTACTCCTTCGCGGTTTTCCTGACCCCGCTCGCCGCCGAGCTGCACACCACGACAACCGCGATCACCGGTACGTTCACCGCCTCCGTCCTGGCCGCGGCGATCCTTGCCGTGCCGGTCGGACGGTGGCTGGACCGGCACGGCGGCCGCGCGCTGATGACCGCCGGCTCACTGCTCGGCGCGCTGCTGCTGGTGGCCTGGTCGCAAGTGGACAGCCTGTGGCAGCTGTACGCGGTCCAAGTCGGTCTCGGCGCCGCCGGTGCCGCCAGCCTCTACGAAGCCGCCTTCGCCGTGGTCATCGCCTGGCACACCGCGGCCGAACGCCCGAACGCCCTGCTCGTGCTCACCGTCGTGGCCGGCTTCGCCAGCACCGTCTTCCTGCCGCTGACCGGTCATCTCGTCGAGCGGTACGGCTGGCGCACCGCCCTGCTGATCCTCGCAGCCATCCAGGCGCTGCTCACAGTCCCGCTGCACGCGATCGTCCTGCGTCCCGCCGCGCCCGTCGCCCGTGCGGCCCGGGTCCCGTTCCGGCCCGACCGGGCGTTCTGGCTGCTCACGCTGGGCTTCACCGCCAACACCGCCGCCATCTCCCTGGTCACCGTGCACCTGGTCGCGGCCCTGCTGAGCTGGGGTCATCCGCTGTCGTTCGCGGCGACGACCGCCGGGCTGTTCGGTCTGCTGTCGGTCACCGGCCGGTTGGCCACCACCGCACTGCAACGCCGGTTCCGCACCGCCACGGTCGTCGCCGTCGTCTTCACCGTGCAGGCGGTCGCGGTGGCCACGCTGCCGTTCACCGGCCGCACCACGGTCGGGGCCGTGATCGGTGTGGTCGGCTTCGGGCTCGGCTTCGGCGTCGCCACCATCGCCAAACCGGTGCTGCTCGCCGACCGCTACGGCACCAGCCGCTACGCCACCATCGCGGCGATGCTGGTGGTGCCGGTGACGATCGCCAAGGCGACCGCCCCGCTGGGCGCCGCGGCGCTGCTGACCCGCGCCGGCAACTACACCAGCGTCTTGCTGTCGACCGCCGGCCTGTGCGCCGTGGCCGCGGCGGCCCTGTTAATCACCCGAGAGCCGTGACCGCCCGGGCGGTGTCCTCCATGATCAGATCCGCGTTGAGCTGGGCGCCGACGTGCAGGCCGGCGGCGGCCGCACTGACCACCTGGGCCATCTGGTCGGTGACGTTGCCGGCGACCCAGACCCCGGGCACGTCGGTACGCCCGTTCGGCTCGGCCACCACCGCGCTGCCGAAGTCGTTGTCGGTCGCGGTCAGGCCCAGTGCCGGCAGCGGTTCCGCGTTGGCCAGGAAGCGGGGGGCGACGACCAGGGTGTCGCGGGCGACCACGGTGCCGTCGGTCAGCCGTACCCCGGTCAGTTTGTCTCCCTCGGCCAGCACCTCGGCGACCTTCTCGGTGATCACCGTGATGCCCCGCGCGGTGAACTGCCGGGCCTGCTCGGCGTCCGGCTCGGGCGCGGTGTGCAGGAACAGCGTGATGTCGTCGCTCCACTGCCGCCACATCAGCGCCTGGTGCAGCGACATCGGCGACGAGCCGATGATGCCGATGGCCCGGCCGCGTGCCTCGTAGCCGTGGCAGTACGGGCAGTGGATCACGTTGTGCCCCCAGTGCTCGCGCAGGCCGGGGATGTCGGGCAGCTCGTCGGTGAGTCCGGTGGTGACGAGCAGGCGCCGTGCGGCGTACGACCGGCCGTCGGCCAGCGTCACGGTGAGCAGGTCGCCGTCGCGGCCGGCCGCGGTCACCCGGCCGTCGACGATCTCGCCGCCGTAGTGCCGTACCTCGCTCTGCCCGGCCGCCCGGAAGTCCGCCGGCGCGATGTCGTCGCGGGTCAGGTAGTTGTGGATGCCGTCGGCCGGCGCGTTGCGGGGCTCGCCCGCGTCGATCACCAGCACCGACCGCAACGCGCGGCTCAGGGCCACCGCGCCGCTCAGTCCGGCGGGCCCGCCGCCGATCACGATCACGTCGTATGTCATGGCACCACGGTCGCCCCATCCGGCGGAAAGTGGCAAGCTTTGTTGCCATGACGGCAAACGACGACGTGCTCGCCGCGGTCGGGCCCCGGCTGCGCGCGCTGCGCCAGGAGCACGGGACCACGCTGGCCGCGCTCTCCGAGACGACCGGGATCTCGGTGAGCACCCTGTCCCGGCTCGAGTCCGGGCAGCGGCGGGCCACGCTGGAGTTGCTGCTGCCGCTGGCCGGGGCCTACCGGGTGCCCCTCGATGAACTGGTCGGCGCCCCGCCCACCGGCGATCCGCGGATCTACGCCCGGCCGCTGCGGCACCGCAGCGGCCAGACGATCCTGCCGCTGAGCCGCCAGGCCACCGGACTGCAGGCGTTCAAGCACGTCATCGCGGCCGGCCCGGCGGCCGAGCCGGACCCCAAGACCCATGAGGGGTACGAGTGGCTGTACGTCCTGCACGGCCGGTTGCGTCTGGTGCTCGGCGAGCACGACCTGGTCCTGCCGGAGGGCGAGGCGGCCGAGTTCGACACCCGGGTGCCGCACTGGTTCGGCAGCGCTAACGGCGAGGCGGTCGAGTTCCTGAGCATCTTCGGCCGCCAGGGTGAGCGCATGCACGTCCGCGCCCGCTCGACCCGCTCGTAGCGGCTACCAGCGCAGCGGCAGCGTCGCGAGGTATGCCTCCAGCCGGTCGGTGATCACCTGGTGGTCGCGCAGGGACGGGTGCCAGTGGCAGCCGCCGAAGTCCAGCCCCGCGCTGTCGTAGTACCAGTAGCGGACCCGGCTGTCGCCACGGTCGTTGCTCTCCTGCACGACCTGCCGTGCGGTGTCGGCGAACGCCGTGGTGCCGGACACCGCCGTCGCGCTCACCACGATGATCGTCCGAGGTCCGTAGCGGGCCCGCAGCTTGTCGAGGAAGCCCAGGTAGGCGGTGCGGTACGCGGCGATCAGGCTCTCCGGCGTCCACTGCTCGCCCGGGTTGATCGCGGTGGAGAAGTCGTTGATGCCCAGGCCGACCACGACCAGCTGGGGCCGCCACCGGCCCGGCCGCCAGACGTCGCCGTCCACGCTGAGCAGCGCCCGGTCGTAGTAGGTGCGGTAGCTGGTCCCGGGTTCGCCACCGTTGTAGTTGCGGACCATGCCACGGCCGGAGAAGGCGTTGAGCTGGTAGTCGGCGTGCAGGCGCCGAGCGGTGAGGGCGCCGAAGCTCAGGTCCGCGTTGGTCGTGCGGTTGACCTCGTCGCCGGTGCAGTCGCGGGAGGCGGAGAGGTTGCCGTAGCCCGCGGTGTACGAGTCACCGATGAACTCGATCTGCCGGTGCCGGGGCGGGGGACCGGGCAGGATCGCACCACCGGCCGCGGGCACGAACCCGCCGAACTCGCTGACCGCCCACGGGCTCTCCGACCGCTTGACCAGCCGGACCCGGTGCGGGCCGGGCGCCAGGTCGCGCACCCGGTAGGTGGTCCGGCCGGGCATGACCAGGGTGGCGACCGTCGCCCCGTCGATCTGCACGTCGTAGTCGGCGGCGGCGTCGTTGAGGACGATCCCGACGCCGGTGCCGCGGAAGCGGCCCTCGAAGTAGACCCCGGGCCAGCTGTACCGCAGCGCGTTCGCGGTCGTCTGGACGCGCCCGGCGGTGTGCACAGGCGACAGTGCGGTGGCGGGCCCGGCCGGCGGAGGTGCCGCACCGGCGCTCGTGGACAGCAGCAGGGCCGGCACCAGGGCGGCGGCCAGCAGGGTTCCGGTCAGGCGGCTCGGTCGCACGGGCTCTCCTCGGGGTCACTCCCGGCCAACTCATTCGTGATCGTCGATGTCACCACTGAACCGGTCAAGTGTCAACCGGGCAGGTGTTTCGCGAACCAGTGGTCGGCGTACAGCCGGTCCCGGTGCGGCGGGATCTCGGCGTAGCCTTCGGTGGCGTACATCGCGCGGGCCTCGACCAGGTCGTGGCGGGTGTCCAGGCGCAACGTGCGCAGGCCCTGGTCGCGGGCGGTGTCCTCCACGGCGGCCAGCAGGCGGCGGCCGATCCCGAGGCGGCGGTACGGCGGGGACACGTACATCTTGGTGATCTCGCCGGTCCGCTCCTCGGCCCGGCGCAGACCCACACACCCCACCGCGGCCCCCTCCCGGTACGCGACCAGCAGCACCGCCACGTCGTCGGCGGGTTCGTCGGCAAGGACCTCGTCCACGGCAGACGCCGGCATCCGCCGGCCGTGATAGCGGTCCACCATCTCCGTCAGATAGGACCGCACCAGGGCGACAGCTTCCGGGGCGTCCACGGCCACCGGCCGGATCGAGATCATGGCCGGATCGTGCCCGCCGTGACCCCCGGACTGCGACCCAATTTGGATCACCGGACGCCGCGGACCGATAGCCCATCGGGCCCAATTGTGCGCAGCGTGATCAGGTGTTCACCCATTCGGGTGACTCGACTAACCCAAGACAGGCAAATACGTTGTCAACTGACATGAGTGCCCCTGACCATGCCCGGACACCGTCCGTCACGTGGATCCCAGATCCGGGCGACGGGCAGTTCGCGGCGTCCGGTGGACCTCGCTCAGGCCGCCCGGCGAGCGGTGGACATCTGCCGGGGCACACTCACCGTGGTGAGGGGCTGCGGCCGTCGGCCGAGGACTTCCAGCGCGTCCAGCAGCATGGTCTGAACGACCGCCGACTCGGGCAGCTGCCAGCCGGTCTGCTCCGGGGAGACGGCCCAGCGGACCGGGCCCTGCGGGGTACGGCTCGGTGCCGCCGGGATCCACGAGCCGCGACCGTGGCGCAGGACGTCCAGACAGGACCCGAGCTCCGGCCGCAGTTCCGCTCCCGGGCGTACCAGGAACATCCAGCGTCCGGACGGCGTCACCACGACCGGACCGCGGGCGTCTCCGCTCGCCGGGCCGAGGACGCCGGTGTGCAGGCGCACCGCGCCCAGCACCCGCAGGCCGACGGCCGCAGGCACCTCCAGCACGTCGAACTTCCAGCCGGTGGCCAGCAGCACCGTGTACGGCCGGCGGTGCCACCAGCGCGCCACTCGCGCCGGGTCGGTGCTGGAGTCCTCCTCCCAGGACTCGATGGCGGGGTGGCAGCCCATGATCGGGCAGCCGGGCCGGCCGCAGGCGAAGCGGTGACCGGCCAGATAGGCGCCCGGGGTCACGGCCCAGCCGTGCGCGGCGTACCGCAGGGCGGCCCGCCGCAGTCGCAGCCGATCAACGTACTCCCATGGGCCGATCGGCCATCGGTTGCTCCACTGCATGGTCGGAATACCTCCGATCCGGCACTAGTGGCCGCTATAGCAGTCGCAACTGCCGTTACCAAGCTCGACACGCCTCGTTTGTCGGGGCAGATCACGTATTGCAACTTGCATGAGAAACTATCGAGCATCGGTGGGCAGACGATCACACAACCTGTGCGACCCGCACAGAGGAGTGAGGTCCAAACTGCAGCTGACACACCGCAATGCTCACCGGCGGGGGTCGCCGGATGAGTGGGGGAGGCACCGTGGACGAGCTGCCGATCGGCCGCCGAGTCGCCTACTGGCGCGGCCGCCGAAAGATGTCCCAGCAGGTCTTCGCGGACCGGCTGGGCAAGTCGAAGAGCTGGGTCGACAAGGTGGAGCGAGGCGTCCGCCGACTCGACAAATTCTCCGTCGTCTATGAGATCGCCGACGTCCTGCAGATCGACGTCCAGCTGCTGCTGGGCAAGGACGTCGAGCGCAGGCCGGAGACGCAGAACTGCATCGACCAGGTCGAGGTCGAGGAGATCCGCGCGGCGCTGGAACGCTACGACCAGATGAGCGCCTTCTTCCACCCGGTGCCGATGGCACCGCCCCTGGCGGAGATGCGCAAGGCGGTGAGCCACGCCTGGCTGACCTACCAGCACGCCAAGTACGGCGTCCTCGCCCGCAAGCTGCCACAACTGCTGCGCGACGCCCAGGCCGCCGACAGCGCCCACGCCACCGGTGAGGAAGCCCGCGACGCGGCGCACCTGCTCGGGCAGGTCTACCAGATCGCCTCGTCGGCGCTGCGCAAGGTCGGCGAGCACGAGCTCTCCTGGCTGGCCGCCGATCGCTCGATCGCTGTCTCGCAACGCGCCGGTGACCAGCTGCTCGCCGGAATGGCGACGCACCGGGTCGGTATGGCGCTGCTCTCCCTCGGCCGGATCCGCTCCGCGCTCGAGGTCAACGTCAACATCGCCAACCGGCTGGCGCCGACCACCCCGGAGTCGGCCACCCCGGAGCGGCTCTCCGTCTACGGCCTGCTGCTGCTCACCGGCGCCATGGCCGCCGCCCGGATCGGCGACAGTGCCACGGTCCGTGACCTGGTGTGCGGCGCCGAGCAGGCGGCCGGCGCGCTCGGCGGTGACTACAACCACTACTGGTCGTCCTTCGGGCCGACCAACGTGGAGCTGCACCGGGCCGCCGCCGCGGTCGAGCTGGGCGACGGCGGCAAGGCGATCGAGACGCACAACCGGATCAACAAGGAGAGCTTCGCCGCCATGCTGCCGGAGCGGCGGGCCCACCACTACCTGGACATCGCGCGGGGCTACACGCAGGTCGGCGACGTGGAGATGGCCAGCGAGATGCTGCTGGAGGGCGATCGGCTGGCCCCCGCGGAGATCCGCTGCCGCCCGCTCGCCCACGAGGTCATCTCCGACGTGTTACGACGCACGCGGGGTACACCGCCGGCACCCATCGCGGAGCTGGCCGAGCAGATGGGAGTCGGCGTATGAGGTGGGTTCTCGGGTGATGGACATCAACACCTCACCCGGCGTGCTGTACGTCCTCGTGTGCGGCTCGCCCATCGCCCGCGACGTCGGCCTGCTGGTGGACCTGGCGCAGCGGGACGGCTGGGAGGTCTGCGTGATCACCACGCCGGACGGGCGCAAGTTCATCGACGCCGCCGCGCTGCAGGCCCAGACCGGGCACGCGGTACGCAGCTACTACAAGAACCCCGGCGACGAGGACCTGCTGCCGCCGGCCGACGCGATGATCGTGGCCCCGGCGACGGTCAACACGATCAACAAGTGGTCCGCCGGCATCACCGACACCCTGGTGCTCGGGCTGCTGGTCGAGGGGTACGGCTTCAACATCCCGACTGTCGTGGTGCCGTACACGAACAGGGTCATGGCTCTGCACCCGACGTTGCACGAGAGCATCGCCCGGCTGCGCAGTTGGGGCGTTCAGGTGCTTTACGGCGACGACGTCGTACGCCTCGGCGGACCGGGACAGAACGACCGTTTCCGGAGCCAGTTCCCGTGGCGGCGAGCGCTGCAGGCCCTGCAGACCCGTTTCCCGGCCGACAACCGAGTCGAGCCCGGAGCCCGCTCCTGAGGCTGGGTAGAGTGGGCGGCCGTGAGCGTCTCTGCCCTACCCCCACCGACCGTCCGTGACGTGGTGGGCGCCCTCGACGCCCGTTATCCGCGTGCCTGGGCCGAGCAGTGGGACAGGGTGGGCCTCGTCCTGGGCGAGTTCGACACCCCGGTCAGCACGGTTCTCTGCGTGGTCGACTGCGTCCCGGAGACCGTCGAGGAGGCGGTCGAGGCCGGGGCGAGCCTGATCGTCGCCCACCACCCGCTGCTGCTCAAGGGCGTCTCGTCGGTCGCGCCGGACACGTACAAGGGCCGGATCGTGCACCGGCTGATCAAGGCTGACATCGCGCTGTACGTCGCGCACACCAACGCTGACGTGGCCAACCCGGGCGTCTCCGACGCCCTCGCCGCCCGGCTGGATCTGGTCGATCCGCGCCCGCTTGTCCCGGCCGCGCCGGGCAGCCCGGCCGCCGGCGCGGGGCGCGGCGTGGGCCGGGTGGGCGAGCTCACCGCCGCGATGCCGCTGGCCGAGCTGACCACCTTCGTCGCCCGCCGGCTGCCGGCGACCGCTGCCGGGGTGCGTGCCGCCGGAGACCCGCAAAGACTCATCCGTACGCTCGCCGTCTGCGGGGGAGCGGGCGACTCGTTCCTGACCGACGCCGGCCGGGCCGGAGCCGATGCGTACCTCTGCGCCGATCTGCGGCATCATCCCGCGAGCGAGCACCTGGCCACCGGCGGCCCGGCGCTGCTCGACGCCGCCCACTGGGCCACCGAACGCCCCTGGCTCGACGAGCTGGCCGGGTGGTTGCGCGCCCAGTTCCCGGTCACGTCCCTCGTGTCCGACCTCGACACCGACCCCTGGACCGTGCACGCGGTCAGTGGAAAATAAGGAGACCTGACGTGAAGGCCGCCCCGCAAGACCAGCGCCGACTGCTCGATCTGCAAGCCGTCGACATCGCCCTGGCCCAGCTCGCCCACCGCCGCAAATCCCTGCCGGAGCTGGCGGAGATCGCCACCATCTCCCGCGAGCTGTCCGCGCTGGAGGACGAGCGGGTGCGTGCCCAGGTGGCCGTCGACGACCTCGACCGCGACATCGCCCGCTTCGAGAAGGACATCGAGCAGGTCCGCACCCGCAAGGACCGGGACCAGGCCCGGCTGAACGCCGGTGGCGCGCTGCGCGAGATCGAGGGCCTGCAGCACGAGCTGGCCACGCTGAACCGCCGCCAGTCCGAGCTGGAGGACGCCGAGCTCGAGCTGATGGAACAGCGGGAGACCGCCGAGCAGGCCCTCAACGACGTGAAGAAGAAGCTGGCCGAGGCGAGCGAGCGCCGGGCCGCGGCCGAGGCCCGCCGGGACGAGGCCAACGCGGAGATCACCAAGGAGCAGGAGTTCAAGACGCAGGCCCGCGGGCCGCTCGTCGCCGACCTGCCGGCCGACCTGATCACCCTCTACGACAAGATCCGCGCGGACTCGGGCCTGGGCGCCGCGTTGGTGCGCTCCGGGCGCTGCGGCGGTTGCCGCATCGAGCTGTACGGCGCCGACCTGGCCCGGGTGAAGTCCGCGCCCGCCGACGAGGTCGTCCGCTGCGAGGAATGCCGCCGGATCATGATCCGTACCGCGGAGTCCGGCCTGTGACCACCGAGCTCAGGGTCGTGGTCGAGGCGGACGGGGGGTCGCGGGGCAACCCGGGACCGGCCGGTTACGGTGCGGTGGTGCTCGAGGAGGGCACCGGCGAGGTGCTGCTCGAGCGCTACGCCTCGCTCGGCGTCACCACCAACAACGTCGCCGAGTACCAGGGTCTGATCGCCGGCCTGCGCGCCGCCGCCGAGCTGGGCGCCGCCCGGGTCGACGTCCGGATGGACTCCAAGCTGGTGGTCGAGCAGATGTCCGGCCGCTGGCAGATCAAGAACCCGGGGCTGCGCCCGCTGGCCGCCGAGGCGGCCAAGCTGGTCGACGGCTTCGCCGCGGTGACCTTCGACTGGATCCCGCGTGAGCGCAACAAGCTGGCCGACGCGCTGGCCAACCGGGCGATGGACGAGGCGGCCGGCAAGCCGGTGGGCTCGGCCGCCCCGAGTTCTGGCGCCGGGACCTCGGCGTTCGCGGAGCCGACCGAGCCCAAGGCGCCCCGGAACTGGGCGCCGCCGTCGCTGGACACGGCCACCCGGCTCATCCTGGTCCGGCACGGCGAGACCGCGATGACCGCCCAGGGCCGCTACTCCGGCCGCGGCGACGTCCCGCTCTCCGAGCAGGGCGAGGCCCAGGCGATGGCCGCGGCCGGGCGGGTGGCGGGCATCTCGCGCGACGTCACGGCCGTCGTCTCCTCTCCCCTGACCAGGTGTACGCGCACCGCCGAGCTGATCGCCGCCGAGCTGGGCAACGTCACGGTCACCGTCATGCCGGAACTGATCGAGTGCGACTTCGGCGACTGGGAGGGCCTGACGTTCGCCGAGGTCCGCGAGCGCTGGCCGGAGGAGCTGGACCGCTGGCTGGACTCGACGGCTGTCGCGCCGCCCGGTGGGGAGTCGTTCAAGACAGTGTCGAAGCGCGTACGCGGGGCCCTGGCGACGCTGCGGGCGGCGTACCCGTCGGGGACCGTTGTCGTGGTCTCGCACGTCTCGCCGATCAAGCTGATCCTGCGCGACGCGCTCGCCGCCGGCGACGCCTTCCTGCACCGGCTCTTCCTGGACGCGGCCGGCGTCTCCACCATGGACATGTGGCCCGACGGTGGGATCGCCGTTCGCTCGGTGAACGAGACGGCGCACCTGCGCTGAGGTATTGACCCCGCCGGGTGCGGACGTTTAGCTTCCTCGATTAGGAAAGTTTCTTCACCATTCCTCTTCGACAAGCTCCGTCCGCCCCTGGAGGGCTCATGCGCGGATTCTCCCGTCGTCTGCTGGCCGTCGGCGCCGCCGTACTGGTCGGCGTCACGGCCGCACCCACCACCGCCCAGGCACACCAGAAGAAGTCGTACGTCAAGGTCGGATACTTCACCCAGTGGGGCATCTACGGCCGCGACTTCCAGCTCGCCAAGGTCCAGCAGTCCGGCGCCGCCGCCGGCCTCACCCACCTCAACTACGCCTTCGGCCCGGTCACCGCGGCCGGTGTCTGCGACTCGGCCGACTCCTGGGCCGACTGGGGCGTGCCGTTCAGTGACGCGCTCAGCGTCGACGGCGTCGCCGACGTGGCCGGCCAGCCGATCGCCGGCAACCTCAACCAGCTCGCCGAGCTCAAGAAGAAGAACCCGAAGCTGCGGGTGCTGATCTCGCTGGGCGGCTGGACCGGCTCGGCGACCTTCTCCGACGCCGCCCTGACCGACGCGTCCCGCAAGAAGCTGGTCAGCTCCTGCGTGGACCTGTGGATCAAGGGCAACCTGCCCGGCCTGCCCGCGGGCGTCGCCGCCGGCATCTTCGACGGCATCGACCTGGACTGGGAGTGGCCCGGCTCCGAGGGCAACGCCGGCAATGTGATCCGGCCCGAGGACAAGCGGAACTTCACCCTGCTGACCGCCGAGTTCCGCAAGCAGCTGGACGCGCTGGCCCGTAACCGCAAGCACTACGAGCTCACGGCGTTCCTGCCGGCCGCTCCGGCCAAGATCGACGCCGGTTTCGAGGCGAAGAAGATCTTCAAGTACCTCGACTTCGGTACGGTCCAGGGCTACGACTTCCACGGCTCCTGGGAGGCCCGGGCCAACCAGCAGTCCGCCCTGCGGGTCCCGCCCGGCGCGCCCGACAACCCGGACTTCTCCGTCGAGGGCACCATCGACGCGTGGCGTGACCGTGGGGCCCCGGGCCGCAAGCTCGTGCTCGGCATCCCGTACTACGGCCAAGGCTGGACCGGCATCACCGCCGCCGGCAACGGTCTGTTCGCCCCGGCCACCGGCGGCGCGCCCGGCAAGTTCGCGGTCGGCACCGAGGACTACAAGACCCTGAAGAACCTGCCCGCGCAGGGCTTCAAGGTGCACCGGGACTGGCGATCGGGCCACTCGTGGCTCTTCGACGGCACGACCTTCTGGACGTACGACGACCCGGCGCAGATCCTGCAGAAGACGGCGTACATCCGTACCGAGGGGCTCGGCGGCGCGATGATGTGGTCGCTCGACGGCGACGACGAGAAGGCCTCGCTCACCCGTACCATCTCGGCGGGTCTCTGGACCCCCTGGCGGTAGCAGGTCCTCCGGCCGGGGTGGGGTGCCGTTCGGCGCACCACCCCGGCCGTTCGGCGCAGGGTGATCACGGCCTGGCGCACCGTCTCCGAAACCTCTCGGTAACCTGCGGTTTCATCCAGTCCCACCCTCGTCTGCGCTCCGATGAGGAGGCACCGCATGTCCGCACCGCGCAGCGACCGCAGCCCGTGGAACTGGCTGCTGGTCATCCCGATCGTGCTCCCGCTGATCACCCCGTTCTACAACTTCGACTCACCGAGGCTCTGGGGTTTTCCGGCCTTCTACTGGCTGCAGTTCGCCTTCATCTTCGTCGGCGTCATCACGACCTCGATCGTCTACCAGATGACCCGGAAACCACCGGCCGTCCCCGCGGGGGACCGCACCACGTCGCCGGAGGCCTCCGATGAGTGACCACATCACCGAGATCGTCGTCTTCACCTTCCTGTTCCTGCTGGTCAGCGCCATGGGCTTCATCGCGGCCAAGTGGCGCCGGCCGACCGACATGGCGCACCTGGACGAGTGGGGACTCGGCGGGCGCAGCTTCGGCGGCTGGATCACCTGGTTCCTGGTCGGCGGTGACCTCTACACCGCGTACACGTTCGTCGCGGTGCCCGCGCTGATCTTCGGAGCCGGCGCGGCGGGCTTCTTCGCGGTGCCCTACACAGTGGTCATCTACCCGCTGTTCTTCCTGATCCTGATCCGGCTCTGGTCGGTGTCGCACCGGCACGGCTTCGTGACCCCGGCCGACTTCGTCCGCACCCGCTTCGACTCGCCGCTGCTGGCGCTGCTGATCGCGATCACCGGCATCGTGGCGACCATGCCGTACATCGCGCTGCAGCTGGTCGGCATCGAAGCGGTGCTCAAGACGATGGGCGTGACCGGGGAGAGCACGCTGGCCCGGCACGCGCCGATCATCGTGGCGTTCGCGATCCTGGCCGCGTACACGTACCAGTCCGGGCTGCGGGCGCCGGCGCTGATCGCCTTCGTCAAGGACACGCTGATCTACATCGTGATCATCGTGGCGGTGCTGTACCTGCCGTACAAGCTGGGCGGCTGGGGCTCGATCTTCGACGACGCGAACGCGAAGTTCCAGGCGTCACCGGCGCCCGGCGACGGCATCACGCTGAATGCCAACAACCAGATCCAGTACATCACCCTGGCCCTGGGCTCGGCGCTGGCGCTGTTCCTGTACCCGCACAGCATCACCGGCGTGCTGGCCAGCAAGAACCGCAACGTGATCAAGCGGAACATGTCGGCGCTGCCGGCGTACAGCTTCCTGCTCGGCCTGATCGCCCTGCTCGGCTACATGGCCATCTCGGCCGGGGTGAAGCCGCTGCCCGGCAACACCGCGGGCAGCGTCGACAGCAACACGGTCGTGCCGCTGCTGTTCGACCAGCAGTTCCCGGCCTGGTTCGCGGGCATCGCCTTCGCGGCGATCGGCATCGGCGCCCTGGTCCCGGCGGCGATCATGTCGATCGCGGCGGCGAACCTGTTCACCCGCAACATCTACAAGGAGTACATCCGCAAGGACGCCACCCACGCCCAGGAGGCGGGCGTCGCCAAGATCGCCTCGCTGGTGGTGAAGGTCGGCGCGGTCGCGTTCATCATCTTCCTGGACCCGCAGTTCTCCATCGACCTGCAGCTCATCGGCGGCATCATCATCCTGCAGACCGCCCCGGCGGTGGCCATCGGTCTCTACACCCGGTGGCTGCACCGCAACGCCCTGATCGTGGGCTGGGCGGCCGGCATGGGTCTGGGCCTGTGGATGCTCTACCAGATCCCGAACGCGGCGACCAAACGCGCCCACTTCGGCGGCTCGGCGTTCCCGCTGGAGAAGTTCGGCTTCGACACCCCGAAGACGATCTACGTCGGTTTCGTGGCGGTCGCGCTCAACCTGCTCGTCGCGGTGATCGTGACGC
This sequence comes from Actinoplanes sp. NPDC051405, assembly GCF_055586185.1. Lineage (NCBI taxonomy): Bacteria > Bacillati > Actinomycetota > Actinomycetes > Micromonosporales > Micromonosporaceae > Actinoplanes > Actinoplanes sp. NPDC051405. Next base: position 72,166 of record NZ_JBVJIR010000016.1, read on the forward strand.
TGATCCTGCGGGCCATGAAGACCCCGGAGGGTTTCGACGGCACCGAACCGGACGACTACTTCGCCGACGAGGGCGACCCGCGGCTGGAGAAGGCCCGTACCACTCCGGAGACCCTCGGCTCCTCCACCTGACCACGACCCGCTCGCGATCCGCGGCCCCGGATGTCCTATCCGGGGCCGCGGCCTTTCAGGTACGCGTCCATGTCCCGGGTCAGCCGTTCCAGCATGCCCGCCAACTCCTGGCGTTCGTCGGAGGTCCAGTCCCGCAGCACCTCGTCGTAGACTTCACGGCGGGCCTTGCTCACGGCGTCCACCTGCGCGAGGCCCTTCTCGCTGGCGGCCACGACACTGCCTCGGCCGTCCAGCGGATCAGGGGTACGCACGACGAGGCCGTCGCGGTGCAGGGCGCCGACCTGCCGGGTCACCGTGGAGCCGTCGAGATTGAGCCGGGTGGCGACGGCGGAGACGTTCTGCGGGCCGGCCTCCTGCAGGAAGCGCAGAATCACGTACGCGGCGCGGTCGAGCGCGCGATGCGGCCGCGGCGCGGAACGCCGGGTGGCCTCACCCAGCCGCATGAGCATGGCCACCTGGGTCTCGATGACCCTGAGAGCCGAGTCCTCGTCCGCCATCTTTCCTTCCCCGGTCACTGTGGATCTTCCAGCTTTCTGGGCCCGTCAGCGGAATGCCCGCCACAACAGGATGAGCCCGACAACGGTCCCAAAGGTGACGATCAGCCCTTTCAACACCCGCGCGGGCAACCGGCGTGCGATGTGCGCCCCCACATAACCGCCGACAATCGTGGCCGGGGCGACGGCGAGCACCGCACCCCAGTGCACCGGCGCGAAGAACGCGAAAACCACCACGGTGACCAGCCCGACACCGGCGGAAAGCACATTCTTGAGCGCGTTGATCCGATTCAACGTCTCGTCCAGCACCAAAGCAAGCGCAGCGACGTACATGACCCCCAGCGCGGCACCGAAGTAGCCGCCGTAGACCGCCCCGATGAAGACGACGAGCTGCAGGGTGACCTTCTTCTCGCCGGTCGACCGCCCGACCAGACCCTTCAGCCGGTCCTGGAAGAAGAGGATGGCCGCGGCGCCGAGCACCAGGAAGGGCACGACAACCTCGAAGGCGCGGGCGGGCGTGCCGAGGAGAAGGAAGCAGCCGAGGGTGGCGCCGACCAGGGCGGTGGGGACGATGGCCCGCAGCCGCCGTCCTTGGCCGGCCAGGTCGGCGCGGCTGCCGACGACGCTGGAGACGTAGCCGGGGAAGACGGCGGTGGAATTGGTGACGTTGGCGTCGACCGAGGGAAGGCCGACGGCGATCAGGGTGGGGAAGGTGATCAGCGAGCCGCCACCGGCGATCGCGTTCACTACGCCGGCGGCCAGACCGGCGGCGACGAGCAGCACGATGTGGGCGAGATCCATGATGCCGAAGAATCTACGGGCCGGGGGTGGGGGGTGCTGGATCGAGGCCCGGGTGTCGGCCTGCCCGGCCCGAGCCGGCTTTCGGTCCGTCGCCCGCGGGGACGTCGGTGGCGTCGGTAGGATGGTCACGCGACGGACGAGTCGACCGGGCGGTCGCGTCGGTGTTCCTCCGGGAGCATCGCCGAGGAACGTCCGGACTCCACAGAGCAGGGTGGTTGCTAACAGCAACCCGGGGTGACCCGCGGGAAAGTGCCACAGAGAAGAGACCGCCGGCCTCGTGCCGGTAAGGGTGAAACGGTGGGGTAAGAGCCCACCAGCACCCCGGGCGACCGGGGTGGCTCGGTAAACCCCACCCGGAGCAAGGCCAAGCAAGGCCACCGCCGCGAGGCGGGGGCCGGCGCAGGCATTCGAGGGCTGCTCGCCCGAGTCTGCGGGTAGGCCGCAAGAGCATGTCGGCAACGGCACGCCTAGATGGATGACCGCCGCCGGCGGCCGCGAGGCCGCCGCGCACAAAATCCGGCGTACAGGTCGACTCGTCCGTCGCCTTCCTGGCCGGAACCCTGATCATGCGCCTTGAACAGGCCCTACTCCAGTGGCTAGTGGTCAACGTCGGTCGGGCGTGAGTGGACGTTTGACGGCCCAAATACGCCCCGAAGCGCTTTCTGACGGCCCACAGACGGCCTGCCGAGGACTGTTCCAGTTCGTGCTATGGACAGTGTTTGTCCGGCAGTCGACCGCCAGTCCGGGCGACGCGGCCCAGCTGCCCGGGTTGGCCGTCGCGCGTGTAGCAGGCCGAGGTTGGTGCGGTTACGGCGCCTCCGGCGGGGGCGCACAGGCTCTGAGATGGCCTCGTAACCGTCCCCCCGGTCCCGGGCAAGCCGAGCGACCCCGACCGGCGCCCGCCGGCCTGGCTGTCTAGCGTCAAGGCCGTCTTGACACGGCGAGCGGCGGCCGGGTTCTGCTTCCCCGGTGGGCGGGGCGAGGCTGACGGGATGCCGAGGCCGACTTCCTTCAAGGTCCTTCGTTCGGGTGAGCGCGGGTGGAGGATGCGTTGCGGCATCCTGATAGACCACGTGGTGACATCAAGCGAGGAGCTGAGCACCAATGGTTGATCTTGGGGTGTTGGTGCAGGATGTGATGCCGTTCGTGACGGCGGCTGCCGGCGCGTACGGGGGCGCGGTGGTGCAGAAGGTGACCGACGCGGCTGCCGATGCGGGGGCGGACGCGACAGTGGGGGTGGGCCGGCAGTTGTTGCGGCGGCTGTTCGCCTCCGGCCGGGGCGACCAGATCCAGGCAGCGGTCATGGAGCTGGGCGAGTCTGCCGGGGATGAGGCATCGGTGACGGTGTTGCAGGGGCAGGTGATGAAGGCATTGGCGCAGGAGCCGCAGCTCGTCGCGGATCTGTCCCAGCTGCTGCGCGAGGCCGACGTGGGCGGGGACAAGTACACAGTGTCCGTGTCAGGCGGGCAGGGTGTGCAGGTCGGCTCAGGTAACGCCCAGACCAACACGTTTACCTCGCTACCGTCGTGAGCGCCGGCAAATCGACGCACACCGGCGGCGACGGCTATGAGGTGGACGTCACCGGCGGCCAGGGTTCGCAGATCGGCTCGCACAACACTCAGACCAACATCGCGGCTCAGACCAACATCGGTGTCGACCCAGCGGGGTTGCCGCCGCCGCAGACGGCCGGAGGCGGCGTGGGGGTGCATAACCTGCCGCGAGCATCGGCGGTGTTTCTGGGCCGTGACCTCAACGTGCTTGCGGATCAGCTCGGCGGCGACGACGTCGGGGTGGTGGTCGGGCAAGCCGGTGCGGTGCACGGGCTCGGTGGGATCGGTAAGAGTGAGCTGGTCAACCACTATGCCCGGAAGCACCTGTCGCAGTATTCGCTGATGTGGTGGATCACCGCGGACAGCGCCGAGAACCTGAATCTGGGGCTTGCCGCATTGACCCGCCGGTTGCATCCGGTGGCGACGCTGGCAGACGCGCACGCGTGGGCAGTGGGGTGGTTACAAGCCAACACCGGTTGGTTACTGGTGCTGGACAACGTCGAGGACATCAATGACATCGCCGATCTGCTGGGAATTGTCGGCGGCAACGGGCAAATTTTGTTGACCACGCGGCGGGATCTGGGCGCAGCGCGGTGGGCAATGCTCGGGTTGACCCCGTTCCGGCTGGGTGTCCTGCCCCGCCACGCATCGGTGGAGCTGCTGACCCGGCTGACTGACCGGCCCGGTGACAGCGAGGGTGCGGACCGGCTGGCCAACGATCTCGGGGATCTACCTCTGGCGTTGGAGCAGGCCGCCGCGTATGTCAGTCAACACGCCTCGATGAGTTTCGACGACTACCGGACGCTGTTGGCTGGGCAATTCGCTCGGGTAGCAGCGAGTAGCGGGTTCGGAGGTAGAGACGGTCGGGCTGTGGCGTCGGTGTGGACGTTGACCATGACCGCTATCGCCGCGACGAGTCCGCTGGCCGCCCGGGTGATGGATGTGCTGGCCTGGCTGGCTCCTGACGACCTACCAGATGAGGTTTTGGCCCGGGTGGCCGACGATCCAGCAGATGTCAATGACGCGCTGTCGTTGCTGGCGTCCTACAGCATGATCAGCCAGGCTGACCGGATGGTAAGCGTGCACCGGCTGGTCCAAGCCGTGACGCGGCACCACCAGCAGGAAGCCGGCACCGCGGAAGCCGTGCAGCAGCAAACTGCGCGACTGCTCAACGCCGCGCTCCCGAATGACCCGATCACCAACGTGCAGGGATGGCCGCGCTGGGCCACCCTGCTACCCCACATCGACGCGTTCAGAGCCGAGCTTCCTAACGACCACAACATCACAATTGTTGCCCACATGAGGGACCGAGCTGCCACGTACCGACAGCAGCAAGGCCAGATCAAGGCGGCGATCGAGGCGTTCGAGAGTGTGCTGGCCGACTGGCGGCGGCTGCTGGGCGATGAGCACCCGGACACGCTTGCCACGCGGCACAACCTCGCCGGCGCCTACCAGGCGGCGGGGCGGCTGGACGAGGCGATCGAAGCGTTCGAGGCGGTGCTGGCCGACCTGCGGCGGCTGCTGGGCGATGAGCACCCGCACACGCTTGCCACGCGGCACAGCCTCACCGGCGCCTACCGGGAGGCGGGGCGGCTGGACGAGGCGATCGAGGCGTTCGAGAGTGTGCTGGCCGACCGGCGCCGGCTGCTGGGCGATGAACACCCGGACACGCTTGCCACGTGGCACAGCCTCGCCGGCGCCTACCGGGAGGCGGGGCGGCTGGACGAGGCGATCGAGGCGCTCGAGAGTGTGCTGGCCGACCAGCGGCGGCTGCTGGGCCATGAGCACCCGGACACGCTGATCTCGCAGGGCAATCTCGCCAACGCCTACCGGGAGGCGGGGCGGCTGGACGAGGCGATCGAGGCGTTCGAGGCGGTGCTGGCCGACCTGCGGCGGCTGCTGGGCGATGAGCACCCGCACACGCTGACCACGCGGCACAATCTCGCCTACGCCTACCGGGACGCGGGACGACTGGACGAGGCGATCGAGGCGTTCGAGAGTGTGCTGGCCGATCAGCGGCGGCTGCTGAGCGATGAGCACCCGCACACGCTGATCACGCGGAACCAACTTGCCTACGCCTACCGGGAGGCGGGGCGGCTCGACGAGGCGATCGAGGCGTTCGAGAGTGTGCTGGCCGATCAGCGGCGGCTGCTGGGCGACGAGCACCCGGACACGCTGATCACGTGGCACAATCTCGCCGGCGCCTACCGGGACGCGGGGCGGCTGAACCAGGCGATCGAGGCGTTCGAGGCGGTGCTGGCCGATCAGCGGCGGCTGCTGGGCGACGAGCACCCGCACACGCTGATCACGTGGCACAATCTCGCCTACTCCTACCAGGCAGCGGGGCGGCTGGACGAGGCGATCGAGGCGTTCGAGGCGGTGCTGGCCGATCAGCGGCGGCTGCTGGGCGACGAGCACCCGGCCACGCTGATCTCGCAGGGCAATCTCGCCGGCGCCTACCGGGAGGCGGGGCGGCTGGACGAGGCGATCGAGGCGCTCGAGAGTGTGCTGGCCGACCAACGGCGGCTGTTCGGCCACGAGCACCCGAAAGCGCTGATCACGCAGGGCAATCTCGCCGGCGCCTACCGGGAAGCGGGGCGGCTGGACCAGGCGATCGAGAGGTAGCTACCAAGCCGCAGCCGGTCCGGACGAAGGTAGTGCTGGCTGCGCATCCGTCGTCAGGTCAAGCGGGTCCACTCCAGGTTGGTGTTCGGCTTGCCCAGGAACGACGAGGAGCGTCGGACACCACTTCCGGAACCCTGTCTGCCGGGTGATGGAGCCCCGTAAGCTTGTATTCGGGGCCGAGCGGGTATGAAGCGTTCTGTGACCGCGAACCAGAAGGACAAGCGAGGCACCGCTACAGCGATGCATGAGACCGCCGAGGCGCTCGAGCGCAGCGAGGCCATCCTGCATGAGAGCGCCGAGGATTCTCCCGATGCCGAGACGCGGCAGCGGTTGCATCGGCTCGGCGATGAGGTCACCCGGCAGGCCATGGACATCGAGCGGCGGGCCGACCTCCTGCCACCACCGGACAGCCAGGATCGTTGACGCCGGCCCGGCGTGGTCTCACGCTGGGTGCATGGCGGTTTTTCGGGTACGGCAGAGCGGCCGGCGGGTCTCCGCGGTCGACGCGTACGAGTTCCCCAGCGGGGTGCGGCAGCGGTTCGCGCTTCGGCACGGGGAGCTGTCCGGTGATGCCGTCCGGTCGGTTGAGGCCGCGGCCCGGCAGTGGTTCCGGCTCGCCGCCCGGCATCCGAAGGCGCGGCTGGCCATGCCGTCCGTGATCGTTGACGAGTTCTGCCGGGAGTTCCGGCTACACACCCGGGAGTACGCGGAATTCTGTGCCACGGCGCTCGGAGGTGCCGTTCCCGCTGATGGCAGCCGGCCCGGGGAACTGGCAGCTACCTTCCGGTTCGCGCAGGAGGACGAGCCGCGCGAGGCCGGGCTGCTGCCCGCGTTGTTCCGCGTGGACCGGGAGGTCGCCGTCGCGGGTGGGCGGCACTATCTGGCCGACTGCGGCGGCCGCGGCATCTGCTACGAGCTCAAGGGCACCGTCTGCCTGCAGCATCTCGGCGGCGCCGGTAAGGCGCTCACCGGCCGCAGGTGGGACCTCAAGCGAGGTGGGACCGGCGCCGATGGCATGTCCGGGGACAGCTACGGCGGTGGCGGTGGCTGTGGCGGTGGCGGCGGTTGTGGTAGCGGCAACTGACATCGCTGACATGAATGAACTGTGCCAATTTCGGTGACCGGTCCGACCACTCTTGCTGACCGGGCCGGCGACAATCGTCAGGGAACAGCTTGCCCGGTCGGGGCTGCGGATCGTTGGCCGGCGTCGTCGGCCAGGCCGGGTTTGAATGGTCGACGGGCCGACCGACCATCGAAAGAGTTGACGATCAAAATCGGGCGGTAAATGCGCCGTTATACCGTGGTCGTCATCGTAACGATTCAATGCCCTTCACCTGCGCTTATTCACGGAACCGTCCGATGTGGGGTGGGCGCCGCGATGGGCCGGGGCCGGCGCCGGTGAGCCGGTTCGGCTACTCAAATGGGCAGGTCAGGTCGGGTCCGCCGCTTGCCGGCCGGCACGTATCCGCAGGTGGTCGGCACTGTCCAGTGCGGACCTGTGGGTGAGTAGACTGCTCGGCCGGAACACCTCACCGGGTGCCCGGCTTGTGAGTTTCTCCTCTGCCCGCTCCGGTTGACGTGCAACTTGCACACTCATAGTGTCTGGAGGGTGACGGCGGGTGCTCACTGGGTAGGATCCCGGTACGGTCGCGCCACGGTACGTCCGTCGACCATCCGGCCGTAGGGAGTTCTTGGTGAGTATCGCGATCGGCATCAACGGTTTCGGTCGGATCGGCCGCAGCGTGATGCGTATTGTCGGTGCCTCAGCGGACACGGGAATCACCGTCGCCGCCATTAACGACATCGCTCCGGTCGACCGTTTGGCATACGGCCTCAAACGCGACAGCGTGCGCGGGCGATTCCCCGGAACGGTGTCCGCCGCCCCCGGCCAGCTCATTGTCAACAATCGCCCGATCTGGGCGTTCCAGGAGTCGCAGCCGGGCCGCATCCCGTGGGCCGAGGCCGGTGTCGACGTGGTCATCGAGGCCAGCGGACGGTTCCGCAGCGGCGCCGGAGCCCGGGACCACATCACCGGCGGCGGCGCCCGCAAGGTCGTCATCAGCGCCTCGGCCGACGACCCCGACGCGGTGCTGGTCTACGGGGCCAACCACGAGCAGTACGACCCTGCCCGCCACGACGTCGTCTCGCCCGCCTCGTGCGGCGTCAACGCGTTGTCGGTGATGGCCAAGGTCCTGCTCGAACGCTTCGGCCTGCGCTCGGTGCACACCTCGGTCGTGCTGGCGGTCCAGGGCTGGCAGAAGGCGCAGGACTCGCTCACCGGCTCCTCGCGCGACGACCCGCGGCTGGGCCGGGCGATGCACGACAGCATCATCCCGCACAACCACGTCGCCGGTGACCTGCTCAGCGTCGCGCTCCCGCAGCTCGGCAAGGTGCGCTACAGCTACTACTGCGTGCCCACCCCGATCGGCTCGCTGGCCGAGCTGACCGGCTTCACCGACCGCCCGGTCAGCCGCGACGAGATCAACCGGGCGATGGCCGAGGCGGCCGCGGGCTTCCTCGGCGGCGTGCTGGACTACGAGCCTGATCCGACGGTCTCGGTGGACGTCCGGGACAACCCGGCGTCCTGCCTGTTCGACCCGTCCGGCACCCAGACCAGCGCCGACGGCGGCGTGCAGGTGCGCGGCTGGTTCGACAACGAGTGGGGCTTCTCGCACCGGCTGCTGGATCTGGCGCGCCTGATGGGGGAACGTGAGGCCGTACCGGTGGGGGCCCCGTACCGGTCCGGCGTCGTGTAGAACTGATCGGTGATTGCCACCAGTGAGGTCGAGATCGCGGCCCGCCGCATCGCCGGGCGGATCAGGCGCACCCCGGTGTTCCGGGACGGGCCGGCGCTGCTGAAGCTGGAGTTCCTGCAGCACGCGGGGTCCTTCAAGACCCGGGGCATGTTCAACCGGATCCTCGCCGCGGCCGAGCACGGGCTGCCGGCGGCGGGCGTCATCGCGGCCTCCGGCGGCAACGCCGGCCTCGCCGCGGCGTACGCGGCCCGCGAGCTGGGCGTGGCCGCCGAGATCTACGTGCCGGTCACGGCCCCGCCGGTCAAGGTGGCGAAGCTGGCCAAGCTCGGCGCCCGGGTGGTCCAGGTCGGCCACGAGTACGCGGAGGCGTACGAGGCCGCGGTCGTGCAGGCCGAGGTGACCGGGGCGCTGTTCTGTCACGCCTACGACGATCCGGACATGGTGGCCGGCAACGGCACCCTCGGGCTGGAGCTCGCCGAGCAGCTGCCGGACGGCTTCGACACCGTGCTGGTCGCGGTCGGTGGGGGCGGCCTGATCGCCGGGGTCGCCGCCGCCCTGCACGACCGGGCCCGGGTGGTCGCCGTCGAGCCGGTCACCTCCGCGGCTCTGCACGCGGCCCTCGAGGCCGGTGGCCCGGTGGACACCGCGGTCTCCGGGGTGGCGTCCGACTCCCTGGGTGCCCGGCGGGCCGGGACGATCGCCTACCGGACGGCCGCCGCGGCGCAGTTGCCGTCGGTGCTGGTCGACGACCAGGCGATCGTGGAGGCCCGGCGGCAGTTGTGGGAGGACTACCGGATCGTCGTCGAGCACGGCACCGCCGCCGCGCAGGCCGCGCTGACCTCGGGCGCGTACGTGCCGGAGCAGGGGGAGCGGGTCGTGGTGCTGCTCTGCGGCGCGAACACGAATCCGGCCGACCTTGCTTGAGCAGGTCCGCCTCATCGAGCGGGTGCGGGAGGTGTGCCGCGCCGACAGCCGGGTCGAGGCCGCCCTGATGTACGGCTCGTTCGCCGACGGCTCGGCCGACGAGCACAGCGACATCGAGTTCTGGATGTTCTTCACCGCCCTGCCCGCCGACCCCCGCGCCTGGATCGAGCTCGTCAGCCCGGTCACCCATCTGGTCCACAACGAGTTCGGCGCGCACGTGGCGTTCTTCCCGGGCCTGATCCGCGGCGAGTTCCACTTGGCCGGCACCGCGGACATCGCCTCCGTCCGCGACTGGCCGGCCGGCGACATCGTGCCGGTCGTCGACAGACACGGTCTGCTGGAGCAGTCACGCCCGCAAGGCGTCACGGACCGTACGGCGGATGTCTGCGGTCGCTTCGCCAACTGGCTGCTGCTCGCCCATCACGTCGGGCAGCGCGGTGAGGTGCTGCGGCAGCGGGACGCCCTCGCGCACGCCCAGCGCCATCTGCTGTGGATGGCCCGGCTGGCCGAGGGCCGCACCGAGCACTGGCTCACCCCGTCGCGGCAGGCCGAGGCCGAGCTCAGCGCGGCCACGATCGCGGCGCTCTCGCGTACCCATGAAGATGTGAGCGCGGCCTGGCTGGCAGGCCGCGCCCTCTGGATCAAGCTTGAGCCGGACCCTCCGGAGCGGCTTTTCGCCGAGCTGGACCGGGCGCTGGGGAGCTGACCGCGGTCGCGCCCAGCAGGACCAGCAGCACCCCGCTGAACCACAGCATCGCGGTGGTCGCCGGCAGGAAGTGGGTCGCGATGCCCAGGCCCAGCGCCGGGCCGATCAGGCCCAGGTAGGCGATGAGGAAGAGCCCGGCCAGGGCCTCGCCGCGGACGGCGGGCTCGGCCATCGCCGCGACGGCCCCGACCGCGGACTTGAAGAGCAGGCCCGCGCCGCCACCGGCGACGGCGCCGCCGAGCAGGAACAGCGCCAGCGAGGACAGGTGCATCCCGGCGCCGAGCACGACCAGCCCGGCGGCCTCGGCGGCCAGGCCGGTGGTGAACCGGTGGGCCGGGCCGAGCAGCGTCGAGCCGGCCTGGGTGGCGGCCGCGGCCCCGAAGACCAGGAACACCACGACGCCCGCGAGCAGCCGGCCGGGGTGGTGCAGCGAGCCGGCGACGAAGCTGGGCGCCAGCGAGGTGAACAGGCCGAAGACCGCGAAGCCGGCGAACGCGCCGGCGGCGGCGACCGCGTAACCCAGCCGGTCGGCGGCGGCGACCCGGATCCGCTGCGGCCGGTAGCGGGGTGCGACGGCGGGCGCGACCACCGTCTCGGGCGTGGCCGCGACGGCGACCGCGCTGAGCGCGAGCAGGACCAGAAAGACGAGGTACGGGGTACGCAGGGGAGCGTCGACGAACTGCGCCAGCGCCCCGGCCACCAGGGTGCCGGTGCCCAGCCCACCCAGGTTGGCGGCCGCGGAGATCAGCTCGAAGCGGGCCTGCCCGGCGTGCGGCCGGTGCGCGACGTGCAGTTCCAGCAGGTACGCGGTGGCGGTGGCGGTGATCATGCCGACGCCGAGGCCGGTGACGAACCGGGCGACCAGCAGTCCGGGCAGGGCCGGCCAGAGGAGGAACAGCACCGCGGCGACGGCTTCCAGGGCCAGGGCCGGCAGCAGGACGCGCTTGCGGCCGACCCAGTCGGAGACGTGGCCGGCGAGCAGCAGGCTGGTGACGACGCCGACCGCGTACACGGCGAAGACGACCGTCACGGTGAACGGAGAGAAGCCGTCCTGCTGCTGGTAGAGCGGGTAGAGCGGGGTGGGCACGGTGGAGAACGCCATCGAGATCGCGAAGACGGCGGCGATCAACCAGAAGCCGGTGCCGTGCCGGGCCGAGCCCGTACGGGTCCGCGGCAACTGGGGTGGGGCACTAACGGTCATGTCCTCACAGTGCGCCGGTCCAAGCATCTCGTCCAACGAAGTTTTCTGCTCACATCTATCACCGAATGCGATAGTTGAGGGTATGGAGCTTCGTCACCTGGCCTACTTCGTCGCCGTCGCCGAGGAGGGCAACTTCACCCGGGCCGCCACCCGCCTGCACGTCGTGCAGTCCGGCGTCTCCGCGGCGATCAAGGCGTTGGAGCACGAGCTGGACGCGCCGCTGCTGGAACGCACGTCCAAGCGGGTCGCGCTCACCGACGCCGGTGCCGCCCTGCTGCCCCGGGCCCGGGCCGCGCTCGACGCCGCCCGGGCGGCCCGGGACGCGGTGGACGAGGTCCGCGGTGGGCTGCGCGGCACCGTACGGATCGGCACGCTGACCGCGATCGGGCTCGTCGACCTGCCGGCGCTGCTGGGCCGCTTCCACCGGACCCACCCGGCCGTGACCCTGCGACTGACCGTGTCCACCCGGGGCTCCGGCGGCCTGGTCGACGCGCTCACCGACGGCAGCCTGGACCTGGCGATGGTCTCGGTGCCCGGGCGCCCGCCGGCCGGGGTCCACTTGCGGCAGTTGCTGTGGCGCCCGATGGAACTGGTGCTGCCGGCCGGTCACCGGCTCGCCGGACGGCCGGAGGTGCGGGTCGAGGACCTGGCCGGCGAGCAGTTCGTGGACTTCCCGGTCGGCTACGGCAATCGCACGGTGGTGGACCGGGCGTTCGCGGCGGCCGGGGTGCAGCGCCACGTGTCGCTGGAGGTCGTCGACATCAGCACCGGTGCGGGCTTCGTGCGGCACGGGCTGGGCATCGCGATCCTGCCGCGTTTCGCCGTACCGGATGAAGCGGATCTTGTGGTCCGGCCGGTCGCGGACGCCGACCTGGACTGGCCGCTCGGGGTCGCCACCTCGGCGGTACGCGCGCCGGGCGCGGCCGCGCGGGCCCTGCTCGGCATGATCGACGATCACCTGCGCCCGCCCGGCGCTCTCCGCGATGCTGGGTGAATGTCCTCCGACCAGCAGATCCAGTCGGTTCGCCAGTTCCGCCGGTTCGCCCTGGTGGTATGCCTGGTCGGCGTGGCGGTGCAGCTGGGCCTGACCGCCTACTACCTGGGCATGGGCCACCAGGCCACCCCGCGCGACGTACCGGTGGGCCTGATCGCGCCGGACGCCAAGCGGGCGCCGATCGCCGAGCTGCTGGAGCGCGACGGCGTCTTCGCGGTGAGCGACTACGCCAACGTCACGGACCTGCGGGCCGGGATCAAGAGCCGCGAGGTGTACGGCGGGGTCGACGCGAGCGCCGCGCAACCGCACCTGTATCTCGCCTCCGCCGCCGGTACCGCCGCCGCGAGCCTGCTGCGCACCACCTACACCTCGGTCGTCGGCCAGCAGAACGCCGAGCAGCTCGCGGCTCTGGCCGGGCAGGGCGACACAATTTCGGTCGCACAGGCGCGGGCGCTCGCCGCGGCCCCGGCGGTCACCGACGTGGTGGCGCTGCCCGCCGACGACGTCAACGGCGCCTCGCTCGGCTTCCTCACCCAGGCGCTCGCGCTGGGCGGCACCATCGCCTCGGTGGGGCTGGGCCGGCTGATCCCGCGCACCCGGCGCTCCTGGAAGCGCGGCATCGGCCACCTCAGCACCCTGATCGTGTACGCGCTGGGCTCGGCGGCCGTGGTGCTGTGGTCGATGACCTGGTTCGGTGTCGGCGCGGACGCGGACCACCCGGAGATGTTCGGCATCTTCGCGCTGATGTCGCTGGCGATCACCGGCTCGACGGCCGGCGCGGTGGCCCTGTTCGGTCCGGGCGGCGCGCTGCTCGGTGGCCTCTACTTCACCGTGGGCACGGTCATCTCCGGCGCGAGCATCCTGCCCGAGTTCCTGCCGGCGTTCGGCCGCCTCCTCGGCGAGAACCTGCCGACCGGGGCCGGCGTGCAGGCGGTCCGCGACAATCTTTATTTCCCGGCCGCCCCGATCGGCACGCACCTGCTCGTGCTGTCCCTCTACGCCGGGCTCGGATGCCTGATCGTGCTGGTCACGAACTTGCTGCCGAACCGCAAGGACCGCACCAGCGAGGTCGATCTGGAGCTGCGGGACCGCATCGAGGGCACCGAACTGCGCGAGCCGGTGGCGATTCCCCCCGGTATTTCTTGATCCGTTGTGACGTTCGGCTCGTGGTTCCCGTAACAAGTGCGGCGTAAGGTCAATTCCGTGCTTGAAGCGTCAAGTGCTGAGGGAGCTGTCATGTCTTTGGGTATTCGCAGCCGGGTCACCGTGCCGCTGAAGTTCGCGGACGGATACGTCACCACGGCCGAGGTGATCACCTTCGACGGGCTCGCCGACGGCAAAGAACACCTCGCGCTTGCCCTCGGCGACGCCTTCGGGGCCGAGGTACCGCTCGTCCGCCCGCACTCCGAGTGTCTGACCGGTGACGTGTTCGGCTCCGAGCGCTGCGACTGCGGCCCGCAGCTGCGCGAGGCCGTGGAGCGGATCGCCGGCGTCGGCGGCTTCCTGCTCTACCTGCGCCAGGAGGGCCGCGGCATCGGGCTCTACGCCAAGCTCGACGCGTACGCGCTGCAGGACCTGGGCCTGGACACGTACGAGGCGAACCGGGCACTCGGGCACGCCGACGACGAGCGGGACTACACCGCCGCGGCGCAGATGCTGACCGCCCTCGGTGTCGGCCCGGTCGACCTGCTCACCAACAACCCGGACAAACCGGCCCAGCTACGGTCGTTCGGGGTCGACGTGCGCGAGGTGGTGCCGACCCACGTGCACGCCTCCGCCGCCAACGTGCGCTACCTGCAGGCCAAGGTCGCGCACACCGCGCACACCATCGACCTGCCCCTGGCGGTCTGACTTCCGGTTTCCGCTCAGTCATATTTCCGGAGCGCCGAACGGTAGGGCGACATGCCGTCGGAGCACGGAGGTAGTTCGCTGTGGGGATCGAGGCCGTCAACAGCCGGATCGCGGACATCCAGAGCCGGATCATCGCGATGCAGACCCAGCAGGCCACGGCGGCCAAGACGTCGTCGGCCACGTCGACCGACCCCGCGTCGGGCGGCAGCTTCGCCACCGCGCTCGCGGACGCCATGGGCACCCAGTCCTCGGCGGCGTCCGCGGGCCCGGCGAAGTCGTACTCACTGAACAGCAAGGGGATCCCGACCGAGCTGGTCGGCTACGGCAACGGCAAGATCCCCGCCAACGCGCTGGAGAAGGTGGGCAACACCAACCACAAGCTGTGGGCGCCGGCGGCCGAGTCGCTCAACAAGATGATCGGCGACGCCAAGGCGCAGGGCGTAACCATCGGGATCACCGACTCGTACCGCTCGTATTCCGAGCAGGTCGACGTCGCCCGCCGCAAGGGCCTCTACTCGCAGGGCGGGCTGGCGGCCAAGCCCGGCACCAGCGAACACGGCTGGGGCATGGCCACCGACCTCGACCTGAACAACAAGGCGCTGGCGTGGATGCGGGCCAACGGCGAGAAGTACGGCTTCGTGGAGAACACGCCCCGGGAGTCGTGGCACTGGGCGTACAAGCCGAAGTCGGTCTAGGCCTTCACGTAGAGCAGCTCGCCGTGCAGCAGTGACATCCAGCCGTCGGGGTGGGCGGCCCAGGCCCGCCACGCGTCGGAGATGCTCTGCAGGTTCGCGCCCTGCTCGGCGGCCTGCCGGGCCAGGTCGGACTTGAGGATGCGGTCGGCCCACATGCCGCCCCACCACTGGCGGTCCTCCGGCGTCGCGAAGCACCAGGTGCTCGACGTCACGACCGGGTCGCTCAGCCCGGCGGCGTGGGCCCAGGACAGCAGCCGGCGGCCGGCGTCAGGCTCACCGCCGTTGTTACGGGCGATCCGGCGGTACAGGTTCAGCCACTCGTCCAGCTCCGGCAACTGGGGGAACCATGCGAAGGCGGCGTAGTCGCTGTCGCGTACCGCGACCACGCCGCCGGGCCTGGTGACCCGGCGCATCTCGCGCAGGGCGGTGACCGGGTCGCCGACGTGCTGCAGCACCTGGTGGGCGTGCACGACGTCGAACGTGTCGTCGGCGAAGTCCAGCGCGTGCACGTCACCGACCGCGAAGTCGACGGTGTCCAGCCCGCGCCGGGCGATCTCGGCCCGGGCCAGGTCGAGCGCCGGCCCGGTGGGCTCCAGGGCGGTGACCCGCCCGGGTGTGACTTGCGTCGCGAGATCAGCGGTGATGGTGCCGGGCCCGCACCCTATGTCCAGCAGCGTGTCGCCGGATTTCAGCCGTGGCAGCAGATACGCCGCCGAATTTTCTGCGGTGCGCCAGCGGTGTGAGCGCAGGACCGATTCGTGATGCCCGTGGGTATAGACAGCAGCCATGCCGCGAACGCTATGCCGACGTCTCGCATTTCGGGAGAGTTATCCTGCATTCTGAGATGGGAGTGGATACCCGATTTCGTGTAGTGGCAGCCAGGCCGTAGTTTTGTGGCCATGAGGATCGGCATCGTAGGCGCGACGGGGCAGGTCGGCGGCGTCATGCGCCGCATCCTGGCCGAGCGCCAGTTTCCTGTAGACCAGCTCCGGCTCTTCGCCTCCGCCCGCTCCGCCGGGCGCACCCTGTCCTGGGGTGACGGCGAAGTGACCGTCGAGGACGCGGCCACGGCCGACTACCGCGGACTGGACATCGTCCTGTTCTCCGCGGGCAAGGGCAGTTCCAAGGAGTACGCCCCCAAGGTTGCCGAAGCCGGCGCGGTGGTCATCGACAACTCGTCGGCGTACCGGATGGACCCGGACGTCCCGCTCGTGGTGGCGGAGGTGAACCCGGACGCGATCGCGCAGCGCCCCAAGGGCATCATCGCCAACCCGAACTGCACGACGATGGCCGCGATGCCGGTGCTGCGCCCGTTGCACGACGAGGCCGAGCTGGTCGCGCTGGTCGCCACGACGTACCAGGCGGTCTCCGGCGCCGGGCTGGCCGGCGTGGCCGAGCTCGACGACCAGATCAAGAAGGTCGCCGACCGGGCCACCGAGCTCGCCTTCGACGGCAGCGCCGTCGAGTTCCCGGCGCCCCGCTCGTTCAGCCGGCCGATCGCCTTCAACGTCCTGCCGCTGGCCGGCTCGATCGTCGACGACGGCCTCGGCGAGACCGACGAGGAGCAGAAGCTCCGCAACGAGAGCCGCAAGATCCTGGGCATCCCCGGCCTGAAGGTCTCCGGCACCTGCGTGCGCGTACCGGTCTTCACCGGTCACTCGCTCCAGGTGAACGCGCGCTTCGCCCGGCCGATCAGCCCGCAGCGCGCCCGGGAGCTGCTCTCCTCGGCGCCCGGCGTGGAGCTGTCCGACGTCCCCACGCCGCTGCAGGCGGCCGGCCGGGACCCGACGTTCGTGGGCCGCATCCGCGCCGACGAGACGGTCGACAACGGTCTCGCGCTGTTCCTCTCCAACGACAATCTGCGCAAGGGCGCGGCCCTGAACGCGGTCCAGGTCGCCGAGCTGGTGGCTGCCGCGCTCTGAGTCCCTGCTCCGGCCCGTTCCACCCTTGGGTGGGGCGGGCTTTGTCGTTCCTTCGGGGAGTCTTTTCGACAATCCACTATGGAAAAACCGGGCTTTTTGCCTGAATCGGTAGCGCATGGTCGATTTGAGGTGCACAGTGATTGCATGAACGACAGTGGGCCCGGCGGCGGCTACTTCTGGTGCCTCCGCCACAACCGGGTCGAGACCGGGGACGACGTGTGTCCTGCGCAGTACCGGCTCGGTCCGTACGCCTCCGCTGACGACGCCACGCGGGCGCTCGAGACCGTCGAGAAGCGCAATGCGACGTGGGATGCCGAGGACGCCCGCTGGACCGGGGAGGTCAGCTAGGCCGGCTCGACCCCTGTGTCCAAGCCGGAATCCTGCAGTCTCCAGGCGGAGACGAGCCCGCAGTCATTCGCAAGGAGGAACTTCCCCATGGCCGTGCCCAAGAAGGCCCCGACCCGGGCCGCCACGACCGGCGCCAGAAGCGCGCGGGTCGCCGCGTCCCCGGCAGCTGCCAAGCCTGCTGCCGCCAAATCCGTTGCTGCCAAGCCTGCCGCGGCCAAGCGGACTGCTGCGGCTAATTCTGCCAATGGGCAGTCGGTTGCTGTGCGGTCCGCGGTCAAGCCCAAGACTTCGGCTGCTGCCAAGCCGGTTTCCGCCGCCAAGCCGGTTACCGCTGGTAAGTCGGTTTCGGCCGCCAAGTCCGGTGCGGCCGGCAAGGCCCCGGCCAGTAAGACGACCGCCAAGAAGGCGCCTGCCACCAAGTCGGCTTCGGCTCGGGCGGGCGCTGTGAAGCGGGCTTCCGGGGCGGTCCAGCCGGTTACTGCCGCGGCTGCGCGTTCTGGCGCGGCGGCCGGGAAGTCGTCGACCGCTGCGAAGTCTGCGGGTGCCAAGGCCACCACGGCCTCGAAGTCCACGGCGGCGAAGTCGGCGGCTGGGAAGTCTTCCGCGGCGGCGAAGTCGACTGCCAGGTCCGCTGCTGCGAAGTCTGCGGGCGCCAAGTCCACGGCCGCTAAGTCCACGGCCGCTAAGTCCACGGCTGCGAAGTCTTCCGCGGCGAAGTCTTCTGCGGGCAAGTCGGCGGCTGCCAAGCCGGCGGCGGTCAAGTCCGCTTCCGCTCGTTCCGCTTCGGCTCGTTCCGCTTCGGCGCGTTCGTCTTCGGCTCGTTCGTCTTCGGCCGGGGGCACCTCGGTTCGTTCCACGGCTGCGAAGTCCACCGCGGCGAAGACCACGGCGAAGTCCTCCGCCGCCAAGTCGACGGCTGCCAAGTCGACTTCCGCTAAGTCGACGGCCGTTAAGCCAACTGCTGCCAAGCCAACTGCTGCCAAGTCGACGGCCGCCAAGTCGACGGCTGCCAAGTCGACGGCTGCCAAGTCGACCGCCGCCAAGTCGACCGCTGCCAAGTCGACCGCCGCTAAGTCGACTGCCGCTAAGCCGTCCGCAGCCAAGTCGACAGCCGCGAAGTCGACTGCCGCGAAGGCTGGGGCCGGTAAGTCGGGGGCGGGTAAGGCGACTGCGGGTAGGGCCACCGCTGGCTCGTCCGCCGCCGCCGGCAAGGCTTCGGCCGCGGTCAAGGCCGCCGACAAGTCCGCCACCGCGGCCAAGACCTCGGCCGGCGCGGCGAAGAAGGCCATGGCTCGCAGCACCGGCAACGCGGCCGCCACCAAGGCCCGGACCACCACCGCCGGCAAGGCCGCCAACGCCAAGCCGGCCGGCATGACCAAGACGTCGGCCACCAACGCCGGCCGGGTCAAGAAGCCCGCCTCGGCTGCGGCCGCCCGTACCGCCACTGCCGGCAACAGCCGCCTCTCCGGGAACAGCCGCGTCTCCACCGCCGCCGGCTCGGCCCGCAGGGCGACCGCCAAGCGCTGAACCCCGGCACACCAGGGCCGCGCCGATCACGGCGCGGCCCTTCTGCGTACCGGAATTGTCGGTGCGGCCTGGTAGGAATGACCCGTGCCGATCAAACGGGTGTGGGCGCCACACATCGACTTCTCCCTGCTGCGCCGTGAGCTCGAGTTACCTGCCGAGTTCCCGGCCGACGCGATGCGTGAGGCGCAGGAGGCTGCGACCGGGGTCCCGTTGCCGGGCGTCGATCGCACCGACATCCCGTTCGTCACGGTGGATCCGGCCACCTCGCGCGACCTCGACCAGGCGATGGAGCTCACCCGCCGGTCCGGCGGCGGCTATCGGGTGCGATACGCGATCGCCGACGTCGCCTCCTATGTGCGGCCGGGCGGCGCGCTCGAGGCCGAGACGTGGGTGCGCGGCCAGACCATCTACTTCCCGGACGGCAAGGTTCCGCTGCACCCGCCAGTGCTCAGCGAGGGCGCGGTGAGCCTGCTGCCCGACGCGGACCGCGCCGCGGTGTTGTGGACCATCGACCTGGACGCCGACGGCGAGATCACCGGCATCGCCCTGGAGCGCGCGCGGGTGCGCAGCCGGGCCAAGCTCGACTACGCCGGCCTGCAAGCGGACGTCGACGCGGGCACCGCGCCCGAGCCGATCGCGCTGCTGCCCGAGCTGGGTGCGCTGCTGGCCCGCCGCGCAGCCGATCGCGGGGCGGTCAACCTGCCCCTGCCCGAGCAAGAGGTCGAGCAGAACGGCGACGGCTGGCAGCTGGTCCTGCGGGCGCCGCTGGCCGTCGAGGAGCACAACGCCCAGATCTCCCTGCTCACCGGTATGGCCGCCGCCACCCTGATGTTGCAAGGAGGGATCGGGCTCCTCCGCACCATGCCGCCCGCCCGCCCCGAGGCAGTGACCAAACTCCGAGCGGCCGCCGCCTCCCTCGACGTCCCCTGGCCCCCGGACGCCTCCGTCGGCGCGGTCGTAGCCTCCGTCGACCCGGCCAGCCCCCGCGGCGCCGCCTTCCTCAACCAGGCGGCCGAGCTCCTGCGCGGGGCGGGCTACACGGCCTTCGACCAGGAGACGCCCGCAGAAACCGGCCACGGCGGAGTGGGCGCGCCCTACGCACACGTGACAGCACCGCTGCGCCGCCTGGCCGACCGCTACGCGACGGAGGTGTGTCTGGCTCTGCACGAGGAGCGCGAGGTGCCGCAGTGGGCCCGCGAGGCATTGCCCCGTCTCCCCAAGTGCATGGCGACGACAGACCGGGTTGCGTCCGCGGCCGACCGCGGCGCCGTGGGCCTTGCCGAAGCGGTGTTGCTCGCCCACCGGGTAGGGGAAACCTTCGAGGCCGGCGTCCTCGACGTCGACGAGGATCGCACCGTCGCGAAGGGTGGTCAGGACGCCGCCCCGGCAAAGCCGGATGGTCAGACCGCCGCTCCCTCGGCCGAGCCGGCGGCGGCCTCGAAGCAGAACGGACGCGACAAGCCGAACAACCGCCGTCCCCGAGGCGGCAAGGTCGCCATCGACGAACCGGCCGTCCAGGCCCGCTGCGTGGGCGAACTCCCCCTGGGCGACCGCATCCAGGTCCGCCTGACCCAGGCCGACCCCAAAACCAGAGAGGTCCTCTTCGAACGAATCTGACCCGCTGCCTTCCGCCCGCCACGCCGGAACGGGGGGTCCACGTCCGGTCGCCATGACCCACACGGCACGCGATCAAGGGCTGACCTCTGCCCGCCGTCGCCGCTCGCCCGTCCGGTCCTCTCCCGTCGCGGGCTTTACCCAGTCGAGCGGCATCTGCCGCCGCGGGCGTCGCTGGGCCGGTGGCTTTCGCGGTCGCGGGCGTCGCTGGGCCGGTGGCTTTCGCGGTCGCGGGCGGCGCAGGGCCGGTGGCTTTCGCGGTCGGGGTATCACCGGGCCGCGTGGCATTCGCCGCCGCGGGCGTCGCTGGGCCGGTGGCTTTCGCGGTCGCGGGCGGCGCTGGGCCGGTGGCTTTCGCGGTCGGGGGTATCACCGGGCCGCGTGGCATTCGCCGCCGCGGGCAGTGCAGGGCCGGTGGCGTTCGCCGCCGCGGCGGCGCAGGGCCGGTGGCTTTCGCCGCCGCGGGCGGCGCTGGGCCGGTGGCTTTCGCGGTCGCGGGTATCACCGGGCCGCGTGGCATTCGCCGCCGCGGGCAGCGCACGGCCGGCTGGCAGCCGCGGTCGCGGGTATTACCGAGCCGCGCGGCATCCGAAGTCGCGGGCGTCGCAAGCGTTCCGAGGAGCTGTGGGATCTGCTGGACCAGTGCGGTTGTTGCCACGACCCCCGGTCAGGGGAGTTGCGGGACGCCTGCCGGGTCCAGGGGCCAGGCCGGGTTGTGGGTGATCTCCCACAGATGCCCGTCCGGGTCCGTGAAGTAGCCGAGATACCCGCCCCACTCCGCCGCGCCGCCGGCTTTTACCAGAGTTGCGCCGGCTTGGACTGCTGAGCGCAGCGCCTCGTCCACCGCCGCCGGGCTTTCCGCGTTTATCGCCAGCATTGTGCCGCGGAAGTCGGCTGCCGGGTTCGGTGGCGGCTGGCGGGGCGGCAGGCCCGCGTCCGCCGTCATGTCGTCGGTCGCCACCAGGGACAGCAGACCGCCGGCGGTGTGGAAGAAGCTGACCACGCCGGGCACCGAAGCCGTCGACAGCCGCCAGCCCAGGGACTCGTAGAACTCGGTGGCTCGGGCCACGTCGGCCACGCCGAGGGTGGCCAGGCTGACTCGGGCAGGAACGGACATGGCAGGAAGTCTGCCACTTGTCCGATCTTGCCCGGGCCGTACCCCTGGCTCAGAAGGTGTGTTCCTCCGCCGGGAACTCACCACCGCGGACCTCGTCCGCGAACTGCCTGGTCGCTTCGGTCAGAATGCCCGACAGGTCGGCGTAGCGCTTCACGAAGCGTGGCGCCTTCCCCTCGCGCAGGCCCGCCATGTCCTGCCAGACCAGCACCTGCGCGTCCGTGTCCGGGCCCGCGCCGATGCCCACCGTCGGGATCGTCAGTTCCTTGGTGATCTGCTTCGCCACCTCGCCGGGCACCATCTCCAGCACCACCGCGAACGCGCCCGCCTCGGCCACCGCGCGGGCGTCGGCGATGACCTCCTCCGCGTCGCTGCCGCGGCCCTGGACCCGGTAGCCGCCGATGGTGTGCTCGCTCTGCGGGGTGAAGCCGATGTGCGCCATGACCGGGATGCCCGCACCGGTGATCGCCCGGATCTGCTCCGCGGTGCGGCGGCCGCCCTCGAGTTTGACGGCGTGGGCGCCGCCTTCCTTCATGAAGCGGACCGCGGTGCGCAGCGCCTGCGTCGGGCCCTCCTCGTACGAGCCGAACGGCAGGTCGCCCACCACCAGCGCCGTTTTCGTCGCGCGGACCACTGCGCGTACCAGGGGGAGCAGCTCCTCCGTGGTGACCGGGAGGGTCGTCTCGTAGCCGAAGACGTTGTTGGCCGCGGAGTCACCGACCAGCAGGACCGGGATGCCGGCGCGGTCGAAGATCGCGGCCGTGTACTGGTCGTAGGACGTCAGCATCGGCCAGCGGTCGCCGCGTTCCTTCGCGGCGATCAGGTCGCGGGTGCGCACGCGGCGGGTGGCGGGGCCCCCGTACAGGGTGGGGATCTCGGACATCTCTGTCTCCTTCCCTCGAGGCCGCGGTGTGCGGTCCCCGGGTCTGCCCCAAATCGTCGCACCCGGCATGCCACACCGGTCAGGGTTCAGTGGAGCCCGTCACACGCCTTCCCTGAAGCGGTTCGTGATCGGCAGGCGGCGGTCGCGGCCGAACGCCTTGATGGAGATCTTGGTGCCCGGCGCTGACTGCCGGCGCTTGTACTCGGCCAGGTCGACCATGCGCAGCACCCGGTCCACCAGCGCGGCATCGTGGCCGGCCGCGATCAGGTCGTCGCGGCCCTGGTCGCCGTCGATGTAGCCGGCCAGGATCGCGTCCAGCAGGTCGTAGTCGGGCAGCGAGTCGCTGTCCACCTGGCCCGGGCGCAGCTCCGCGCTGGGCGGCTTGGAGATCGAGTTCTCCGGGATGGGGGAGTCGGCCTGGGTGTTGCGCCAGCGGGCCAGCTTCCAGACCATGGTCTTCGGTACGTCCTTGAGCGGGTTGAAGCCGCCGACCGAGTCGCCGTACAGGGTCGAGTAACCCACCGCCAGCTCGCTCTTGTTGCCCGTCGTCAGCACCAGGTGTCCTTCCTGGTTCGACAGGGCCATCAGGATGACGCCCCGGACCCGCGCCTGCAGGTTCTCCACCGCCAGGCCGGACAGCGACATGTTGGCCAGGAAGGCGTCGACCATCGGCTGGATCGGTTCGCTGCGGTAGTCCAGGCCGGTGCGCTTGGCCAGGTCCGCCGCGTCGTCGCGGGAGTGGGTGGACGAGTAGCCGCTGGGCATCGAGACGCCCACCACGCGTTCCGGGCCCAGCGCGTCGACGGCGATCGCGGCGACCACCGCCGAGTCGATGCCGCCGGACAGGCCCAGCACGACCGAGCGGAAGCCGTTCTTCTCCACGTAGTCGCGCAGGCCCAGGGTGAGCGCCGACCAGATCTCCGCCTCGTCGTTGACCCGGTCCGCGATGCCGCCGACCGCCGGGCCGTCGGTGAGCGGGCGCAGCGGTGCCGGCACGGTCACGCGCTCGACACCCATGGGCTCGGCGGCACGCTCCTCACCTGCGGGAGCGGGCATCTCGGGTCCGGGCTCGTTGGCGACGGCGTCCGCGGCCGGCAGCTCCAGGTCGTGGATCAGCAGTTCGGTGGTGAACTGGCCGGCCCGGGTGAGCAGTTCGCCGGTGGCGGTGACGATCATCGAGTCGCCGTCGAAGACCAGTTCGTCCTGGCCGCCGACCATGTTCACGTACGCGATGGTCGCGCCCGCCTCGGCCGCCCGGCGCTTGACCAGCGGCAGCCGGATGTCGTCCTTGTTCAGCTCGTACGGTGAGGCGTTGATGTTGACGACCAGCCCGACGCCGGCCCGCCGGGCCGCGGCGAACGGGCCGCCGGCCTGCCAAAGGTCCTCACAGACGGTGAGGCCGACGTCGACGCCGCCGACGCGCACCACCGTCAGCGAGTCGCCCGGCTCGAAATACCTGTCCTCGTCGAAGACGCCGTAGTTGGGCAGGTGGTGCTTGAAATAGGTCGCGGCGATGCCGCCGCCGAAGAGCAGCGCGGACGCGTCGCGCCGGCCGCTGCCGGGCACGGCGTCGGCGCTGGTCGGCGCCGGGCCGTCGGCGTCGACGTAACCCACCACCACGGCGATGTCGCCCAGGCCGTCGGCGGCCAGGTCGGCGGCCAGGGTACGCAGCGCGCTCTGCGACGCCCGCACGAACGAGTCCCGGAACACCAGGTCCTCGATCGGATAGCCGGTCAGCATCATCTCCGGGAAGGCGACCAGCTGGGCCCCGGCGTCGGCGGCCACCCGGGACCAGTGCCGGACAGCCGCGGCGTTGCCGGGGATGTCCCCGACGGTGGAGTTCACCTGGGCGAGAGCGACGCGCAACGAAGGCATGACGCTATTCTTCCCCAGCGTTGGCGTCCCGTGCCGCCGTCCCCTGCCGTACCGTCTGTGATCGACGTCGGGCCTTACCCGGGGGCAGCCCGCGGGCCATGGTCAGCGTAATCTCGGCGTAACGGGACCGGGAGAGACTGGGCGCCGGCAAGTACGAGGGGTTGACGTGGACCGACAGCAGGAGTTCGTGCTTCGTACGCTCGAAGAGCGCGACATCCGTTTTGTCCGGCTTTGGTTCACCGACGTGCTCGGCACGCTCAAGAGCGTGTCGGTGGCGCCCGCAGAGCTGGAGTCCGCCTTCGAGGAGGGCATCGGCATCGACGGCTCGGCCATCGAGGGCTTCGCCCGGGTCTCCGAGTCCGACATGGTCGCCATGCCCGACCCCACCACGTTCCAGGTCTTCCCGTTCGAGGGCGGCGCCAGCGGCGAGAGCGCCCGGATGTTCTGCGACATCCTGCTGCCCGACGGCAGCGCCGCGTGGGCCGACCCGCGGCACGTGCTGCGCCGGATGCTCGCCAAGGCGGCCGAGAAGGGCTTCACCTTCTACACCCACCCCGAGGTCGAGTTCTTCCTGGTCCAGGACGGCCCGCTGGACGGCTCGGTGCCGGTCCCGGTGGACGGTGGCGGCTACTTCGACCACACCACGCACTCGGTCGCCCGCGACTTCCGGCGCCAGGCCGTGCTCGCGCTCGAGCGGATCGGCATCTCCGTCGAGTTCAGCCACCACGAGGTCGCCCCCGGCCAGCAGGAGATCGACCTGCGGTACGCGGACGCGCTGACCACAGCCGACAACATCATGACCTTCCGGCACGTCGTCAAGGAGGTCGCGCTGTCGCAGGGCGTGCGCGCGACGTTCATGCCGAAGCCGTACACGGACCAGCCCGGCAGCGGCATGCACACGCACCTGTCGCTGTTCGAGGGCGAGCGCAACGCCTTCCACGACGGCGAGGACCCGCTGAAGCTGTCGAAGACGGCCCGCGCGTTCATCGCCGGCCTGCTCGTGCACGCCCGGGAGTACACCGCGGTCACCAACCAGTGGGTCAACTCCTACAAGCGGTTGTTCCCGATGCAGCTGCCCGACCGGATCACCGAGTCGCCGGCGTTCGTCAGCTGGGGCGCGCTGAACCGTTCCGCGCTGGTGCGGGTGCCCGCCTTCGGCAAGCCCAACTCGGCCCGGGTCGAGGTCCGCTCGCTGGACTCGGCGACGAACCCGTACCTGGCCTTCGCGGTCATGCTCGGGGCCGGTCTCAAGGGCATCGAGGAGGGCTACGAGCTGCCCCCGGGCGCCGAGGACGACGTCTGGTCGCTCTCGCCGGCCGAGCGCAAGGCAGCCGGCTACGAGGCCCTGCCGGAGAACCTCGCCGAGGCGATCGACGTGATGGCCAAGTCGGAGCTGATCCCTGAGGTGCTGGGCGAGCACGTCTTCGACTTCTTCCTGCGCAACAAGCGGCAGGAGTGGGAGCAGTACCGTCGCGAGGTCACGCCGTACGAGCGTCAGCGCTATCTCGGCACCCTCTGATATCCACAATCGGCCCGGCGGTGGATCACCGGAGGGCGCTGGTCCGATACGGTGCCCTCTGACGTCATGACGAGGGAGAAGCCGTGCTGGAAGATCTGCTTGAGGGTGCCGGGCGCAGCATTGTGTTCGGCCTGGTCGGTATCGGGCTGATGGCCGTCGGCTTTCTGCTGGTCGACCTGCTGACCCCGGGCAAGCTGCGGGACCTGATCTGGGTGGACCGCAACCCGAACGCCGCCCTGCTGCTCTCGGCGAACCAGCTCGGCATCGCGCTGATCGTCTTCACGGCGATCTTCACCAGCTACGACGAGTTCGGCCGGGGCCTGGCGTCCACGGTGATCTTCGGCCTGCTGGGCATCGCGGTCATGGCTGCGGCGTTCGTGGTGCTGGACTGGATGACCCCCGGCAAGCTGGGCGAGGTCATCTGCACCCCGGACCGGCACCCGGGAGCCACGGTCAGCGCGGCCTCGCACTTCGGCGCGGCGCTGATCGTCTGCGCCTGCATCGCCTGACCCGGCCCGCTTGCTCGCCCGCCGGGAGAAAAGCCGGGCTCGGGCCGGGAGAAAAGCCGGGCTCGGGCCGGGAGAAAGCCGGGCTCGGCCCGGGAGAAGCTTGATCGCCCTGGGGAGCCGCCGGCCGGCGGCTCTCCGGGGTCTCAGGAGCCCGGGGTACGCCCGAAGTCGCTGATCGCCGTGCTGCCGGTGCGCCGCATGCCCGGCAGGTCCTCGATGATCGCGGCCGCGGCCATGATGAGCGGGATCGCGGCGAGCTGGGCCACCGCCACCACGTGCCCGAGCGGGATGGTCGCCAGCACGACGAGCGCCGCCACGATGCGGTGCCGCCAGCCGCCGATGCCGAGCCGCAGCAGGAAGCCGGCGTGCCCGAGCTGGTAGATCGCGACCCCGCCGGCCAGGGCGATCGCCTCGCCCCAGTGCAGCGGCTCGAAAGCGTGCCCGACCGTCTTCTTGATGCCGACGGCGAGCACGACCACGCCGAGCAGCATCACGTAGTGCGCGTACCCCCAGCCGTCCAGCGCGAGCCGGGCGCGCCGCCGCGGATCGGTCGTGCGGGCCAGGACGTGCTCGGAGCGGTCGTTGTCGCCGGCGAAGTAGATCCACCACAGGTAGTAGGCGATGCAGAGGCCGAGGACCGCCACCAGGATCGCGCCGCCGCCGAGGTGGACCCCGCGGAAGCCGAGCCCGATGGCGACGATCGACTCGCCGATCGCGACGATCATCACCAGGCCGTGCCGCTCGACGAAGTGCCCGGCCAGGATCGAGTGCATCTCGATGTCGTGCACGTAACCGGCGGCGATCTGCACCAGCGGCGCGGCGATCCAGCACAGGTGCCGGTACGGCTCGGGCAGCAGCCCACCGGTCAGCACCAGCAGGGCGGCCAGGATGTTGAGCGGGGCCAGCTGCCGCATCGCCTTGCGCGCCCCGGGACCGGCCTGCAGGAACAGCGCCGAGTGGACCAGGGTCACCACGAGATAACTGACGCCGAAGAGCCAGCCGTACTCGCCGAAGGCCTCGGGCACCGCCAGGGCCATCACCAGGAAACCGGCCATGCCGGCCAGCAGCAGGGTGCGCCGGACGGAGCTGTTCGGGGCGACCGCGTTGGTCAGCCAGGCGTACCCCGAATACATCCACCAGATGACGAAGAGCATCAGCATCACGTCGCCCAGGGTGGCCAGGGTGACGTGCTCGGCGAGCGTCTCGGTCAGCTGGGTGATCGTGAAGACGAAGACGAGGTCGAAGAAGAGCTCCAACGTCGACACCCGGACCCCGGACTCCGGCGCGGCGGTCGTTGATTCCGTCATGGCCCGCAGCCTAGGGGCCGGGGCGGGATTCTGTCGTACCCCGGGGCTAGCGTCGCCGGCGTGAACCGTACCGATCGGCTCTACGGACTCGTCGAGGAGTTGCGGGCCGTCGCGCCCCGGCCCCGCAGTGCGCGCTGGCTCGCCCTGCGGTTCGAGGTCTCGGCGCGCACCATCGAGCGCGACATCTCCGCGTTGCAGCAGACCGGCGTGCCGATCTATGCCGAGCCCGGGCGCACCGGCGGTTACTGCCTGGACCGCACCCGCACCCTGCCGCCGGTCAATCTCACTCCTGCCGAGGCCGTCGCCATGGCGCTGGCCCTGCAGAGTCTCGACGGCACGCCGTTCCGGTCCGCCGCGCGCACTGCCCTGCACAAGCTGGTCGCCGCGATGCGGGAGGACGACGCCTGCGCGGCACGGGAGCTGGCCGCGCGGGTCCATCTGGTCGGTCGCGACGGGCCGGCTGCCCCGATGCCCCGGCTTGTCGCCGACGCACTCTCCGAGCGGCGCGTGCTGCGCATCGGGTACGGCGACCGCGCCGGCGCCGCCACCTTCCGCGAGATCGAGCCCCTGGGGTACGTGGGCAGCCCCACCCACTGGTACCTGGTGGCCTGGTGCCGGATGCGCGCCGCCGTACGCGCGTTCCGTACCGATCGGATCAGCACCGTGACCATGACCGCCGAGGCCGTCCCGCCGCGCCGGCTGGCTCCCGGCGAGCTGGACATCCCCGACCGCCTCGTGACGCAGCTGACCCTGGGCTGAAACCGGTCGACCCGCCCGGCCGCGATCCGCGAGGATGCCCGGCGTGGACCTCACCCTCGAAGCCGTGACCGCCGCCAACTGGCGGTCCTGTGCCGCCCTCACCGTGCACCCCGACCAGCGGGGGTTCGTCAACGCCGTCACCTACTACCTCTGCCTGTGCAACTACGGCGACACCTGGCAGCCGCTCGCCGCCGTGCGCGACGGGGAGGTCGTCGGCTTCTGCATGTGGGGGATCGACGACGACCGCAGCCGGTGGATCGGCGGGGTGGTGGTGGACGCCGCGCGCCAGCGCACCGGGATCGGCCGGGCGATGATCGGCGCGCTGGTGGAGCGGCTGGCCGCCGACCCGGACTGCCCGAACGTCGCGCTCAGCTACTCGCCGGACAACAAGGCCGCCCGGGCGCTCTACGCCTCGCTGGGCTTCGTGGAGACCGGGGAGCTGGAGGACGACGAGGTCGTGGCCCGCTGGACGAGATCGTAAACACCGACAGGGGGTTGTCGCCCGGCTCCGCGAAGGTCATCACAACGACCTGCGCGGAAAAGGAGACGACCATGAACAACGGCATCGGATGGTTCGAGATCGGCACCGACCGGCCCGCCGAGGTGGAACGGTTCTACGGCGAGGTGCTGGGCTGGACCTTCGGGGATGACGACGACTCGACGGCGGCCGACGGGGCGCCGTACCGGATCATCACGACGCCCGCGGCCGAGAGCATCCGCGGCGGCCTCTACGCCACCGGCGGGAAGGTCCCAAACTACGCGGTCTTCACCGTGCTGGTCGCCGACACCGCCGCGACCTGCCGGCAGGCCGAGGCCGCCGGGGGAAAGGTGCTGGTCGAGCCGGTGACCGAGCCGGGCGGGCTGACTTTCGCGCACCTGCTGGACCCGTCCGGCAACCACTTCGGGGTCTTCACGCCCCCGGCGAGCCACGACAGCTGAGCCGACCCGCGGCGGAAAACCCATGCGAGTTCCCACACCGACCACGGGAACGGGTGGGCCGGGGGTCGGTGTCGGTCCCACCCGATAGCCTCGGAGCGTGGGTACAGCGCTGGTAATCGAGAACGATCCGTCCGACGATCTCCGCAGGCTGGGTGAGTGGCTCACCGAGGCCGGCCTGGAGCTGACCGTCGTGCGCCCGCACTTGGGCGACCCGCTGCCCGGGACGCTGGACGAGCACGTGGCCCTGATCGTGCTCGGCGGCGACCAGAGCGCCTATCCGAACGCCGCGG
Organism: Actinoplanes sp. NPDC051405; assembly: GCF_055586185.1. Lineage (NCBI taxonomy): Bacteria > Bacillati > Actinomycetota > Actinomycetes > Micromonosporales > Micromonosporaceae > Actinoplanes > Actinoplanes sp. NPDC051405. The sequence continues at coordinate 101,500 of NZ_JBVJIR010000016.1, forward strand.
GTGATCCGGGCGCGTCCTGGTTCCCCGCGGTGGAGGGGCTGCTGCGCAAGGCGGTCCGTCACCACGTGCCCACGCTCGGGGTCTGCCTCGGCGGGCAGCTGCTCGCGACGGCGCACGGCGGCCTGGTCGAGCGCAGCACCTCCGGCCCGGAGATCGGGCCCGGCCTGGTCGGCCGGCGCGACGCCGCGGACGGCGACCCGCTGTTCAAGTACGTGCCGCTGCTGCCCGACGTGGTGCAGTGGCACAGCGACGAGATCACCGAGCTGCCCATCGGCGCCGTGCTGCTGGCCGCCTCGTCGCGGTATCCGCACCAGGCGTTCCGGCTCGGTGACCGGGCGTGGGGCCTGCAGTTCCACATCGAGTGCGACGCCGAGATGATCGCCGACTGGACCCGGACGGACGTGGCGGCGCTCGACGAGCTCGGTTACGACGCCGAGGCGGTCGTGGCGGCCACCGCCGAGATCCTGCCGGACGTCGAGGAGGTCTGGCAGCCGTTCGCCGCCCGGTTCGCGGCGCTGGCCCTCGGCACCCTCCCTGATGCCGACATCCCCAATCCCGGGACCATTCGCACCCTCCCGCTGCTGGGGCAGTAGGCATGACCGCCTGCACCGCGCGGCACCAGGCTGCGGCGAACCACGGCATCGCAGGCGAGGGCCAGGGCATGCCGAAGGAGGGCGCCGCATGACCAGGCCCAGCCGGCTGGCCCGGTACGGCTTCGCCGACAACGGCACCCGCGCCGCCGACCTGCTCGGCCCCGGCGGCCTGCGGCTGTGGGACGCCGAGGCGCAGGCCCCGGTCGACGGCGACGCGGGTGAGCTGATCCACGCCCTGTCCCGGGCCGCCGATCCCAATCTCGCCCTGCGCCAGCTGCACCGGATGGTCGACGCGGTGGCCCGGGCCGCCCAGCGTGGCAGCGGCGGCCCGGTGACCGGGCCCGGCGAGGAGATTTCCGACAGCCCGGCAGCCGACGCCGTGCTGCACGCCATCTACACCGATGCCGGGCTGCGGCGCCGGCTGATCGCGGTGCTCGGCGCCTCCTCCGCGCTGGGTGATCACCTCGTCGCGAACCCCGATCAGTGGCGGGTGCTCGCCACCGGCAAGACCGGCCTGCCGCCGAACGCCGAGGGGCACCTCGAGTTCGGTGACTCGATGGGGGAGGGGCCGCCGACCGTCCCGCTGCTGCGTACGGCGTACAGGATGGCCCTGCTGCGGATCGTCGCGGCCGATCTGACCGGCGGCCGGGGTCTCGAGCCGACCATGGCGGCGCTGTCCCGGCTGGCCGACGAGACCCTCGCGGCCGCGTACGCGATCGCGCTGGCCGGTCTGCCCGCGAGCACCGCTCATCCGAGGCTGGCGGTCGTCGCGATGGGCAAGTGCGGCGGCTACGAGCTGAACTACGTGTCCGACGTGGACGTCATCTTCGTGGCGGCCGGCGACGAGGACCTCAGCGCGGGCACCACCGTCGCGGCCCGGCTCATCGAGGTGTGCGGGCAGGTGGCCTGGCCGGTCGACGCCGCGCTGCGCCCGGAGGGCAACCGCGGTCCGCTGGTCCGCACCCTGGCCAGCCACCAGGCGTACTACCGCCGCTGGGCCCGCACGTGGGAGTTCCAGGCCCTGCTCAAGGCCCGTCCGGCCGCCGGTGACCTGGACCTGGCGGCCGAGTGGATCGACGACCTGGCCCCGCTGGTCTGGCACGCCGCCGAGCGCCCCGAGGCGGTCGAGGACGTCCGGGACATGCGCCGCAAGATCATCGACAACGTGCCGGCCCGGGAGGTCGAGCGCGAGATCAAGCGCGGTCCCGGCGGCCTGCGCGACATCGAGTTCGCGGTGCAGCTGCTGCAGCTCGTGCACGGCCGGATCGACGAGAGCCTGCGCGAGCCCGGCACCCTGCCCGCGCTGCGCGCGCTGGTGGCGGGCGGCTATGTGGGCCGCGAGGACGGCGAGACGCTGCTGCGCGGTTACCGCTTCCTGCGCAGCGTCGAGCATCGGCTGCAACTGCAGAACCTGCGGCGTACGCACACCGTGCCGGACGATCCCAAGGCCCTGCGCTGGCTCGCCGCCGCGCTGGGCTACAAGGCAGTGGCCGGGCGGGACGCAGTCCAGGCGTTCCGCTCCGACTGGGTCGCGCACGCCGCGCACGTCCGGCGGCTGCACGCCAAGCTGCTCTACCAGCCGCTGCTGGAGGCGGTCGCCCGGGTGCCGGCCGAGGCGCTGCGGATGACCCCCGAGTCGGCCGGCCGCCGCCTGGAGATCCTCGGCTTCGCCGACCCGGCCGGAGCGCTGCGCCACCTGCAGTCGCTGACCGGCGGGGTCAGCCGGACGGCGGCGATCCAGCGCACGCTGCTGCCGATGCTGCTCCAGGACTTCGCGGACTCGCCCGAGCCCGACCGCGGCCTGCTCAACTACCGGCACGTGTCGGAGAAGCTGGGCAGCACCCCCTGGTATCTGCGCCTGCTGCGCGACGGCGGCCCGGTCGCGCGCCGGCTGGCCCGGGTGCTGAGCCTGTCCCGGTACGCCACCGACCTGCTCACCCGCGACCCGGAGGCGTTGCGGCTGCTCGCCGACGACGCCGAGCTCCAGCCGCGACCCCGCGACGTGCTGCGCGACGGCTTCATCGCCGCCGCCGACCGGCACCTGGATGCCGGTGCCACCGACGCGACCAAGGCCATCACCGCCGTGCGCGCGCTGCGCCGCCGCGAGCTGTTCCGGCTGGCCTGCGCCGACATCCTGAGCCGGGCCGGCGAGCTGGCCCCGGCGCATCCGCTGGACGTGCACGCGATCGGCATCGCGCTCTCCGACGTCGCCGACGCGACCCTGGGTGCGGCACTGCACGCCGCCCGGCGGGTGCATCCCGGCCCGGAGGGGCTGCGGTTCGCGGTGATCGGCATGGGCCGGCTCGGCGGGTACGAGATGAGCTACCCCTCCGACGCCGACGTGCTGTTCGTCTACGCCCCGCCGGAGGGCATGTCCGACGGCCAGGCCAGCGCGTCGGCGCACGCCATCGCGGAGGAGATGCGCCGTACCCTCGGCGCCCCCGCGCCCGACCCGCCCCTCGGCGTCGATGCCGACCTGCGCCCGGAGGGCCGGCAAGGCCCGCTGGTGCGCAGCCTCAACGCCTACGCGCAGTACTACGCCCGCTGGTCGAAGGTATGGGAGTCGCAGGCGTTGCTACGGGCCCGCTTCGTGGCCGGCGACGCGGAGCTGGGCCGGGAGTTCGAGCAGCTCGCCGACGGGATGCGCTATCCCAGCGGTGGCCTGACCCGCGAGCAGGTGATCGAGATCCGCCGGATCAAGGCGCGGGTGGAGACCGAGCGGTTGCCCCGCGGCGCGGACCCGAACACCCACACCAAACTCGGCCGCGGCGGCCTCGCCGACGTGGAATGGGCGGTGCAGCTGCTGCAACTGCGCCACGGGTACGCGCTCCCGGCGCTGCGCATGACCCGCACGCTGGAGGCGTTGTCCGCGGAACTGCGGGGCAAGCTGATCGACAAGGTCGACGCGGCGGCGATGACCGCGGGCTGGACCCTGGCCGCCCAGGTCCGCAACGCGCTCACCCTGGTCCGCGGCCGCCCGACCGATCAGCTCCCACGCCACGGCGTGGAACTGGCCGGGGTGGTGCTGCTGCTCGGCGGCGGCGACCCGGGCGAGTTCGTCGACCGGTATCTGCGCATCACCCGCCGCTCGCGGGCGGCGATGGAGCGCGTCCTCGATGCATGAGGAGCAACGGCGCGGGCTCCTGCGGGTGCTGGCGCCGACGCTCGGCGCCGCGCTGGTGCTGGCCGGCGCGTTCCTGCTGGCGCCCCGGATGGGCACCGACCTGGCGGCGCAGCAGGCGCGCGCGGACTTCTTCGCGGGGTACGGCTGGGCGCCGGTCGACTTCGGCTGGTACGGCGGGGTCGGCCAGTTCGGTTACAGCCTGCTGACGGCGCCGCTGGGGTCGCTGATCGGGATGCGGGTGCTCGGGGCGCTGGCGGCGGTGGTCGCGTCGGTCCTGTTCGGGTGGCTGATGTGGCGCACCGGGGTGCGGCGGCCGGTGGTGGGTGCGCTGATCGGGGTGCTGGTCTTCGCCGCCAACCTGGCCAGCGGACGGGTCACGTTCGCGGTGGGTCTGGCCCTCGCGGTGGCCGCGCTGTGCACAGCAGCCGACGCCCGGCCGTTCCTGGCCGGGCCACCGCCAACCAACCCATCCGTGGCTGACCCGCCCCCAGCCGGGCCACCGCCCACCGACCCATCCGTGGCTGACCCGCCCCCAGCCGGGCCACCGCCCACCGACCCATCCGTGGCTGACCCGCCCCCAGCCGGGCCACCGCCCACCAACCCATCCCTAACTAACCAACGCCCAGCCGGGCTGTCTCCGATCGGGCCGTCCCCCACGAGCCCACCCCAATCCGGGCCACCCGATACCGGGCCGTCCCCGATTGGCCCAACTCCAGCCAGGCCGTCCCTGGCCGAGCCGGGCGGGGCTGAGCCGGGCGGGGCTGAGCCGGGCGGGGCTGAGCCAGGCGGGGCTGAGCCAGGCGGGGCTGAGCCGGGCGGGGCTGAGCCGGGCGGGGCTGAGCCAGGCGGGGCTGAGCCGGGCGGGGCTGAGCCAGGCGGGGCTGAGCCGGGCGCGGTCGCGGCGGACGCGGTCGCGGCGGCCAGGGACGGGCGCAAGGCCGAGCCTGGCGGGCTGGGCCGCCGGTGGCGGATTGTCGCCGTCTTCGCGCTGGGCGCTCTCGCGACCTGGGCGAGCCCCGTCGCCGGCCTCTTCGCCGGGCTGGCGGGCGCGGCCCTCCTGCTCACCGGCCCGGTCCGGGCCGGCCTCCGGTCATGGCGCCCCGACGCCCACTGGCCGCAAGCACTCGCCCTCTGCCTGGGCCCGGTGTTGGCCCTCGCCCCGATGGCCCTGCTCTTCGGCAACGGCGGCCGCCAGCCCTTCACCGCCGAGTCCATGAAGATCCACGTCGCGCTGGCCGTGCTGGTCGCCGTAGTCGTTCCGCCGCGCTGGCTCGCTGTGCGGATCGGAGCGGCGCTGACCGTCGTGTTGCTGCTCGGCGCGTTCTATCTGCCCAGCCCGATCGGGTCCAACGCGCTGCGGCTGCCCATGCTCTTCACGATCCCCGTGCTCGCCGCCGTGGTCGCGTTCGGGCGGGTCCGGCTGGCCCTGCTGCTCGTGGCCGTCTTCTGGTGGCAGCCGTTCGTGGTCACCGGCGACCTGGGCCGTGCGGGGTCGCCCGAGTCGCGTCCCGCGTTCCATCAGCCGCTGGTCGACGAGCTGGCCCGGCGGGAACCGGGCCGCGTCGAGGTGGTCCCGCTGCGGGACCACTGGGAGTCCGTGTACGCCGCCGCGCAGGTCCCGCTGGCCCGCGGCTGGGAACGCCAGGTCGACACGGACCGCAACGCTCTCTTCTACCGCGACGTCCTGTCGCCGCAGGACTACGTCGCCTGGCTGCGCGCCAACGCCGTCACCTACGTCGCCATCGCCCCCGGCGCGGTGCCCGACCGGTACGCCCGTACCGAGTCCGCCCTGGTCCTCAGCGGGTTGCCGGAGCTGCGCCCGGTGTGGCAGAACGACACCTGGCGCCTGTACGAGGTCACCGACGCCCAGCCGTTGGTGTCGGCACCGGGCGAGCTCGCGCGCAGTGACCGCGGCGGCGTCACCGTGCGCGTCCCCGCTCGCGCCGACATGCTGGTCCGCGTGCACTGGTCGCGCTGGCTGAGCGTGCGGGGGCCGGGCGGCTGCCTGGCGCCCGGCCCCGACGGCTGGACGGAGCTGCGTGTCACCACCCCGGGTGAGTTCCGGCTCACCAGCTCGCTGCGGCCCGGACCGGCGTGCTGAGCGCAGCCCGATGGGTACGCTGACGCGCATGCCACGGTCACGAGGGGTCCGCACGAGGCCGTTGTCATGATCGAAGGGCTGCTGGCCCGCCCCGCGTTCCTGCGCTGGCTGGGCTTCTTCGGTGCTGGGTGCTGTGCCGTGGACGCGTTCCTCTACGGCGCCGCCCCGTTCATCCGCCGCAACGTGAACGTGGTCAGCGTGCTGCGCGAGCCGGCCGGCGCCCTCATCCTGCTGCTGTGGTTCGCCGGCCTGGCCGCGCTCTGCGTCGCCTGGTGGTACGGCCGGCGCCTCCAGCTCACTCCCCGGTGGATCCTGGTGACCGCCGCGCTCTGGTCCGTCCCGCTGCTGGTCGTGCCGCCGCTGGCCAGCCGGGACATGTACGCGAACGCCTGCCAGGGCGCCCTCGTGCACGCCGGCTTCAACCCGTACCTGGTCGGGGTGTCGGCCCAGCCATGTCCCTGGCTGGACTCCGTCTCGGTGGTCTGGCGCGACACGCCCACCCCGTACGGTCCGGTCTTTCTGGTCCTGGCCGGACTGGCCGCGGCGTTCGGTTCGCAGCTGGCCGCCCTGATCTCTTTCCGGGTCCTCGCCGTACTGGGCGTCGTCGCCATCGCGGCCTGCCTGCCGGTGCTGGCACGGCGCGTGGGCGCTCCCGTGGACCGGGCGCTGTGGCTGGTGCTCTGCTGCCCGCTGGTGCCGGTGCACCTGATCGGCGGCGGCCACAACGACGCGCTCACGGTGGCGTTCATGGTCGCCGGGTTCGCGGTGCTGGCGGCGCCGGTGAAGAGCTGGACCACCCTGCTGGTCGGCGGGGCGCTGCTCGGCCTGGCCGTCTCCATCAAGATCACCATCGGGGTGGTGCTGCCGTTCGCGGCGCTGCTCGCCGTCGGTGGTCTGCGGGCCGCGGGCTGGGCCGGGCTGATCAAGCGCGGGGGAGCGGTCATGGCGGCCGCGCTCGCCGTGCTGGTGGCCGGCTCGTTCGCCTCGGGGCTGGGCCTGGGCTGGCTGACCGCGTTGTCCGGCGCGGGGGAGTCGGTGAACTGGTCGTCACCACCGACCGCCGTCGGTCTCGCGGTCGAGGCGGCCGGCCGCTGGTTCGGCGCCGATCTCGAGGTCGTGCCGGTGGCCCGCGCGGTCGCATTGGTGCTGCTCGGCGTGTCCCTGCTGGTGATCCTCTGGCGCTCCCGGGACAGCGACCCGCTGGTCGGGGCCGGGCTGGCGCTGCTCGCCGTGATCTTCTTCGCGCCGATCACCCAGCCCTGGTATCTGATCTGGCCGCTGGCGCTGTTCGCGGTCGGCACCGCACGGGCCCGGTGGCTGGCCGGGACGGTCGTCTTCGCGATGGCCACGATCCTGCCCGAGGGCACCGGGGTGTTCCGGCCGCTGGGCGTGCCGATGTCGTTCGCGATGATCGTCCTGATCGGCTGGGTCGCGTACCGCAGCGTGACCTGGCTGCGCGGGAGGGAACTGGTGACCGCGGCGTGAGGCTGATCCGGTGGGGCGGGCTGGCCGGGAGCGTGCTGGTCGCGGCGGCCGCCTACCTCGGCGGTTCACCGTTCGCGCGGGGCACCACGGTCACGCCGGGCACGATGCTCGCCGGGCGCGAGGGTGTGCTGCTGCCGCTGTGCTGGGTGCTCGGCCTGGCGGCGTTGCTGTGCGCGTGGTGGTTCGGGCGCCACCGGGTGCCCTCGACGCGGTGGGCGCTGGTCACCGCGGGGCTGTGGATCCTGCCGGTGCTGCCGATGCTGCCGCTGGGCAGCGAGGACATCTACTCGTACGCCTGCCAGGGTTTTGTCCAGCACTCCGGCGGCGATCCGTATGCCGGCGGCGTGCAGGATTTCGGCTGCCCGTGGCTGGGTTCCGTGTCGACCACCTGGCGCACCTCGCCGGCGCCGTACGGTCCGCTCTTTTTGCTGGTGGCCGGTTGGGCCGTGGCGCTGGGCGACTCGCTGCGCGGGGTGATCGCCGGGTTGCGGGTCATCGCCTTCGCCGGCCTGGGCCTGGTCGCGGCCGGGCTGCCGGTGCTGGCCCGGCGGGCGGGCATCGACCCGGCCCGCGCGGTGTGGACGGTGCTGGTCTGTCCGCTGGTGCTGATCCATCTGGTGTCCGGCGCCCACAACGACGCGCTGATGGTGGGCCTGCTGGTGGTGGGGCTGGCCCTGGTCGCCGCGCGGCCGTCACCGGCGCTGCTGGCCGCGGCCGGGGTGGCGCTGGGCCTGGCCGTGGCGGTCAAGGCGACCGCGGTCGTCGTGCTGCCGTTCGCCGTCCTGGCGGCGGTGCCCCCGTCCGCACCGGTACGGACCCTGTGGCGCCCCGCAGCCCTGATCGCCGCCGGTGCCGTCGGCGCCGTGGGTCTGGTGTCCCTGGTCTCCGGGCGCGGCCTGGGCTGGATCGCGGGACTGCTGCGCAGCGGTGACACCGTGGCGTGGACCTCGCCGTCGACCGCCGTCGGACTGACCGTGCAGGCCGTCACCGGCGTGGACGCCGTGGGGGTGACCCGGATCCTCGGTGTGCTGCTGCTCGTGGTCCTGCTGCCCGTGCTGTGGTGGCGGGCCCGCGATGGCGGAGCGCTCCCGGGCGCCGGCTGGGCACTGGGCTTGACGGTGCTCTGCGCGCCCGTCTTCCACCCCTGGTACGCGATCTGGCCCCTCGCCGTGCTGGCGGCCACCACGACGGAACGGCGCTGGGTGCTGGGCCTGTGCGCGCTCGCGGCCACCCTGACCCTGCCGGCCGGCTACAACTGGGCGCTGTTCACCCGGGTGCCCGGTGCGCTGGCCGTCACTGCCGTCCTGCTCGTGCTGGCCGTACGGCAGGCCCGCGAGCTGCGCCACCGTAGAGTGTCCGCGTGACGCGCCGGGCCTGGACCATCGCCGCCCTCGCGGCCCTCGTCTCCGCCGGCGTGCTGTGGTGGAGCGCGGAACTGCACTTCTTCTTCGACTCGCGGGTCTACTCGGGCGCTGTGCGGTACTGGTTCCGCGACGACGGCATGGTCTACGACTGGCTGGAGGACGGCACCCCGTACGGCTTCACCTATCCGCCGTTCGCCGGCCTGGCCATGCTGCCGATGGCGTACCTGCCGTTCCGGCTGATCCTGGTCCTCGCGGGCGCGGCGACAGTGGCCAGCACCGCGCTGGTGACCTGGTGGCTGGCCGGGCCGATCATCGTGCGCTCCCGCTGGACGCCGTGGCTGGCCGGCAGCGTCGCGGTGGCGCTCGCGCTGTGCTTCGAGCCGGTCCGCGAGACGTTCGGCTTCGGCCAGGTCAACACCGTGCTGCTGGCGCTGGTGGCCGGGGACGTCCTCTTCGGGGTGGCCCGCGGGCGCAAGTGGGGCGGCGTGGGCATCGGGCTGGCCACCGCGGTCAAGCTGACCCCCGGCGTCTTCATCCTCTATCTGCTGGTCACCGGGCGCTGGCGGGCAGCCGGTACGGCCATCGCCGCGGCCACCGCAGCGACCCTGATCGCCGCGGGCCTCTTCCCGGACGAGTCCCGCGAGTTCTGGACCGCCGCGCTGTGGGACACCAACCGGGTCGGCAACCTCGAGTACCTGTCCAACCAGTCGCTGCGCGGCCTGCTGGCCCGGCTCCCGCTGGACAGCGTGGAGGCTCGGGTCTGGCTGGTCTGCGTGCTGGCCACGCTGGCGTTCTGGGCGTGGCGGGTCCGCGCTGCCGCCCGGGCCGGGGACCACCTCGGCGGCCTGGCCCTGACCGGTCTGCTGGGCTGCCTGATCAGCCCGGTGACCTGGGTGCACCACTGCGTGTGGCTGCTGCCGGCGATCGTCCGCTGCGTCGACGCCGGCCTGTCCGCGGGCCGCGACCGGCGCGCACTGTGGCTGGGCGGGGCGGCGTACGTCGTGCTGACGTCCCGGCTCACGTGGGCCTGGGAGAACGGGCCGCGGCCGCCGCTCGCGATCATCGGCAGCAACCTCTACGTCTGGTTCAGCCTGGCCCTGCTGATCTGGATGCCGTTGCGGGCGGCGCCGGCCGACGAAGTGCCCGATGCGGAGCGGATCGGCAAGGCGGAGTCACCGGACGTTTCCCGGGTGGCCACCTGAGGGTCGGCGGGTGCCCGTAGGCAGAGCGGGACGCGCAACCCGCTCTCACCCGGAGACACCTCATGCCCGCAACACCGTTACGCCGTACGGGAAAAGCTGTGGCCCTGGGCGGCATCGTGGCCTTCGCCGCGGTCGCCGCGCCGCCCACGACGGCGGTCGCGCACCCGCAGCGGCAACCGCTGAGCTTCCAGCGGCTCGCGACCGTGCCCGCCTACCTGAACTCGGGGGTCGCCGGCACCGCCGCCGCCGAGATCTCCACCGTCACGGAGGACGGCCGCACGGTCGTCTACACCGACAGCCCGGGCCGGCGGCTCGGCTTCGTGGACATCACCGATCCGGCCCGGCCGCGGCCCAGCGGCACCCTGGCCGTGCCCGGCGAGCCCACCTCGGTCGCGCACCTCGGCAACCTGCTGCTGGCCGCGGTCGACACCAGCACGAGCTTCACCGACCCGTCGGGCCGGCTGATCGTCGTGGACGCCCGCACCCGGGCGATCGTGCGCACGCTGGACCTCGGCGGGCAGCCCGACTCGGTGGCCGTCGCGCCCAGCGGCCGCTACCTCGCCGTCGCCATCGAGAACCAGCGTGACGAGGACGTCGCCGACGGGGCCCTGCCGCAGGCGCCGGGCGGCCACCTGGCCGTGATCGATGCCCGCACGTGGGCGGTCAGCCGGGTCGCGCTGACCGGGCTGGCGCAGGTCGCACCGGGCGACCCGGAGCCCGAGTACGTCAGCATCAACTCCCGCGACGAGGCGGTCGTCAGCCTCCAGGAGAACAACCACCTGGCGATCGTGTCGCTGCCCCGCCGCCAGGTGATCCGGCACTTCAGCGCCGGCACGGTCACCGTCACGGGGGTGGACACCGAGGACGACGACCGGATCAGCCTGACCGGCTCGATCACCGCCGCGCGGGAGCCCGACGGCGTCACCTGGCTCTCCGACGAGCTGTTCGCCACCGCCAACGAGGGTGACTACCAGGGCGGGCCGCGCGGCTGGACGATCTTCGACCGGCGCGGCGCGGTGGTCTGGGACGCCGGCAACTCGCTCGAACGCCTCGCCGTCGCGCACGGGCTATACCCCGACAAGCGTTCCGACGCCAAGGGCATCGAGCCGGAGAACGTGGCGTTCGGCCGGTTCCACGGCGTCCCGTACGTCTTCGTCAACGCCGAGCGCGGCAACTTCACCGCGGTCTACGACGTCTCGCGGCCGTCGGCGCCGAAGTTCCGGCAGCTGCTGCCCACGACCAACGGCCCCGAGGGCGTCGTGGCCGTGCCGTCCCGTGACCTGATCGTCGTCTCCAGCGAGGAGGAGCTGCCGGAGGAGGGCATCCGCGGCACCGTCCAGATCTACGGGCCCGGCCCGTCGCTGTTCCCGTCGCTGGTCTCGCAGCGTGACATCCCGTGGGGCACGCTGTCCGGGCTCTCGGCCGTGCCCGGCCGGCCGCGGCAGCTGATCTCGGTGACCGACAGCGCGTACAGCCCGACCCGGCTGCTCACCATCGACGCGGCCGCGCGGCCGGCGGCCATCGTCCGCGAGCTCACCGTGACCAAGGACGGCACGGCGACCGGCTACGACGCCGAGGGCGTCGCCGCCCTGCCGGACGGCGGTTACTGGCTGGCCGTCGAGGGTTCCGCCACCGAACCCAACCTTCTCGTACGCGTGAACGCGCGCGGCGCCGTCCAGCAGGAGATCCCGTTGCCGGCCGAGGTGGCCGCCGCGGTGACCACGAACGGTCTGGAAGGCATCGCGGTCACCGGCACCGACGTGTGGGTCGCGGTGCAGCGCCCGCTCAAGGGCGAGACCACTGCCCGGATCGGCCGCTACCGCGACGGTACGTGGTCCTGGCTGGCGTACCCGCTGGACGTGGCGCCGGCCGGCTGGACCGGGCTGTCCGAGCTGGTCGCCGTCGACCACGACACCTTCGCGGTGGTCGAGCGGGACAACCAGCGGGGCCCGGCCGCCGCGATCAAGAAGATCTACCGCTTCGACGTGCCGCGGACCTGGACCGGCGTGCCGGCCGTCAGCAAGCGGCTGGTCAAGGACCTGCTGCCGGCGCTGCGGGCGGACCACGGCTGGATGCAGGACAAGGTCGAGGGTCTCGCAATCGCGGGCGGCCAGGCGTACGCGGTGACCGACAACGACGCCGTCGACGACGCCACCGGGGAGACGGTCTTCCTGCGCCTGGGACGCCTGTTCTGAGTCAGGGGGCCGGGCGCAGGCCGGTCGCCTCGACGGCGGTCGCCATGGTCACCGAGGCGCCCGAGCGGTAGGCCTGGTGGTAGCCCGCGTCGCCCAGGGCGGCGCAGGTCAGCACCGTGATCCGGTCGGTGTCCGGCATCGACCGGTCCGGTGCGCCCCGGACCGCGTCCGCCGCGCCGAGCAGCATCGCGGCCCGGGCCGGGTCGCCGATCCGTACGGCGTAGTCGGCCACCCCGACCAGGACCTGGGCCATCACCGGCGCGTCCAGGGAGTCCGCCGCCATCTCCACCGCACCCCGGTGCAGGTCGTGCGCGGCGGCCAGGTTCCCGGCGGCGCCCTCGATCAGCGCCTGGGTCGAACGGGTCATCGCGCGGAACTGCGTCATGTGGGCGGAGTTGTCGATGAGGCGCGCGGCCCGGGCCATCCGCTCGCGGGCCTCATCGAGGGAGCCCTCCTCGCGGGCGATCGTCGCGTAGCCGTACTCGACCGACGCCAGCACCTCGGACAGCCCGACCTCCTCGGCCGACTCCCGCGCCTGCTTGAGCATCCGGCGTGCCTCGGTGCGGTCGCCGGCCAGCCACAGCTGGTGGGCCAGCTTCATCTCCAGCTGCGGCAGGTCCTCGCGGATGCCGACCTCCCGGACCAGCGCGAGGGCCTCCCGCTGCCAGGTCACCGCGTCCTGGAACTCGCCCTGCGCCGCGGCCATGTCGCCGAGCGCGCTGAGCGTGAAGCCGACGCCCCAGCGCTCACCGATCGCCCGGAACCCGTCGAGGGCCTCGCGCAGCTCCTCCCGGGCGACGCCGGGTCGCTGCCCGAAGTTGAGCCGCAGCTGCGCGACGATCATCCGGGCGATGGACCGCAGCCACGGATCGGTGTCGGCGAACAGCGGCTCGACCTCCGCGAAGGCGCCCAGCTGCCCGCCCGAATCGAAGATCGACGACAGCGGTCCCAGCAGCCGCAGCACGGGATGTGCGGCGTGCGGACCGGCGCCCTCCCGTCCGGCGGCCTGGAACCACCCCTTGACCTCGTCCATCGGCGCGGCGCCCTCCAGCCCGTTCAGCGCCGAGTACGCGTACGCCAGCGCCCGGTCCTCCGGGTCCGTCTCGCCGGTCAGCGTGAGCACGTCGCGGGCCAGCCCGCAGCCTTCGGCCCGGTGCCCGCGCAGCCACCAGTACCAGCCCAGCCGGGCGGTCAGCGCCGTCGCGGTCCGGGCGTCGCCGGCCTCGATGGCGGCCCGGACCGCCGCGTGCAGGTTGTCGTGCTCGACGCTGAGCCGGTGCAGCCAGCTGAGCTGGTCCCGCCGGCGCAGCTCCGGCTCGGCCGCGCCGGCCAGGGCCAGCAGGTAGCGGGCGTGCGCGACGCGCAACTGCTCGGTCTCACCGGCCTCGGCCAGGCGTTCCAGGCCGTACTCGCGGATGGTCTCCAGCATCCGGTAGCGGTCCCCGGACAGCACCAGCAGCGACTTGTCGACCAGCGCGCCGAGCAGATCGATGTCCGCGCCACACACCTGCTCGACCGCGGTCACGTCGGCCCCGCCGTGGAAGTAGGCGAAGCGCCTCCACAGCGCCCGCTCGTCGTCGTCGAGCAGGTCCCAGCTCCAGTCCACGACCGCCCGCAGCGTCTGGTGCCGGGGCAGCGCGGTGCGGCTGCCGTTGGTGAGCAGCCGGAACCGGTCGGTCAGCCGGGCCGCCAGCACGTCGACCGGCAGCGTGCGCAGCCGGGCGGCGGCCAGCTCGATGGCCAGCGGCATACCGTCCAGCGCGCGGCAGATCCGGACCATCGGACCGATGGTCCCGGGCTCGAGCGCGAAGCCGGGCCGGGCCGCGACCGCCCGGTCCAGCAGCAGCCGTACGGCCGGATAGTCCGCCGCCTGCACATCCGTCGGCGGCAGCGCGAGGGGCTCGACCGGCCACAGCTGCTCGCCCGGAATACCCAGCGGCTCGCGGCTGGTGGCGACCAGCCGCAGCCCCGGCGCACACCGCAGCACCGCGTCGGCGACCTCGGCCGCGGCAGTGATCAGATGCTCGCAGTTGTCGAGGATGAGCAGCAGTTCCTTACCGGCCAGGGCGTCCGTCAGCCGGGTCAGCGGCGGCACCGGCTCGCTCGGCGCGTGACCGCCGGCCAGGCTGATCACGAACTGACTGCGCAGCTGCAACGCGGTCAGGATGGCCTGCGGCACCTCGGCGGGGTCGGTGAGCGGCGCCAGCTCGACCCGCCACACGCCGTCCGGATGCCCAGCGGTGAGCGTCTGCCCGGCCTCCACGGATAGCCGGGTCTTGCCGCTGCCGCCGGGGCCGATGAGCGTGACCAGCCGGTGCGCGGCCACCAGGTCACGGACCGCCCGCAGGTCCGCCTCCCGGCCGACGAAGCTGCTCACCTCGGCGGGCAGGTTGCCCCGGGCCCGCCGGTGCTGCCCGCGCAGCGTCTCCACGTGCAGCGCGGCCAGCTCGGCCGACGGGTCGGCACCGAGGGCTTCGGCGAGCTCGGCGCGGATCCGCTCGAAGACCGTCAGGGCGCGACCGGGATGACCGGCCGCGATCAACGCGCGCATCAGCAGGCCGGCCAGTGGCTCGTGCAGCGGGTGCTCGGCGGCCAGCGACTCCAGCTCGCCGACCAGATCGGCGTCGCCGCCGGCCCGCAACCGGGCCTCGGCCCGCTGCAGCCGGGCCGTCAGGCGGAGCTCATCCAGGCGTACGGCCTCAGCCCGCGCCACGTCGGGAAACTCGGTCGGGCCCCGCCACAGCGCCAGCGCCTCCTCCGGCCGGCCCTGGGCGACCAGCCGGGTGAAGCGGTGCACGTCGACACAGTCGCGGTCCAGGTCGAGGCGGTAGCCGGACGGCGTGACGGCGATGGCGAGCCCGGGGGCGGCGCGGCGCAGGCGGGAGATCAGCGCCTGCAGCGCGCCGGCGGCGCTGCCGGGCGGCTCGGCACCCCACACCCCGTCGACGAGCCGGTCGGTGGAGACGGCGCGGCCGGCGTCGAGGGCGAGCAGGATGAGGAGGGTACGCAGACGCGCGCCCGCGACCGGCACCGCCGTACCGGTGTCGGCCCGAAGCTCGACGGGGCCGAGCAGCGCGATGTCCACGCTGTTGATTCTGCTCCCCGCCCGCGACCCGGATCCGGCAAGCCTAGGGTTGCCGGATGCCAGTCGCCCGCCGCAGCCCGATCCGTCAGAGCGCACCCCGCAAGCCGGCCCTGCCCGCCGCCCTCGAAGCGCCCCGGGAGGACCTCGAGCCGGAGACCACTTTCCGCACCGTCGCGTTCGACGGTCACGACCTGTCCGGGCGGGAGGCGGAGTCGGTGGAGTTCGCCCAGTGCCGGTTCCGCGGGACGGACCTGTCCTCCTCGGTGCTGGCCCACCTCACCATGACCGACTGCGTGGTGCAGGTCGCGAACTGGGCCAACGTGCGCGCCGACGGCGGGGCGGTGCGCCGGGTGACCTTCGACGAGTCGCGGATGACCGGCTTCTCCGTGACGAACGGCAAGCTCGGCGACGTGACCTTCGACCAGTGCCGGCTGGATCTGTCGGGCTGGCGCTTCACCGGCTTCGACAGCGTGCGCTTCACCGGCTGCAACCTGTCCGGGGCCGACTTCACCAACGCCGACCTGCGGGGTGCCCGGTTCACGGGGTGTGATCTGAGCGGCGCCCAGTTCCACCACGCCACCATGGACGGCGCCCGGTTCCGGCGGTGCGAGCTGGACGGCATCGCCGGGATCGCGAGCTGGCGCGGCGCGATCGTGCATCCGGACGACCTGCCGGCGCTGAGCTACACCCTGGCCGGTGGCCTCGGCATCAAGGTCGACCCTTCGGACTGACCCGTCTCCGGGCCTTGACCGGTCTCCGGGCCTTGACCGGTCTCCGGGCCTTGACCGGTCTCCGCGGCGTTGGGCCGCTCCGCGGCCTTGGGCGGTTCCGCTACCTCTTGGGTAGGGCTACGACGATGGAGCCGGCGGCGCGGTCGTGCAGGCCACGGCGCTGGGCGTCCATGATGATCGCGGGGATCAGCAGGGCCAGCAGGACGCCGCGGAGCAGGCCGCGCGGGATGCCGATGGCGCCGCCGTCGGCCGCGGACACCGCGCGGATCCGGGCCAGCGACATCCCCAGGGTCTGTCCGAACAGGCCGATGAACAGCGCGTTGAACAGGATCAGTACCACCACGGGCGGCCAGGCCACGACCCGTGGATCGGCGTAGAAACTGGCGATGATCAGGCACAACGCCCAGTCGATGAGCAGCGCGGCGAGGCGGCGGCCGAACTCGGCGGGCGGCAACGTCGACAGGTCGAGAGCTGTCGCCTTCTCGGGCGGGGTGGGTGATCCGTTCGCGCTTGTCGCCACGGGGACGAGCGTAGCCGCGGGCGTACCGTTGCGGCATTTCCGCCCCCGGCGGCGCGCCCCCGGCGGTAGGGTCGTCGATGATCCGACGTGATCGCGGCCGCTTTCGGCGCTCCGTAACACGGCGGAAACAATAGGGATACGCCTGGGCAACTACGGGGCCATAGCGTCGCGACAGCCTAGCCTCGTGGCGGCTCACGCCGCCCCGGTTCGAAAATCATGTGCCAGGAGGACGTGTGTTCGCCAATCCCGAGGAACTCCTGCGATACCTCAAAGACGAGGACGTCAAGTTCGTCGACGTACGGTTCTGTGACCTTCCCGGCGTGATGCAGCACTTCAACATGCCGGTGGAATCGTTCGACGACAGTGTCGTGACCGACGGCCTCGCCTTCGACGGATCCTCGATCCGCGGGTTCCAGGCCATCCACGAGTCCGACATGATGCTGCTGCCGGACGTGACGACGGCGTTCGTCGACCCGTTCCGCATCCAGAAGACGCTGGCCCTGAACTTCTTCATCCACGACCCGTTCACGCGGGAGGCCTACTCGCGCGACCCGCGCAACGTGGCGAAGAAGGCCGAGACCTACCTGGCCTCCAGCGGCATCGCCGACACCGCGTACTTCGGCGCCGAGGCCGAGTTCTACATCTTCGACTCGATCCGTCACGAGACCGCCGCCAACCAGGCGTTCTACTACATCGACTCGATCGAGGGCGCCTGGAACTCCGGCAAGGACGAGGAGGGCGGCAACCGCGGTTACAAGACCGCGTACAAGGGCGGCTACTTCCCGGTCTCGCCGATCGACCACTACTCCGACCTGCGCGACGCCATGGTGCGCCGCCTGATCGACGTCGGCTTCACCGTGGAGCGTTCGCACCACGAGGTCGGCACCGCGGGCCAGGCCGAGATCAACTACAAGTTCTCGACGCTGCTGCACGCCGGCGACCAGATGCAGATGTTCAAGTACATCATCAAGAACACCGCCTGGGAGCACGGCAAGACGGCGACGTTCATGCCGAAGCCGCTCTTCGGCGACAACGGCTCGGGCATGCACACCCACCAGTCCCTGTGGCTGGGCGGCGAGCCGCTGTTCTACGACGAGACCGGCTACGCGGGCCTGTCGGACACCGCCCGCTGGTACATCGGCGGCCTGCTGCACCACGCGCCGTCGCTGCTCGCGTTCACCAACCCGACGGTCAACTCGTACCGCCGCCTGGTGCCGGGCTACGAGGCGCCGGTCAACCTGGTCTACTCGCAGCGCAACCGCTCGGCCTGCACCCGCATCCCGGTGACGGGCAGCAACCCGAAGGCCAAGCGCGTCGAGTTCCGCGTGCCGGACCCGTCGAGCAACCCGTACCTGAGCTTCTCGGCCCAGATGATGGCCGGCCTCGACGGCATCAAGAACAAGATCGAGCCCCCGGCCCCGATCGACAAGGACCTGTACGACCTGCCCCCGGAGGAGTGGGGCAGCGTCAAGCAGGTCCCCGGCTCCCTGGACGCGGTCCTGCAGTCCCTGGAGAACGACCACGAGTTCCTGACGGCGGGCGGCGTCTTCACCGACGACCTGATCTCGACGTGGATCGACTACAAGCGCGTGAACGAGATCGACCCGGTCCGTCTGCGCCCGACCCCGCACGAGTTCGAGATGTACTACAACGTCTGACCTGTTCTAGCTCGTTGACCTGCGGTTCCGGCTCCGGCCGGAGGCGCGGCGACAACCTGGCGACGATTCGCGAAGCGGCGGTCACGCCCGGCTCCCAGCCGACGTGGCCGCCGCTTCCGGCTTCCCTAGAGCACCGTCGACCAGCGCACGGGTACGGTCCAGCACGTCCGGCCACTCGTGCACGTACTCGTTGAGCGTGATCGTGGGCGTGGAGTGACCCAGCGCCAGCTGCACGGCCTTGACGCTCGCTCCGGCATGGATCAGCAGCGTCGCGTAGTAGTGCCGCAGGCCGTGAAACCCCCAGCGCGGCGGGAGGCCCACCCGGCTTCGCACCGGCACCCAGGTGCGCGAGAAAGTCGAGGCGAACACCGGACCCCCATCAGCGCTGCGGAACACCAGCGCGGCCGGTCGCCGGGTCGGCTTCCGAGGATTCGTGTCGTCGTCCACCTCGACCGGTGCCGGCGCGGCCGCGAGATGCAGGCGCAGCGCATCTGCCACCACCTCAGGCAGCTCGACGACACGAGTGCTTGTCTTCGTCTTCGGCCGGCCAAGGTAGGGCGGGCGACCCTTGTGCGACTTGAGCTGCTGCCGCACCGACAGCTCGGCCCGGTCGAAGTCGACGTCCTCCACCTCCAGCCCGAGCACTTCAACCAGCCGCAGACCACACCCAGCCGCCACGTAGACGGCCGCCGACAGACGCTCAGGCATCAGAGACGCGAGGCGGTGCACCTGGTCCGGTGACGGGATCACCGCTTGTCGCGGTCAATGCCGGGCAACCTGATGGCGAGGCACGGCGAGCTGGCAATGAGCCGGTCTCGCACGGCCGACGCGAAGATCGCGTTCAGGTAGCCGTAGACAACCCGCAAGGTCGTTGGAGCGAGGACGGCCGACCGGTCCTTGACCCAGCCCTGAACGTTGCTCGGCCGGACCCGGCCCACGGAAAGGTGACCCAACGCCGGAACGATGTGCAGACGGACCGCATGCTCGACGTGGATCGCCGTACTCGCGATGTGCAGTTGATCCGCGCGCCACCGCTCGGCGAGCTCGGCCACGGTGATGAGCCCACTCCGATCGTCGATGTACTGGCCGCGGCTCAAGTCCGCCCGGACATTGGCGTCGAACCGTTCCGCGTCGGTACGCCGCTCGAAGAAGCGCGTCCGCTTCTGACCTTGATCGTCAACCCACCGGACCCGCCACCGCTTGCCCCGGCCGTGAGCCCGGGACGGGAGTCGGGCGCCGTCGCTTCCCCGGCTCTTCAGGTACCAGACGTCATCAACGGCCACCACTACACCTCCAGACTGGTGAGCCATGTGCGAACGGCGGCCGGGTCGAAGCGCAGGTGCCGTCCGACCTTGAAAGCCGGAGGGCCTGCACGGTGATACCGCCACTGATAGATCGTTGCGACCGGTACCTGCAAAAAGACCGAGACGTCTTCGATCGTCCACAGCCTGTTTGCAGCCGTAGCCGCCACGGGCACTGTCGCCATTGGTCTTGCTCCTGTCCGAGTTCCGAGTCGCGTAGTTCAGCTCGCTGCGAGGCGTCAGGTTCGCCCTGACGGATGACGGCCGTTCACGCGGCCGTGGTGTGCAGGTACTGCCTGACGGCGTCTTGGTGTTCTCGGGCCATGGCGGCGGAGGTGTTGGCGAGCATGGCGTCGGCGGGTGTCTGCCAGCCGGCGCCGACAAATTGCAGGAAGTTGACGACCAACGTCGTCGGCTCCCCGACCGGCTCAGCCCGTTCCGGGCCGCCGGTCTGGGCCCGCCGGAACACCACGCGTTGTTCGCGGAGGGCGGCGAAGGTGACGGAGTAGCGGCGGGACTTGGTGAGGAAGTGGCCGCCGAAGCCGAGCATGTGCCCAGCGGCGTAGCCGGCCGTACGGGTTGCGCTGCCCCGGCGGCCGGACCGGTGGAGGCTTGTCCACGGCCAGCGACCGGGCGGCGCAAGTTGGGCAGGCCTGATAGCGAGTCGCGGCACGGCAGTCCGGACGCGTCCACGGCGAGCCGAACTCGGCGGTCGGGGGTGGGGTGCGCAGCGGCTGATCGGTCCACCGGACAGGCGGGGTGGGCTCGGCGCGGAAGTTCCCGAGGCGCCAGCAGGCTTCGATGAGGCGTTCGGTGTGGGTGCCGTCCGGGTCGGCGTACAGGGCGATGGTGTCGTCGGTGAGCCGGGCGGAGGTGTGGCCGGTGATCTAGGTGGACTTGGTGGCGTACTTGGCCAGGTAGGCGGCGACCTGGGTGTGGGTGACGTCGCCGTCGGCCGCTTCGGTGATGACCTTCGTCAGGACCTGCTCGCCCCAGGCGACCGGCCAGCCGTCGGGGTGGGCGGGGTGGGGGCGGGTGGTGAATCCAACGGTGGTCGACGGCGGCGACCAGGTCGGCGGCGTGAAGGCCGGGCGGGGCGGGCACGATGGCGTCGGGCCGGTTCGGGTCGAAGCCGTCGAGGCGGATGATGCAGTGCAGGTGCACCACGGCGCGGCGTTGCATCTCGGTGGCCTTGCCGAATTGCGGCCGGACCGGGGACACCCAGCGGGGTGCGTAGCTTGCCCTTGGACTCGTAGACGACGGGTACGTCGGGGATGCCGCGGGCGTCGGCGAGGCGGTGCATGTACCGGTCGATGGCGATGGTGGTGCGCCGCCACAGTTCCCCGGCGGCCACATTCCAGACCGCTTGCGCGTCGTGGTCGTAGCAGTCCAGGCACAGCGGTGTGCCGAGGTTGCGGTCGTCGCGGCCGTGCCGGGCGAAGCAGGCCAGCCGTACGCCGTGCGGGCACAGGGTCAGGTCGCGGCAGGCGTGGCAGGGCTCGGGCCGGCAGTCGCACTCGATCCGCCGGGCGCAGGTGTGGCGCTTGACGATGCGGGTGTGGACCTCACCGAACGAGGGTGCGGTGAAGGTCGGGAACACGGCCGGGTGCCGGGCCACGTCCTCGGGGACGCCTTTGCCGCCGACGAGCCCGGCCCGCAGGATCTGGTACGCGTCGCGCTTGTAGCGTTCGGAGCAGGCCGGGCAGACCGCTTCGCGGCGGTTGCCGCAGGGCTTGTAGATGACCCCGTCGGGCATGTCCGCGGTCGACCGCTCGGCCAGGATCCGTCCGGTCGCGGCTTCAACGGTGGCCATCGTTCCGGCGAGCCGGACCGGGCGGGTGCACGCTGAGGCGCTCTTGACGTGGGAGAGCCAGGCTTCGTAGTCCGGTCGGGCGGCCTGGGCGACGAGCAAGAAGAACAATATTCTCACAAAGTGACGGCTTGCCTTTAACCGTTCACATGCCTTCTGTTCCGTCCGCATCAGGATTGGCAGCGCAATTGTTAGGATCAGTGGCTTTTACGGCTCGAACTTATTCGAGCATGCGGAGCCATGGCCGCGTCCTGCTAGCAGCCGAGGACAAGGCTCGGGCTAGCGCAGCCGATCTTTTGAGACTACAGTATTCTCGCGCTCTCGCGCTCTCGCGCTCTCGCGCTCTCGCGCTCTCGCGCTCTCGCGCTCTCGCGCTCTCGCCGCCTCGCTTCCGCTGCACAGAAGACTCTCCTTCGCGATAAAGAGCCGCAACGCGGGACGGCAATCCTCGAGTTACATCGCTTCGATTCTCTTCATGTTAGCTGTAATGGAAGAAAACAAGAGATCCTGGACAAACATTCGTCTAATCTTCGACCAGAATTCACAGGAGGACGGTCAAGATTTGCTATTTAAGCGGGAGTATCCTCAAGAAGTAAACATGATAACGTCGCTGGATGCGAGTGGGCTACGCGCGGCGATTTCACAGACATCACTTCGGATCAATAACAGGATTATTGCACTTGCGACGGCTGGCGGCGCAGTGGCTGGCGGCGTTCTCGGCGCGATCGCAGCCCAAATCAAGTAATCCAGACGTGTAAGCCATCCCGTCACCGTCGACCCGCCCGTCGTGGGAGCGGGGGTCTGCTCGGCTCCGCCCGGGGCGAGGGTGGCGGGATGCGCGGCCATCCCGGAGCCGGAGTGCCCCCGCCGGAGGCGCAGTAGCGTCAACCACTTCCCAAGCCTCGTCCTGCGCACTACGGCCAGGCGCGGGCAGCTCGGCTGCGTCACCCAGGCCGTGCCGGTCGGCCGCCTTGCCAGGCTTCACATCCGGACTTTCGTCAGTCCTTCGGCAGGCCCGACCGCTCTCCGCTTTCCACGAGTGTCGCCGGGGAGCGGTTAGCGTGCCGCCGCCCGCATCCCCGCGGGCGGCGGTGCGCTGCCCCCGGTGACGGAGTGAGCGGCCCGCTTCGGGCCGCCTTGAAGACGTACAGGATTTCTGAACAGGCGAGTTGCGACCTGCCAATCGATGTGCGACGCGGGTCCGTCACCTGACGTGCGACAGGTGGTCTAGGGGCCGGAGGTAGCCATCCGCGTTCGCGTGTCCTCGATCTTGCGTACTGGCTGGCTGTGAGCGCCGCTCGACCGTGATCTCGGCGCCGACGAGGTCAGTCTGTGGAGATTCGGCCGTATGGAGGACTTGTTCCTTGCTTAGGTCGGGTATAGCTGGATGTGGCGGGTCGACTGCTATGTGTGGAAGAGGGGCGCGGATGTTGACGGAGGCGTTGATCGCGCTGGCTGCGGCGGGCGGGACCGCCGTGGTGCAGGCGGCGGCAACTGATGCTTGGTCAAACGCGAAGGCAGGGATGGCGCGGCTGCTGGGCCGGGGACAGCCGGAGCGGGTAACGGTGATCGAAGGCCGGTTGGAGGACAGCAGGGCGCAGCTGACCAGCGTCTCCGGCATGCAGTTGGAGCAGGCGCAACAGGCCCAGGCGCAGGCGTGGACCACCCGTCTTGAGGATCTGCTGGACGAGGATCCCAGGTCGGAGGCTGGGCTGCGGAAGCTGCTGCAGGAGCTGGCCGCCGCGGGGGTGCCCGCCGCGGCGTCGGCTGGCGATCACGGCGTTGCGGTAGGTGGAAACATGTCGGTCACCGCGTCCACCGGTGGGGTGGCCGGGGGTGTGATCCACGGTGGGGTGACGACCGCGGGAAACCCTTCCCGGCCGGATCAGGATCAGGCCTAGCCTCGTCCGGCGTACCCAGCGGTCCGCGGGTTACCGCTCAGCGTGCCGCGGTGGCCAGCGGCGGGGGCGTCGCCGTCAATGAGCTGCACTATGACCGTCCGGCGCTGCCGGTGCGCCCGGTGCGGTTGCTGCCGCGGCCGGTGCAGCTAGCCGGCCGAGAAGCGTTACTCACCGAGCTGCAGGATCGGTTCGCGGCCGAGGCGCAGTCGCCGATCGTGGTGGCATTGTGTGGCTTGGGTGGGGTGGGCAAGTCCAGTGTGGCGTTGGAGTACGCACACCGGTTCCAGCATGAGTACGCGCTGGTCTGGCAGGTCAGCGCCGAGCAGCCGACCACGCTGACCGCGGAGCTGACCGAGCTGGCCACTCTGCTGGGGCTCCAAGAGCTGCTGGACCATGGTGATCCGGTGGCGCGACTGCATGCCGGCCTGGCCGCCCGCTCGGATCGCTGGCTGCTGGTGCTGGACAACGTCACCGAGCCGGACGCGGTGCGCCGAGTCATTCCACCCGCCGGTAACGGCCGGGTCCTGATCACCACCCAGTACGCGCCATGGCCGATCGGACAGCACGTTGAGGTCCCGGTGCTTAATGCCGACGTGGCGGTATCTTTTCTGCTCGCCCACACCCGCGACACCGACCGCACCGCTGCGCATGAGCTGGCCGACGACCTCGGGTTGCTGCCGCTGGCACTGGCCCAGGCCGGTGCCTATCTGGAAACCACGGGCCGCTCCCTGCGAGAATACCGGGACCTGCTCACCGCGCACCGCCACGAGCTGCTCAGCCGCGGGCAGCCGAGCGGCTACGACAAACGGATCGCGACGACCTGGGCGGTCGCCTTCGCCGAGTTGGCGCGCACGGAGCCGGCCGCCACGGCGTTGCTTACGCTGCTCTCCTTCTACGCCGCCGAAGCAATCCCGATCGCCCAGCTGCTCGCCACCCCATTAGCGGCGCGAATCGACGACCAGGTCGCCGCGGCGTTGACGCCGTTGTGGTCCCAGCCGATCACCGTCGACGACGCGGTCACCGCGCTGCGCCGCTTCTCCCTGATCAGCCCGCTCGTGCACGGCAAAGTATCGGTGCACCGCCTGGTCCAAGCGGTCACGGTAGACAACCTGCGGCCTGGCATGAGGAGCGCATGGCAGGCCGCCGCTGCCGCGATCATCGCGTGCGCTCTTCCTTCGGACCCTGAAAACCCGTCCACATGGCCGGTGTTCGCTGACCTGCTCCCGCACACCACCACCGCCCTCGCCCTCGCCATCGACGCATCAGGCATGAGCCCAGTGGCTTCCTATCTCGGCCACAGCGGGGACTACCGAGGTGCTCGGGACCTCTGGCAACAGATTCACCGGAGCGTCGCAGCGGTGCGTAGCCCGGAGCACCCGGAGGCCCTTGCCGTCCGCGCCCACCTCGCCCGCTGGACCGGTGAAGCTGGGGACGCGGGCGCCGCCCGCGACCAGTTCGCCGCCCTGCTGCCCATTTGGGAGCGCGTTTCCGGCCCGGAGCACCCTGAGACCCTCTCTGCCCGCGCCTACCTCGCCGACTGGACCGGTCATGCGGGGGACGTGGGTGCCGCCCGTGATCAGTACGCCGTCCTGCTGCCCATCCAGGAGCGCGTTTCCGGCCCGGAGCACCGCGAGACCCTCGCCGTCCGCGCCAACGTCGCCTACTGGACCGGTGAGGCGGGGGACGCGGGCGCCGCCCGCGATCAGTACGCCGTCCTGCTGCCCATCCAGGAGCGCGCTTCCGGCCCGGAGCACCCTGAGACCCTCTCTGCCCGCGCCAACGTCGCCTACTGGACCGGTGAGGCGGGGGACGCGGGCGCCGCCCGCGATCAGTACGCCGTACTGCTGGCCATCCAGGAGCGCGCTTCCGGCCCGGAGCACCTTGAGACCCTCTCTGCCCGCGCCCACCTGGCCGACTGGACCGGTCTGGCGGGGGACGCGGGCGCCGCCCGCGATCAGTACGCCGTCCTGCTGGCCATCCAGGAGCGCGCTTCCGGCCCGGAGCACCTTGAGACCCTCTCTGCCCGCGCCCACCTGGCCCACTGGACCGGTCTGGCGGGGGACGCGGGCGCCGCCCGCGATCAGTACGCCGCCCTGCTGCCCATTTGGGAGCGCGTTTCCGGCCCGGAGCACCCCGACACCATCGCCGTCCGCGCCAACCTGGCCTACTGGACCAGACAGGCGTAAGTATCGGCCCGGTCGTCGACGCAGTATTCACCCCAGATGCTGCGTCTGCAACGACCTGTGCAGAAACCAGTTGGCCAGCCCCACGCCCGCTAAGAGACCGCCTACGGAGTGCCTGCGCAGACCGTTACTGCAGATCACTTGGCGAACGCTTGTCGCACGTCAGCCGGCGGGG
Organism: Actinoplanes sp. NPDC051405; assembly: GCF_055586185.1. Taxonomy (NCBI): domain Bacteria; kingdom Bacillati; phylum Actinomycetota; class Actinomycetes; order Micromonosporales; family Micromonosporaceae; genus Actinoplanes; species Actinoplanes sp. NPDC051405. The sequence continues at coordinate 126,928 of NZ_JBVJIR010000016.1, forward strand.
GACAGTCGCCCGCCGGGATCGACGGTGAGAACTTTCCATACGTCTTCAAGGCGGCCCTCCGGGCCGCACGCGGGCCACTTCGCCAGGCCGTCCGCGCCTTGCCGCTCCGCTCCCGGCGCGGACCGGCGATGGCACCGCGGGCCCAGCGCACACGCAGAAGCCCCCGGCACCTCACGAAGGTGGGTACCGGGGGCTTGGACGCAGCGGACTAGCGACCGACTATGCGGACTCCCAATTGCTCGGCGGTCAGGGTGATGCCGACCCAAGGCCCGTCGTTCACCCAGTAGACGACGTGCAGAGGTGGCGCCTTCAAAGTGACCAACCAGAGCCCGTCGACGCCATCAGGCAGCTTGGGGGGCCTCGTCGGTACGTTGCCGTTCTCCAGAGCGACCGAGAACTCGAACTGGTCCGTCGTGACGATCACTACGGCGTGCCGCTCAGGTGCCGCCGACATCCGCAGCTTGGCCGCCACGTCAGGCACTGTCTCCAGAACGTGTTTGCTGCCTGTTGAATCGTCTCGCCCGTGCGTTGCCAAGCGCCTTTTACGGTAGGCAACAGGTAGAAGCCGGGTGGGTGCTTGCTGGTCGGCTCGTGCGACCAGCCGCCTTCAACTGAGATCTCGTCCAACTGCTCCCGCAAATCCTCCGCCCAGCCAACGGCACGCGACTGACGCCTCGCTGCTCAAGTTCCATCAGCAGTGGGATGACGGCCTCTCTGACAAATCTGATATCGGCTCCGGTAACCACTTGAATAAGCCAGAACCTCGTAAGTCGCGGCTCTCGCACATACCCGAGTCGACTAACCCGTGTGAGAAACGTGAGCTCCTCACGATCACGTGTGGAGACCACCTCAGCCACCGCGCGCCGGCCACCCGGGTATACCAGGTCAAGGTCGTACATCGAGTCGCGTGAACCATCGTCGTGGTTGCTGACCTGAACGCCGAGGACTGTGCGCAGTACCAGCCCCGCCAGCTGTTCATCGTCATGCTTGGTGGAAGACCGTGTCACAACACGAAGTCTCGCAGTCCGAGCAACCGAGTTCGTTAACGCAAATGTTGGCATGGACATCTGGCCTCCAGCGGGTAGGGCCTCCGGCCCTACGACCCGGAGATAGCCTCCGGCGGCCGGGGCTATCCGGCCCCTGGACCCCGGCAGCTCTGGGATGCCCGGCTGTGCCGCAGCGACCCATCGCACACCGGAGGCAACCAGACCGCGCCCGGGTCGGGAAGGTCGTTCGTCCAGTAGGGCGCTCCACCTTCCCGACCTGAGCGCGGCCCGGCCGAGCGAAGCTTGCGCGACGGGATGCCACTACAGCAACCGGGTCAACCCGTCGCGCGAAGATCAAGATCATTAGCGCCATTACGGCGACAACTCCGCTGAAGAACCACGAGAAAACAACGAGAGTCGATGCAAAGCGTTCACGCAGGTCAGACGCTGTCTCTACGCCGTTCGTCCAGGTCGAGCGACACCCCTGATTGATTCGAGATGTACTACAACGTCTAGTTGTAGCAGCGCTGAAGAAGCGGCGGTCATGTCGGCTCAAAGCCAGCATGGCCGCCGCTTCGCGTACGCCGATCAGCACTCGGCGTCGTCGTCGTGTGAGCCGTAAACAACGATGCCGTACGCGTCTTCGGGCTCCTGGAGCTCGGGACCGTAGAGGGCGTTGAAGTCGCTCGGGAACCAGACGTTGAGCCTGGCCGTGGTGCCGTCGATCTCCTTCTGATAGCACCCGACGTCGCCGTCGATGACCAGGCCCTTCGGGGGCGCCGGCGTCGGCTTGTCCACTGCCTGCCATCCGTCGGCGGCAGCGGCAGCGCGGTAGAAGGACAGGATGCCCTCGCGGCTGATCTCTGCCCGGTACTGACGGCCTGCGCTGGCGAACCCGCTGTCGGCATCACAGCCCGATTCCCTGCCGTTCAGCGTCGCGCCGTCGGGGTGCTTCGTCAGGATCGGTAGGTCCGCGAGCGTGGCGGCAAACCGCTCATTGCGGTCCGAGCAACCGGGGAGCGCGGAGAGCAGACCAGCGCACCCGCACGACAGGCCAACAATCAGCGCCCCCACGACGCCGATCCTGATGGTGCGAGGAGCCAGCGCTTTGACCACGGCTGAACCCTAGGGCGGGCCGGGTTCACCTCGACGCACAACATGTGGCGGACGACTGCCGCGACATCGTGCACTGCGATCGTGAAAGAGCCACGACGGTTGAGGTGTCGCGGGAGGGCTGAGCGATCAGCTCGCGCGGCGGTAGCGGATGCCATGCTGTGGGCGTGGAGTACGTGTCCCGAGTGCCGCGGCCGCCGCTGGATGGGCTGGTCGACGACCTCTACTACCTGGAGGGCTCGCCGCCGTACGCCCGGCTGACGCTGCCCGCGAGTCCGGCGGCGTTCCTCATCGTCAACCTCGGGGCACCGTTCCGGATCCGCGCCGGCACCGACCTCGAGGCGGCCGATTACGCCGACGGCTGCGTGGTGACCATGCCCACCCGGGCGTTGGAGTTCGGCTACCCTGCCCCGACCCGGTCCGTCGGCGTGCACTTCAAGACGTGGGGGCCGGCGCCGTTCCTGCCGATGCCCGCGGTCGAGCTGTGCGACCGGCCGGTGACGTTGGAGCAGGTCTGGGGTCGGTCCGCCGTTGCCGAGCTGCGCGACCGGCTGGCTACGGCGAACGGACCGCACGAGATGCTGACGCTGCTCGAGCAGGAGCTGATGCGACGGCTGGACGAGACCGCCGGGCTGGGGCTGGTCCGCCACACGATCAGCGTCATCGCGGCGGCGCGCGGAGCGGTGGCGGTCGGCGATCTGGGAGTGGAAGCCGGGGTCAGCAGCACCCACCTGGCCCAGCGGTTCAAGGAGCTCGTCGGCGTCACGCCGAAGCGGCTGGCCCGCAGCCACCGCTTCACCGCCACCGTGTTCTCGATCAATCCCGCCGAACCGGTCGACTGGGCCGACCTCGCCAGTGGCGCCGGCTACTTCGATCAGGCCCACTTCGGCCACGAGTTCCGGGCGTTCACCGGGCTCACGCCGACCCGGTATGTCGAGGTCCGGCGGCGGTTCATGCGCGAGCATCCCGGCCACGTGCTGGACGGCTGGCCGCTGCCGGCCGATTGATTTCTTACAAGAGCGACGGCCCGTGACCCGCTAATTTGGGGGCAACCCCAAACAGAGGAGAGCCCTGTGGGCAAGGTGGTCATGTACAGCTCGGTGTCGGTGGACGGCTTCATCGCGGACGAGCATGACCAGCCCGGACCGCTGTTCGACTGGTTGACCAGCGGTGACGTCCCGTTGGACGAGAGCGGCTACGTGAAGGTGTCGCAGACCTCCTACGACTACACCCGGGCGTACTGGGACCAGATCGGGGTGACGATCGCCGGCCGCCACGTCTTCGACATGACCGACGGCTGGGACGGGAAGCCTCCGAGCGGGATCGACCACGTGGTTGTCGTGACGCACCGGCCGCCGCCCGAGGGCTGGGACCCCGCGGCGCCGTTCCACTTCGTCGACGGCGTCGAGGCCGCCGTGGCCAAGGCGCAGGAGCTTGCCGGTGACCGCTTGGTCGAGGTCGCCGCCGGCGACGTCGGTGGCCAGGCACTGGCCGCGGGCCTGGTCGACGAGGTGCGAATGGACGTCGTGCCCGTCGTGTTCGGGTCCGGCAAGCGCTACTTCGGGTCGGTCGACGCGCAGCACCTGCTGGCGGACCCGGACGTGGTGATCCAGGGCGACCGGGTGCTGCACCTGCGCTACCAAGTGCGCCGTTGACCGGGTCCGCCAAAAGCCGCGTACCTGTTCAGCCGCGAAGCTTGTCCCGCAGCTTGACCAGCCGCTTACGCAGTGGCTTCGGGAGCTTGCGGCCCAAGCGGTACAGCAGCTCCTTCGGCCGGGACCGCTCGTAGACGAACTCATACGTCGGCGTGGCGTTGAAGACCCGACCGGTCGGGCGGTAGCCGTACGGCTTCAGCACCGCCTCGATCGTGGCGCGTTCCGGCTCGCCGAAGGCTTCGGCGAAGACGATCGGGTGGTGGCCGCGGAGGATGCGGCGGGCGCCTTTCAGCACCTGCTCCTCCATGCCTTCCACGTCGATCTTCAGGACGACGACCTTGCCGCGGACGACCTTGTCCAAAGGTACGACGTCGAAGTGCTCCCAGACCCCGTCCAGGAACGACTTGGCCTGGCCGGGCTCGCTGCCCAGGCCCACGTGGTGCACCGTCACCTTGCTGGTGAGGTCGTTCACGTCGACGTTCATCTGGGTCCACCCGGCGCAGCGCTCGCGGGGGTCGAAGGCGTGCACGTGCGTCGACGGGCAGTACATCCCGAACCAGACCGTGTGGGTGCCCAGGCAGGAGCCGGCGTCCACGTACACACCGCGCTTGTTCAGGGTGCGAATGTAGTCCAGGAACTTCTGCTCGTAGAACTGGTTGGTGAAGAACGGCTTGTAAAGGGTGGGCGGGGCATCCTGCGGCCACGGTGACATGTCGAAGCGGCTGGTGATGCCGTGTCGTTTGACGGTGATCATCGGCTCTGCCGTTGGATCCATGCGACTACCCTGTCTGTTTGCGAAGCCCGCCGACATCACGGGGCTTACGCCTGTCGGTTTGTCCATCGGCATCCTTTACCGGGAGCGATGAAAATACTACTGGTCATCGGGTGGGACTTTCCCAGTTGAAGCAGACTGCGTGGCGCATTCCCCGGCAGCGCACCCGGGAGCGGGTGGCAGCGGCCGGGCGCCTCGCTGAGCCGGCTGAGAGCCCGCCGACGCCGCCGGCAGGCCGTCGCTCGTACCGGAAAGTGCTTGTGGCCCTGGGAGTCGCCGCGCTGCTGGCGCAGATGGCCTTTGTGATGGTCACCGCGGCGCGACAGCAGTCGCAGACCGCGGACGAGGGTGTGTACATCGCCGCGGCGGTCATCTACCTGCGGCATCACGAGATCCGCTACAACCCGGAACATCCGCCGCTGGCCAAGCTGGTGATGGCCACCGGCCTCGCTTTCGCCGATGCCCGCATCGATGCGGGCCCGGACAAAAATCAGTATCAGGCCGGGACGGACGTGCTCTACGAGCACGGCAACGGGGCTCAGCGCATCCTCTGGTACGCCCGGCTGCCGATGATCGTGCTGACGCTGCTGTTCGGGCTGATGGTGTTCGCGTTCGCCCGCGACATCACCGGATCGGGCGGCGGTCTGCTGGCGCTCGCGCTGTACGCGTTCTCGCCGGACGTGATCACGTACGGCTCGCTGGCCGGGGTCGACTTTCCCGCAGCCGGTTTCGTGCTGGCCGCCGCCTGGCTCGTCTGGCGGATGAGGCGCCATCCGTGGGCGTATCTGGCCCCGGCCGGGCTGGCGCTGGGCGCGGCGCCGGCCACGAAGATGAACACGCTCGTCGTGGTGCCGGTCCTGTTGGTGCTGGCCGCCGTGTCCGCGTGGCACGCGCAGCCGGGCCTGCGGCGCGCACCCCGGCTACTGGCCGCGGTCGCCGCGATGGTCGGCGTCGGCCTCTTGGCCGTCGCGACGGTATGGCTGACGTACCTGATCGTTGATCCGCGGCTGCACTGGACGGCGCCGCCCGGTCTGCCGGTGATCAACGGGACGGTCGGTCACCTCGTCGACTGGCTGCCGTTCCCGCGGGCCTACGCCGACGGGCTGCGCATCCAGCTCGGGCTGGAGGACCAGAGGTGGGGCGGCTTCCTGCTGGGTGACACGTATTCACGGCATCGCTGGTACTACCTGCCCGCCGCGCTGCTGATCAAGACGCCGCTGGGCATGCTGGCCCTGTGGCTGGCCGGCACCGTTGTGATGCTCGCGGTGCGCCGGTTGCGGCCGGCGGCGCTCTACGTCCTGCTTCCGACGGCAGTGCTGCTGGTGGCGGCCATGCAGGGCACCCGGGACTGGGGCGTGCGCTACGCGATCTTCGTACCGGTGCTGCTGGCCGTGGCGGCAGCTGCTGTCACCGCCGTCCGCCGGCGGTGGGTGCAGACGGCCGCGGTCCTGCTCGGGGCCTTCGTCGCCGTCAGTTCGGTACGCGCCTTCCCCTACTACCTGCCGTACTCGAACGAGGCATTCGGCGGTCCTGCGAAGACTTACCTGCGACTGGGTTCGTCCAACGTGGACTGGTACCAGGACCTGTACCGGCTCGCCCTGCGCCTGCGGGAGCGGTATCCGGGTGAACGGGTCTGGCTGGTGCACCGCAACCGGGCGATGGCCGGCTACTACGGCATCGACGCCGGGGATCCGCTCAAGGTGCCGCCGTCCGAGGTCAGCGGCCTGCTCGCGGTCTCGGTGACCCAGCTCAGCAATCCGAAGCCCGAGATCCGCGAGCTGATCGCCCGCAGCGTCCGCATCGACCAGGTCGGCCACTCGATCTTCATCTACCGGGTGCCGCCGGCCCGCTGAAGTCCAGGTGGCCGCGCAGGACGGCCCGGGTGTACGCGGTGATCGTGAAACCGTCCTTGATCGACTCGTCGCGGATCAGGCCGGCCAGCTCCTCCGGGGACACCTCCCGGATCTCGGTGATGCCTTCCTCGCGGTCGGCGGCCCACGGCTCGTCGGTCACCTCGGCCAGGAAGAGCCGGACGGCGGCGGCGGTCATTCCGGTGTCCGGGTAGATCGTGCCGAGCTCGTGCAGCTTGGCCGCCTCGACGCCGATCTCGTCGCGCAGCTCGCGCCGGGCGTCGTCGGCCGGGTCGGTGCCGGGCATCCCGAAACCGCGCGGCAGCTCCCACTGCCAGTTCCGGGTGGCGTGCCGGAAATGGCGGACGAGCACCACCCGTCCGTTGTGGACCGGCAGGATGACCACTCCGGCCGCGTTGCCGGCCGGCACCAACCGGATGTACGTGCCGAGGTCGCCGCCCGGGCGCCGCACCGCGTCGCGCAGCATCATCACGTACGGGTCGGCGTACACCACGCCGGTGTCCGCCATCGTGGCCGGCATCCCGTACCGGATCAGCTCTTCGGCCTGGGCGTTCTCGGCCGCCGCGACCTCGGTCGCGTCCAGCAGGATCTCGAAGCCGGCGTCCGGCGGATTCACGAACAGTTCCGGGAAGCCCTCGCGAAGATCGGTGTACATAGCTTTCCTGGTCTGATCTTCCATGCCGCCCGGGCCCCTCCGTGATCAATGTAGACCTCTCCGTCACCCTACCGGCCGGGTGACAGTGGCCTGTCAGGCCTTCTCGCGCATCGCCGGACACCGATAGTTTGGGCGACCTGACGACCGCAGAGCACGGGGTGCCGCATGGACGCCGATCAGATCAGGCAGTTCGCCGAGAGCTGTGACATCGAGCAGCTGATCCTCCAGTACGACGCCGATTTCGACGTGCCGCTCGAGCACGGTTACGCGCTCGGCGTGCTGCGCATGACCGGGACGTTCGAGCCGATCGAGCAGCGCGAGGTGCGCGCGGTCGCGCAGCGGGTCGGCGCCCACTGGTGCGACATCATCCACTGCGACATCACCTACGACCACTGGACGGCACTGCGCCGGATCGAGGCCGCCGAGGCGGACGCCGCGTGGCTGGCTGAGCAGCCGCGCAACGAGTTCGCGGAGTACGCCCTCACCCGCTGGCACGACGGCATCGCCAAGATCTACTACCGGCTCGGCGGTTTCACCCGTTCGCTGCCCTACTTCCGCCGGGCCGCCGAGCTCGCCGGGTCGGCCGATCTCTGGTGGTGCCTGCCGGACATCCGCAGCAACGTCCTGCGCTGCGAGTGGGAGCAGGGCCGCCAGGCCGGCAGCCCGGGCATGGGCGGGGCGGACGTCGCGCTCCGCGCCGAGATCGACGCGGCGATGAGAACGGCAACCGGCCGCGGTATCGACATCGAGTCGTCGTCCGGCGACCACCGCGTCCGCGAGTTCCGCCGGGGCGTGTCCAGCCTGCTGCACAATCTGGCGGTGGTCCTCAAGGGCGGTGGTCCACAGCACCGGGACGAGTCGCTGCGGGTCTCGCTCCGTAGCGAGCAGATCTCCCGCGCGCTCGGCGACAAGTTCCGGATCGTCCAGTCGGTGCACCACCAGGCCCAGCTCCTCGACGACTCGCTGGCCCGCGACTTCTACGCCGAACTGGCGACCATGCAGTATCCCCGCGGCCGCCTGATGGCCCGCCAGCACATCGGCCGGCTGACCGCCGCGGCCGGCGATCCGCAGGGTGCCGCGCAGCTCGGCGCCCTGCTCGGCGAGCTGCTGGACAACCTGCACGCCGGCAGCAGCATCGGCACCGACATCGACATCGCCGACTTCACCATGCGCTTCTACGTCACCGCGGTCGCCGCGCTGCCCGAGCAGGAACGCCGCGAACGCGAGGAGGGCCTGAGCCGGCTGCGTGAGCGGCTGGCCGACGCCATCCGCCGGGCCGTGGCCCTGCCGGCCTACAAACGGGCGTACGCGTCCGCCGTGCGGCCCAGCTTCCTCGAACGGATCGCCGCCGCGGTCGCGGAGCTCGACGGTCCGCACCACCTGGACCGCGCCGAGCAGGCGTTCGGTCTGGTCGAGGCATCCTCGGCCCGCGAGCTGCTGGACATGATGGCGACCGCCGACCTGCCGCCGCTCGAAGTGCCCACCTCCGCCGAGCCGAGCGACGCTCCGGAAGCGGCGCCCGCGGAGACCGACGAGGACGCCGACAGCCCCCGGCTCGCGGAGATGCGGCGCGCGGCCGTGACTTCGCAGCAGCAGTCCGCCCAGGCTGAGATCCTCGCGGAGATGTCCCGCCGGGAGGCCGAGTTCGAGAACCGCTTCCTGACCCAGCCGCTGGAGGCCGCCCGGCACGACCCGGAGATCGCCCACCGGTTGCAGATGTACACGGTCAACCAGGAGTGCACCTGCGTGGTGCGCTACTTCGCCTACGGTCCCGCGCAGCCCGACCTGATCGGCGCGTTCGTGGTGCAGAACGGCTGCATGCGGGTGGTCACCGGCATCCGGCAGGCGGACGTGAGCGACCTGGCCCACCGCCTGCTCACCCCGAGCGGCCGGCACATCGTCGAGCCGACCCGGGCCGAGTGCGAGGAGATCTGGAATCTGCTGCTCGGCCCGGTCTGGGCCGAGATCGACGAGCCGGACGAGCTGCGGCACCTGGTGCTCATCCCGACGGACGAGATCTTCGCGATCCCGCTGCACGTGGGCTGGCAGCCCGGCAGGGAAGAGCCGCTGGCCGTACGGGTGCCGCTGTCCCAGGCGGTCAGCGCCACCGCGTTCGTCGACCGCGGCCGGAACCTGCTCAAACGCCAGCCGGTCAGCCGGGACGACGACCTCGCCGCGATCGTCGTGGCCGGCAACGGCGTGTCCGGCCGGGAGCTGCTGCACACCGGCTGGCAGCCGGAGCACATGATCCTGGCCGGGCGCTATCCGGCGGCGCTGGAGCACGTGCGGAAGAAGTTCCGGGCCGACGGCGTGGGGCTGCGGGCGATCGCCGACGAGAAGCCCGAGTTCTTCGTCTACTCGGGTCACGGCAACTTCAATGAGGCGTACGACCAGTACGGCCCCTACCTGGTGCTGCCCGACGGTGAGTTCCTCACCCAGTACGACGTGGCCATGCGGCTGCGGCTGCCCCGCAACAAGCTGACCATCCTCGGTGCCTGCCTCGCGGGACAGGGTGCGCAGACCGGTGGCGGGGACATCGGGGGCTTCCTGCGCGCGCTGATGGCCACCGGCGCCGGCGCGATCGCCGTTCCCTTGTGGAGCGTGAAGGACCGCCGCTTGGCCGACACCGCCCGTAACCTACTGCGGGCCAGCCGGGACGCGGCCGATGAAGGAAACAGCTTCGACGTGGTGGCCACGTTGCACGAGTATTACCGGGACGTCGCCGCGCACACCGAACCACAGCGGTTGGTCGAGTCCCTCCCGCTGACCGTCTACCTCTGAGGAGCTTCGCAGTGCCTGTGTACTACGACGACGTTGCCGGGACGGTCCGGGCGGTGCTGGCTGTGCGGCGTACCCCGCAGGAATGGGCCGCGATCGAGCCGGAGCTGCGGCGCCTGGGCGACGCGGTGAGCGCCGGCGCGGAGGCGGGCATCGCCGCCGCCGAGGAAGCGCTGGCCGACCTCATCGACGAGCGCCGGGTCGACGGCTTCGGCGACGACCTCGACGCCGAGGACGACGGGGTGGCGCCCGATCAGGGCCTGCGCGAGCTGGTCAACTCGCTGCTGTCCGACCTGGGCTTCCCCGATTCGAAGGCCGGCGAGGAGCCCGAAGAGCGCCGATGAACGGTCACCTCCGCGACCCGGCTGTCCTGATCCACGTCTTCCTCCGCGCCGACAAGGTGTTCACAGCCACCGACACCCCGGCCCGCCGCGCGGTCCGAGCCCTCTGGGACCGGGCGTATCACCAACGGCAGATGACGGCCCAGGTCAACGGCCGCTGGTCCGACACGCTGACGCTGCCGCGCGACGATGGTCATCCGGGTGCCCTGACCGTGCTGGCCGCGGCTCAGCGCACCGAGCCGCGGCTGCTCCGGCAGATCCTGGTCTACCGCAAACGCGACCTCGTCGGCGTCAGCATCCTGGAGGCGGTGCAGGGCGGCGGGAGCAGGCCGTGGCACGACTTCGACCTGGGCTGGCTCGACGGCTGGCAAGTGCCGGCCGGCGAGGTCATCGGCACCCACGTGATCCACCTGGGCGTGGTCCGCGAGGCGTCGGCGGGCGCGCTGCCCGGGCTGCTGCGCCGGCTGCCGGGACGCCCGGAACGCTTCACCGCGTGGCGGCCCAGCCCCGGGCAGCTGGTCGCCGAGCTGCCGGCGGCCGGGGTCTCCCGCCGCCTGTTCGCGATCGCCGGCCGGGAGGACGCCCGCGTCCAGTCGCAGTGGTTCACCAAACCGCCGCACCGGGGCCTGCCGCGGTTCACCCGCTACCTCGAGTACTCCGCCCGGCTGCGCGATCAGTCCCGCCGTCTGGTCGCCACCTTGGACAACATCCGCAGGACGACGGCCACCGTCGGCCAGGAAGCGGCGGCGCTGCACCTGGCGTTGCAGGCGGAAGGCCCGGCGCTCGACCGGGTGCTGCAGGCCGAACCGCTGCTGACCGAGCTCGAAACGGGACGGCGGCGCATCGTCGGCTACCTCGCCGACGTCCGCGCGATGGCCACCACCGTCCGGCTCGCCGAGCAGAACATGACCCAGGTGCTCGGCGCGGAGAACGTCCCGGAAGGCGACCGGGAGCTGAGCCAGTGGACGTTGGAGCAACTCCAGGCCGAGGAGAACTACCTGGAGTCGGCCCGGCTCAAGGCGACCGAGGTGGGGGAACAGGCAGCGGCGGCGGTCGCCGGGTCGTTGCAGCGCGGCCTCGACCGGGTGCTGCTGGCCCAGTCCAGCGCGCTGAGCGCGATCGCCCTGGCCTTCACCGCGGCGCAGACCCTGGAGTACAAGCCGCCGATCCCGGACCGGACCTATGGGCCGCTGGTCGCGCTGGTCGCGGCGGTCGCCCTGGCCCTGCCGGTGACCGTGGTGCGCTGGTGGCGCGGCGGCGGACTCGACCGGGAACGCTCGATCGTGGACGTGACCAGCGCGGGCCTGACCGGCGCGGCGGTGGCCTGGCTGATCGAGACCTGGTTCACCGACGACCAGCCGTGGCTGGCCGCCGGGTGCGCGGTGGGCGCCGGTGCGCTGGCGGCCGCGTTCGCCTGGTGGCGGGTGAAAAAGCTGATCCGCGCCGCCGCGGCGACGTCATCGCTCGCCGGCGGCACGTCACCGACCTCAGCCGAACCGGGCACCTAGCCCGCCGAGGCCGCCGACGTCCGTGTGCTTGCCGCACCGCCGGCAGACCTTCAGGTTGGGGTCCTGCGTATCGGGCCGCCGAACCCATGAATGCCATCCGACCCGGCACTTCCAGGGCTTGCTCATGCCCTCCGACGCTACGCTCGTTCCAACCGGCCGGCGGTTCTCTATCGAGGGGGCAGGAAGTCCGTCACGGGCATGTCCGCGAACGCCAGGCGGCCCTGAACGGCTTGCCGGTCCGCCTGGATGAGGGCGTCACGGCTGATGGAAGGGTCCACGAACGATCCCCGGCTGCGCCGATCGCGCCAGGCGACGGATCCGGCGACCACGGCGATCGCTGCGGCGATACCGGCCAGGAAGATCAAGAGTGTCATGCCCTCACGGTAGGTGATGACTGCCACACGCTCTGAAGGGGCAGGAGGACGATGAGGTTCAGTCTCTGTCCGGACGCGACTCCTGCGCACTGGCTGGTCCGGTCCGGGGCGCCGGACCTGCAACTGATCACGTTCGGGCCGGCGGGCTTCGAGGCGTACGCCCGCCTCCGCTACATCTCCGACCCGGCCCGGCCCGGTCAGGAGGAGGCCGACGCCGACGTCCCCGACGATCATCCGTCGGACATCGCGCAGGCGCGGCGGGCGTTGCACCGGCTCGCGCCGTTCACGGCCACCCCCGGCGAGTGCTACTTCTGCGTCTGGGAGGGCTACTCCGACCTCCCGCTCCCACCGGAAGCGGGCCAGATGGTCGACCTGCCCCATCGGCGCTACGCCCTGTTCCAGGGCCGGCTCCGGGACATCGATCACTGGGAGGCCGACTTCGGCGGCGGGCAGCCCATCGCGCCGCCCGCGTTCGTCTGGCCGGCTGATCGGCGCTGGTGCTTCACGAGTGATGTCGACCCGCACTGGGCCGGGATCGGCGCCGAGCGGGCGGCCGTCGACGCGCTCGTCGCTGACTCGCGGCTCGACGTCGTCGCGGCTGATCCGGCGGACAGCCAGCCCCGGTACTACTAGGAGCCGACGCTGCGCGCGAAGACCAGCGGAGCGTTGTCGCCGTACCCGAAGATCACCTGGCTGCCGCCCGCCCGGTCGACCGCCTCGTCCCAGCCCGCCGGCGCGGTGTCGCCGCCGGGCGTCATCCGCGGCAGCAGGAATCCTTCGTCGCCCGGCCCGTCCACGACGACCAGGGTGACGCGGTTCATCAGGGACCATTCGCCGGCCGCGGCGTGGGCCGGCACGTCGGCGGCGAGAGCGAGCACGGGTACGCCGTCACGGATCTCGAACCGTGCGGCGTCCGGCGGGAGCATGGTCGGCATCGGGCGAGTATGCCAAAACCTTCAGCGCGGCATCGCCCCGGCGAGCTCCCCGCTCACCAGTCGCGCCAGGCGTCGGTCAGCTCCGCCCGGTGCAGGCTTCGACCGGCCGTCAGCGCCGTGACATCAACGCCCGCCTCGGTCAGCACAGCGTCTATGTACTCGCACAGTTCCTCGCGCTCGCCCGTCTCGATCACCGCCTGCTGCTCGTCGATGGCGTTGAGCGCGAGCACCACCCGTTCCACCGCCGCCCACGCCGCCTCGTCCGAGACGGCCGGGAGGTCTGCGAGCTCCTGCGCGTACGCCGCCAGCACGACGTCGACAGCCGCAGTCGCCTCGGCCGGCCACAGCTCCGCCGCGTACGCCTGGTCCCGGGGGAGCGTCCCCGCCGCGACCGCCGTTTCCTGCTCGGCCACCCGGCGCTGCCGTGTCTGACTCGGCCTCTCGATCATGGCCATCAGCGTAGGGCCTGGCGCAACGGTCCCCGTAGCCACCGCTCGATCTCGCGCCGGCTGCGCAGGCGGGCCACGTCGAGGCCGGGCCGTTCGCGCATCAGGGTCAGCACCTGGGCCTTCGCCGTGCCGTGCGTCTGCCAGGCCCAGCGCACGATGTGGTCCCTGGTCGTCAGGATCGTCCGCAGCGGATCCGATGCGGTGGGCAGGGTCAGCGGGGGCGCGGCTGGCGCATGCCCTTGCCGCCCGGGCGCATGTTCTTGGGGATCGCGCCCTTGGGCATCTGCGGGCGGGCCATCAGCGCGCCCAGCCGCTTGTCCAGGGCGTTGACGTCCTTGCCGGTCAGGTTGCGGGGCAGCTTCATCACCGTCGTGCGCAGCTTGCGGATCGACAGCTCGCCCTCGTTGGGGCCGATCATGTAGTCGTACATCGGGGCGCTGCCGATGACCTTGGACAGGCGGCGCTTCTCCTGGCCCATCAGGTTGCGGACGCGCTGCGGCTGGCCCTCGCCCAGCAGGATCACGCCGGGGCGGCCGATCACGATGTGCACCATGTCGAACTGGGTGGTGGAGCTGGCCGCCGGGCGGACCCGCCAGTCGCCGCGCATGTTCTCCACGATCGAGGCCGCCGCGCCGGGCTGGCCCTCGGCGGCGTTCATCATCGCGGTGTTCGACCGCAGGTTGAGCACGATCAGGGCGGCCAGCAGGGTGACCATCACGCCGATCGGGATCCACACCCAGCTCTGACCCAGGAGAACGATCAGCACGGTCACGGCCAGCGGGATCAGCACCGCCGCGATGATCAGCGGGACGAACCACTTGTCCTGCCGCGCCGTGAACGCGAACACCTGTCCGATCTGCTTCAGGCGCTCGACGAACGACACCTTCTCCTGGGGTTTTGCCATACCCGAAAGTGTAGTGGTCAGCCGGGCGCCTTACTCGCCCAGGACCCTCAGCTGAGGCACCCGGGCGGCGAATATGGGGGACCTTCCCCATGCGGGGCCGGCACCTTCGCGCGAAGAGTCGAGGACAGCAAGGACGACCGATCGCGAGGAGTTGTGATGTTTCCGCTCAGTGACCCCGAATTCCAGCTCGACCTCCACCGCCAGCGCTCCCGGGAGTGGCGCAGCGCGGCCGCCGCGGACCACCTCGCCCACGAGGTCGCCGCGGGCCGGCACCGGCGCTCCCGGTGGCATTGGCCCACCCGCCGGCCCCCGCACGGGCGGGCGTCCGCGTAGTCATGACCGTGCTTTTCGGGGCAGGCGCGCCGGGCCCGTGGCATGACATGCTCGACGGCGTGACGGCGCAAGCCAGCAGTGAGTTCCTGGTCGGCCGGGAGGCCGATCTCGCCGTGCTGCGCGACGCCCTGAAGCGCACCCGCAACGCCGAGCCGTCGACCGTGCTGGTCGGCGGCGAGGCGGGCGTCGGCAAGACCCGCCTGGTGGAGGAGTTCTGCCGGGTGGCCACCGCGGAGGGCGCCCGGGTGCTCACCGGTCAGTGCCTGGAGCTCGGCGAGGAGGGCCTGCCCTTCGCGCCCTTCGCGGCCGCGCTGCGCCGGCTGGTGCACACCGACGGCCCCGAGGTGCTCGACGGGCGCGAGCAGGACTTCGCGCGGCTGCTGCCCGAGCTGGGCCCGCCGCCACCGGACGCCGTCGGCGAGGCCCGCCGCGGCTACCTGTTCGAGCTGGTCGCGGCCCTGTTCGACCGGCTCGCCGAGCGGCAGCCGCTGGTGCTGGTGATCGAGGACCTGCACTGGGCCGACCGCTCGACCCGGGACCTGATCGGCTTCCTGATCCGCTCGGCCCGGCTGCCGCACGTGCTGCTGCTGGCCACGTACCGCACTGATGAACTGCACCGCGGGCATCCGCTGCGGCCGTTCCTGGCCGAGCTGGACCGGGTCCGCGGCGTGCAGCGCGCCGACCTGGACCGCCTCGACCGCGACGGCACCGCCGAGATGCTGGCCCACCTCCTCGGCGCCGAGCCGGAGCCGCGCACGGTCGACGCTGTCCACGAGCGCGCCCAGGGCAACCCGTTCTTCATCGAGCAGTTCGCCGCGTCCGCCGACCCGACCTGCTGCGACATCCCGCACAGCCTGCGCGACCTGCTGCTGACCCGGGTCGACCAGCTCAGCGACGCCGCCCAGCGGGTGCTGCGGGTGGCCGCGGTCGGCGGCACCAAGTTCGGTCACGAGCTGCTCAGCCGGGTCGCCGGCATCGACGAGGCCGACCTGGAGTCCGCGCTGCGCGCTGTGGTCGCGGCCCAGCTGATCGTCTTCGACGCCGACGGCGGCTACGAGTTCCGGCACGCGCTGGTGCGCGAGGCCGTCCACGACGACCTGCTGCCCGGGGAGCACGCCCGGCTGCACGCCCGTTACGCCGAGGCGGTCGAGGCCGAGCCGCAGTTGGTCGCGATGGGCCGGGCCCCGGCCGAGATCGCCCACCACTGGTACGCGGCCCACGAGCACCCCAAGGCCCTGACCGCGGCCCGCCGCGCGGCCCAGGCGGCCGGCCGGCGGTACGCGTACGCGGAGCAGGCCCGGCTGCTGGAGCGGGTCCTGGAGCTGTGGGAGCAGGTCCCCGAGGCGGCGCAGCTGCTCGGCGCCAGCCACCTCGACCTGCTCGAGGAGACCGGCCTGGTGGCCATCGACGCCGGCGACCACCAGCGCGCGCTCAAGCTGACCAAGGCGGCGCTGGCCGACCTGGACGCCGAGGCGGAGCCGGTGCGGGCGGCGCGACTGCTCGTACGCCGCAGCAAGCTGCTCTACAACGCGGGCACCAGCGACGGCGCGGCGGAGGCCCGGGAGGCATACCGCCTGCTCCGCGCGGCGCCGCCGTCGCAGGAACGGGTGACGCTGATCGCCGACGTCGCGTACGCGCTCGGCGGGGTCGACGACGAGGAGGCCGGCCGGGTCGCCGAGGAGGCCATGGCCGCGGCCCGCGAGGTCGGCGACGTGTCCGCGCAGGTGTCCGCGACCATCACGTACGGCCAGGTGTGCGGCGGCCGGTTGTCGGCCGTGGAGGCGTTGCCCGCGATGCAGGCCGCCGCGGTGCGCGCCCGCGAGACCGGTGACCTGCCCAACCTCGCCCGTGCGCTGGTCAACGTCTCCGACACCCTGTTCGAGCTCGGCCGTTACGAGGAGTCCGCGGCCACGGCGGCCGAGGGTGTGCCGTACGCGGACCGGGTCGGGGTACACCGCACCACCGGGGTGTTCCTGCTGGCCAACCACGCCGAGGCGCTGATGGCCCTGGGCCGATGGGACGAGGCTGACGCCCGGTGCGCGGAGGCCGCGCGCCTCGATCCGCCCGGCACGCTGGCGCTGCCGTGGATGCGGCTGCGGACCGCGCTGCGGCTGGCCCGCGGGCACGAGGGCGCCGAGCCGCTGGCCCACCGGGCCATCGCGTTCCTCGGGCGCCCGTTCCTGCACCGGGAGAACAAGCTGTCCCTGCTGGAGCTGCGCATCTCGCTCGCCCGGCACACCGGCGACCCGGCGGCGGCGCTCACCGCGGCCCGGGCGGCGGTGGAGGAGCCGACGCTCGCCGACCGACCCCGCTACGGCTGGCCCCTGCTCGCCGTCGCGGCCACGGCCGCCGCCGAGTCGGCCGACGACCAGCTGGCCGCCCGGATCAGGCAACTCGCCGGGGCGATGCCGCAGCGCTATCCGAGCGACCGCGCGTACGCGACGCAGCTCGCCGCCACGCTGACCGGCCGGCCGGAGCTGTGGCGCGAGGCGGTGGCCGCGTGGCAGGTCGACGGTCAGCGCTATCCGCTGGCGGTGGCGCTGCTGGGGCTGGCCACGGCCGCGGCCGGGGCCGGTGACCGCCCGGGTGCGGCGGAAGCGGTCGAGGAGGTGGCGGCGGTGGCGGGTGCGCTGGGGGCCCGGCCGCTGGCGGAGGCCGCGGACACCCTGGCCCGCCGGATCGGCTTGCGCTCGGCGGCCCATCCCGCTGTCACGGGTACGGAGACATTGACCGACCGGGAACGCGAAGTGCTGCGGCTGGTGGCCGAGGGGCTCAGCAACAGCGGCATCGCCAAGCAGCTCTACATCTCGCCGAAGACGGCCAGCGTGCACGTCTCCCGGATCATCGCGAAGCTGGCGGTGGCGAGCCGCGGCGAGGCTGCCGCGGTCGCGCACCGCCTGGGACTGCTCGACGACTGACGGCTCAGCGCCGGGCCAGCCACGCCGCGACCCCGGAGACCCAGAGCATCGCGGTGATCGCGCCGACCGCCAGGGTCAGGGAGCCCGCGGCGCCACCGCTCATCGCCCACAGGTCGCCGGCCAGCAGCGCCGTCCCGGCCACCGCGGACCCCACGGCGGCGGCCCGCTGTCCCGCGCGGCCGAAGTGCCGGGCCAGCACGTAACAGGCGGCGATCGACGCCGCGAAGGCGACCGTGCCGGCGGCCATGTGGCCGTAACTGTGCCAGCTGAGCGTCGCGGGCATCCCGTACGGTGTGCCGGCCGGGAAGCCGTCCGCGGAGTCCATGGTGAAGACGCCGGCGGCGACCATGCCGGCCCCGTTCGCCGCGACCAGCCGGGGCAGCCACCGGCTCGGCAGCGCCCGCCGCAGCCCGGCCGCCCCGAGCATGGTCAGCACGCCGGCGACGACGAAGTTGGTGATCTGCAGCCAGCCGAGCGAGCCGTTGCTGAGCACGCTGAGCGGATGCCGGGTCAGATCGAAGCCGTCCCGGCCGGCGGCCTGGGCGAGAGCGACGGCCGCCCACAGCGGCCCGCCGGCGGCGGCGCAGGCGAGCAGGGCGCGGGTGCGGGTGGTGGCGGTGACATTCACGGTACGGGCGGCGAGCGTGGTCATGGTGTGAGCCTCTCTGTGGCTTCGTAAACTGCGCTGCCGCTACGTCGGTTCCGCGATGTGACAGGGAATGCTCTCATTACCTGTCACATGGACTGTTCGACGTTGGTGCACACGGCAACCACCGAGAACGGAGCAAGACATGCGCTACCTGATGACGACCCGCCCCACCGAGCAGTCCGCCGACGAGAACCTGTACGCCGAGATGGGCAAGTTCATCGAGGAGCTGACCGCGGCCGGGGTCCTGCTGGCCACCGGCGGCCTGGAGCCCGGCGGGATCCGGATCACCTCGGTCGGCGACGAGATCACCGTGACCGACGGGCCGTTCACCGAGGCCAAGGAGGCGGTGGCCGGCTTCGCCCTGATCGAGGCCCGGTCCCGCGAGGAGGCCATCGAGCTGGCCCGCCGCTTCCGCCGCATCGTCGGTGACGGCGAGAGCGTCATCCAGCAGGTCTTCGGCCCGTGACCCGGCCGCCGAGCACCGCCGGCCCGGCCACCGGGCCGGCGGTGACCGACGTCCACGCCCGCATCAACGCGGTCGTCAAACTCGAGTCGGCCCGGATCGTGGCGGCGCTGATGCGCGTGGTGCACGACGTGGGCCTGGCTGAGGAGCTGGCCCAGGACGCGCTCGTCGCCGCCCTCGAACAGTGGCCGGCTGCCGGCGTACCGGAAAATCCCGGCGCCTGGCTGACAGCGATCGCCAAACGCCGGGCCGTCGACCACATCCGTCGCTCCCGCGTGCACGACCGCAGGGCCGAGCAGTACGCCCGCGAGCACGACCAGCCCCCGGACCTCTCCGCGGAACGCGACGACGTCCTGCGGTTGATGTTCATCTCCTGCCACCCGGTGCTGCCCACCGAGCAGCGCGTCGCCCTGACTCTGCGCGTGGTCGGCGGCCTGACCGCGGCCGAGATCGCCCGCGCGTTCCTGATCACCGAGCCGGCCGTGGCCCGCCGCATCGCCACGGCGAAACGCACCCTGGCCGAGGCCGGCGTGCCGTTCGCCCTACCCGAACCGGCCGACCTGGCGGCGCGGCTGTCCTCGGTCCTCGAGGTCATCTACCTGATCTTCAACGAGGGCTACTCGGCCAGCTCGGGCGACGACCTGATCCGCCCGGCCCTGTGCCAGGAGGCGCTGCGCCTGGGCCGCCTGCTCGCCGAACTCGCGCCGCACGAGGCCGAGGTGCACGGCCTGGTCGCACTGATGGAGATCCAGGCCTCCCGCACGGCGGCCCGGACCGGCCCGGCCGGCGAACCGATCCAGCTGCACGAACAGAACCGCGGCCGCTGGGACCCGCTCCTGATCCGGCGCGGCTTCACCGCGATGCTGCGGGCCCGCGAGCTGGGCGGTACGCCGGGACCGTACGTCCTGCAGGCGGCGATCGCGGTCTGTCACGCCCAGGCCCGCACGGCGGCGGACACCGACTGGGCGCGGATCGCCGCCCTCTACCGGGCGCTGGCCGGGCTGCTGCCGACACCGATCGTCCAGCTGAACCGGGCGGTGGCCGTGGGGATGGCCGAGGGGCCGCAGGCCGGGCTCGACCTGGCGGACGCGCTGCTGGCCGACCCGGCGTTGCGGGATTATCACCTGTTGCCGGGGGTCCGGGGTGATCTGTTGTTGCGGCTGGGCCGGGTGGAGGAGGCACGCCGCGAGTTTGAGCGGGCTGCGGGGCTGGCGCGGAACGCGGCCGAGAGTGCTTTCCTGCGGGGGCGGGCCGCAGCGATTCTTGAGCTGACGGCGGCGGAGTCGACGGGCCGCACGGTCGGCGAAACGGTGGCCGAGTTTCTGGCGCGCGATGATCTGGACGCGGCGACGGTGCGGTCCTACGGCCAGACGCTGAGCCGGCTGTGCCGGGCGGTGGGTGCCGGGTTGCCGCTGGCGTCGCTGACGGCTGACCAGGTCGGGTTGGCGTGCACGGCGGCTTGGGGCGGCGCGGCACCCCGGACCTGGAACCGGCATGTGGCGGCGATCCGCTCCTTCAGCAGGTGGGCATCGGCGGGGTCGGCGGATTTTGCGGCTGGGCTTGAGCGGCGGCCGGAGACCGGAGGCCCGACCGCAGCGCTGAGTGGTCCGGACCTGGACCGGCTGTGGGAGCGCGCCGACATAGCGCTGCGCGAGCGGACCCTGTGGCGGCTGCTGCACGAGTCGGGCGCGGGCGTCGGCGCGGTGCTCGCCCTGAATGTCGAGGATCTGGATCTGGACGATCGCCGGGCTCGCAGCGGCGCCGGCTGGGTGAGCTGGCGGGCAGGCACCGCACGGCTGCTGCCCGAGCTGCTGGCCGGCCGTACCCGTGGACCGCTCTTCCTCGCGGATCGCCGTCCGGGCCCGGGGCGGATGCCGGCGGAGGCCGACCGTTGCCCGGACACCGGCCGGGGCCGGCTCTCCTACGAGCGCGCCGAATACCTCTTCAAGCAGGTGACCGGCACCACCCTGCGCCGGCTCAAGCCCCGCTGACCCGTCAGCGCGTCGCTTCTCGCCAGCTGTCCGCGGTGGTCGGGTCGTAGTAGCGGGTGAACTGGCAACCCCAGGCGATGGCATCAGCCATGGTCGTGCCGCCCCAGCGGTGTTCGCCGCTGACCAGCAGGCGGGTGCCGATCCCGTACGCCGGTGGCCCATATCCCATTGCGGTCAGGCCACCGAGGGGTGGGGACATGTCAACGGTGACGGTCTGGCCGGAGCCGCCGGAGAACCACTCATTGACGGTGAAGGTGACGCCCACGTGGGCGAGGACGCTGTCGGGGCGGTCGGAACGGCCCGGTCCGATGGCGGTCACGGTGCCGTCGAAGGTGAACGCGCGGCGGGCCGCCTCGCGCGGTGAGTAGGAGAAGGCGCAGGAGCCGTTCGACGCGTCGGGGAGCGCGCCGGTCCGCTGGGCAGCCGACGAGGCGGCCAGCGGGGGTGTGGCGGTGCGTTCGGCCGGCGGCGGGTCAGTCAGGGCACCCGCGCCGACAACAGCCGCCACGGATGCGGCCACCAGGGCTCCGGCGCCCCACGCGATCCGCGAGCGGCGGGCCTGACGAACCCGTTGGCGTGCCCCGGCGGTGAGGGCGACGGGCGCTGGGGCCCGGTCGGCATCCTCGGCGAACAGCAGTCGTAGCTCGCGTTCCAGCTGGTCGGTCATGACGTCTCCTTGAGGGCGGCCGCGACGTCGCTGCCGCGCAGGGTCGCCAGCGCCCGGGAGGTGGTGGCCCGGACGGCGCTGACGGTCACCCCCATCGCCTCGGCGATGCCGGCGTCGTCCAGGTCGGCGTAGTAGCGCAGGACGAGTGCTGTCCGGGCGCGGGGGGCGAGGGTTGCCAGCACGTGGCGCAGCTGGTCACGGGCCGCGATCTCGTCGGCGGGGTCGGCCACGGTCGCCGGCTCCCAGCCGGCCAGGTCGGTCGGACGCTCAGTGGAGGAACGCCGCCGGTGCCAATTCAGGTGGGCGTTGACCAGCATCCGGCGGACATAGGCGTCCGGTTCGCGGGCGGCGGCCACCTTTCGCCAGTGCCGGTACGCGTCCGCGAGCGCGGTCTGGGTCAGGTCCTCGGCCCGGTGGGCGTCACCGGTCAGCACGTACGCCAACCGGAGCAGGGAACGGCCCTGCTCGGTCACGTACTCCTCGAACCCCACCTGCGACCTCCTCGACGCGCCTCACCAGGAGAGACGCATCGAGGCCGCGAATCCGCTGCAAAAGCGGCGGGGGGCTCAGCCGCGGGCGGCGAGGGCCTGCTGGTAGAGCCGGCCGGCGCGGTAGGAGGAGCGGACCAGGGGGCCGCTCATCACGCCCGCGAAGCCGATCTCCTCGGCCTCCGCGTTCAGCTCGACGAACTCCTCCGGCTTCACCCAGCGCTCCACCGGGTGGTGGCGCGGGGTGGGCCGCAGGTACTGCGTGATGGTGATCAGCTCGCAGCCGGCCGCGTGCAGGTCGCGCAGGGCCTGGGAGACCTCGGCGCGTTCCTCGCCCATGCCCAGGATCAGGTTGCTCTTGGTGACCAGGCCGGCCGCGCGGGCCTGCGTGATCACGTCGAGGGAGCGGTCGTAACGGAAGCCGGGGCGGATGCGCTTGAAGATGCGGGGGACCGTCTCGACGTTGTGCGCGAGGACCTCGGGCGTCGCGCCGAAGACCTCGGCGAGCTGGTCGGGCTCCGCGTTGAAGTCGGGGATCAGCAGCTCGACGCCGCAGCCCGGCTGGAGCTTGTGGATCTGGCGGACGGTCTCCGCGTAGAGCCAGGCGCCGCCGTCCGGGAGGTCGTCGCGGGCCACGCCGGTGACCGTCGCGTATTTCAGGCCCATCGTGGCGACGGACTCGCCCACGCGGCGCGGCTCGTCGGCGTCGAACTCGGCCGGCTTGCCGGTGTCGATCTGGCAGAAGTCGCAGCGGCGGGTGCACTGGTCACCGCCGATGAGGAAGGTCGCCTCGCGGTCCTCCCAACATTCGTAGATGTTGGGGCAGCCGGCCTCCTGGCAGACCGTGTGCAGACCCTCTTTTTGCACCAGGCCACGCATGTGCGTGTATTCGGGGCCCATCTTGGCTTTGACTTTGATCCACGGCGGCTTGCGCTCGATGGGAGTTTCGGCGTTGCGCGCCTCGATGCGCAGCATGCGGCGGCCCTCGGGAGCAATAGTCACAAGGCTGAGGTTACGCCGAAAGCAAGATCAACCGTTGCGGGGGCGGTGAGGCTCACACAGCAGTTTCTGTGAGTGCTCTCACGCCTGCCGGGGAAACCCGGTTTGCCGGTCGTCCGGGCGCTGTTAAGGTCCCGTCCACGGTGATGACGGAACCGAGTAGCGCCCCGATCCCACCGGCCGAGAGAGCCACCACGAGCTGTGAAGGTGGCCCGGTGCCGGGGCGTGAAGACACTCCCGAGCCGGCATGACCGACCGCCCCGAGCTTGCGAGGGCCAGGAGGGCATGCCAGGTCAGCACTGCACGACAAGAGGCGCCTGAGCAAGGCGTGAAGGTGTGGTGGCACCGCGAGGATCCCGCTCGCCCACACCTCCCTGGGGCCGCGTTGCAGTCACCGAGGAGGTAAAAGCCGTGCAACGCATCCTCTCCACCGAACTGGCCCGGCACACCGGCGAGACCGTCACGGTCGCCGGCTGGGTCCACCGCCGCCGGCTGCTCAAGTCGGTGGCGTTCCTGATAGTCCGGGACGCCGCCGGACTCACCCAGGTCGTCGTCACCGAGCCCGAGGTCCGGGCCCTGATCGAGACGCTGGGCGAGGAGTCCGTGATCGAGCTGACCGGCACGGTCACCGCGAACCCGGCCGCGCCGGCGGGGGTCGAGCTCACCGCTCCCGCTCTGCTGCGGGTCCTGAACGCTGTGTCCGTACCGTTGCCTTTTGATCTGCACCGGCCCGCACTGACCGCGACCCTGCCCACCCAGCTCGACCATGCCGCTCTGTCTCTGCGGCATCCGGGCCGGGCCGGTGCCCTGCGGATCGCGGCCGCCGCGACCGCGGGCTTCCGGGCCGCGCTGGAGCAGCGGCGCTTCGTCGAGATCCACACCCCGAAGATCGTGGCGTCGGCGACCGAGTCCGGGGCGAACGTGTTCGCGCTCGACTACTTCGGCCGGCCCGCCTACCTGGCCCAGTCGCCGCAGTTCTACAAGCAGCTGATGGTCGGGGTGTTCGAGCGGGTCTACGAGGTCGGGCCGGTGTTCCGGGCCGAGCCGCACGACACGGCCCGGCACCTGGCCCAGTACACGTCGCTGGACGCGGAGCTGGGCTTCATCGCCGACCACCGCGACGTGATGGCCGTGCTCACCGAGGTGGTGGCGACGATGACCGCCACGGTGGCCGAGCGGACCGGGACCGCGGTGCCGAAGGTGCCGGCGGAGATCCCGGCGCTGCACTTCGCGGAGGCATTGCGGATCGCGGGAGCGCCGGCGGACGAGCCGGACCTGGCCCCGGCGCACGAGCGGGCGCTGGGGGAGTGGGCGCTGCGCGAGCACGGCTCGGAGTTCGTCTTCGTGACCGGCTATCCGATGCGCAAGCGGCCGTTCTACACCCATCCGCAGCCGTCCGACCCGGTCTGGTCGAACAGCTTCGACCTGCTGTTCCGCGGGCTCGAGCTGGTCACCGGCGGCCAGCGGCTGCACCGCTACGCCGACTACGAGGCCGCGCTGGCCGCGCGGGGGGAGTCGGCGGAGGCTTATCGGGGCTACCTCGACGCTTTCCGGTACGGGATGCCACCGCACGGCGGCTTCGCGATCGGCCTGGAACGTTTCGTGGCCCGGCTGACCGGCGCGGCGAACGTCCGGGAGGTCACGGCCTTCCCCCGCGACCTGCACCGGGTCACGCCGTGATCGCCGCAGCCGGGCGCCGGCCGGCCCCCGGCCGTCGCGTGATCCCGGTGGCGGGCAGCTCGGGCCGGCCCCGGCGGTCGCGTGATCCCGGTGGCGGGCAGCTCGGGCGGCGCCGAGCCGTCGCGCGATCCCTGCGGCCCGGCGGCGGGCGGCCCCGGGTCGCGGGCCGCGACCCGCGGAAGGTCAGACGAAGACGGCGATCGTCATGCCGGTGACGATGATCAGCGGCAGGATCGTGGTGCAGACCAGGATCCACCAGGCGACCGGGTGGCTGAAGTTCAGCGCCACCCCGCCGCCCGGTTTCGGCACGAAGACCCGCTTGTCGCGCGGGTCGCGGTAGAGGCTCACAGCAGCGTCGGCAGGTGGCGTTCGACGACCGGCAGCAGGTCGCCGACCGTCACCGGCCGGCCCAGCTCCGCGCTCAGCGACGTCACGCCCGCGTCACGGATGCCGCACGGCACGAAGCGGTCGAAGTTGCTCAGGTCGCAGTCGCCGTTGATAGCGAAGCCGTGCTGGGTGACACCGCGGGCCACCCGGATGCCGATCGCGGCGATCTTGCGGTCGGGGCCGCGGTCGTCGGCGCGCACCCAGGCGCCGCTGCGGCCCTCGACCCGGTCGGTGGTGACGCCCAATTCCGCGCACACGTCGATGAGCAGCTGCTCGACGCGGCGGACGTAGGCCACCACGTCGATCGGGTCGGCCAGCTTGACGATCGGGTAGCCGACGAGCTGGCCCGGACCGTGCCAGGTGATCTTGCCGCCGCGGTCGACGTCGACCACGGGGGTGCCGTCCATCGGGCGGTCCATCGGCTCGGTGCGCTTGCCGGCGGTGAAGACGCTGGGGTGCTCGAGCAGCAGGATGGTGTCCGGCTGGGTGCCGGCCACCACGGCGTCGTGCAGCCGGCGCTGGGTCTCCCAGGCCTCGCGGTAGTCGACCAGCCCGGGACGCAGCACCTGCAACGTAGAAGTCGTCACGCGGCCCAGCCTAGTCCGTCAGTTGCCGCGGGCCACCGGGTCGATGCCCGGCCGGATGCGCCACAGCAGGACGCCGCCGACGCGTTCCGGCTCGCCGAACAGGTCGATGGCCGTCATCTCCAGCGCGGCCCGGAACACCGGGCCCTGCGAGCCGGTCACCTGCGGGGCCAGGAAGACCGCCTCGACCTTCCAGTAGGCCAGGTCGTTGCGGGTCTGCTCGCGGTCGTAGTCGCCGATCGGGACGATCTCGCCGTACAGGGCGGCGCGCAGGAACTTCCAGTCGGTCTGCCGGGGGCTGGCGCCGATCTGCCCGACGCCCTCCGGGCCGCCGGGGCCGAGGAAGTAACCGTCCGGGATCCGGAACTGCTTGCCGCCGCGGGCCATCGTGTACGCCTGCCAGCGTTGCCCGTCCGCGGTGTCGGTGGTGGCGAACGGCAGCGCGGTCAGCACCCCGCCGTCGCTCACGTACTGCTTCCAGAGGCCGTCGGCGATGAACGCGGGCTCGGGTGCCCGGTCGCCGGTCAGCACCGGCATCGGGAACAGCGGCACCAGCGCGACGGCGAAGGCGGCCGCCCACTGGGTGTGCTCGCGTACCGAGGGCATCGGCTCGGTCAGCAGGCGGTCGGCGGTCAGCGCCAGCAGGACGCCGATCACGCACGCCACCACCAGGGCGAAGCGGCCGGGCAGGGCGGAGTCGAAGAGCGGCAGGTCGAGCAGGGCCGCGTACGGCAGCTTGATCTCGGTGGGGTCCTTGAAGAACTTGAGCTGTGGCCCCAGGGACAGCAGCAGGAAGACGGCACCCACCGCATAGAGCCCGATGAGGGTCTCGAACCGGCCCGGACGGGCGTGCCGGCGCAACGTCACCAGGCACGCCACGGCCAGCACCATCAGCGGCAGCCCGAAGAACGACGTCTCCTCGGTCGGGTTCGGCGCCAGGTCACTGCCCAGCCCCAGCCAGCCGGCCAGCGACCGGGTCGGGTAGCCCAGGTACGCCCCGATGTCCTCGGCGTAGTGGGCCTGGTTGAAACCGGTGCCCTTGAAGGTCTGCGGCCCGGCGAAGTGCATGTAGAGCGGGTAGGCCAGCAGGGTCCCGGCGACGACGGCCGTCACGCCCAGCCCGGCGAGCACGGTCGGCAGCGCGGCGCGGGCCGCGGCCCGGCAGTGCGGCATCAGCGACCGCGTCACCAGGAACACCCCGGCGGCGAGCGCGGTGAAGAACAAGCCCTCGGCGGCGATGGAGAAGCCGATCGCGACCAGGACGCCGAGGATCAGGCCGTGGCGCAGCCAGCGGCGCGGTTCGGGCAGCTTGAGCACCCACCACAGCACCAGCGGCGGGATCCAGCCGGCGGTCCAGTTGAGGTGGCCGTTGGCGTGCGAGATGAAGCCGGGCGCGAAGCCGCAGAACAATCCGCCCAGGGCCGCGGCGGCCGCCCGGTGCACCAGATAGCGGCGCAGGAACAGATACCAGGTGAAGGCGGCGGCGGCGAGGTTCAGGGTGAGGATCGTCGCGAAGCTGATCTCGGGACCGGCCAGGATGGTCAGCGGCGAGAACAGCACGATGTAGACGGTGATGGAGGTGTTGGCGGCCAGGTTCACGCCGACCGGGGTGTTCATCAGGTCGGTGAAGAACGGGTCGGCGCCGTGGCCCAGGAGGTAGACGCCGTAGCCCAGCAGCCACTCGAAGAAGGCCTGGTCGCCCGCGTTTTTGGCGATGACGTGCCCGGCCGGGTCCCGCCACAGCCCGTTGGTCACCCAGACGGCGAGCGCCAGCGAGACCACGGCGACGATCAGATGCGGGCGCCAGGAACGGCCGCCTCGGCGGGTCGGGGACTCGACCGGCGGATCGGCGGGCTCGGACGGGGCTGCGGCGACGACGGACACCAGGCGCAGGTTAGCAAGCTTCGGCGCTACGGCCGGCCCGCCGTACTCGATTGCTGATCCACTGCCGCCCGCAGCGCCGTCTCCAGGGTCGGCTGGGTGAAGGTGAAGCCGGCCTTGCTCAGCACCCCCGGCAGCACCCGCTGACTGCGCAGCGCCTCGTGGGCGAACTCGCCCAGGGCGACCTGCAGGGCGATCCCCGGCACCTGCAGCACCGCGGGCCGGTGCAGCACCTTGGCGAGGACCTGCGTGAACGTGGCGTTGGTGACCGGCTCCGGGCCGACCAGGTTGACCGGGCCGGCCAGATCGTCGCGCTCCAGCAGGAAGTCGACGGCGCCGAGCCAGTCGGCCAGACCGATCCAGGGGACCCACTGCTTGCCGCCGCCGAGCTTGGCGCCGGCGCCCATCCGGAACGGCAACATCTGTGGTTTCAGCAGTCCGCCGTTCTCATCCAGTGGAAGCCCGGTGCGCAGCAGGGCCACCCGGGTGCCGGCGTCCTCGGCGGGACGGGCCGCGGCCTCCCAGACCCGGCACACGTCGGCCAGGAATCCGGTGCCCGCCGGGGCCTCCTCGGTGACCGGGCGGTCGCCGGTGTCGCCGTACCAGCCGACGGCGGACGACTGGAGCAGCACGCGGGGACGGTCGGCGGCCGGGAGGTTCTTGATCGCGTGGGCGATCGTGCCGGCCGTGTCCACCCGGCTGCTGCGGATCAGGCTCTTGTACCGGGCGTTCCAGCGCTTGTCGCCGACGCCGGCGCCGGCCAGGTTGATCACCGCGTCGGCGCTCGCGACCACCGCCTGGTCGAGCTGGCCCGAGGACGGCTTCCAGGTGGCCTCGTCGGCGGCCTGGGCGGGGTGCCGGACGAGCCGGGTGATGTCGTGGCCGGCGGCGCGCAGCCGCTCGGCGAGCCGGGTGCCGAGGAAACCGGACGCGCCGGCCAGGAGAATCCGCATATCTCCATCATTCCCGAAGTTGAACCCGCTCAAAACAAAGAAGGGGCGCCGAAGCGCCCCTTCTTCACGTTCTGTCCCGCGTCAGGCGCTGAGGCCCAGGTCGCCCTCGAACTGACCGGCCTCCAGGCGCTCCTTCATCGTCACCAGGAAGCGGGCGGCGTCGGCGCCGTCGACGATCCGGTGGTCGTAGCTGAGCGCCAGGTAGATCATCGAGCGCGGCACGATCAGCTCACCGAGGTTCGGGTCCTCGACGACCACGGCGCGCTTGACGACCGCGCCGGTGCCGAGGATGCCGACCTGAGGCTGGTTGATGATCGGCGTGTCGAAGAGCGCACCGCGGCTGCCCGTGTTGGTCAGCGTGAAGGTGCCGCCGGAGATCTCGTCCGGGCTGATCTTGTTGTTGCGGGTGCGCTCGGCCACGTCGGCGATGCGCTTGGCCAGACCGGCCAGGTTGAGGTCGCCGGCGTCGCGGATCACCGGGACGATCAGGCCCTTCGGGGTGTCCACCGCGATGCCGAGGTGCTCGCCGTCGTGGTAGGTGACCGTGCCGGCCTCCTGGTCGATGGACGAGTTGACCACCGGGTGCTGGCGCAGCGCCTCGACCGCGGCCAGCGCCAGGAACGGCAGGAAGGTGAGCTTCGCGCCGTTCTTGGCCAGGAAGTCGGCCTTCGCCTTGTTCCGCAGGTTGGCGATCTTGGTGACGTCGACCTCGACGACCGTGGTCAGCTGGGCCGAGATCTGCAGCGACTCCACCATGCGGCGGGCGATCGTCGCGCGGGTGCGGGTCAGCTTCTCGGTGCGGCCCCGCAGCGGGCTCGGGGCGGGCTTCGCGGCGGCCGGAGCCGCAGCGGGTGCGGCCGCGGTCTCCCGAGAGGGGGTTTTAGCCGCAGCGGCAGCTGCGGCGGCCTTGTCGGCCGCCTCGATGACGTCCTGCTTGCGGATCCGGCCGCCGACGCCGGTGCCGGTGATCGACGACAGGTCGACCCCCTTCTCGGCGGCGAGCTTGCGGACCAGCGGGGTCACGTAACCGGCGTCGCCGGCCCCGTTGGCCTTGACCGTCTCGGCGGCCGGGGCGCTGGACTGTGCCGGCGCGGGCGGCGCGGGCTGCGCGGGCTGTCCGGCCTCGACCTCGGGCGACGGGTCGGCGTAGGACTCGCCGGCCGGCTCCGGGGCGGGCTTCGACTCGACCAGCGGCGCGGACTGCTGCTGCGGCGCGGGCTTCGGGGCCTCCGCCTTGGGGGCCTCAGCCTTGGGCGCTTCGGCCGGGGCCTCGGCCTGCTGCGGTGCCGGCGCGGACGGTGCCGGGGCCTCTGCGGGTGCATCGCCCGGGGTGCCGATGATGGCCAGCTCGGCGCCGACGTCGGCGGTCTCGTCCTCGGGGACCTTGATCTCCAGGACCGTGCCGGCGACCGGGGACGGGATCTCCGTGTCGACCTTGTCGGTGGAGACCTCGAGCAGCGGCTCGTCGACCTCGATGGTGTCGCCGACCTGCTTGAGCCAGCGGGTGACCGTGCCCTCGGTGACGCTCTCGCCCAGGGCGGGCATCTTGACGGCCGTGCCCTCGGAGCCACCGGTGGGGGCGGCGGTCTGCGGCGCGGGAGTCTCCTCCTCGACGGGCTTCTCCGTCGACGGGGTGTCGAGCGCGGCGGGCTCGGGCTCCGGCTCGGCCTCGGTCTCCGCCTCGGGCTCGGCCTGCTGGGCGTCCTCGGCCGGGGCCGGGGCGGACGAGCCCGCGTCCTCACCGTCGCCCGCGATGATCGCGAGCTCGCTGCCGACGTCGGCGGTCTCGTCCTCGCCGACGACGATGCGCGAGAGCACCCCGGCGGCCGGCGACGGGATCTCGGTGTCGACCTTGTCGGTGGAGACCTCGAGCAGCGGCTCGTCGGCCTCGACCCGCTCGCCCTCCTGCTTGAGCCAGCGCGTGACGGTGCCCTCGGTGACGCTCTCACCGAGCCGCGGCATGGTGACCGATACCGGCATCTCTCAGAACTCCTTAACCGCTTGCGTACGGGGAACGATCTCAGGCGTGTGCGTGCAGGGGCTTGCCCGCGAGTGCGAGGAATGCCTCGCCGAGCGCCTCGTTCTGCGTCGGGTGGGCGTGCACGAGCTGGGCGACCTCTTCCGGGAAAGCTTCCCAGTTGTAGATCAGCTGCGCCTCCCCGACGAGCTCACCCATGCGCGCGCCGACCATGTGCACGCCGACGACCGGGCCGTCGTTGACCCGGACCAGCTTCACGAAGCCCTGCGTCTTGAGGATCTGGCTCTTGCCGTTGCCGCCGAGGTTGTAGTTGTAGGTCGAGACCTTGTCGGCGCCGTACTGCTCCTTGGCGCGGGCTTCGGTCAGGCCGACGGAGGCGATCTCGGGGTCGGAGTAGGTGACCCGGGGGATGCCGTTCTCGTCGATGACCGCCGGGTTCTTGCCGGCGATCTCCTCGGCGACGAAGATGCCCTGCTGGAAGCCACGGTGCGCGAGCTGCAGGCCGGGCACGATGTCGCCGACCGCGTAGATGTTGCCGACGCCGGTGTGCAGCCGCTCGTTGGTGATCACGAAACCCCGGTCGAGCGTGATGCCCTGCTGCTCGTACCCCAGGTCCTTGGTCGTCGGGCCGCGGCCCACCGCGACCAGCAGGATCTCGGCCTCGACGGTCTCGCCGCCGGCCAGGGTCGCCTTCACGCCGTTCTCGGTGTGCTCGACCTTCTCGAACGGCTTGCCGACCTTGAAGTTGATCTTCCGCTTGCGGAACGCCCGCTCGAGGGTCTTGGAGACCTCCTCGTCCTCGGCGGCGACCAGCCGGGGCAGCGCCTCCAGGATGGTCACGTCGGCGCCGAAGGACTTCCAGACGCTGGCGAACTCGACGCCGATGACGCCGCCGCCCAGCACGATCGCGGAACTCGGCACGCGGTCCAGCTTGAGGGCGTGCTCACTGGTCAGCACGCGCTTGCCGTCGACCTCGAGGCCGGGCAGCGAGCGGGAGTAGGAGCCGGTGGCGAGGATGACGTTGCGACCGGTGTACTTCTTGCCGTCGACCTCGACGGTGTCCTGGCCGACCAGCTTGCCGGCGCCCTGGACCAAGGTGATGTTGGGCTGCTTCATCAGGCCCTGCAGGCCCTTGTAGAGCCGGCCGACGACGCCGTCCTTGTACGCGTTCACCCCGGCCATGTCGATGCCGACCAGGTCGGCCTTGACGCCGAACTGCTCGCTCTCGCGGGTCTGGTCCGCGACCTCGGCCGCGTGCAGCAGCGCCTTGGTCGGGATGCAGCCGCGGTGCAGGCAGGTGCCGCCCAGCTCGGCCTTGTCGATCAGTGCCACCGACAGGTTCAGCTCGGCCGCGCGCAGAGCGGCGGCGTAACCGCCGCTGCCGGCACCGAGGATCACGATGTCGAAGGTTCCGCCAGGCTGGCTCACGTCTACTCCCAGATCGCGTTCGTCTCCCCATGGGTCACATGGTGGAAACGGTCACAGCTGTCCTGGCCATCTTGTCACTTCCCGCAACGATCGATGTAGTCAGGTGCCCAAGGACACCGGGTGAGGACGTACCCTGACCGCAGTCGAACGTGAGGAGCGTGGCGTGGCTTGGTTCCGGCGGCGGAAAGAGCCGTCCCGCGGGGTGGGCCGGACGGCCGATCGCGCCGATTTCGAGCACCTCGCCGAGTTCGCCCGATCCCGCCGCGGGGTGGAGGGTTTCATCGAGCCGAAGACGACGGTGACCGAGACCACGCTGCTGCTGGTCGCGCACGACGGTGAGTGGACCCGCCGGCGCGTCGACTCCCCGGAGGGTGCCCGGCGCCTCGCCCACCAGCTGGCGATGCCGATCTACGACATCCGGCTGATGGGCTATCCGCAGCGGATGCGCGACTACAACGAGCGCCAGAAGCGCCGCCCGGCCTCTTAGGGCCTGTCCTGGACCGGACGGCGCCCCGCCGCTCAGCCGTTGGCGGCCACGTCGTCGACCAGCGCCAGCAGCGTGCGCACCGGCACGCCGGTGCCGCCCTTGGTCCAGTAACCGTTCGGCTCGCCCGTGTGGTATGACGGCCCGGCGATGTCGATGTGCGCCCACTCGACCCCGTCGGCGACGAACTCGCGCAGGAAGACACCGCCCTGCAGCATGTGCCCGGCCCGGTCCATGCTCGCGTTGACCTGGCTGATGTCGGCGATCTCCGACTCCATGCCCTTGCGCACGTCGTCCGGCAGCGGCATCGGCCAGGCCGGCTCGCCGACGGCGTCCCCGGCCGCCTTGACCCGCTCGCAGGTCTCCGGCGAGCCCATCACGCCGGCGATCCGCTTGCCCAGCGCGACCACCTGACCGCCGGTCAGCGTCGAGGTCTCGAAGACGTAGTCGGTGCCGTCGGCGCAGGCCCGGGCGATCGCGTCGGCGAGCACCATCCGGCCCTCGGCGTCGGTGTTGAGCACCTCGACCCGCTTGCCGCTGAACATGGTGATGACGTCGCCCGGCCGGTACGCCGTACCGGAAGGCATGTTCTCGGCCATGGCCAGGTAGCCGGTGACCGCGACGGCCGGCTTGAGCGCGGCGACGGCCAGCAGGGCCGCGCCGACCGCGGCGGCGCCGGCCATGTCCGACTTCATCTCCCACATGCCGGCGGTCGGCTTGATGCTGATGCCGCCGGTGTCGAAGGTGATGCCCTTGCCGACCAGCGCGACCCGCTTCGGGTCGGTCACGCCCTCGGGCGTGTAGCTGAGCTTGACCAGGCGCGGCGGGGCCTCGGAACCCTGGCCGACGGCGACGATGCCGCCGTAGCCACCGGCCTTGAGGGCGTCGAAGTCGAGCACCTCCACCTCCAGGCCGGTGCCCTCGGCCGCGGCGACCACGGCGTCGGCGAACTGCGGCGGGCGCAGCTCGTTGGGGGCGGTGTTGACCCAGTCGCGGGTGAGCCGGACGACCTTCGAGACCACCTCGGCCCGGGTCACCTCGGCCGCGGCCGCCGCGTCGGCGGCGTCCGGCACGGTGACCTGCAGGGCCTTGACCGGGTCGCGGCGGGCCGGCTGCGGCTTGGTCTTGTAACCGGCGAACCGGTACGACCCCAGCAGCGCACCCTCGAGGATCGCCCGCAGCACCCCGGGCGCGTCGGTGTCGTCGGGCACCGGCAGCGCCAGCGCGACCGTCTCACTGCCGGCGAGCGCGCGCACCGCGGCACCCGTGCCCCGGCGCAGCGTCTCGGTGGCGGGCGCGGAGCCGGACGGCTCGTCACCCAGGCCCACGGCGACCACCAGCGGCGCGGCGATGGTGCCCAGCGTGGCCAGCTTGGTCACCTCGCCGGGCGCGCCGGTGGCCCCCAGCAGGGCCAGGGTCGAGGTCAGCTTGCCGTCGAACGCGGCGGCGATGCTCTCCGCGCCGGACGCCGGCAGCAGCGCGCCACCCTCGTCGGGCTGACTGTGCAGCCCGATGACGATCGCATCGACGGCCAGTTCGGCGGGGTCGCTGTCGACCAGGGTGAGGGAGGGGGCGGGGTGGGTCACTCGGGCGCTCCGCGACGATGAGGGGCCGGAGCCCCCTCGTGGGCCGCCCCGGCGGTGTGGTCACCCCGGCGCGGGTCGCGCCGATCGGTGATGGTGTCCCGCCGATGCTAACCACATGCGAGGTCACCGGTAAGTTGCCACTCATGTCGACCGAGGCCGCAGCCCTGCTCCGTTCGCCTTTGCACGAGCGCCACGTCGCGCTCGGGGCCAAGTTCGCCGCCTTCGGCGGCTGGGAGATGCCGCTGGAGTACGCCGGTGGCGGCGTCCTGCGCGAGCACACCTCCGTCCGGGAAGCCGTCGGCGTGTTCGACGTGTCGCACCTGGGCAAGGCCCGGGTCACCGGACCGGGCGCGGCGGACTTCGTCAACTCCTGCCTCAGCAACGACCTGGGCCGCATCGCGCCGGGCAAGGCGCAGTACACCCTGTGCTGCGACGATGCCACCGGCGGGGTCGTGGATGACCTGATCGCGTACCTGATCGGCCCGGACGAGGTCTTCCTGATCCCGAACGCCGCGAACACGGCCGAGGTGGTCCGCCGGCTCGCCGCCGCCGCGCCCGAGGGCATCGCGGTGACCGACGAGCACCGCAGCTACGCGGTCCTCGCCGTGCAGGGCCCGCACTCCGCCGAGACGGTCACCAAGCTGGGCCTGCCGACCGGCCACGAGTACATGTCGTTCAACCCGGCCCGGATCGACGGCGTCGACCTGATCGTCTGCCGCACCGGCTACACCGGCGAGCAGGGCTACGAACTGGTGGTGCCCTGGGACGACGCGGTCACCGTCTGGGACGCGCTGGTCGAGGCGGGCGTGCGCCCGTGCGGGCTCGGCGCCCGGGACACGCTGCGCACCGAGATGGGCTACCCGCTGCACGGCCAGGAACTGTCCCTGGAGATCACCCCGGTGCAGGCCCGCTCCGGCTGGGCGGTCGGCTGGTCGAAGCCCGCGTTCTGGGGCCGCGACGCGCTGATGGCCGAGAAGGCGGCAGGTCCCCGCCGGCTGCTGCGCGGCCTGGAGCTGACCGGCCGCGGCATCCCGCGGGGTCACATGCAGGTGTACGCGGGGGACGCGCTCGTGGGCGAGGTCACCAGCGGCACGTTCTCACCGACGAAGAAGATCGGCATCGCGCTGGCCCTGCTCGACACAGCCGCCGGACTCGCCGAGGGAGACCTGGTCCAGATCGACATCCGGGGCCGCCGGACCGAGGCGAAGATCGTGAAGCCGCCGTTCGTGCAGCCGTCGGTGCGGTGAGCGTCACCTACGACCAGGTGCGCGAATGGGTCCTGGCCCTGCCCGGGTGCGCCGAGGTCTTCGTCGAGAACTGGGGCCACAACACCCTGCGGTACGGCGACAAGATGTTCGCCTCGGGCGGCGGCGAGAGCGGCACCATCTCGGTGAAGGCGTCCCGGGAGGACCAGGCCGAGCTGATCGCCGCGGCCCCGCATGTCTTCGCCCCGGCGCCGTACGTGGGCCGCTTCGGCTGGGTCACGGTGGTGCTGGCCGAGGCCGACCCGGAGGAGTTGCGGCAGGTCGTGACGGAGGCGTGGCGGCGGACCGCACCGAAGAAGGTCGTCAAGGCGTACGACTCAGCGCACGGCTAGGCCGATCAGCGTCAGCGTGGTGGTCAGCTCGACGGTCGCGCCGATGACGTCGCCGGTGATGCCGCCGAACCGGCGTACCGCATGGCGCAGCAGCAGGACCGCCACCAGCAGCGCGCCGGCGACGGCGGCCGGACCCTGCCACGGACGGCCCGGCACCGCCCAGACGGCCCCGGCCGCGACGACGGCCGCGGCCAGGATCACGACCGGCACCGGTACGGTCGCGGCGACCAGCGCGCCCAGACCGTCAGGGCGGGCCGAGGGTACGCCGCGACGGCAGGCCAGGGTGACACCGAGGCGGCCGGCTGCCCAGGCCGCGACGATCGCCCACGGTGTCAGCCCGGCCAGGGCGGCGGCCTGGATGAGCAGGGTCAGCGCGATGGCCGCGACGCCGAACGGGCCGATGTCGGACTTCTTCATGATCTCGAGAGCAGCGTCCCCGCGGCGGTAGGAGCCGAGCGCGTCGGCGGTGTCGGCCAGGCCGTCCAGGTGCAGGCCCCGGGTGAGCAGCGCGCTCGCGGCCACGGTGACCGTGGCGGCCAGGAGGTTCTCGCCCAGGAGGACGAAGAGGGCGGCCAGGAGTGCTCCGAGGAAGGCGCCGAGCAGCGGGGCGGCGCTCATCGCGACGGCGGCGCTGCGGCGGTCGATGCGGCCGGTGCGGACGGGCAGGACGGTGAGGGTGGTCAGCGCCAGACGCAGGCCGTCGACAACCGGTAGCCGGGATTTGGGCGCCGGTTGTGCTTTCCGCGGCGCTTGCTGCTCGGCCGGCTCGGGTTGCGTCGGCTCGGCGTCGCCCGGCTGGTTTTCGGCGGGCCGGGGCTCGTCAGGCACTGGCCGGGCCGGGGCCGTGCGGCTCCGGCTCGGCGAAGTCCTGCTCGTCGTCCTCGTCCGGTCCGTCCTCGTCCGCGGTCAGGCCGGCGTCGCCGTGTCCGGCCAGCAGCGCCGGGTGCACCGGCAGCGCGCCCGCCAGCGCGATCGTCGAGCGCAGCAGCGGCAGCACCGCCAGTGCGTTCGCGCCCTCGCCGAGGTCCAGGCCGAGCTGCACGACCGGGGTCAGCCCGAGTACGTCGGCGCCCTGCCGGACCAGCGCGTGGGTGCCCGCGTCGGGCAGCAGGCACCAGTGCCGGGCCTGGCTGGCCAGGTCGCGGGCCACCAGCCCGGCCGCGATGCCCAGCGGCCCGTCCAGCAGCACCGGCATCCGCCGGGCGGCCGCACCGAGCAGCGCGCCGGTAGCGATGGCCAGGTCGGCCCCGCCGAGCTGGGCCAGGATGTCCTTGGCGCCGCGCGGCTCCTGCCGGATGCGGTGCATCGCGTCGCGGACGGCCGCGCAGCGGACCATCCACGCCGCGTCGTCGTAGAAGCCGCCGGGCACCAGTACCCGCGGCAGGATCGCCACCGGCTCGGCGCCGGTGGTCGCGGCCAGCACGGCGGTCGCCGCGGCCTCGGTGCCCACCCCGCACGAGGCCAGGATGACGGCTTCCCGGCCCGCTTCGCCGGCCGCGTCGGCCAGCGCCCAGCCCTGCCGAAGCGCCGCGTCGACCGCCTCGGCGTCCATCACCGGGCCGTCCTCCATGGCACCCGACGGGGGTGTGCGGACCACGACGATGTCGGCGTCCGCGGTTGCCGCGAGGCGGGCGAGCGCACCTTCGCCGGCTTCGGCCTCGTCGGCCCGGCGGGTGGCGTCCTGCTCGTCGCCGCCGGCCGCCGCGCCGCCGCCGTGCCGGCCGTCGATCAGCAGGACGCGGACCGGGCCCCAGGCGCGCGGGGTCGCGGTGCTCTGGGTGGCGGCCGCGAACTCGACGGCTTCGAGCAACGTGCCGATGCCCGCCCCGGGCAGGTCGACCCCGGCGAGCCGGTCGCGGGCGTCCGGCCCGGCGTCGCTGTCCGGCAGCGGCAGGTCCATGCCAGCTTCGATGACCGCGCCGCTGGCTACCAGCGGCAGCACCATGGTCGGGGCGTGCAGGGCGCCTTCGCCGGCGTTCGCGGTGCGGGCCCGGTGCGCCGCTACGGCCTCCTCGGCCGACAGCGGCTCCGTGCCGGTCCCGGACGCGGCGGCGATTGAAGTCGCGGGGTTGTCGGTGGAGGCGGTGCCGGGCGCGGCAGCGGGCGTGATCACGGGCGTGCCGGCGGGAGGCGTCGCCGCCGTCATCGCGTCGTGCATGGCGACCTCGTCGACGCCCAGCGCCGCCCCGCGGGTCTCCGCGTTCTCCGCCTGCAGGTCGGTGACGATGGCGGGCACGTCCGGCCCGGTCTTGAGCCAGGTCGGCCGCCCGGCCACGACAAACGCGACCCGGTCACAGGCCCCGGCCAGCGCCTGGTTCGCGGTGCCCAGCGCGTCCGCGAACGCCCGGCCGACCGGCGTGGCCGGCACCAGCGACAGCCCCACCTCCGGGCTGACCAGCACCAGCCGGGCGGCGCACGAGCGCACCGCCTCGGCCAGGGCCGTCACGGTCGCCAGGTCGTCGTTGGGCTGCTGGGCCGGGTCGAGCAGTGCCGCCACCCAGCCGCCCAGGTCGTCCACGAGCAGCGTGTCGTCCGGCTTGGCCTCGGCGAGCAGGGCCGCCAGCCGGGACGGGTCCGCGCCGGTCTCCTCGGTGGTCCAGGACTGCGGGCGGCGGCGCTGGTGGGTCTCGATCCGGGCGCGCCACTCGGGGTCGTCCTCGCCGCCGACCGCCGTGGCGACATAGCGGACCGACGCGGCGCCGGCGACCAGCGCCTCGGCGAACGCGGACTTGCCGGACCGGATCCCGCCGAGCACCAGGATCGAACTCCACCCGTCAGCAGACATGCCCCGTACTTTAGGGCCGTCCGCCGCGATCATGCGGGGCGACCCGGCTTCGATGGGCCCGGGCGTACCGGGCGTACCGGCGCGCACACCGTAGGGTGGGAACAGGACCACAGATCGACACCTGAGGGAGGCGGCGGAATGCCGTGGAGTTGGCGGTACGAGGGCGTCGACGGACAGCCGGTGGCCGGCCCGACCGAGACGTTCAGCAGCCAGGCCGACGCCGAGTCGTGGATCGGCCAGGCGTGGCGTGAGCTGGCGGCCGCCGGGGTCACCCAGGTCACCCTGGTCGAGGACGACCGGGTGGACTACAAGATGAGTCTGTTGCCGGCCGAGTGAGTTACCAGGTCTCGCGGAGCGCCCCGAAGAGCGCCTTCGTTCCCAGCCCGGTCTTCGTCGGGATCCTGGCGGTGACGGTGGTGGCCGGCTGGATGGCGTGGACCGGCTACGGCAACGTCCGGGTCGACGTCTTCCTGCTGATCGTGTCCGGCTGGGTGCTGTCGCTCTGCCTGCACGAGTACGCACACGCGATCGTCGCGTACTTCGCCGGCGACCGGGGCGTCGCCGATCGGGGCTACCTGCGGCTGAACCCGTTGAAGTACACGCACCCGGTGCTGTCCATCGTGCTGCCGCTGGTCGCGGTGGTGCTCGGCGGCATCGGCCTGCCCGGCGGGGCGGTGTGGGTGGACCACGCGCACATCCGCAGCAAGGTCAAGGAGTCGCTGATCAGCGCGGCCGGCCCGGCCACCAACGTGGTGTTCGCGCTGATCCTGGCCGTGCCGTTCCTGTTCGGTGCGGGCGACGACGTCGTGCTGCTCAGCGACGGCTCCGGCGGCTGGACCATCGGCGGCAGCCACGGTGACTTCTGGGTGGCCCTGGCCGCGCTGGCCTTCCTGCAGGTCACGGCCAGCCTGCTGAATCTGCTGCCGGTGCCCGGCCTGGACGGCGGCAACATCGTCCAGCCCTGGCTCAGCCCGCCCTACCAGCGCGCATACAACCTCTTCGCGCCGTACGGCTTCATCTTGCTCTTCGTCCTGCTCTGGCAGTCGAAGATCAACGTCTGGTTCTTCACGCTGGTGAGCTGGCTCGCCGGGCTCATCGGGGTACCGGACAGCATGGGCGAGATCGGCCTGGCCTACATGCGTTTCTGGCAGTCGCTCTGAGGCTCGCCCGGCGCCCCCGCACGGGACGCCGGGCGACGCGGATCAGGGACGCTTCGCGGGGCTGACCGTCTTGGCCGGGTCCCGCTCGGTGACCGGCGAGAGCACGTCGTCGATCGCCTTCATCAGGTCGCTGTCGAGCTTCACGCCCGACGCCTTGGCGTTGTCGTGGACCTGCTCGGGCCGGGACGCGCCGATGATCGCCGCCGACACGTTGTCGTTCTGCAGCACCCAGGCCACCGCGAGCTGCGCCAGCGACAGGCCGGCCTGCTCGGCGAGCGGCTTGAGCTGCTGCACCGCGGTCAGCACCTCGTCGCTCATCCAGCGCGAGATGAACTCGGCGCCGGACTTGTCGTCGGTGGCCCGGGAGCCCGCCGGCGGCTGCTTGCCCGGCTCGTACTTGCCGGTCAGCACGCCCTGCGCGATCGGTGAGAAGACCACCTGGCCGATGCCGAGCTCGATCGAGGTGGGCACCACCTCGGCCTCGATGACCCGCCACAGCGCGGAATACTGCGGCTGGTTCGACACCAGCTGGATCTTCAGATCCTGGGCCAGCTCCCAGCCGGCGCGGATCTCCGTCGCGGTCCATTCCGAGACCCCGATGTAGAGGGCCTTGCCGGAGTGCACGATGTCGGCGAACGCCTGCATCGTCTCCTCGAGCGGCGTCGTGTAGTCGTAGCGGTGCGCCTGGTACAGGTCGACGTAGTCCACCTGGAGGCGGCGCAGCGAGCCGTTGATCGACTCCATGATGTGCTTGCGGGACAGGCTGCGGTCGTTCGGGCCGGGGCCGGTCGGCCAGTAGACCTTGGTGAAGATCTCCAGGCCCTCGCGGCGCTCACCCTTGAGCGCGCGGCCCAGCACCTCCTCCGCGCGGGTGCCGGCGTACACGTCGGCGGTGTCGAACGTGGTGATACCCACGTCGAGGGCGGCCCGCACGCACGCGGCGGCGGCCTCCTCCTCGACCTGGGAGCCGTGGGTGATCCAGTTGCCGTACGCGATCTCGCTGATGAGTAGGCCGGAACGGCCGAGGTGACGGAACTCCATGCCTGGGACCCTACCGGCCCCTTACAGAACCGGCCGGGTACCGGAGAGCAGCCGCTCTATCTCGTCCACCACATCCGCGAGCCGGGCCCGGGTCACCTCGAGCACCGGATCGCCGTCGCGGTCCAGCGCACCCCACCGCCCGTCCCGGTCCCCGACGATGAACGCCATCGGATGGATGAGCAGCCGGGCGTGCACCGGCGCGACCCGCAACTGCCCGGTCCGGTCGACCACCCCGAGCCGGTCCCCGGCATCGATTACGGCCAGCCCGTCGCCGGTGAAACCCTCGACGGGTCCGGCGGCGGTCAACTCGGTCGCGAACCGCTGATACTTGAGCTGGACCACGATCCGTCCGTGCTGGTCTACGGCACCCCACCCGCCGCGGCGCACCACAGCCAGCCCGTGCCGGAACGGCCGCACATCCTCGAACCCGCCGGGCACGATGACCCGGTTGTGCCAGTCGACGGCGAACCAGCCGCCGGCCGGATCCCGCGAAACCCAGGCCAGCCCGTCGGCGAACCGGCTGACCTGCACATAACCGCTGGACGGGTCGATGACCAGGGCGCCGGTCTCATCGATCAGTTCCCAGGCGGCGGTGCCGGGACGGCGTACCCACGCGACGCCCTCGTGGAACGGCTGGGCCTCGGCGTAACGCTCGGGGATGACGACTTCGCCGTTGCTGTCGGCGTACCCCTGCCACCCGGAGTCGTAGTCCAGAGCCGGATGCGGCGGCTCACTCCGCTGAAGAATCTCCTCGCGCGAGCGCGGATAAGGCCCCCACCCGGTCTCCCGGACCCGGTCCATGACCGCGTCGAGCGCGGCCTCGGTCCGAGCGACCAGCTCGGGATCCTCGACCCGCCGCAGCTCCAGCGCGGCCTCGAAATGGTTGCAGGCCTCGAGGAACCGGCCCTGCTCGTAGCCGGACTTGCCCGCCTGGACGTGCAGCTCGGCCCGGAGCCGATCGGGCAGCTCGACGGAATTGGCCTCCTCGAACAACCGGTCGGCCTCGGCAAAATCCCCCTGCCACTGCTGCACGTGAGCGAGCCGGGCCTGCGCGAGCGCGATCAGCCGCAGCTCACCGGTGGCCTCGGCATGCCGCAGCCCCTCCCGCGCATCGGCGAGAGCCCAGCCGAGATCACCGAGCACCCGCGACGCGACAGCCCGCAGCCCGAGCAGGCCGGCGCGGACGGTGTCACGCTCGGCGTACTCCAGCCGGTCGGTGAGCCGATCCCGCACGGCCAGGAGCGGCTCCGGGTCATCGACGGTCTCCCGCAGGGTGACCGGATCAACCTTCCACGGGTACGCGGCCAGAATCTGCTCCGGGTCGGCGCGGCGACGCTCGGGCCGGGGGTCGGCCGGCGCGCTGGGCATTCCGGTACGCGGGGGAGCGGGTTGCCTCCGCTGGGGTTCGGCTTCTGCGTGCTCGGCTTCTGCGTGCTCGGCTTCTGCCTGCTCGGGTTCGGCTGGTTGCGGTTCGGCGTTCGTGGTTTCGGCGTCTTCCGCGGACGTTGCGTTGACTGGTTCCGTGGTCGCCGGCTCGGGTTCGACCAGCTCTGCCTTTACCGGGTCGGTCCGGACCGGCTCCGGGGTGGTGATCTCCGCGTGGATCGGGTCGGTCTGTGTCGCTTCGGCCCGGTCCGGGTCGACCAGCTCGGCATCGACCGTCTCGGCGTCGGGGAGGGCGGCTTGCTCAGCCTGATCCGCCGACGGCTCTCCTTGGACCGGCGAGGTTTCCGCGTGGTCGGTCTGGATCGGCTCGGCGTCGCTCGGGGCGGTGTCGAGCAGTTCGGCGTCGACCAGTTCCGCGTCGATCGGCTGCGCGTCGGCGAGCTCCGCCTCGACGACCAGCTCTGGGTCGGTCGGTTCCGGGTCGACCAGCTCCGCATCGACGACGTCCGTGTCGACCAGTTCTGGGTCGGCCAGCTCCGCGTCGACGACTTCTGGACCGGCCAGGTCCTCGTCAACCAGTTCCGCGTCAACCGGCTCTGAGTCAACCGGCTCTGAGTCAACCGGCTCTGAGTCGACTGGCTCTGAGTCAACCGGCTCTGAGTCGACTGGCTCCGGGTCGGCCAGTTCTGGGTCGGCCAGTTCTGGGTCGGCCAGTTCTGGGTCGGCCAGTTCTGGGTCGGCCAGTTCTGGGTCGGCCAAGTCTGGGTCGGCCAGTTCCGGACCGGCCAGTTCCGGGTCGGTCGGCCGGGATTCCGCCTGCTTCGCGGCTTCGGGCTGCGGGTCGGCCGGCTCGAAGTCGGTCCACTCCGCGTCGACCGGTTCGGAGACCGCGGGCACCACGACGACCGGCTCCGCGTCGGCCGGTTCGACGATGGTCGGCTCCGCGTCGACCGATTCGACGGCGACCGATTCGACGGCGGCCGGTTCCGCGTCGGTCGGTGCCGCTTCGGCCGTTTCGACGGCGGTCGGTTCGACGGCGGCTGGGACTGTCGCGTTGGGTTCGTCGCTGGCGAGGGCTGGGTCTTCGGCGAGGTCTCGTTGCTCCGGCTGCGGATCGTCGGCCTCGACCGTGGCCGGCTCCGGCAGGTCAGGGCCGGTGGACTCGCGATCGGCGACATCGGCATCCACCGTGTCAGGCGCCG
Source organism: Actinoplanes sp. NPDC051405 (assembly GCF_055586185.1). NCBI lineage: Bacteria > Bacillati > Actinomycetota > Actinomycetes > Micromonosporales > Micromonosporaceae > Actinoplanes > Actinoplanes sp. NPDC051405. Next base: position 169,909 of record NZ_JBVJIR010000016.1, read on the forward strand.
CGGTGATTGGCGCTGTAGCGTCGGGCGCTGCTGTGCGGGTGGCGCCCGTGTCGTCGGCCGGCGTGTCGGCGGACGGGTGCGCCTCTGCCGACGCCTCGTCCTCCGGGATGACCTCCGCGGACTTCGGCCTGACCATGCGGGTCTCGGTGGTGGGCGAGAACCAGTCCTGCTTGACGGCGGCCCCACTGGTCGGCAGCGAACTGACCGGCGCGGCGCTGACGGGGCCACCGCTGACCGGTCCGCTGCTGATCGGACCACCACTGACCGGCGTGCCGGCAATCGAGCTGCCGCTGACCGGAACGCCGCTGATCGGGGCGGTGGTCGCGAGAGCAGTGTCGGGCGGGCTGTTGTCGATCGTCGCGCCGCTGACCTCGTCGTTGGCGGTGGTATCTGGAGGTTGGATGACGAGATCGGTCGGATCCGGGGCGGCAGGTTCCGGTTCCGGGGTGACCGCGCCGAGGCCGCTCATCGACAACAACCAGCCCAGACCGTGCGGTTCCTCCGCGCCGGCTTCCTCTTCGGCAACCGGGCTGGGCTGAGCCGACACGGGCGTGACCGCGGTGTCTTCTGGGCTCGGCGCCGTCTGCGTAGCCGCGTCATGCCCCGCGAAGGGCGGGATCGGCCGGGTGACTTCCGGATCGACTGCGGCAGAACCGCCCACAGCACGCTGAACCGTCGAACCGGTGGACTCAACCGGCGCCGACTGCTGCGGTGCCTCCTCGGACCGAGCGGGAACGCCATAAGGAGGCCGCAGCGCCTGCCGCTGGTCGACCGGCGGGGTGGACACCGGCGCCGGCGGCGGCGTGCCGTGCCGTGGCTGAGGCTGGTAGGGCTGGGTCGGCGGAGCCGGACGATAGTGCGCGGGCTGCGCGGGCTGCGCGGACGTGGGCCGAACAGCGGGCGGCGCCTGCTGCGGCCCAGCGGCCGGACTCGCCACGGCAGGCGGGCCGGCGTAAGCGGCAGGCGCCCAAGACTCAGGCGCGGGCCGGCCTTGCTGCTCGGGCCGCCCGGCCTGAACCGGCGGCACGGCAGCCGGCGGTGCGGAGTGCACCGGCGGTGCGGAGTGCACCGGCGGTGCGGAGTGCACCGGCGGTGCGGAGTGCACGGGTGGTGCGGAGTGCACGGGTGGTGCGGAGTGCACGGGTGGTGCGGAGTGGATGGGTGGTGCGGAGTGCACGAGTGGCGCTGAGTGGATGGGTGGCGCTGAGTGGACGGGCGGCGCCGGGGATGCGGGGTGCACGGGCGGTGTTGCGAAACCTGCGGGCCCGGAAGGCCCCGGCATCGCCGAGGGCGTGGACTGCGCGGGCGGCGCGGAGTGCACCGGCGGCCCAGTATGCCCAGGCGGCGTCGCGAAGGCCGCGGGCGCGGAATGCCCCGGCATCGCCGAGGGCGTGGACTGCACAGGCGGCGCGGAGTGCACAGGCGGCGCGGAGTGCACAGGCGGCGCGGAGTGCACAGGCGGCGCCGCATAGGCGGCAGGCGCGGCAGGTGTCTGCGTGGCCGGCGGCGGCCCGTAGGCAGCCGTCCGCCGCTGCTGAGCCTCCGCCGGCGGCACTGCCCGCATCGGCGCCGGGAAGCGCGGATCAGTCGGCGGCTCCGCACTGTGAGCCGCACGCCGAGCCGCAGGCGGCGCCGACCGAGGCGCCACCGACCGCGATTCACCCTGCTCAGCGCGCGGCCCCAGCGGCGTAGCAGGCCGCGGATCAACCGGCGAAGCCCAGGTCGGATCAGGCGCCACCGGCCGCGGGGCCGGATAGGGCGCCACCGGCGTAGTGGCAACCGGCCCCTGATAGGGCGGCGTGTCATGACTCACGGGCCGCGCCGGCTGGCCGTAGACCCGGTCGTCCCCGGGCCGGGCGGCCGGTTCCTGGGCGGGCCGCGACGGCGACTGCGAGGCCGGACCGATCCGGTACGGAACGTAAGCATCCCCGCTCGGCCGCGCCTCGGGTCCGGAACGTTGCGCCGGACGTGCCTGACCGCCGGGGAAGTCCTGCGGCGTGGCGGGACGACGCGGCTCCACCGGCCGATGCTCAGACTCGGCTCGCGCACCGGCCGACCGCGAGTCGTAAGACCGCCCGTCCGGGAACCGGGTGTCCGCAGCAAAACGGTTGTCCGCAGCCTGCTGACCTTGCTGGAACCGCGGATCCACCCGACGAGAATCAGGCGGCGACTGCCGAGAATCAGGGGAAGGTGGACCCTGACGACCCTGCGGAGCCTGCCCCGCGGACTGCGGCCGTTCCGCGGACGGCCGCTGATGCCGCCGCTCCTGCTCCGGCAGCCGATCCGGCAACGGCACCGGCCTGTTCCACGACGGCCCCTGCTGCTGCGACGGCCCCTGCTGCTGCGGCGGTGGCGCTGCTCCCGCCACGTACGGTGTCCGGCCCGCCGGTGCGGCGTACCCCTGCTGTTCCTCCGGCCCGGTCCACGACGGTGGCGGCTGCGGCGGGCGGCCGACCGTCGCGCGGCCGGCCGCCGGTGACACCGGGCGGGCCGTCGACGGGCCGCCCGATGATGGCGCCGGTGGGCCGGAGGCCTGGGCGATCGCCCGGAAGTCGGCGTCCCAGGCCGAGGCCGCTTCCGCTGCTCGGGAGGCGTCGTAGACGGGGTGGTGCACGGCCCGGCGGCGGCCCGGGTCGCCCGGGTAGCGCTGGCCGGGCAGGGGTTCCCATTCCCAGGTGATCTCGTACACCCAGGCGGGTTCGTCGTCCCAGCGGTCCGCGCCGGAGTGGGAGCTCCAACCGTTCATCGGGCAGCCCTCTGGGCGGCCGATGGCTGGTTACGCTCCGTCACGACGATTATCCACCTTGTCGGAAATAGCTCGGTGGCAGGGCGGTGCACCGGGTACAGTCGCCCGGCTCCGCTGCGGGGGTTTGTGGAAGGAGATTAACGGCGTGGACCGGCTCGACGCCAGGGTGCCTCAGATCTCTCCGCACCGGCCGTTCCGGGACACTCTCGCTACTTCCGGTGCTCTCGCATGGTCAGGTTTCCGGAGGTACGCCACCTACCGGCAGGCGACGATAGCCGGGGCGTTCACCAACACCGTCTTCGGGTTCCTCCGCTGTTACGTGCTGCTCGCCGTGGCCGCGGGTGCGGTCGGTGGCCGGCCCGCCGGCTATGACGCCGCGCAGCTGACCACTTTCGTGTGGGTGGGACAGGGGTTGCTCAGCGTAGTCGCGCTCTGGGGGTGGACGGAACTGGCCGACCGGATCCGCAGCGGTGACGTGACGGCCGATCTGCTGCGGCCCGTGCATCCGGTGCTCAGCTATCTGGCGCCGGACCTGGGCCGGGCCCTGCACGCGTTGCTCTTCCGGTTCGTGCCGCCGGTTGTCGTCGGCCTGATCTTCTTCGATCTGTATCTGCCCGGCCGCCTGTTCACCGTGCCGCTGTTCGCGGTGTCCGTGCTGCTCGCGGTGGTCGGCAGCATGGGCATGCGGTTCCTGGTCAACGCGACCGCGTACTGGCTGCACGACGCGCGCGGGCCGCTGGTGCTGTGGACGCTGGCCGCCGGGGTGCTGGCCGGGCTCTACTTCCCGCTGCGTTTCCTGCCCGACTGGCTGGCCGTGACGCTGTGGGTGGCCACGCCGTTCCCCGGCTTCCTGCAGACGCCGCTGGACGTGCTGGTCGAGCGGGATCCCACGCCGGTGCAGGTCGCCCTGGTCGTGCTGCAGGCCTGCTGGGCGGCGGTGCTGCTGGCGCTCTGCGCGCTGGTGCAGCGCCGCGCCGAGCGCCGGCTGGTGGCTCAGGGTGGCTGAGCTGCGGGCGTACGCCGCGCTGCTGGGTGGGCAGTGGCGGTCGATGATGGCGTACCGGGCGTCCTTCGTGGTCGAGATGATCACCAACATCGGGGGTACGGCGCTCGACGTCATCGCCGTCCTGGTGATCTTCCGCGCCACCCCGACCATCGCCGGTTTCACCCTCACCGAGGCCATCCTCATGGTGAGCCTGTCCTCGTGCGCCTTCAACCTGGCCGACTTCGTGGTCGGCAACATCGACCGGCTCACCACGTACGTGCGGACCGGGATGATGGACGCCGTCCTGCTCCGGCCGTTGAGCGCCTTGGGCCAGCTCGTCTTCATGGACCTGCCGCTGCGCAAGGCCCTGCGCGTCGCGCTGGCTGTCGTCGTGTTCCTGGTGGCCCTGCGGCTCAACGACATCGACTGGACGCCGGCCCGGGTGGCGCTGGCGTTGCTGGTGCCGGTGGCCGGGGCGGTGTTCTTCGGCGCGATCTTCGTGCTCAGCGCCAGCCTGGCGTTCTGGTGGGTGGACTCGGGGCAGCTCGGCAACGCGTTCACCTACGGCGGGCGGGACTTCACCTCGTATCCGGTGCCGGTCTATGCGGGCTGGTTCCGGGCCGTCTTCGCGTACGGCCTGGGTTTCGGGTTTGTGGCCTACCAGCCGGCGCTGGCGCTGCTGGGCCGCACCGACCCGCTCGGTCTGCCGGGCTGGACGGGTTACGTGTCATCGCTGGTCGCGCTGGTCGCGGCGGGCATCGCCGCGCTGGTCTGGCGGTCCGGCATCCGGCACTACCGCAGCACCGGATCATGAGGGGAAGATCGTGACCGTCATCCGGATGGACGGCCTGCGCAAGGACTTCACGGTACGGGTCCGCGCCGGCCGCCTGCGCCGCACGAAACGCACGGTGGCCGCGGTCGACGGCATCGACCTGCGGATCGAGCGCGGCGAGATGGTCGGCTACATCGGCCCGAACGGCGCCGGCAAGTCCACCACGCTGAAGATGCTGACCGGCGTGCTGACCCCGTCGGCCGGGACCGTGTCGGTGTGCGGGCTGACGCCGGTGCCGCAACGCACCCGGCTGGCCCTGCGCATCGGGGTGGTCTTCGGGCAGCGTTCGCAGCTGTGGTGGGATCTGCCGCTGCGCGAGTCGTTCAGCCTGCTGCGCCACATCTACCGGGTGCCGGCGCCCGAGCATGCCGCCCGGCTGCGGCGCTGCGTCGGCCTGCTGGACCTGGACGGCTTCCTGGACACCCCGGTACGGCAGCTGTCGCTCGGCCAGCGCATGCGCGGGGAACTCACCGCGGCGCTGCTGCACGGGCCCGAGGTGCTGTTCCTCGACGAGCCCACGATCGGCCTGGACGTGGTGAGCAAGCAGGCGGTGCGATCGTTCCTGGCCGAGCTGGGGGCCACCGGCGACGTCACTCTGGTGCTGACCACGCACGACCTGGCCGACATCGAGCGGCTCTGCCGGCGGCTGGTGGTGATCGACCACGGCCGGGTGGTGCACGACGGGACGATCGAGGCCCTGCACAACCGGTACGGGTCCCGCCGCCGCCTGGTCGTGGACCTCGACGCGCCGTTGCCGCCCGGCTTCACGGTCGACGGCGCCACGCTCGTCTCCGTCGAGGCCGACCGGCACCGCGCGTCGTTCGACCTGCTCTCGGACGAGGCCGGACCGGTGGTGGCCCGGCTGGCGGCGCTGTCGTCGCTGCGGGACATGTCCCTGGTCGAGCCGGACATCGAGGACGTGGTCGCCCGCCTGTACGCGTCCTAGCGGTGCTCCATCACCAGCACCGCCCACGTCCCGGGCTCGAGGGCCTGGTAGCTGTGCGGGATGTCGCCGGGAAAGGTCACGTAGTCGCCGGGACCGAGGTCGAGCTCCTCCCGTTCCGGCCCGACCCGTAGCCGGCCCGCCGCGACGACCAGGTGCTCGATGCTGCCGGGCAGGTGCGCGTCGGCCTGCCGGGAGCCGCCCGGCTCCAGCTCCATGACGTAGATGTCACGCCGCGCGTGGGCGCTGCCGGCGGCGAGCAGGGTCGCGAAGAAGTCGGCGTGGTCGGACTGCAGCCGAGGTCCCTCGCCGGCCCGTACCACCCGGATCAGCGGGGTGGGCGGCTCGACCAGCCGGCTGAACGGCACGCCGAGCGCCACCCCGAGCGACCAGAGGGTCTCCACGCTGGGGTTGCCGGTGCCCGACTCGAGCTGGGACAGCGTCGACTTGGCCAGTCCGGCCCGCCGGGCCAGCTCGGCCAGCGAGATGCCGACCCGCTCGCGCTCGCGGCGCAGGGCCGCGGCGATGGTGGCGAGCGGGGGAGCGGGGTGCGACATGTTCACTCCGTCGATCGAGTCGTTCGGTTTGACGAACGCCGGGCGCTTCGTTCATTATTTTGAACTATGCGTACGCCATCGCGAACACCGGACCACGCGCTGCTGCGCGACGCGGCGGCCATCGCGGCGGCGATGATCGCGGTGGGTGCGTCGTTCGGGGCCATCGCGATCGCGTACGGGCTGCCGACCTGGGTCCCGTTCCTGATGTCGACGGCGGTCTTCGCGGGCGGCGCCCAGTTCCTCGCCGTCGGCCTGATCGCCGCGGGCAACCCGATCGCCGCGGTCTTCGCCGGCCTGCTGCTCAACGCCCGCCACCTGCCGTTCGGCCTGGCGGTCTCGGCAACCGTCGGGCCCCGCTGGCGTGACCGGCTCATCGGCAGCCACCTGATGACCGACGAGGTGGTCGCGTTCACGCTGGCCGAGCCGGACCCGGTCCGGCGCCGCCGCACGTACTGGCTGATCGGCGTCACGCTGTTCACGTCGTGGAACGTGGGTACGGCCCTGGGCGTGTGGCTGGGCGGCGCTACGGGCGACCCGGCGACGCTGGGCCTGGACGCGGCCTTCCCGGCCGGCCTCATCGCCCTGATCCTGCCGTCCCTGCGCGACCGCGACACCCGCCTGGTCGCCCTGCTGGGCGCGGCGATGGCGGTGGCCCTGACCCCGGTCCTGCCGGCGGGCCTCCCGGTCCTGTGCGCTCTGCTCGGCCTCGCCGCGTTGTTCCGCCCCCGCCGCCGCCCCGGCCACCCGGCCGACACCGCCGGCGTCCGGCCATCCGGGCCGGCGGGGCAGGAGGCCGAGCCCGGCGGCCGGCCGCGTGAGGCGGCGGGGCAGGAGGCCGAGCCCGGCGTCCGGCCGCGTGAGGCGGCGGGGCAGGAGGCCGAGCCCGGCGTCCGGCCGCGTGAGGCGGCGGGGCAGGAGGCCGAGACGGGCGTCCGGCCGCGTGAGGCGGTGGGGCCGCAGGCCGAGACGGGCGTCCGGCCGCGAGGGACGGTGGCGCAGGAGGCCGAGACCGGCGTCCAGCCGCGAAGGAAAGCTGAACGCAGCGCGCCGGCCGGACCCGAGGGTGAGCGGCACGCGGAGTCCGAGGAGGCGTCATGCTGATCGCGGCGATTCTGACCCTGGCCGTGGGCACCTACACGATGCGGCTGGCCGGCGTGCTGCTGCGCGACCGCCTCGAGCTCTCCGACCAGCTCCAGCGCCTGCTCCCGATGGCCGCGGCAGCGCTGCTGGCGGCCCTGGCGACCACCGCCGCGCTGATGGAGGGGACGGGCTTCGCCGGCATCGCCCGCCCGGCCGGCGTGGTGGTCGGCGCCCTGCTGGCCTGGCGCCGGGCACCGTTCGTCGTGGTCGTCCTGGCCGCGGCCGCTACCGCGGCCTTGCTCCGGCTGGCCGGCATCGAGTAACCCGGCGCGGGTTTCTCCGAGCACGGACCTGGCAGGGTGAGGGTGGCCGCTCATGAGCCGCCAGGCGATTGGTCACTCTCGCCCGGTCTCGGCGGGAGCGACGGTCAGCACCATGCAACCAGGCACGACATCCAGTTCCTGATCTTGACCTTGATCTGGATGATCAGACTTTGTCGCCCAGCTCCACCTGAGGCTTCGGGACGCGCATGCGGCGGAAGGTCAGCCCGCGCATGATCCCGTAGAGGTAGAGCGACCCGATCCGCTGCGTCGTGTCCGGGAAGCGCTCCGAGACCAGCTTCTTCACCTTGCGGGCGATCAGCACGCTGTCGACGAGCACCGCGATCGCCAGGATCGCCCAGAGCAGGTTCGCCCCGATCTGGACCACCGGGGGCATCGCGCCCGTCGAGCCGATGAAGACGATGATCGCGCCGGCGAAGAACCAGGTGCCGGCCGTGCGCTTGGCGTCGACGATGTTACGGACCAGGGCGCGTTCCGGGCCGCGGTCGCGGGCCAGCAGATAGCGCTCGTCGCCGGCGCGCATGCCCGCCGACGCCTCGGCCCGCTCGACCTTCTGACGCTCGCGCATCTGCTTGTAGGCCTCGCGCCGGTTGGCCGGGGCCTGCGCCGTGTCGTGCCGGCGCTGCGCGTTGGTGCGCTTCGGCGTCGCGACGCCGAGCTCCTTCTTCGAGGGCGTGTAGGCCTTGGGCTTGGGCGCGGCCGACTGCCCGGCTTCGTCGGTCACCGTGGCGGTGGCGTCGGAGACGAGGTCGGGGGACTTTCGGCGAAACAGCGAGGACACCCCCGCAGCGTAGCCAAGAGCCCCCACAAACCCGAAACCGGGGGGGGGGGGGGGGGGGGGGGGGGGGGGGGAGGGGGGGGGGGGGGGGGGGGGGGGGGGGGAGGAGGGGGGGAGGGGGGGGGGGGGGGGGGGTTCGGCGGGGGTGGCTTTTCGGAGAAACGGTGGGGACCCCCCCGCAGGGGAGAAAAGACCCCCAAAAAACCCAAACCCCCCCCCCCCCACCCCCCCCCCGGTTTCCGAAAAGGCAGATCAGATGCGTTCGACCAGCGCGCCGAGGGCGGCCAGCTTGCCCTCGAAGTCCTCGTAGCCGCGGTTGATCAGGTCGACGCCGTACACCCGGGAGGTGCCCTCGGCGGCCAGCGCGGCGATCAGGTGGCTGAAGCCGGCCCGCAGGTCGGGGATGACCAGGTCGGCCGCGTGCAGCTTGCTGGGGCCGGCGATGACCGCGGAGTGCTTGAAGTTGCGCCGGCCGAAGCGGCACGGGGTGCCGCCGAGACAGTCGCGGTAGACCTGGATGGTCGCGCCCATCGTGTTCAGCGCCTCGGTGTAGCCCAGCCGCTGCTCGTAGACCGTCTCGTGCATGATCGACAGGCCGCGGGCCTGGGTCAGGGCCACCACCAGGGGCTGCTGCCAGTCGGTCATGAAGCCGGGGTGCACGTCGGTCTCCAGCGCCACGGCGTTGAGCTCGCCGCCCGGGTGCCAGAACCGGATGCCGCCCTCGACGCCGGTCACGCCGGTGCGCCCGACCCGGGCGTCGGTGATCTCGAACTCGCCGCCGATCGAGCGGAAGACGTTGAGGAACGTCATCATGTCGGCCTGCTGCGCGCCCAGCACCTCGATCTCGCCGCGGGTCGCGAGCGCGGCGGCGGCCCAGCTCGCGGCCTCGATCCGGTCCGGGATCGGCTTGTGGTTGTAACCGTGCAGGCGGGGCACGCCGAGGATCTCGATGACCCGGTCGGTGTGCACGGTGATGATCGCGCCCATCTTCTGCAGCACGCAGATCAGGTCCATGATCTCCGGCTCGATGGCCGCGTTGCGCAGCTCGGTCACGCCCTCGGCGCGCACCGCCGTGAGCAGCACCTGCTCGGTGGCGCCCACGCTCGGGTACGGTAGCTCCAGCTTCGTGCCGTGCAGTCCGTTGGGCGCCGTCAGGTGCATGCCCTCGGGCGTCTTGTCGACGACCGCGCCGAACTGCCGCAGCGCCTGGATGTGGAAGTCGATCGGCCGGGGCCCGATGTGGCAGCCGCCCAGGTCCGGGATGAACGCGTGCCCGAGCCGGTGCAGCAGCGGCCCGCAGAACAGGATCGGGATCCGGCTCGACCCGGCGTGCACGTTGATCTCGTCGCTGCTGGCGCTCTCCACGTTGGTGGGGTCCATGACGAGCTCGCCGTCGTCGGCGCCGTCGGTGACCTTCACACCGTGCAGGCCGAGCAGGCCGCGGACGACCTCCACGTCGCGGATGCGCGGCACGTCGAAGAGCCGGCTCGGCGACTCGCCCAGCAGGGCGGCCACCATGGCCTTGGAAACCAGGTTCTTGGCGCCACGGACCCGGATCTGTCCGTGCAGCGGCGTACCGCCGTGTACGGCCAGGACGTCGTCGGTCAACGCAACCTCCAGAGGCGGGCGCGTCAGCGCGCCCGGATGCGAACAGGGGTGCAGCCGACGGGGGGACCGGGCGGCTGCCGCCCGGGCAGCATAGCCCTGCGTGACCAGAGCAGAAATCATCACAACGCCCAAGGCGGCACGAATTGCTGATGATTAAGGCAACAAAAAGGTGCAACCGTGCGGACGGCTCATCGGCGATTACCGAGGGTGAGGTTTTACGGCAGTGCCAGCATCTGATCGAGGGCCACCCGCGCGTACTTCGCGGTGTCCTCATCGACGGTGATGCGGTTGGGCACGCGGCCCGCCACGAGCTCCTCGAGCGCCCACACGAGGTGCGGCAGATCGATGCGGTTCATGGTCGAGCAGTAGCAGACCGTCCGGTCCAGGAAGGTGATGTGCTTGTCCGGGTGGGCCAGGGCCATGCGGCGGACCAGGTTGAGCTCGGTGCCGACCGCCCAGGCCGACCCGGCGGGTGCCGCGTCCAGGGCCCGGATGATGTATTCGGTCGAGCCGACCTCATCGGCCGCGCGGACCACCTCGTGCTTGCACTCCGGGTGGACGAGCACACGCACGCCGGGCACCCGCTCGCGGACCTCGCGCACGCTGTCGATGGTGAACCGGCCGTGCACCGAGCAGTGCCCGCGCCAGAGGATCATCTTGGCGTCGCGCAGCTGCTCGGGGGTGAGGCCGCCGTTCGGCTTGTGCGGGTCGTAGAGCACGCAGTCGTCGAGGTCGAAGCCCATCTCCAGCACCGCCGTGTTGCGGCCGAGGTGTTGGTCGGGCAGGAAGAAGACCTTCGGGCTGCCTTTAGTCCGGTTAAGGGCGGTGGTGGGGCGGTTGGACGGGCCTTGTTCGAACGCCCAGTCCAGGGCCCGCTTGGCGTTGGACGAGGTGCAGACCACGCCGTTGTTGCGCCCGACGAAGCCCTTGATGTCGGCCGAGCTGTTCATGTACGTCACCGGGACGACATCGCCGGCGATACCGAGGTCGGTGAACTGCTCCCAGGCGGTCTCCACCTGGCCCAGCACGGCCATGTCGGCCATCGAGCAGCCGGCGGCCAGGTCGGGCAGGATCACCTGCTGGGACGGGCCGGTCAGGATGTCCGCGCTCTCGGCCATGAAGTGCACGCCGCAGAAGACGATGAACTCGGCGTCGGGGCGGGCCGCCGCCTCGCGGGCGAGCTTGAACGAGTCGCCGGTGACATCGGCGAACTGGATGACCTCGTCACGCTGGTAGTGGTGGCCCAGCACGAACACCCGGTCCCCGAGCGCGGCCTTGGCGGCCGTGGCCCGGGCGACGAGGTCGGGGTCGCTGGGCGCCGGCAGATCGCCGGGGCAGTCCACGCCGCGCTCGCTGGCGGGATCGGTGCCACGGCCGAGCAGCAGCAGGGCCGTGGCGGTGTTCGCAGGTTCGGTCCAGGTCGACGTCACGAGATCCATGTTTCCACAAGGTTGCCGTGCCGTCGGCCGGCGAAGGAGTGTCCTAGGGCACTCAGGGGGAACTCAGCGGCGGCGGCCCTGGAACTTGGTCGCGAGCCGGCGGAGCTTCTCCTGGTTCTCCGGCTTGGCCAGCTGACGCTGACCCTGCTGGACGATCTTCTGCCCCTTCGGGCTGCGCAGGAACATCTGCAGTCGCTGCATGAGAGTGGCCATGCAACCGAGCGTGACACCCCAACCTGTGTGAAGCCTGTACTTTCTCCCCGTGCGCGTATTGATCTGCCCCGACAAGTTCGCCGGCACGCTGACCGCCTCCGAGGTCGCCACCGCGGTGGCCGAGGGCTGGCACGAGACCGCCCCGGACGACGAGACGGTGCTGCGCCCGCTGTCCGACGGCGGTCCCGGCTTCGTCGAGGTGCTGGGCACCGCGCTCGCCGGCCGCCGGCTCCCGGTCGACACCGTCGACCCGCTGGGTCGCCCGGCCCGCGGCGAGGTGCTGCTGGTCGGTGACACGGCCTACGTGGAGAGCGCCCAGGCCTGCGGCCTGCACCTGCTCAGCAAGGAGGAGCGGGACGTCAACGCCGCTACCTCGTACGGGCTGGGCCTGCTGCTCGCCGCCGCGGTGGAGGCCGGCGCCGCCGAGGTGGTCGTCGGGCTCGGCGGTTCCGCGGTCAACGACGCCGGCGCCGGGATGCTGGCCGCGCTGGGTGCCGGCCCGGTCGACGTGAGCGGCTACGCCCTGCCGTACGGGGGTGCGCCGCTGATCACCGCGACCGCCCTCCCCGGTGAGCCGCAGCTGCGCCAGGTGCGCCTCGTGGCGGCCACCGACGTCGACAACCCGCTGGTCGGCCTGCACGGCGCCAGCAACGTCTACGGCCCGCAGAAGGGCGCCACCCGCGAGGACGTGCTGCGGCTGGACGCGGCGCTGGACCACTTCGCCGGCGTGCTGGAGCAGGCGTTCGGCGTCGAGAATCTGCGCATCCTGCCCGGTGGCGGCGCGGCCGGGGGGATCGGCGCCGCCCTGCTCGCCCTCGGCGGCCGGGTCGTCTCCGGGATCGGCCTGGTCACCGGCCTGATCAAGCTGGAGGAGCAGCTCGACGTGGCGGACCTGGTGATCACCGGTGAGGGCTCGTTCGACCACCAGTCCCTGCGTGGCAAGGTCGCCGCCGGCATCGCCAACGGCGCCCGCGACCGGGGCCTGCCCTGCGTGGTCATCGCCGGGCGCAACGAGACCGGTCACCGCGAGGCGGCCAGTGCCGGGGTCACCGAGACGTACGCCCTGATCGAGCACTTCGGCTCCGAGGAGCAGGCCCTCGCCGAGCCGGCCCGGGGCCTGCGCGAGGTCGCCGCCGGGCTCGCCCGGCAGTGGAGCAGATGACCAGGTGTTCGACATCTCGGCCCCAGCGATTGGGAATAAGCCCGGACAGCGTTAGCGTTGGCCGGTACGGCACATCACCGGACCGGCAGGAGAACCGCAACGTGACCACTGAAGCGCACACCGAGTCGACCGAGGCCACCACGGCCGCGCCGACCGGCGTCATTTTGACCGACGTCGCGGCCGCCAACGTCAAGCGTCTCATCGCGCAGGAAGGTCGCGATGACCTGCGCCTGCGCATCGCCGTGCAGCCCGGTGGCTGCTCCGGCCTGCGCTACCAGCTCTTCTTCGACGAGCGCTCGCTGGACGGTGACATCGTGGCGGAGTTCGACGGTGTCGAGGTCGTCGTCGACCGGATGAGCTCGCCGTACCTGGCGGGTGCCACGATCGACTTCGCGGACCGCATCGACGCCCAGGGCTTCACCATCGACAACCCGAACGCGCAGAACTCCTGCGCCTGCGGCGACTCGTTCCACTGATCCGTACCGCCGAGGGCCGTTCCCGTGATCGGGAGCGGCCCTCGACCATGTCCATCAGATGACGCCCGGGTGTCGCCCGGGCCGACGGCCGGTAGGCTCAGCCGGTAATCGCACCCGACCTCGAGGGCCGACATGAAGATCGCCGTTACCGGCTCGATCGCCACCGACCACCTGATGCACTTCCCCGGCAAGTTCGCCGAGCAGCTGATCGCCGACCAGCTGCACAAGGTCTCGCTCTCGTTCCTGGTCGACGACCTGGTCGTGCGGCGCGGCGGCGTGGCGTCGAACATCGCCTACGGCATGGGCAAGCTCGGCCTGCGTCCGATCCTGGTGGGTGCGGTCGGTGCCGACTTCGCCGACTACCGGTCCTGGCTCGAGCGGCACGGGGTCGACTGCGACTCGGTGCACGTCAGCGAGGTGGCCCACACGGCCCGCTTCGTCTGCACCACCGACGACGACCTGAACCAGATCGCCTCGTTCTACGCCGGCGCGATGAGCGAGGCCCGCAACATCGAGCTGGCCCCGGTCGCCGCCCGCGTCGGCGGCCTCGACCTGGTGCTGGTCAGCGCCAACGACCCGGCCGCGATGATCCGCCACTCGCAGGAGTGCCGGGCCCGTGGCTTCGCGTTCGCCGCCGACCCCTCACAGCAGCTCGCCCGGATGGACGGCAGCGACGTGCTGACGCTGATCACCGGCGCCGAATACCTGCTGACCAACGAGTACGAGCGCTCGCTGCTGGAGACCAAGGCCGGCCTCACCGGCGAGCAGGTCCTCGAGCAGGTCAAGATCCGGGTCACCACGCTGGGCAAGGACGGCGTGGAGATCACCGGCCACGGCCTGGAGCGGATCCACGTGCCGGTGGCTCGCGACGTCATCCCGGACGACCCGACCGGCGTCGGCGACGGCTTCCGGGCCGGCTTCTTCGCCGCCCTGGGCTGGGGCGTCGGCCTCGAGCGGGCCGCGCAGGTGGGCTCGCTGGTCGCCGCGCTCGTGCTCGAGACGGTCGGCCCGCAGGAGTACGACGTCAAGGCCGACTTCTTCCTCAAGCGCCTCGCCGACTCCTACGGTGACCAGGCCGCGGCTGACGTCCTGCCGCACCTGCCCGCCACGGCCTGACAGAGATGGTGCTAGCCGTCTTCGCCGGCCTGCCGGGCGTGGGCAAGAGCACGCTCGCCGAGCGGGTGGGGGCGGTGCTGCCGGCCGCTGTGCTGGCGGTCGACACCGTCGACTTCACCATGCGGGCGTACGACGTCACCGAGCCCCGGCCCGGCTATGCCGCGTACGGGGTGGTGGCGGCGCTCGCGGAGGCCCAGCTCCGGATGGGTCACCACGTGATCATCGACGCGGTGAACCCGGTGAAGGCGGCCCGCCAGCACTGGGTCGAGCTCGCCGAACGCCTCGACGTCCCGCTGCGGGTCGTCGAGGTGGTCTGCGGCGACGACGCCGAGCACCGCCGCCGGGTCGAGAGCCGCTTCGCCGCGCGCGCCCACGACGGCATCCCGGACTGGGTGCGAGTCCTGGAACGCCAGGCCGAGTACGAGCCGTACCTGGGCCCGCGGCTGGTTGTGGACACGTTCCTGGCCGAGGAGCCGGTGGGCCCGGTCGTCGACTACCTGAGCCTGCGCACCTCGTAGACGTCCGTCGCCGGGCTGCCCAGATACTCCTGGGCCTTCATCCGGCACCAGGCCGGGATGTCGTTGGCCGCTGCCGGGTCGTCCGCCAGCACCCGTACGACCTCGCCGACCGCCACCGTGGGCAGCCGTTTCGCCAGGTCGATGATCGGCAGTGGGCAGCGCCGGCCCCGCGAGTCCACCTCGATCACATCCCCGCCTCCGCCCGGAGCCCGGCGACCACCCCGGGCAGGACCGCCAGGAAGCGGTCCACCTCATCCTCGGTGGTCCCGCGGTGCAGCGACACCCGGACGTTGCCGTGGCTGAGCACGCCCATCGCCTCCAGCACGTGACTGGGCCGCAGCGTCGAGGCGGTGCACGACGAGCCCGAGGAGACGGCGAAGCCGTGCCGGTCCAGCGCGTGCAGCAGGGCCTCGCCGTCGACGTACAGGCAGGAGAAGGTGACCAGGTGCGGCAGCCGCTGCACCGGATCGCCGACCACCTCGACGTCGGGCACGGTGGCCGCGACGGTCGCCCGGATCCGCTCCACCAGGGCGGTGAGCCGCACGGCCTCGGTCTGCGCCTCGGCCAGCACGGCCCGCAGCGAGGCCGCGGCCGCGACGACGGCCGGCAGATCTAGCGCGCCGACCGGCCGCGGCCGGTGACGATCATCACCCGGGTACGGCGACAGCCACCGCACCCCCTTGCGCACCACCAGCACACCCACCCCCGGCGGACCGCCCCACTTGTGCGCGCTGGCCGTCAGCAGTGACCAGCCCGGTGGCACCGGCACCCGCCCGATCGACTGCGCGGCGTCCACGAACAGCGGCACGCCGTGCTCCGCGCAGGCCTCCGCGGCGGCGGCCACCGGCTGCACGGTGCCGACCTCGTGACTGGCGCTGATCAGGCTCGCGAGGGCCACTCCGGGGGCGCCGACCGTCGCGCGCCAGGCGTCCAGATCGAGCCGGCCGGCCAGGTCGACCCCGACCGGCACCGCCTCGCCGGCCTGGGCCGCGGCGTGCAGGACGGCCGAGTGCTCGATCGCCGAGTGGACCAGCGTCCGGCCGGCCCGCGCCCGCCCGGCTAGTCCGCCCAGGACAGCGGCGTGCACCGCGGCCGTACCCGAGGACTGGAAGGACACCTCGTCCTGCCGTACCCCCAGGGAGTCGGCGACGCTGCCCTGCGCCGCCTCACGCAGCTGCTGGGCCCGCCGGCCGGCGGCGTAGAGGCGGTCCGGATCGGCCCAGCCGTCCGCCAGGGCAGCCAGCAGTGCCTGCCGCGCGACGGGATGCGGGGGAGCGGCGCTGGCCGCGTCCAGGTAGGCGGGCGCACCGGCGGGATCGGCCATGAATTCCACCCTCCGAACGGTATCGTCCACATGATCAGTCGTTTCGCGGGTACGCCGAAGATCCGACCCCCGGTCAGCGGGTGGCAGGGCCAGGTCGAGTAGTGTGCGACCGTCGGTGACACCTTGCCGCCGGTGTCCGGATTTCGCACCGGGCGGTGCTCTAGGGAGGCAGGAGCAGGTGGTCTCAAGGAGTTCGGTCGCACGGCCGCGTGTCGTACGGCTCGCCGGGCTCGGTGTCGGTGGTGCCATGCTGCTGGCCCTGCTGTCGGGCTGTTCCGTGGACAGCGTCGGAAGCGCCTTCGGCGGGTTCGGCTGGCCCGAGCACGGCATCAGTCTTCAGGCCCACAAGATGTACGACCTGTGGATCGCGTCGACGATCGCGGCACTGGTCGTCGGGTTCTTCGTCTGGGGCCTGATCTTCTGGTGCATCATCCGGTACCGCAAGCGTGGCGACAATCTGCCCGTGCAGACCCGGTTCAACATGCCGCTCGAGGTTCTGTACACGGTGACCCCGGTGCTGATCGTCGCGGTGCTCTTCTACTACACGGCGATCGTGCAGACCGACGTGGACAAGATGTCCCGGAACCCGGACATGACCGTCGAGGTCGTGGCGTTCAAGTGGAACTGGCAGTTCAACTACCGCGACGCACCCGGCGCGGAGGCGAAGACGGTCGCGTCCAACCTCGGCTCGAGCGACGTCATCCCGCTGCTGGTCCTGCCCACGGGCAAGAAGATCCGCTTCGAGGAGACCAGCCGCGACGTCATCCACTCGTTCTGGGTGCCGGAGATGCTCTTCAAGCGTGACGTGTTCCCGGGCAACGTGCGCAACTCCTTCGAGGTGACCCTCGACCGTGAGGGCCGCTACGTCGGTCGCTGCGCCGAGCTCTGCGGGACGTACCACGCCTTCATGCAGTTCGAGCTGGTGGTCGTCTCCCCGGAGAAGTTCGACCAGTTCCTCGCCGCCAAGGAGGCCGGCGGTTCCACCCAGGACGCGATGGGTGCGATCGGCTTCACCGGCGACGAGCGCTTCGCCGTCACCACGCAGCCATTCGACACCCGCCGGACCGGACAGTCCTGGAACCAGTCCGGCAACACCGCGGCGGGGAAGTAGGGACCAGAGTTGAAGACCGAATACAAGATCTTCGCCGGCGTTGCCGTCTTCCTGTTCGGCGCGGCCGCCGTCTACGGTGCCTACACCTACGGCGAGGTGGGCAACCTCGAGTGGATCGGCTTCGTCGCCCTGATCCTCTCCGGCCTGCTCTGCTCGATGTGCGGTGGCTTCTTCTGGTTCGTGGCCCGGCGCATCGACCTGCGCCCGGAGGACCGCGAGGACGGCGAGATCGCCGAGGGCGCCGGCGAGGTCGGCTTCTTCAGCCCGGGCAGCTACTGGCCGTTCGGCCTGGCCCTGGCGGCGTCGACCGCCGGCCTGGGCCTGGTGTTCTGGCAGTGGTGGCTGGTCGCCCTGGGCATGATCCTGGTGATCTTCGCGTCGTGCGGCCTGCTGTTCGAGTACTACTCGGGCACCCGGCACCCCGCCGAGCACTGACCTCGTACGCAGCAACGTTCAGAAGGCCCGCATCCCCTCGGGGGTGCGGGCCTTCTGCTTGCCTGTGCCGCCCGCGCCGGGGCGCGGGGTCAGGTGGGTGTGGGTCAGGCGGCCCGGCGCTGCTGGGGGGCGACTCGGGACCCGCCCGCGGACAACAGCACGCGGAAGGTGACCGGGGCGACGATCTCCGCCGCGCCGCAGCGCGTGCAGAGCAGCTCGGGGCACTCCTCGGCATGGCCGTCGACGCAGGGTGGCGTCTCGAACGGCATCTCGGTGTCGCAGATGACGCAGCGCAGTTCTCGATCTCGCACGGGTGGCTCCTCTTCGCCGGAAGGTGGAATTACCCGAATGTCCTTCGAACGTTGTCACGGGCCGCGACGCGGGTCAGGAACCCGGCCCGGCGTGTCAGGAAAATATTGGCCGGTCACCGGCCCGCTCCGCGACCTCAGACGGTCTCGGCGGCCTTGGCCGACTTCGCGGCCCCGACCCAGCGGTCGAGCAGCGCCGTGGCCGCCCCCGAATCGACCGTCTCCGCGGCCCGGGCGATCCCGGCGCGCATCGTGTCGGCGAACGTGCCGGGGAACCGCGCGTGGGCCGCGAACGCCGCCGCCGCGTTGAGCAGGACGGCGTCGCGGACCGGGCCCTTCTCGCCGGCGAACGTGCGCACCGCCGCGTCGGCGTTGAACGCCGCGTCGCCGCCGCGCAGATCACCCGGGTTGCTGCGGGGCAGTCCGAAGTCGACCGCGTCCACCACGGACTCGGTCACCGTGCCGTCCTTGACCGTCCAGACCCGGGTCGGCGCCGCCGTGGTGAACTCGTCCAGGCCGTCCTCGCCGCGCATGACCAGCGCGGAGTCGCCACGGCGGGCGAAGACCTCGGCCATCACCGGGGCCATCCGCTGGTCGAAGCAGCCGACCGCCGCCGCGCGGGGCCGGGCCGGGTTGGTCAGCGGGCCCAGCACGTTGAAGAACGTCGGGTGGCCCAGCTCGCGGCGGGTCACGGCGGCGTGCCGCATGCCGGGGTGGTAGCGGGCGGCGAAGCAGAAGCCGATCCCGGCCTCGGCGACCGTGCGCTTGACCCCCTCCGGGCCCAGGTCCAGCGGGATGCCGAAGAACTCCAGCAGGTCCGCCGTGCCGCAGGCGGACGAGGCCGCGCGGTTGCCGTGCTTGACGACCGTGACCCCGGCCGCGGCCGTGATGATCGCGGCCATCGTGGAGATGTTGACCGTGTGGGCCCGGTCGCCGCCGGTGCCCACCACGTCGACGGCGTCCGCGCGGACGTCCTCAGGCAGCTCGATCACCGTGGCGTTGGCCAGCATGGCCTCGACCAGCCCGGCCAGCTCGCCGGGAGTCTCACCCTTGGCCCGCAGCGCCACCGCGAACCCGGCGACCTGCACCGGGGTGGCGTTGCCGGCCATGATCTCGCCCATGGCCCAGGCGGTGTCCTGCGCCGAGAGCTCCTCGGAGCGCAGCAGGGCACTCAGCAGGTTGGGCCAGGTCGGTGCTCCCATGCGGGGCACTCCTTCGGGGGGAGGGAGGGAGGCCGGCTCGCCTTCAGTCCGGTCAAGGGTGGCGGTGGGGTGGTTCGACGGGGGTTCAGCCCAGCTTGCCCATGGTGCCCAGCGGGATCACGCCGTTGCGGCGGCCGCGGAGCATGGCGGCGATGGTCTGACCGGTGGTCACCGGGTCGAGCGGGTGCACCAGCGTCGCGTCGACCTGGGCGAACGCGGCCAGCCAGCGGTCGGCGGCGCGGGCGATCACCACGCAGGTGGGCGGCGGGTCGGCGTACTCGTCCTTGGTCTGGCGGGCGATGCCCAGACCGCCGGCCGGGGCCGCCTCGCCGTCGAGGACCATCAGGTCGATCTCGTAGTCGTCCAGCAGGATCCGGCACTCCTCCCAGGTGGAGGCGTCGACGAACTCCACGGAGAGGTCGGCGGCGGGGCGGACGCCGATCGCCAGCCTGATCCGGTCCCGGACCGCTGGGTCGTCGCTGTACAGCAGGACGGTGTACTTGTCCGGCTGCGGCTTGCTGTCGTCGCTCATGTGTGCCCCGGTTCCCACGCTCGTAGGTGCCCGCTGATCGTACCGAACCGGTCAGCGGGCGTCCGGCTGTGGTCGTACCGTCGGGGCCGGGTCTGTGATCTTGGTCGCCGCCGCCGTGCCCGCGCCGGCCGGCTCGTCCGGCACCGCGCCGGCGCGGCGCTGGTCCTCGGCCTCCGCGCGGTCCAGGGCCCGGTCTATCCGCTTGGCCTCGCGCTCGGACTGCTTGATCCACTGCAGCACCAGGATGCCCAGCATCGTGACGCTGACGATCTCGCCGCCGGCCCACAGGATGCCGCCGGCCACCACCTGGTCGTTCCACGGATTCGACCAGTCCAGGCCCAGGCCCGGGTACCAGTCGCCGCCGAGCAGGGTCTTGCTCTGCATGATGGTCAGCCCCAGCACCGTGTGGAACGGCACGGACAGCACCATGAGCAGCGCCCGGGCCGGGTACGGCCAGCGGTTGGGCAGCGGGTCCAGGCCGAGCAGCGGCCAGAAGAACAGGCAGCCGGTGACGATGAAGTGCACGTGGATGAACTCGTGCAGCCAGGCGTGCTCGAGGGTGGCCCGGTAGAGCCCGGTGAAGTAGAGGACGAACGGGTTGGCCACGAAGATCCCGAACGCGACCAGCGGGAACGTCAGCACCCGGGCGGCCCCGCTGTGCAGCACCGCCAGCAGCACCTTGCGGTTGGCCGCGGGCAGCGTGCGCAGCGCCAGCGTCACCGGGGCGCCGAGGGCCAGGAAGATCGGGCCCACCATGGACAGCACCATGTGCTGCACCATGTGCACGCTCAGCAGCGTTGTGTCGTACGCCTCAAGGCCGGTGACGGTGACCGCGGCGATCGAGCCCAGCCCGCCGGCCAGGAAGGCCACCGTGCGGCCCCGCGGCCAGTGGTCACCGCGCTGCCGCAGGCGGTGCACGCCGTAGAGGTAGACCGCCCCGGCGATGACCAGGAAGAGCGCGAGCAGGCTGGTCAGCCGGATCTGGGTGAAGATCTCGGCGACGCTGAACGGCGGCGGCGCAGTATCCCCCGAGGCCGCCGCGAGCGTGGGCATTTCGACTGGCTGCACCCTTCGAGGCTAGGCCCCGACCGACCGTCACCGGCGCACGGGGCGCGAACCTGGTACGGATTGGGCCCCCCGCGACATGTTCGAGTGATCGCGGGGCAATAATGAGCCCGTGACAGCGGCAGCCATCGACAAGAGCCGGATCCACTCGCTGACGAGACCCAACATGGTCAGCGTGGGGACCATCGTGTGGCTCTCCAGTGAACTCATGTTCTTCGCGGCGTTGTTCGCCATGTACTTCTCGATCCGTGCCGCCGCCCCGGAGTTGTGGGAGGAGCACACCAAAGAGCTCAACATCCCCTACGCGACCACCTTCACGGTGATCCTGGTGCTCTCCTCGGTCACGTGCCAGCTCGGTGTCTTCGCGGCGGAGAAGGGTGACGTCTTCGCGCTGCGACGCTGGTTCACCATCACCTTCGTCATGGGCCTGATCTTCGTGCTCGGCCAGGCGAACGAGTACCGCACGCTGGTCAGCGAGGGTGTCAAGCTCAACAGCGACGGCTACGGCTCGATGTTCTACCTGACGACCGGGTTCCACGGTCTGCACGTCACGGGCGGTCTGATCGCCTTCATCGTCTACATGATCCGCACCACCATGGGCCGGTTCACGCCGGCGCAGGCCACGTCGGCGATCGTGGTGTCGTACTACTGGCACTTCGTCGACGTCGTGTGGATCGCGCTGTTCGCCATGATCTATTGGCTGCAGTAGCCGCCCGCCCGTGAGTTTCAAGGTCAAAACCCAGAGGACACAGCCCATGACTTCTGACACCCCCGCCGGCCGGCGTTTCCGGGTGTTCAACCGGCGGCGGTCGGCGCCGAGCCGGATGCGGCGGCGCCTCGGCGCGGCGGCGCGCATGCTCGCCGCGCTGGCGCTGGCCGGAGGCGTCTACACCGCTTTCGCCCCGGGCGCGTTCGCCGAGGACACCCCTCAGCTCTCCGCGTCCGCGCAGGAGGGCAAGGCGCTCTTCGACAACAGCTGCATCTCGTGCCACGGCCGCAACGCCGAGGGTGTCGAGGGTCGCGGGCCGAGCCTCATCGGCGTCGGTTCGGCCTCGGTCGAGTTCCAGGTGGGCACCGGCCGCATGCCGATGACCCGCCAGGAGGCCCAGGCCGAGCAGAAGCCGCCGCAGTTCGACAAGGCGCAGACCAAGCAGCTGGGGCAGTACATCCAGGAGCTGGGTGGCGGCCCGCAGATCCCGACCGGCGACCTGACCATGACCCTCGAGGAGAACCCCGAGGCGCTGGCGGCCGGTGGCGAGCTGTTCCGCATCAACTGCACTTCCTGCCACGGCTTCGGTGGCGGCGGTGGTGCGCTGTCCTCGGGTAAGTACGCGCCGAGCCTGCACGACGCGACGACCGAGGAGATCTACGCGGCCATGCTCAGCGGCCCGCAGAACATGCCCGTGTTCGGCGACAACGAGCTGACCCCGGACCAGAAGCGCGAGATCATCACGTACGTCAAGATGCAGCTCCAGGAGGACAAGGACCCGGGCGGCCTGTTCAACCTGGGCCGGTACGGTCCGGTCACCGAGGGGCTGGCGATCTTCGTCGTCGGCATCACGATCCTGGTCTTCGCGGCGCTGTGGATTGCGGGGAAGTCATGACCGTTGTCAAGGAACCGCACGGCGCGCACGGCGCCGGCGAGGAGCCGCTGGACCTCAGCGACCCGCGGCTGTCGCGCTTCGAGATCGTCCGGGAGGGCGCTCGCCGGGACGACATCGAGATCGTCACGTACGAGTCGCAGTTCCCGGGGCCGAACACCCGGGCGGAGAAGCGCATCGAGCGCTCGATCGCCCTGCTGTTCCTGGTCGCCGGCCTGCTCGGCCTGGTCTTCCTGATCGCGTACATCTTCTGGCCGTGGGAGTACGAGCTGGGTCACACCACCAGCGACTACTACACGCCGGTGCTGGGCATCTCGCTCGGCCTGGCGCTGCTGGCCATCGGCTTCGCGATCCTGACCTGGGCCAAGAAGCTGCTGCCGCACGAGGTCTCGATCCAGGACCGCCACGAGGCGATGTCCACCGACGAGGACCGGCAGATCGCCGGCCAGACGATGCTGTTCACGGCCGACGAGCTGGCCGTCCAGCGCCGGCCGCTGCTCAAGGGCGCGGTGGTGCTGGGCCTGACCCCGATCGCCCTCGCCGCGGTGGCCCCGCTGATCGGTGGCCTGATCCGCAGCCCGCACAAGCCGGACCGCGGTCAGGACCCGCCGATGTTCCGCACCGGCTTCGACCCGGTGCCCAACGAGGGCAAGCTGGTCCGGCTCACCCGCGAGGACGGCACGCCGATCCGGCCCGAGGACGTCAGCGTCGGCGGCCAGATCACGGTCTTCCCGGGCATCCCGCACGGCGCGACCAACGAGTACGCCGACTCGCCCACCCTGCTCATCCACCTGCGCGCCGGTGACGCCGCGGTGGCCCGCGCCGCGACCGACGGCGATGCCAAGAACAAGGGTGCGATGTGGGGGAACTACGTCGCCTACTCGAAGATCTGCACCCACGCCGGCTGCCCCGCCAGCCTGTACGAGCAGCAGACCAACCGGCTCCTCTGCCCGTGCCACCAGTCGCAGTTCCTGATCACGGAAAACGCCAGGCCGATCTTCGGTCCCGCGAGCCGCCGCCTGCCTCAGCTGCCCATCACGGTGGACGAGGAAGGCTTCTTCGTGGCAACGTCGGACTATCGAGAGGCCGTAGGGCCAGACTTCTGGGAGCGGCCATGAAGCGCCGGAAATTCGATCTAGCAGCCGTACCGGGTAAGACAGCCAAGGGCCTCGACGAGCGCCTGCAGGTCGCCACCCCGCTCCGCGGCCTGCTCAACAAGGTTTTCCCCGACCACTGGTCCTTCCTGCTGGGCGAGATCGCGCTCTTCTCGTTCATCGTCCTGCTGCTCAGTGGCGTCTTCCTGACCCTCTTCTTCGACCCGTCGATGAAGGAGGTCGCGTACGACGGCGCCTACCCGGCGCTGCGCGGCACCGAGATGTCGACCGCCTACGCGTCGTCGCTGGACCTGTCGTTCGAGGTTCGCGGTGGTCTGTTCATGCGCCAGATGCACCACTGGGCGGCCCTGCTCTTCATGGCCTCCATGATCGTGCACATGGCCCGCGTCTTCTTCACCGGCGCGTTCCGCAAGCCGCGTGAGGCCAACTGGATCATCGGTATCGCGCTGTTCCTGCTCGGCTTCCTCGCCGGCTTCACCGGCTACTCCCTGCCGGACGACGGCCTGTCCGGCACCGGCCTGCGCATCGCCTCGGCGATCATGCTGTCGATCCCGGTCGTCGGCTCCTGGGTGTCGGCGTCGGTCTTCGGCGGCGAGTTCCCCGGCGAGCTGATCATCGGCCGCTTCTACATCGCCCACGTGCTGCTCATCCCGGGCGGCCTGCTCGCGCTGATCAGCGTGCACCTGGGTCTGGTCTTCAAGCAGAAGCACACCCAGTGGCCCGGCCCCGGCCGGACCAACTCGAACGTCGTCGGCGAGCGCATGTTCCCGCGGTACGCGCTCAAGCAGGGCGGCTTCTTCATGGCCGTCTTCGGCGTCATCTCGCTGATGGCCGGCCTGTTCCAGATCAACCCGATCTGGCTGTTCGGGCCGTACCGGGCCTCCGAGGTCTCCTCGGCGAGCCAGCCCGACTGGTACGTCATGTTCATGGACGGCCTGGTCCGGCTCATGCCGGCCTGGCAGATCGACATTCCGATCGGCAACGGCTACGTGATCCCGCCGCTGTTCTGGCCGGCCGTCGTCGGCCTGGGAGCGCTGTTCACGGTCCCGATGATGTACCCGTTCATCGAGGCCCGGCGGATGAAGGACAACAAGTCCCATCACCTGCTCCAGCGCCCGCGTGACGCACCCGAGCGCACCGGCGTCGGCGCGATGGCGTTCACGTTCTTCATCGTGGCCACCATCTCCGGCGGCAACGACGTCATCGCCGACAAGTTCCACATCAGCCTGAACGCGATGACCTGGGCCGGCCGCATCGGCCTGGTGATCCTGCCGCCGCTGGCGTACTGGCTGGCCGTGCGGATCTGCCTGGGCCTGCAGCAGCACGACCGCGAGGTGCTGGCCCACGGCGTGGAGACCGGCATCATCAAGCGGGCCCCCGACGGCCGGTTCTACGAGGTCCACCAGCCGCTGGGCCCGGTCGACGACCACGGCCACCCGCTGCCGCTGGACTACGCGGGCTGGGTCGTCCCGAAGAAGATGAACCGCCTCGGCGCCCTGGCGCCCGCGGTGAAGGGCTTCTTCTTCCCGGTCGAGAAGCCGGCCGAGGCGCCGGTGTCACCGGGCATGCCGCCGGTGACCGCCCGCGAGGAGCGCGAGGAGATCACCTCCGGCCGCTGATCGATGAGCACGGAGAAGGGGACCCCACGGGGTCCCCTTTTTCATGCCCGCAAGCGGCCGACGGACTCGGCGTAGTAGAGCGACTCCGCCAGATGAAAGGCGATCTGCCGCGGCGACCAGGCCGCGCCGTCACGCCGATCGAGCTGGGTGTCGGAGAGAGCCCGCAGCCGCACGTCGAAGACCTGCGCCAGCCGGGTGAGCCGGCTGCGGGCCTCGTCGAGGTCGGCCGCGGTGAAGGCGGCGAGATCGGCGGCGGTGGTGGTCGCGGAGGCATGCCAGGCGTCCGGGATCGTCGGCACTCCGGCGACGCGGGCCTCGATCTCGGCCAGGTGGTCGATGAGGTGGTCGGTGACCCGCCGGATGGCCTTGTGCGGGGTGTAGAGGCGGTCGCCGGCCGGGACGGGGACGCCGTCCCAGGCGGTCCAGGTGGCCGCCAGGGTCAGGACCTGGTCGACCACGCCGGTCACGACCTCGGCGGGATGCCGGTCGTCGGTCAGCGGGGTGTCGGACATCGCGGGAGCGTATCCGCGGCCACCGACACTTTTACGGCGCTCGCCGGCGCTTGGTCGGGACCTCACGGCGCCCGACGGCGCTCGGCCGGGACCTTACGGCGCTCGCCGGCGCTCGGTCGGGACCTCACGGCGCCCGACGGCGGTTGGTCGGTGGCGGCGGGATTGGTCGGCGCTCGGCGGCCGGCGCCTGGCGGTGCCGGACGGTGTTCAGTCGGCGTCGGGCAGGCCGATCGCGAAGGCGTCCTCCAGGTCGTGCTTGGAGTAGGCGCGGAAGGCGATGTGCGACTCCGTGTTCAGAACCCCCGGGGTCTTGGAGATCCGGCCCGCGATCACCTCGGCGATCTCGTCGAACTGGGCGACCCGGACGATCGCGATCAGGTCGACGTTGCCGGCCACCGAGTAGACCTCGCTGACGCCGGGCAGCGCGGCGAGCGCCTCGGCGACCTCCGGGATGGAGTCGGTGGCGCACTCGATGTGCACGATCGCGGTGTTCACGCTGGCGTCTCCTCGGCGATGAGGCGGATGAGTCGGACGGGTCGGTTCATGCTATCCACGGCGCGGCCGGCGGTCAGGCGGGGACGGTGAGGTCTTTGCCGGCGCGGACGGCGTCCCGCAGCGACTCGCCCTCGTGCACTGTCGCACCCGGCCAGATCACGCACCGGGTGACGCTGCCGTGGACCTCGGCGTGGGCACCGATCACGGACTCGGCCGCCCGGCCGGTCAGCGTGGCCGTGGGGTCGGTCAGGCCGGCTGCCGCGTGCAGGTTGGCCTTCAGGTAGTCCGCCGGCGTACCGGTGTCGATGTAGACGCCGTCGTAGGTGACCAGCTCAAGCTCGCCGGCGGCCTCGGCCGGGCGCCACACCGTGCGGACCAGGTCGGACGGCTCGTCGGTGAGGTCGCGGAGGTAGCGCCACGGCACGAGCGAGAAACCGGCGAACCGGTGGCCGCTGAAGCCGCCGGTCGTGCCCGGGGCCAGGGGGCGGGTCAACATCCGTACGGTCTCTCCGGTCCAGCCCTCCAGCAGCGCCGCGATGTCCTTGCCGGGCTCGCGTTGCGAATCCGCCAGATACGCGTCCGCGTTGCCGATCAGCGCTCCCCGGCCGTCGATCCACCCCCGGAGGCGGCCGAGGCCGCCGGAGGTGCCCAGCGGGCCGTCAGGCTCCACGGACAGGTGCGCGCGACCGCCGACGTGGGTGACGACCTGCTCGGCGAGGTACGCGGCGTTGACGGCCACCTGGGACGGTCCGCTCAGACCGAGGCCACCGATCCGGGTCAGCGCCCGGTCCAGCAGAGCGACGTTGCCTACCGGGCACAGCGCCTTGGGCAGCAGCTCGGTCAGAGGCCGCAGCCGCTGACCCTCGCCGGCCGCCAGCACCACCGCGGCGACGGCCGGCGTCATGACGGGCTGTGGGCCGCGTGCGGGCCCATGCCGTAGACGCCGAGGACGATCGCCGTGTTCGGGGTCAGCCGGGGCAGGTCGTCCAGCGGGAACCAGCCCGCCTCCAGGACCTCACCACCGTCGACCACCAGCGGGGTGGTCGACGCCGGGACCGTACCCATGAAGATCGTGTCGACCCAGCCCTTGGCGTGCACGATGGCGTTCGGCACCGCCGGGATCAGATCGTCCGGGTCGATGACCACGCCCGACTCCTCGGACAGCTCACGCGCCGCGCCCACGGCCGGCGGCTCCGCCTTCTTCAGCAGACCGGCCGGCAGGCCCCAGCTGCGGCCGGGCGGCTGCCGCAGCAGCAGCAACCGGCCGGGCTCCGGCGCCTCCGAGTCGCGGATGATCGTCACGGCGCCGACCATATATTTCGGCACGATCAGGCGGACGATGCGGCGGCGCACGGAATGCGGCAGCCGGTAGAACGTCTGGTACGCGACGCCACGCAACCGCCGGTGGATGTTCACCCCGCCAGGCTAGCGGCCGGGCGCGATGGGCTCAGTCCGGGTGGTCGACCAGGGCGATGAGCTGCTCGACCACCTGGTCGGGCTCGAGGTTGCGCTCGGTGACCGCCACCAGCATGGTCTCCAGGTCGGGATAGCCGAGCTCCTCGGCCAGCCGGCGCAGCGGAACCTCGCTGGCCAGCCCCCGGTCGTGCTTGCGCAGGGTCAGCCCGATCGTCGCGCGGCCCAGCCGGACCTTGTCGGCGATGCTGATGCCGGGGGAGTTCTCCTCGGCGAAGTAGCGGTTGATCTGCATCTGCGCCTGGGTCGACTTCACGAAGCCGAGCCATTCCTTGCGGGGTCCGCGCGGCGCCGTGCCCCGCTCCACCTCGACGGGCCCGTCGGTCTCGGTAAAGATCTCCACCACGTCGCCGTCGCGCAGGGGAGAGCTCAGCGGAGCGAGCCGGCCGTTGATCGTCGCGGCGAGCGTCTCGTCGCCCTTGTCGGCACTGAGCTCGTACGCCAGGTCGACGGGGGTCGAGCCGGCCGGCAGGTCGAACGTGTTGCCGTGGGCGAACACCTGGATCTGGCCCTCGGCGAGGTCGCAGCGCAGCGAGGCGAGGAACTGGCCGGCGTCGGTGGTGTCCTGCTGCCAGTCCAGCACCCGCTTGAGCCAGGTCAGCTGATCAGCGCCCGCGGCCTCGGCGCCCTCGGTCGACTTGGGGTACCGGTAGCCGGTGGCGACGCCGTACTCGGCGCAGCGGTGCATTGACACCGTACGGATCAGCACCTCGACCAGGCGGCCCTCGGGACCGGTCACCGTGGTGTGCAGCGAGCGGTAGAGGTTGTTCTTCGGGGAGGCGATGAAGTCCTTGAACCGGCCGGCGACCGGGCGCCACTGGCCGTGGATCGCGCCGAGCGCGGCGTAACAGTCGGTCTCCGGCCCGTCGACGATCACCGCGATGCGGGGCAGGTCCAGCGGGACCGCGTGGCCGCCGGCGACCGTGTCCTTCCAGATCGAGTAGTAGTGCCGGGGGCGGGCCATGACCTTGGCGTCCACCCGGGAGCGGCGCAGCGCGACCTGGGCCTTGGCCTTGACGTCGTCGAGGTACTCCGCCCAGCCCGGGCGGTTCTTCACGTGCTCGTCGATGCGGGCGTAGGAATCCGGCTCGAGGTGATAGAGCACCACGTCGTCGAGGTCGCGCTTGAGGGCCTGGATGCCGAGGCGGTCGCACAGCGGGACCAGCACGTCGAGGGTCGCGGTGGCGATCCGGGCCCGGGAGGCGGGGGAGCGGGCATCGAGGGTGCGCATGTTG
Organism: Actinoplanes sp. NPDC051405; assembly: GCF_055586185.1. Taxonomy (NCBI): domain Bacteria; kingdom Bacillati; phylum Actinomycetota; class Actinomycetes; order Micromonosporales; family Micromonosporaceae; genus Actinoplanes; species Actinoplanes sp. NPDC051405. The sequence goes on from NZ_JBVJIR010000016.1 coordinate 198,730, forward strand.
TGCAGCCGGTCGGCCAGCTTGATCACCAGCACCCGGACGTCCTTGCCGGCGGCCACGATCATCTTGCGGATCGTCTCGGCCTCGGCGACCTTGCCGTAGAACGCCTTGTCGAACTTGGTCACGCCGTCGACCAGGTGGGTCACCTCGGGGCCGAAGTCGCCGTGCAGCGTCTCCAGCGTGTAACTGGTGTCCTCGACCGTGTCGTGCAGCAGCGCGGCGACCAGGGTGGTGGTGTCCATGCCGAGCTCGGCGCAGATCTGCGCGACCGCGAGCGGGTGCGTGATGTACGGATCGCCGCTCTTGCGGAACTGGCCCCGGTGCATGTTCTCCGCGACGGCATAGCTGCGGCGCAGCACGCCCGCGTCAGCGGAGGGGTGGATGTGACGGTGGGTGCGGGTGAGCGTGGTGACCGGGTCGTCGTCGTTGCCCTGGAAGCTGAGGAACGAACGCAGCCGGCGCGAAAGTGGGATCTCCGCGGGTGACGGAGACAGGGCACGTCCAAGGGCGGCGCCGTGGCCGGCGTCGACGTCCACTCGGACACCCCCTCACCGATCTACCGCGAGATCCGCCCGGCCCGCTTCGTTCACCCCGAACGGTACGCACGGATCCCACCGATTTTCACGGCTTCGCACGCCGTGTTCCCTACAGCCTAAGCGAGCGAGCGTCATCCGAACGGTCAGTTACCGATGAGCGAACGGACGAGTCTCTTCTCGACGCCGCGGCTTCCGCCCTGGTGAGCAGCGTAGTGAAGCGCGCAGCGCCACGCGCCGGTGACACCCAGTCGCCAGAAGTTTCCACCAGGCGGGTGTCGGGCCGTTCCAGCCAGGCCAGAATCCGCTCGGTCTCCTCCGCCGAGGCGGCCGGGACGGGACCTGGTCCTGTCAGGACCGTCTCCGCGGTGGCGCGGGCCATGTCGAGGGTCGGCCGGGGGTGCAGCCGGGGCGGTGAGGTCGCCGCGGCGGCGAGCCGGCCGTGCCGGACCACGATGATCTCCCACCCGTAGGCGTCGTTGCGCCGGGCGGCGACCAGCTCGCTGATACCGGTGAGCGCGCCGAGGCGTTGCATCCGGACGGTGGCGCGCAGGAGCGCCACGAGCCGGGATCTGATCACCGCCGCCTCCTCGTAGCGCTGCCGGTCGGACAGCACCTCGATGCGGGCGAGCAGGGCGTCCACCAGGGGCTGGGGGTCGCCGTAGGTGGCGGTGCGAAAGGGCAGGGCGGCTCTGCGGGCGTACTCCTCCGGGGTGATCTCGTGCTCGCAGGGCGCCGGGCACCGGCCCAGCTCAGCCAGCGCGCAGGCGGGCGTGCGGGTCTTGATCGAGAGCTTGTGGGTGCACTGGCGCAGCGGCACGGCGTCGTAGACACCCGCCGCGGCCAGCTCGGCCGTGCGGCGCGAGGAGAACGGGCCGAGATAGGCGGCGCCGTCCTCGGCCAGCGACCGGACCACCGACAGGCGGGGGTACGCCTCGGCGGTCAGCTTGAGCCAGACGACCCGCTCCGGATATTTCGACCTGCGGTTGTACGGCGGCGCGTGCGCCGCGATGAGTCGCAGCTCACGCACCTCCGCCTCCAGCGAGTGGGCGCACTCCACCGCCTCCACCCGGACCGCGGCGCCGATCATCTCGGACATCCGGGCCCGCTTCTCGCTGGCGGTGAAGTAGCTGCGCACCCGGGTCGCGATGTCGACCGACGTGCCGACGTAGAGCGGCCGCTCGTCGGCGGCACGGAAGACGTAGACCCCCGGGACGTGCGGCAGGCCGTCGGCGAGGTGCCGCTGGCGCCGCTGGGTCGGGGTGACCGCCTTGGCGAACTCGATGGCGTCGCCCAGCGTGTGCACCTTGAAGCTGCCCAGCCGCTCGATCAGCCCGTGCAGCACGTCGACCGTGGCCCGGGCGTCGTCCAGGGCCCGGTGGGTGGGCTGGACGGCGGCCCGGAAGAACTGGGCCAGGGTGCCGAGCTTGCGGTTGGGCACCTCGTCCTTGGTCAGCGCCCGGCGGGCCAGCGCGGCGGTGTCCAGCACCCGCAGCTGCGGCCAGGGATGCCCGTGCCGGGCGCAGGCGGCCTTCAGGAAGCCGACGTCGTACGGCGCGTTGTGCGCGACCAGGACGGCCCCGCGCAGGAACTCCAGCAGGCTCGGCAGCACCGCCTCGATCGGCGGCGCCGGGGCCAGCATGGCCTCGGTGATGCCGGTCAGCACGGTGATGAACGGCGGGATGCGCTCACCCGGGTTGACCAGGGTGCCGAGCACCCCCAGCTCCTCGCCGGCGCGCACCTTGACCGCGCCGATCTCGGTGATGCCGCCGCCGTCCGGCGCCCCGCCGGTCGTCTCCAGGTCGAGCACGACGAAGGTCGTGTCCCGCAGGGACAGCGCCGCCGGATCGACGGAGCCGTCGGCGCTCAGGAGGGTGTCCAGAGTGCCCTGCACGTATGCCGGTTGTGCCACGACGGGCAATTTAAAGAGGGGGTATGACAAACTCCGGCCCGCGGCGGGAAAACATCACTTGCTACCGCAAGCTTTTCCGCTGCCCACGGTGGGAGAATAGAGAAATGTCCGCGCCGCCGCCGTTCGACGACCGCCCCTACGAGGAGGCGGCTCGTGGGACGGAGGGTGCTCCGGACCAGGCCGGGGACGACGACACCGGGCATACCATCGGCCCGGCCGCGGCCGAGGCGGCCGGTCCGGACGCTTTCCAGGCTTCTGACCAGGGCATCGACCCGTCCGGGGACCTGGGCGCGGACCTTGACCTGTCCGCCGGCCTCGGCGCTGCCGGGGAGCGCGAGCCGGCCTCCGGCTGCGATGCCGAAGACGGGTTGGACGAGGACCACGGGCCCGAGCCCACCCTTCCCGAGGCTGTCCGGCAGCGGATCACGATTCTGGCCGCGGCCGCGCTCACCGGGCTGCCGGCCGACGAGACCCCCGTGCCGTTGCGCCGGGTGGCCAAATTCGCACCCAACCGCCGGGCCCGGCTCGGCGGGCCCGCCATCGCCGCCCAGCTCGCCTCCGACCCGCTGTTCCGGCAGCGGATCAGCGGCCGCATCGTCACCGACGCCGGTGACCTGGGCGCCGCCGTGGCCGGCGGGATGGCCCCCGCCGCGGCCGACCCGGTCGAGGTCGCCGCGCTGGCCTATCTGGCCAGGCCGGAGGGCTGGCGCGGGCTGATCGAGGCCGCCGGCGAGTCGGTCCGCGCCGAGGCCGACGTCGCCGCGATCGCCGGCCAGATCCGCGACGCCGAGCTGCGGGCCGCCCGCGCCGAGCACGACCGGGCGGTCGCCAAGGTCGAGGCCGACAAGCTGCGCGACGAGCTGGCCCGGGTCCGCGAGGAGCTCGGCCAGCTGCGCGAGGAGGCCCGCTCCACCTCGCGCGCCCTGCGCGAGACGCAGGCGGCCCAGAAGCGGGCCGCCGACCTGTTGGCCACCGAGAAGGGCCGGCAGGCCAAGGTGACGGCCGACCACGAGGCCGAGGTACGGCGGCTGAAGACCCGTCTCGCCGAGGCGGAGGCGGCGGCTGCCTCCGGCAAGCAGAGCGCCAAGGACGCCCGGGCGGCCGACGAGACCCGTCTCTGGCTGCTGCTGGAGACGATCGGGCAGGCCGCGTCCGGGTTGCGGCGCGAGCTGGCCCTGGGCCCGACCGACAAGCTGCCGGCCGACTTCGTGGCGGACACCGCGGCGGACCGGCCCGGCGCGCTCGAACGGTCGCGTCCGCGCGCCCAGGACACCGACGACCCCGGCCGGCTGGACCAGCTCCTGGCGCTGCCGCGGGCGCACCTCATCGTGGACGGCTACAACGTCACCAAGCGCGGCTTCGCCGAGATGTCGCTCGAGCAGCAGCGCAAACGCCTGATCACCGGGCTGGGCGGGATCGCCGCGCAGACCGGCGACGAGGTCACGGTCGTCTTCGACGGCGCCGAGCGGGTGCACGGCCTGCCGCCCGCCCCGCGCGGCGTACGCGTGCTCTTCTCGCACAAGGGCGACACCGCCGACGAGCTCATCCGTCAGCTCGTGCGGGCCGAGCCGGCCGGCCGCCCGCTGGTCGTGATCTCGTCCGACCGCGAGGTGGCCGACGGGGTACGCCGGCACGGCGCGTACCCGATGGGAGCCGACTCACTGCTGCGCCGGCTCGCCCGCTCCTGATTTTTGTCATACCCCCTCCATAGCGTGACTGTCACCGATGGTGGTCGGTCCGCGACAGCTCCTCTTCCCCCTGCGCGGGCCGCACCCCCCACGATGCGGAGGAAATGATGATCATCGACTGCGGGCGCTGCGCCGAGCGGACCGATGAATGCAACGGATGCCTGGTCAGCACGTTGTACGACACCCCCGACGGCATCGCCGACCTCACTCCCGGTGAGTTGCGGGCGATCGAGACGTTCGAGCTGGCCGGCTTCGAGGTGGAGCTGCTGGAGACACCGGACCCGCCGGTCTCCGTCCCGCTCTACCCGCGCCGCCGCCACGTGGCGTGATCACGTCTCTAGGATGGCCCGATGACTCCCCGGCTCTGGGCGGCGTGCGCGCTGGGCGTGCTGGTGGTGGCGCTGATCGCGTACGCGGCGACAGTGGTCCCGTGGCACCGGCCGCCGGCGCCCCGGGCTGACCAGCTCGACGCCCTGCGCGGCCTGCCCGGCGACCAGGTGCAGCGGGCCCGCGCCTTCCACTCCGACCTGCGCCCGGGCTCGTACGGCGCCATGGCGGTCAGCCTCCTGGCGGCCCTGGTGCTCGGCCTCACACCGCTGGGGGCGCGGTTGGTGTCCCTGGTCGGGCGCCCGTTCGGCGACCACTGGATCGCTCAGGCCGTCCTCGGTGGCCTGGTGATCGTGCTGGTCGTCGAGGTGCTCACGCTGCCGTTCGCGGCCTGGCGGCACACCGTCGTCGTGCGCTACGGCATCTCCACCCAGACCTGGGGCCCGTGGGCGGTCGACCTGGCCAAGTCCTATGCGGTCGGTGCGGTCATCGGCGGCCTGGCCCTGCTCGGCTTCTTCACCGTGACCCGGCTCGCCCCGCGCTGGTGGTGGGCGTTCGGCGCGGTCGGGGCCGCGGCGCTGGTGGTGCTGCTGTCGTTCGTGCTGCCGGTGCTCGTCGAGCCGATCTTCAACAAGTTCACCCCGATGGCCCAGGGCCCGCTGCGCACCGAGCTGATGAGCCTCGCCGCCCGCGACGGCGTGCCGGTGCGCGACGTCCTGGTCGCCGACGCCTCCCGCCGCACCCGGGCCGTCAACGCGTACGTGTCCGGGTTCGGGCCGACCCGGCGGATCGTCGTGTACGACACGATGCTGACCGAGGCCACGCCCGAGGAGGTGGTCTCGGTCACAGCGCACGAGCTGGGTCACGCCAAGCGTGGCGACGTGGTGACCGGCACGATCATCGGCGCGCTGGGCGCGGCGGCCGCGGTGATCGCGCTCTACCTGCTCGGCTCCCTGGGCTGGCTGCTGCGGCTGGCCGGCACGGAGTCGATGGGTGAGCCGCGGACGATCGCGCTGCTGCTCGCCCTGGTGAGTGTGGCCGGGCTGATCGGCGGGCCCGCTCAGGCGCTGGTCTCGCGGCGCATCGAGGCCCGGGCCGACGCGCACGCCCTGGAGCTGACCGGCGACGCGGCGACGTTCGAGGCGATGCAACGCCGGCTCGGCTCCGTGAACCTCTCCGACCCCGACCCGCCGACCTGGGAGCACCTCATGTTCGCCTCGCACCCGTCCACCGTGGAGCGGATGGCCGCCGCCCGCGCGTACGCCCGAGGGGAACGCTGATGGGCCGCACCCTGCTGGTCACCAACGACTTCCCACCGCGCCCGGGTGGCATCCAGCAGTTCGTGCACAACCTCGCCGTCCGCCAGCCCGCCGGCTCGGTGGTGGCCTATGCGTCCACCTGGAAGGGCGCGGCGGAGTTCGACGCCGAGCAGCCGTTCGAGGTCGTGCGGGAGGACACCGGGGTGCTGCTGCCGACCCCGGCGGTCGCCCGGCGGGCTGCCGAGATCGCCCGGTCGCACGGTTGCGACAGCGTCTGGTTCGGGGCCGGGGCACCGCTGGGCCTGCTCGCGGACGGGCTGCGGCGGCGCGCGGGCATCGAGCGGGCGGTGTCGTTGACCCACGGCCACGAGATCGGCTGGGCCGCGCTGCCCGGGGCCCGCCAGCTGCTGCGCCGCATCGCCCGCGGCAACGACGTGATCACCTACCTGACGGAGTTCCAGCGGGTGCGGCTGGACCGGGCGCTGCACGGGCTGACCGCGCTGGAACGGCTGACGCCGGGGGTGGACGTGGACGCGTACCACCCGGGGGTGGACGGCTCGCAGATGCGCGCCCGGCACGGGCTCAGCGACCGCCCGGTGATCGTCTGTGTGTCCCGGCTGGTGCCCCGCAAGGGTCAGGACATGCTGATCCGCGCCTTGCCGACGATCCGCCGCCGGGTCCCGGGCGCGGCCCTGCTGATCGTGAGCGGCGGCCCGTACCGGGAGAAGTTGCAGGCCCTGGCCCGGGCCGAGGGTGTCGAGTCGGACGTGGTGTTCACCGGCTCGGTCCGCTGGGAGGAGCTGCCGGCCCACTACGCGGCCGGTGACGTGTTCGCGATGCCGTGCCGCACGAGGGGCGCGGGGCTCGACGTGGAGGGTCTCGGCATCGTCTACCTGGAGGCCTCGGCGACGGGTCTGCCCGTGCTGGCCGGCGACTCCGGGGGAGCGCCCGACGCGGTCCGGGAGGGCGAGACGGGTTACGTGGTCGGCGGCAGTGACGTGCCAGCGATCGCGGACCGGCTGGCGGAGCTGCTGGCCGACCCGGCGCGGGCGCGGGCGATGGGCGCGGCCGGGCGGGCGTGGGTCGAGAAGGAATGGCGGTGGGAGACGAAGGCGGCTCAGCTCACCGAGCTGGTGCAACCGTGAATGAGCCCTCACTCCTGGTATATGGATGGACACGCTGGGTTGAGGAGGCGTAGGAACGGCTGAGAGCCCTCGGAACGGGAGCCGTCGATGCAGGACGCCATCCAGCAGCAGGACCCTCCGACTCCTACTCCGCCGCCTGAGGCGGCCGGCCCGGGTGACGGGCGGGTGCCGGATGTCGGCCTGGACTCCGGTGGGGACGGCGAGTGGTCCGACGACGCGGAGCTGGCGGTGCCGTACTGGCTGACCAGCACCGAGGAGGCCGCCAACACCACGTTCCTGCGGATGCTGCGGCGCTTGCCCCGGCTGCTGCGGTCGGCCTGGGCACTGGCCTGGCAGGCGAGCCGGCGGACCACCATCGCCGTCGTCACGTTCCAGCTCGCCGCGGGAGTGGCCAGTGCGGTCGGGCTCATCAGCGTGGTCGGTGTCTTCGACGGGCTGCTGCGGGAGGGACCGACGCCGGAACGGGTGCGGGCCGCCGTACCCTCGCTGCTTCTGCTCGTCGGCTCCGCCGCCGTGCGCAGCGTGCTGACGTCGGCCGGGGCGGCGGCCAACGGCCGGCTGTCCCCGAAGGTCTCGCAGGCCGCCCAGATGCGGCTGCTGGATCTGACCACCCGCGTCGACCTGTCCACCTTCGACGACCCGGGCTGGCGCGACGCCATGGAACGGGCCCGCGACCGGGGCATCGACGCCGCCCAGTACCTCGTCGACCGGGCCATCGAGCTCGGCACCAACCTGATCGGCCTGGCCGCCGCGGCCGGGGTGCTGGCGGTGCTGCACCCGGTCCTGCTGCCGCTGCTCGTGCTCGCGGTGCTGCCGATCGGGTGGGCCGCCGTGCGCTCCGCCCGGCTGCGCTACCGGCGGATGCTGCGGCTCATCGCCGTCTGGCGGCGGCAGCGGATGCTCGCCGAGCTGCTCGCCGCCCGCGAGCCCGCGCCGGAGCTGCGCGCGTTCACCGTGCGGGAGTATCTGCTGGCCGAGGTGCGGCGGCTGCTCGCCGTCTCGACCAACGAGGAGATCCGGATCACCACCCGGCAGATCCGCACCAATCTGGCCGGCACCGCGCTGAGCAGCGTCGCCACCGGACTCACCTACGCCACGTTGCTCTGGCTGCTCTGGACCGGCCGGATGGAACTCGCGGTGGGCGGCGCTGCCGCGTACGCGATCAGCATGGGGATCGGCAAGCTCACCGAACTCGCCCACAGCGCCAACCGGGTCTTCGAACAGGGCCTGTACTTCGCCGACTTCCAAGGATTCTGCGACCTGTCCCTGAGCCGCACCGAATCCAGCTCGGGCGCCGCGGTGCCGGCGCTGTCGCGGGAGATCCGCCTCGACCACGTCACGTTCAGCTATCCCGACGCCGAACGCCCGGCGGTCCGCGACGTCAGCATGACCCTGCGCCGAGGGGAGATCATCGCGCTGGTCGGCGAGAACGGTTCCGGAAAATCCACCCTGGCCAGCCTGCTCGCGGGCCTCTTCCAGCCGCAGAGCGGCAGCATCAGCTGGGACGGCGTCGACCTCACCCGCTACGACCCGGAGACCATCCGCGGCCAGGTCGCGGTCGTGATGCAGGAACCAACCCGATGGCCGCTCTCCGCGCGGGCCAACATCACCATCGGACGGTACGACCACAGCGTCGAACCCGAACGTGTGCTCGGCGCGGCCCGGGCCGGTGACGCCCACGAATTCGTGATGGAACTGGCCCGCCAGTACGACACGCTGCTGTCCCGGCACTTCACCGACGGCGCCGACCTCTCCGGCGGACAGTGGCAGCGGCTGGCGGTGAGCCGGGCGTTCTACCGCGACGCCCCGCTGCTGATCTGCGACGAACCGACCGCCAACCTCGACGCGCGGGCCGAGCACGACGTCTACCAGCGGCTCCGGGAGCTGGCCGCGGGCCGTACCGTCGTGCTGATCACCCACCGGATGGCCAGCGTCCGCGAGGCGGACCGGATCTTCGTGCTGGACCACGGTGAGGTGGTCGAAGAGGGTGATCACGCGACGCTGATGGCGGGCGAGGGGATCTACGCGCAGTTGTTCTCGTTGCAGGCGAGCGCGTATCAGACGGCGGCGTAGGTCACATCGCGGCGGGGTGCGGGGCGTGCCAGAGTTGGTGGGTGGACACCACCGGGCTGATCGTTGTTGCGGCGGTCCTTGTGCTGGGCACCGTGGCCGGGTTGTGGCGGCGGCGGACCGATGGGCGGTTCGTCGCGGGCGCATCGGTTTCTGCCGGGGCGGTCGGTGGGGGATCGGCCGTCGGTGGGGGATCGGCCTTGGCCGCGGCGGGACCTGGCTTGGGCGGGCGTGACGCTGATTCTTCGCGGGGCGGCGCCGGCTCGGGTGGGGATGGCGGTGCCGCCGGGCAGCGGATCGACCCTGCCCTGCTGGCGCAGTTGGGTGTCCAGCCGGCGCAGGCCACGCTGCTGCAGTTCTCGTCCGCCTTCTGTGCGCCGTGCCGGGCTGTCCGGCGGGTCAGCGGTGAGGTCGCCGACCTGCTCCCCGGCGTGCGGCACGTCGAGGTGGACGCCGAGAGCCACCTGGAGGCGGTTCGTGCGCTGGGCATCTGGCGTACCCCGACGCTGCTGGTACTGGACGCCGAGGGCCGGGTCGCCAAGCGCGCCACCGGCGTACCGGGAAAGGCGCAACTCATCGCCGTGCTCGGCGATCTGCTCCCGGCCGCCTGACCCGTCCTGACCTGGGAATCTGCACCTCCACGGCGGTGATGGGACTCACCAGGACGACGGCCGCCGGCCGTGTAACGCTCACTCCATGCAGCTTGACCCGCGTGGGCCACGGTTCGCCGCGGCGCTGACCACTCTTGTCCTCGTCGTCGTCCTGGCCACTGGATGGGGCTGGCTCGCGCTGGCCCAGACCGCCGTCTTCGCGATCACCGCCGCCGACCCGCGCCGCGGGCCGTACGCCCTGCTCTACCGCTTCCTCGTCGCGCCCCGCCTCGGGCCGGCCACCGAGCGGGAGGACGCCGCGCCGGTCCGGTTCGCGCAGCTGGTCGGTTTCGCCTTCCTGGCTGTTGCTTCGGTCGGCTACCTGTCCGGTGCTCCGGCTGTCGGCCTGGTGTTCGCGGGGTTCGGCCTGCTGGCGGCCTTCCTCAACGCGGCCTTCGGCCTCTGCCTCGGATGCGAGGCCTACCTCGCCGCCCGCCGGCTGACCGCCCGCCGCGCCTGACGCTCAGCCAGCCCTTCTCCTGCAGGTAGCCGACGGGGCATCAGCCGCCGCACCCAGCCACGCGCTCGGGCGCGCTACCGCAGCCCGCCGCCCTCGCCCCAGCCTGCGGGCAGCCGCCCTCGCTGCCCGCTGCTTGCCGTCGCTGCTCGCCGCCCCGGATCCCGGCGGCCGCTATTTGCCTTGCGGGATCGCCGCCCGCCTCGCCCGTCTCCACCCAGCAGTTGAGTAGACATATCGCCCACCCGGGTGGCCCTGCCCTAGCTCGACAGGGCTGAAAACAAGTAGCGCCCGGAAACGCCCAGGATGCCGCATCCGTGCCCGGAAAGACGGATCCGCCCGCCACCCTCAGCGAGGGCGACGGGCGGATGCCGTGAGCAGATCAGAACTTGGGAGCGTCCGGAGCCTCGAGCAGACCCAGCCGCAGCGCCGTCATCAGCGCCTGGGCCCGGTTGGCCGCGCCCAGCTTCTCGTACAGCTTGGAGATGTGGGTCTTGGCCGTGGACTCGCTGACGAACAGCTGCTTGGCGATGCCGGCCACGCTCATGCCGTCCGCCAGCAGGCGCAGGACCTGGCCTTCGCGGGGCGAGAGCTGCGGGCCCGATGGTGCCAGGCGCCGCTTCATGGCTTCGGCGAGGTCGGCCGCGGTGAACGCGCTCGGTGCCGAGGCGGCGTGCCGTGCGGCGGCCACGACCTCGTCGGCGGGGGCCGTCTTGGGCACGAACGCGCTGGCCCCGGCCTCGAGGGCGCCGAAGAGCTGGTCGTCGCCCGCGTACATGGTGAGCACCACGATGCCCATGTTGGCGTTGTTCTTGCGCAGCGCGCGGGTGGCCTCGAGGCCGCTGCCGTCGGGCAGCCGCAGGTCCATGATGACCACGTCGGGCTGCAAAGCACCGGCCTGCCGGACTGCTTCGGCGGCCGTGGCCGCCTCGCCGACGACCTCGAACTGCCGGTCCCGCTCGAACGCGTGCCGCAGCCCCTTACGGATCAGGTCGTGATCGTCGACGAGCAGCACCTTGGTGCGGGTCGTCGGCATCGGACTGGTCGACATGCTCGGGTTACTCCCCTTCTGGTGCGGAAACGCTATCCCGCACGCTATCGCGCCGAGCGGAAGTTCCGAGCACTACCGCAACGGTTGTCCCGCTGGGGTGTCGCGGCCGGATCTCCAGTCGGCCCCGGATACGTTCCGCCCTCTCGGCCATGATCGCAAGGCCGTAGCGGCCGTCCGGACGATCATCGGCAAATCCCTTGCCGTCGTCGGTGACCTCGATCTGCGCGTACGGCGGGTCGACCGTGCACGTGACCCACAGGTTGGAGGCTCCCGCGTGCTTGCGGGCGTTGGTGATCGCCTCCTGGGCGATGCGCAGCAGCTCGGCCTCCGTGGCGGCGGGCAGCCGGGCGGTGGACTCGTCGAAGGTGAAGTGCACCCGCAGCCCGGCCGACGTGCCCAGGGTGCGGGCGTACTCGGCGATGGCCGCGGCCAGGCCGCCGTTGCGATCCACCTCGGAACGCAGCTCGAACAGGCTCAGCCGCAGCTCGGTGATCACGCGGGTGACCTCGCCGCGCAGCGTGCGCAGCTCCTCGGCGGTCTCGTCGGCCCCCTCGGGCAGGGTGGCCTGGGCGTTGTCGATGCCGTACCCGACCATGACCAGCTCCTGCGCCACCCCGTCGTGGATCTCCCGGGCCAGCCGCTGTCGCTCCTCATTGGTCGCCAGCGACCGCACGTCGTCGAAGAGCAGCGCGGCCTCCAGCCGCAACGCGGCCGGGCCGGTCACCTCGGTGACCCGGGCGACGACCGCCGACGGGTACGCGCTGGGCACGTCGGCCTCGAGGATCACCAGACCGATCGTGCGCACCCCGGCGACCAGCGGCACGACCAGCGACGAGGCGTCCCCGCCCTGGTGGGAGCGGGCCTGCGAGCGGGAGGCGGTCTGCGGCTGCTGCGAGGCCCAGGCGTCGGCGATCGCCGAGTCGGCGTCGAGGGTGACCTCCCAGTCGACCCGTTCGGCGCCGGTCTGCGCGAGCACGACCAGCCGCCCGCCACCGCTGGCGGACAGCACGGCGGCGCGGTGACCGGGCGCGACCTGGCGGAGCTCCTCCAGCAGGTGCTCGGAGATGCCGCCGGGATCGAGCGTGGCGCCCGGCAGTGAGCGGGCGACGCTGCGCAGCTGGGTCAGCAGGCGGGTCGCTTCCGCGTACGGTTGCGGTTTGTTCTCGACCGGGGTCATGAGCTGGCGCATGGTGTCGGCCGCGAAGGTGATGATCGCGCCCAGGACCAGCCATTGCCCGCACGCGGCGAGGTAGCCCGGCTGCAGGATGACCGTGTCGCCGTTGCCGACGACGAGCCCGCCGGCGACCATCGCGACGGCCGCGACCCCGAGCAGCGCGGCGCCCTCGGTGGCCCGGCGCTGCAACCCGGCGGTGAGCAGCGGGACGACCAGGTAGGGCAGGATCGCCTCGGCGCCGAAGCCGGCGGCGATGGTCCCGTTCGCGGCCACGGCCACGGATCCGGCGGCCAGGCCGACGACCGCGGCCTCGGCGAAGCGCCCGATCGGCGCGGCGATCCGATGATCCGGCGCGAACAGCGCCGGCAGGGCGGCGACCAGCAGCAACGCGATCCAGCGGAGCTGGCCGGGATCCCGGGTGGCGATGAGGGTGAGCGCCGCGACCAGGGCGAGCACGATGAGGCGGGCCGCCACCGCGAGCGGATGGACGCGCGCGGGGACGCTGGCTGAGGCTGGCACGTGACGGATCGTAGCCGCACCCTCCGACAAGCTCGCATCCGCGACCCGGCGGAGATCGGTGGCCGCAAGGCCGGGAGTGGCAAGGTCAAGGGCCAGATCAAGAGCTCCATGTCGTAGGTCCGTGCGTGGCTCAGGCCGTCGCTCCCGCCGAGAACGGCCTGATTGCATGGGGCGGACCGCGGTGGCCGGGCCGGGCGGTCCCGCGACAGGTGGCGGTGCGGAACCGGTCGGCGACGGGCGGTGCCCGGTCGTCCGGATGTGGGCTCGTACCGGGTAGCCTGCCAGCCATGGCGGACACCTCGACGCAGTCGATCCAGGTCCATGCGCCCCTCGCTCAGGTGGCCGCGGTGATCTGCGACTTTCCGCGCTACCCCGAGTGGGCGGACGCGATGAAACAGGTCGAGGTGCTCGAGGAGTACGAGGACGGGTACGCCGCCCAGGTCCGGTTCGTCATCGACGCGGGACCGCTCAACGACGACTACACGCTCGACTACGCGTACGCGGAGGATCTGTCGCGCATCGAGTGGCACCTGGTCGCACCCTCGAAGATGCAGCGCACCCTCAACGGCTCGTATGACCTGGCCGACAACGGCGACGGAACCACGACAGTGACGTACATGCTGGAGGTGGAGCTCTCCATCGGCATGCTCGGCATGTTCCGCCGCAAGGCCGAGAAGATGATCATGGACACGGCGCTGAAGGAACTCAAACGCCGCGTCGAGAGCCTCGCCAAGGCGTAGCCGGGCAGCACGTCCGGCCGCGCCGCACACGCGGTCGCGAGCAGGGGGAGCAGGACAATGGCAGAGCCCACAGGTACGGCCCGCCAGGAGGCCGAGAAGCTGGTCGCGACGGTTCTCGCCATGGCGTCCCAAGCGGGCCTGGGCGGCCCGTCCGAGGACCGCGACCCGGCTGCCCGGACCGGCCTCACCGGCTTGACGGACCGGCTCTCCGGCCTGATGGACCAGTTCCTCGGCGGCACCCCGGACAACCAACCGGCCAGGCCGAGCGAGACCACCGACCGCGACCACCCCACCGACCCGCGCGAAGCGGGCCCGGGCGTGGCTACCGACTCAGGCGAAGCGGGCCCGGGCGTGGCCACCGCCTCGCGCGAAGCCGGCTCGAACGCGGCCGCCGACCGGCGGGAAGCCGGTGTCGGCGGCGGTGATCGACACGCCACCGGCTCACCGCAGACCGGTGCGCGGGGCGCGGCCGAGCGCGCCGACGAAATGCCGGGTGCGCGGGATGCGGCCGAGCGCGGCCACGGAATGCCGGGTGCGCGGGATGCGGCCGAGCGCGGCCACGGAATGCCGGGTGCGCGGGATGCGGCCGAGCGCGGCCACGGAATGCCGGGTGCGGGGGGTGCGGCCGAGCGCGGCGGCGGAATGCCGGGTGCGGGGGGCAGCGGCGAGCCGCGGGGCGGTGCTCCGGCAGATCGCGATCAGCCGGGTTTCGACTGGCGCGAGGCTTACCAGCACACGCTCGACTCACTGGGCGCGCAGGCACGACAGGCCGCCGGCCGGCAGTTGTGGGCGGGTGCCACCCGCTTCGGCGGCTGGTCCACGGGCAGTGCGGAATGCTGCATGTGCCCGATCTGCCGGGCCATCGCCGGAGTGCGCAACCCGACCCCCGAGCAGGCCGAACGCCTGGCGACCGGCGCGGGCGACTTCGCGAGCGGAGTGGCGAGCCTGCTCCGGGCCTTCTCGACGGTGACGGGCACGACCGGAACGTCGACCCACCGCAAGCCACCGCCCCGCCCGACGACCACGCCGGACCAGGCCTGGTCCACGGCGACCCGCCGGGCCAAGCCGGCCGAAACCACCCCGCCCGACTACGAGGTCCGCGAGACCGACGACCCATGGACGGCGGCGACCCGCGCTCCCCGCCCTCAAGCTGCGGAGGCCCCGGCAGCGCGAGCCACCGCACCGGAAGACCCGACGACCGGGACCGCGGCCGACCAAGCAGCCACCCAGACCGACGCAACCGGCCCCGAAGCCACTCCCACCGAGCCGGCAGCCGCACCGTCGTCCAGGCCGGGCGACCCCTGGGCGGCTGCCACCCGCACCTCCCAACCACCCACCCGACCGCGCACCGCACCCGCCCCGACGCCCCGCCCAGCACAGAAGAACCCCGACTCGAAGCCGGATGGTCCCGCCCGGCCGGGCGCCCACGCGAAGCCGGACGGTCACGCGGGTGCCCGGCGAGACGCCGGTCCGGCTGGTGGGTCGGCGCAGGCCGCAAGCCAAGCCGCCGCGCAGACGGACGCCGTCGGCGCCGCGCCGACGTCTACGACCGCCGCGCAGACGGACGCCGTCGGCGCCGCACCGACGTCTACGACCGCCGCGCAGACGGACGCCGTCGGCGCCGCACCGACGTCTACGACCGCCGCGCAGGCGGACGCCGTCGGCGCCGCGCCGACGTCTACGACCGCGGAGGAGGCGAACGCCGCCGGAGTCGCGGCGGACTCGGCCGAGGCCGGTGCGTGGGTCGTGACGCCTGGCGGGTCCGTCTCGCACCCCGCGCCCGACGCTGAAAGCGCAGACCAGCAGCCTCAGAAGAAGGCGGAGCCGGCGCAGGGTGACCCGTGGGCTGCTGCGACTCGTTCGCCCAGGCGGGCCGGCAAGGCCGCACCGGGCCGGCCATCCGCGGGGACCGCTCCCACTGCGGCCGCGCAACCCACCACCGACCGCCCCGAAAGCACCCAGCCCGCTCCGATCCAGGACCCCGCTGCTGCGGTTGATCAAGCCAGTGCGCGTACCGGAAAAAGGCCTCAAGAAACCCGATCCCCCACCCCCTCCGGACGCCCTCCTCTGCCTGACAATGGTCCCGGCTCCCCTCGACGCGTGACGGGGGCCACCGATGTCTGGGCGGCGGTTACCGCCGCAAATGGCGACACGGCCGGTGATACCGGCGTGGCGCATACGCCCAGCGTGGATCATGATGTTCCGGGCACTGCGCCGGCTGCTGAGGCGGCCGAGGGCCGTGGTGCCGGTTCGGGCGACGACGCCCGTCCCGGCGACGCGGTGTGACACAACAGAGGGGACGGGCAGCGTGACGCTGACCATCGGAATCGACGTCGGCGGCACGAAGGTGGCCGGCGGGGTGGTGGACGACCGCGGCGTCGTGCTCGCGCAGACGCGGCGGGAGACGCCGGCCGAGGATCCTGCCGGTACCCGGGACACCATCGTGGCCGTCGCGGCCGAGCTGGCTGCCGCCCATCCGGAGGCCAAGGCGGTCGGCATCGGTGCTGCCGCCTGGATCGACGCCGCCGGGGCCACCGTCCTGTTCGCGCCCAATCTGGCCTGGCGGGACGAGCCGGTACGGGATTACGTCGCCAAGGCCGTCGGGCTGCCCACCGTGCTGGAGAACGACGCGAATGTCGCCGCCTGGGCCGAGTTCCGGTACGGCGCCGCCCGGCACGCCGACGACTCCATGGTCATGATCACTGTCGGGACCGGGATCGGTGGCGGCATCGTCATCAACGGCGGGTTGTGGCGGGGCGCCAACGGCATCGCCGGCGAGCTCGGGCACATCCAGTCCGTGAACGACGGGCATCCGTGCGGCTGTGGCCGGCTCGGCTGCCTGGAGCAGTACGCCAGTGGCAACGCGCTGGTGCGGTTCGCCCAGGCGGGCGCGCGGCAGGAGCCGGGGCGGGCGACGTTGCTGCTGGAGCTGGCCGGTGGTGATCCGGCCGCGATCGGCGGGCGGATGATCACCGAGGCCGCGCACGGCGGGGACGGCGTGGCCCGCGACGCGTTCGCGCAGATCGGCTACTGGCTCGGGGTCGCGATGGCCGATCTGGCCCAGGCGTTCGACCCGCAGGTGCTGGTGGTCGGCGGCGGCGTGATCGACGCCGGCGAGCTGTTGATGGGACCCACCGAACGGACGTATCGGGACCAGCTCGCCCAACGCGGGAGGTTTCCGGTCGCCGAGATCAGGGCAGCTGAGACCGGCAACACGGCAGGTGTGCTCGGCGCCGCCGATCTCGCCCGACGTATCTGACCAACGACGAGGAGCACGCCGTGTCCGGGGTCCCGCTGCGGGTGTTGAGCTACAACGTGCACGGCCTGCGCGACGATCGGGCGGCCCTCACCGGGCTCGTCCGCGACCTCGCCCCCGATGTCGTCGTCGTGCAGGAGGCGCCGCGCCGGTTCCGCTGGCGGCAGAAGTGCGCCTCCCTGGCCAGCGACTTCGGCATGGTCGTGGCCGCCGGCGGGCTGCCCTCGCTGGGCAACCTGCTGCTCGTCAGCCTCCGGGTACGGGTGCACGAGCAGTGGTGCCTGCGTTATCCGCTCACCCCGGGCCGGCACCTGCGCGGCGCCGCGTTCGCCCGGTGCTCGGTGCGCGGCGCCCGGTTCACCGTCTCCGGTTCGCACCTGGCCACCGATGCCCGGGAACGCCCGGATCAGGCGGCCCGCTGGAAGGAGGCACTGGCGGCGGTCGACGGTCCGCTGATCGCCGCCGGTGACCTCAACGAGGGGCCGGGCGGGGGCGCCTGGCGTACGGTCGCCGACGGTCTCACCGACGCCGCCGGTGCCGCCTCCGCGGCCCTCACCTTCCCGGCCACCCTGCCCCGGTTGCGCCTCGACGGGCTCTTCGTCTCGCCCGACATCACGGTCGAGCGGTACGAGGTCGTGGAGACCGATCAGGCCCGCCGGGCCAGCGACCACCTGCCCGTTCTCGCGGAGCTGTCCCTGCCTTCCGAGTAGCTCTCGCTTCTGCGAGGATCTCCGGGTGCCCGACACCCCTGAGATCGCCGATCGGCACGACGCCGTCTGTGTCATCGGCGCCGGCGGCAGTGGCCTCGCGGCGATCAAGAACCTGCGTGAGCAGGGCTTCGCCGTCGACTGCTACGAACGTGAGACGTCCGTCGGCGGCGCCTGGAACTGGCGGCATGACCGCAGCCCGGTGTACGCCTCTGCCCACCTCATTTCTTCCCGCCCGCTCACCGAGTTCCCCGACTTCCCGATGCCCGACGACTGGCCGGACTACCCGCACCACAGCAAGCTGCTCAGCTACCTGGAGCGGTACGCGCAGCACTTCGGTCTCGGCGACAGCATCTGGTTCGGCACCGAGGTCGTGGCGGTGACACCGGTCGGCGACGGCCGCTGGGACGTCACCACGCGCAGCACCGGCGGCGGCGTCGAGCGGATCCAGCGGTACGCGGCGGTCGTCGTCGCCAACGGGCACAACTGGTCGCCGAAGCCGCTGCCGGTGGACACGTCGAAGTACCGGGGGCAGGTGATCCACGCGTCGGCGTACAAGGACCCGGCGCAGTTGCGCGGCCGCAAGGTGCTGGTGGTCGGCGGCGGCAACACCGGCTGTGACATCGCCGTCGAGGCCGCCCAGCAGGCGAGCGCGGTCTGGCACTCGACCCGCCGCGGCTACTGGTACGCCCCCAAGTACGTCTTCGGCCGCCCCGCCGACCAGGTCAACGACAAGATGCTGCAACTGCGCCTGCCGTTGTGGCTGCGCCAGTGGATCTACCACCGCACGCTGCGGCTCACCGTCGGCGACATCACCCGGTACGGCCTGCCCGAGCCTGACCACCGCCCGTACGAGAGCCACCCGGTGGTCAACAGCCAGCTCGTCTACTACCTGGGCCACGGCCGGATCACCCCGGTGCCGGACGTGACCCGCCTCGAGGGGTCGACTGTGGAGCTGGCCGACGGCCGCCGCGTCGAGCCCGACCTGGTCATCACCGCGACCGGTTATCTGCCCCGGTTCGAGTTCCTGGCCCCCGAGCTGCTCGACATCGACGACGACGGCAAGCCCGATCTGCATCTGCACGCGTTCGCCCGCAAGCATCCGACGCTCGCGGTGATCGGGCTGGTGCAGCCGGACGCCGGGCTGTTCCCGCTCGCGCACTGGCAGAGCGTGGCCGTGGCCCGCTGGCTGCGGTTGCGGGCCACCGACCCGGTCCGGGCGGCCGCGGTGCAGCAGCGGGAGTCGGCGCGGCCGCTGCGGTCATGGACCCGGCTGCGGGTGGTGCCGTCGTCGCGGCACTGGTTCGAGGTCAGCCACACGAGTTATCTGCGCACTCTCGAAGATCTGTTGAAGCAGCTGGAGCCGGCATGAGTCCGCAGGTGTTGCGGTTCGCGGACTGGACGTCGCCGGTGCCGCCGGTGCGGCGGGAGGTGCTCAGCGCCGTTCCCGAGACCCCCGAGGACAACAATCCGCCGGTGCTGTTCGTGCCGGGGCTGGGCCACGGCGCGTGGGCGTTCGCCGAGCACTGGCTGGGGCACACGGCGTCGCGCGGCTTCGCCGCCCATTCGGTGAGCCCTCGGGCGAACGGGTCGCTGCGGGCGTACGTGCACGACGTCGTGCAGGTCGCGGCCGGGCTGCCGCGGCAGGCTGTGCTGGTCGGTCACGGCGCGGGCGCGCTGGTGGTGGCGCATGCCCTCGCGCGGTATCCAGCCCGGGCCGCGGTGCTGGCCTCGCCGGTGCCGGAGGGCTGGTCGGCGCTGGGCGCCGCGTTGCGGGCCAATCCGTTCGGCACGCTGCCCGCCATGTTCGGGGCGGCGCCCCGGCTGAGCCGCAAGCAGCTGTTCAGCGCCGGGCTGGCCGAGGCCGACGCCTACCGGGCGAAACTCGAGCGCACCCCGGCCGCGGTCTATCGGCAGGTGCTGTTCGCGCCCTCGCCGGCGGCACCGGTCGGTGACCCGCCGACGCTCGTGGTGGGCAGCCCGGACGACCGGGTGGTGCCGCGCAAGGCGCTCGACCGTACGGCGGCCCGCTTCGGCGCGGCCCCGCTGCTGTTCCCCGGCATGGCCCACGACCTGATGCTGGACACCAACTGGCCGGAGCCGATCGACGCGATCCTGGACTGGCTCGCCAAGGAACTCGCCGGCTGACCGCGTCACCGGGCGTCGGCGTAGGCGGCGAACCGGTCGACGAGGCTCTGCGGCGCGTTGTCGTCGAAGCAGAGCGCCAGGTTGTCGGCGGCCTCCCGGGCGGCTTCCGTGCTGCGCGGGAAAAGATTTTTCTCGTACGCGGAAAGCGCGGCCTCGACGTCGCCGGGGTGCGCGGCGATGGCCGTGCCCAGTTCGGCGCCGTCGAGCATGGCCAGGTTGGCGCCCTCGCCGGCGAACGGCGACATGAGGTGCGCGGCGTCGCCCAGCAGCGTCACGCCGGGCACCCGCTCCCAGCGGTGCTCGATCGGCAGGGCGTGGATGGCCCGGGGGTGCAGGGCGCCGTCGGCCTCGGTGATCAGCGCCCGCAGTTCGGGTGACCAGTCGGCGAAGTGCTCCAGCAGGACCGCCTTGGCCCGGCCGGGGTCGGTGAAGTCGACGCCGGCGATCCACTCCTGCGGTGTGCTGAGCGCGGCGTAGACGTGCAGGCTGCCGTCGGTCTCCCGGTGGGCCAGGAAGCCCTTGCCCGCGCCGAGCGCGAACAGCATGCCGGCGCCGACCACCGCGGCCGGCCCGGGGTGCCGGGCATCGGCGTCGAGCAGGTCGATCTCGACGAACGACACCCCCGCGTACGCCGGCCGGGCCTCGGACAGCAGCGGCCGGATCCGTGACCAGGCGCCGTCCGCCCCGACCAGGACGTCGCTGACCACCGTGGTGCCGTCGGCGAAGCCGAGCTCGTGCCGGCCCGCGCCGAGGGCCCGGGCGCCGGTGAGCTTGCGGCCCCAGCGGATGGTGCCGGCCGGCAGCGACTCCAGCAGCATCCGCCGCAGGTGCCCGCGGTCGACCTCCGGGCGGGTGCCGTCACCCTCGTCGGCGTCCTCGTGCAGCACGGTGTTGTGCCGGTCCAGGACCCGGGTGGCCTCGCCGCCGGGGTGGATGATGGCGCGGAACTCGTCGATCAGCCCGGCCGCGTGCAGGGCGACCTGGCCGTTGTAGTCGTGGATGTCGAGCATGCCGCCCTGGGTGCGGGCGGCGGGGGAGTCGTCGAACTCGTAGATGGTGGCCGGGATGCCGTGGACGTGCAGGACGCGGGCCAGGACCAGCCCGCCCAGCCCGGCTCCGACGATGGTGACGGTGGGCGTGTGCATGATGCCTCCAGGGAGTACGTGTTCGTGACGAACATGTTCGGAACGGGCAAGGCTTGTTCAGTCGATCGGGGTGCTGCTCAGTCCCTTGGCGGGATGCTGCTCAGCCCATTGATCAGGGCGGCGAAAGCCCAGCGGGTGCGCTGCTCGCCGGTGCCGGAGAGCAACTCGTCGCGGGTGCGGTGGATGTGCGGATAGCTGTCGGCGTCCGCCTCACGGACGACGGCCGCGAGTTCCTCCTCCTCGCCGGCGGCCTCGGTGGCCTCGTCCCGGCTGCCCTGCTCGGCGGCGACCGCGGTGGCGTGCTGGAGCAGCAGGTCGACGCCCCAGGCGGCCTGGCGGACGGGCACGCCTTCGGCGAGCAGGAGCCCGAGGATCGTGTCGATCAGGCGGAGGTAGTGCGGTCCGCTCGGGCGCAGCGTCAGCACCGAACGGGCCAGGCTGGGATACCCGAAGAGCAGGACGGTGTACTCGTACAGCAGGTCGATCAGCTCGCCGGAGAAGTCGAGGTCGGCCAGCAGCTCGTCCAGCAGGGCGCCGTGCAGCTCGGCGGTGTTGCGGACGTAGACGTACAGCGAGGCCGGGCCGGTCTCCAGCTCGCTCGCCAGTCGGCGCATGGTGAGCCGTTCCAGGCCCTCCGCCCGCATCACCCGCAGCCCGGTCGCCACCAGGACCTCCCGGCTCAGGGGAGCCTTAACCGGACGATCACGGCGACTGACGGGGACGCGGCGCGGGCTCATGAACATGATCGTAGCGAACATGTTCGTCATCCGCAACGACGCTATTTGCGCAGGCCCGCCGCCAGGCGCCCGGAGTGGTCCAGCGCGGTGAGGTAGGCGCGCGCCCAGGCGAGGATGTCGTAGCGGGTCAGATGGTCGCGCATCGCCCGCATCCGGCGTCGCAGGTCCGCCGGGTCGGCGTCGAGTGCGTCCAGCAGCGTCGCCTTGAGGCCGTCCACGTCGTGCGGGTTGACCAGGAACGCGTCCTCGAACTCGGCCGCCGCCCCGGCGAACTCGCTGAGCACCAGCGCTCCGGTGCCGGCGGCGCGGGCGGCCACGTACTCCTTGGCGACCAGGTTCATGCCGTCGCGCAACGGGGTCACCACCATGACGTCGGCGGTCAGGTAGAGCGCGGCCAGGTCGGCGCGGTCGAACGGCTGGTTCAGGTAGTGGATGGCGGGTTCGCCGACGCGGCCGTACTCGCCGTTGATCCGGCCGACCTCGCCCTCGATCCGGTCCCGCAGCACCCGGTAGCTGTCCACGCGTTCCCGGCTCGGCACAGCCACCTGCACCAGGACGGTGTCGTGCACCTTGACCCGGCCGTCCCGCAGCAACTCGCTGTACGCCGTCAGCCGGTGCTCGATGCCCTTGGTGTAGTCCAGCCGGTCGACGCTGAGCAGCACCCGCCGCGGCCGGCCCAGGTCGGTGCGCAGCTGCTCGGCGTGCTCGACGATGTCGGGGCGGGCGGCCAGCGCCTGCATCTCGCTGACGTCGATCGAGACCGGGAACGCGCCGGTACGCACCACCCGCCCGTCCAGGGTGATCTGGTCGTCGGTGGACCGCGCGCCGAGCAGCTTGGTGGCCAGCTGGGCGACGTTGTGCGCGGCCTGCGGGCGCTGGAAGCCGACCAGGTCCGCGCCGAGCATCCCGCGCAGCAGCTCGACCCGGCGGGGGAGCTGCATGAACAGCTCGGGCGGCGGGAACGGCACGTGCAGGAAGAAGCCGATGAGCACGTCCGGGCGCAGCTCGCGCAGCAGCTGCGGGACCAGCTGCAGGTGGTAGTCCTGGATCCAGATCGCGGCCCCGGGCTCGGCGACCTCGGCGGCCGCCTCGGCGAAGCGCCGGTTCACGTCGCGGTACGTCTCCCACCAGCGCCGGTCGAAAACGGGCTGCTCGACGGCGTCGTGGTAGAGCGGCCAGAGGGTCGAGTTGGCGAAGCCCTCGTAGTAGCCGCGAAGCTCCTCCTCGGACAGTGCCACCGGCCGGATCCGCAGGGTGCCGATGTCGGGCAGGGTGGGAGCGCTGTCGATGCCGCCGTTCCAGCCGACCCAGGTCGCCGGTGTCTGCTGCAGGATCGCGTGCAGGGCGCTGGCCAGGCCGCCGGGGCTGCGCCGCCATTCACATGCACCGTCCGGGGCGGCACTGTCATCCAGTGGGAGGCGGTTGGCGACGACCACGAGCGAGCTCTGGCGCATCCACGAAAGGTTACGCGATGGCTACCGAGAGGAACAACGGCAGTGATCTATGTCCTTTCGGACCGTCTTCAGACGACTGCGCCGTCGTCGAAGTCGTCGTCGTCGTCGCCCGAGCGCAGCCGCCAGACCAGCGTCACCGCGCCGCCGACGATCGCGGTGAAGCCGATCAGGGTGACGAAGTTGCGCTCGATCGGCAGCAGCCACGGGAACAGGAACAGCAGGAAACCGAGCACCACGCCGAGCACACCGGCGACCGCGTACTTCGAGATGTGCGGCAGCGGCGGCGGAGGCGGCGGGGTGTAGCGCTCGTCGTCCTCGTCGGTGTCGTCGTCATCCGTACCGGCGCCGGTGCCGAACGTGTCCAGCCCGTCGAGCAGGGACGGCTCATCCGTACGGCGGCGGTTGAGCGAGACGCCCGAGAAGTCGGCGGCCGACGGCAGGGTGCCACCCGGCCGGCGCGGCTGCTCCGGCGGATCGGACGGCGGCAGCTCCGGCGCGCGGGTCGGATCCACTCCCTCCGACGCCGGCCACGGCGGGGCTGTCGGATCGATCGGGGTGTGGAAACCGGCAACGATCTTGGCCCACTCGGCGTCCACGGTGCTCTGGTCGGTGCGGGTCTCGGACTTCGGCGTGACCGGGGTCGGTCCCACCCCGCCGGTCAGCTTGTGCAGATGCTCGCGGGCCGTGGCCAGATGGGTGCGGTCGACATAGAGCCGGTCGGTGGGCCGGGCCGGGAACGTCGTGGCGCGCAGGATCGGATTCAGGTCCGCGGACGGCTGCAGGTATGCCGCGATACCACCGGCGGCCAGCACGTCCAGGAGGTGTTCACCGACGCGGGGATCCACGTCGCCCGCGGCCGCGTAGTCGGCCGCGTCGAGCCCGTTGTCCCGCCGCCCGCGGCGGGCGCCACCCGCTGACACCCTGCTCACTCCTCGCTTCGCGCCGTCGCGCGCTGTGCCCGCCCCGTCCGGCGGATTCGGTACCCGTTCAGCTGCGCCCGGCCGACCGTGCCTTGAATGGTGACACGTGACATGCCGGTTCCGGGAGTGCGTTGTGGCGTGCCGCTCCCGCTTCGTACGCTTTCGGTGGCCACAGACCGTGGCGCGCGGGAAAGGACACCGGTGTTCTACTGGCTGCTCAAGTACGTCGTGCTGGGACCCGTCCTGAAATGCCTCTTCCGCCCCGATGTGGAGGGGTTGCACCACGTACCGCGGAGCGGACCGGTGATTCTGGCCTGCAACCACCTCTCCTTCTCCGACTCGATCTTCACACCCCTGCTGGTGAATCGGAGGGTGACGTTCGTCGCCAAAGCGGAGTACTTCACCGGTAAGGGGATCAAAGGCTGGCTCATGCGACAGTTCTTCGTCAGCACGGGGACGATCCCGGTGGACCGTTCGGGCGGCAAGGCGGCCCGGGCGGCTCTGGACACCCAGCTGCGGGTGCTGCGCGGCGGGAACATCGCGGGCATCTACCCCGAGGGGACGCGCTCGCCGGACGGCCGGCTCTACCGCGGCAAGACCGGAGTGGCCCGGCTGGCCCTGGAGAGCGGCGCCCCGGTCGTGCCGGTCGCCCTGCTCAACACCGACGAGATCCAGCCGACCGGCAAGCTCATCCCCAAGATCAAGCGGGTCCGCATCCGCTTCGGCGCGCCGCTGGACTTCTCCCGCTACGCGAACTCCCTGGGCGACCGCTTCGTCGAGCGGGCGGTGACCGACGAGATCATGTACGAACTGATGACCCTGACCGGCCGCCCCTACGTGGACGTCTACGCCGCATCCCTGAAAACAGCAATCGTCGCCCCGAGCCGCTCGACTTCCGCGACCGTGGAAAAAACCTGACCCTTTGCGGTACGCGTGCCGGCGTCACCCGACCGCAACACCGGGGCTGGAGTGGCGCGGTAATCGGCTCGATCGGGTCTGCGGCGCCGTCCCGCTGGGACCGGCCGGACACGGACCCCGGCCCGCT
Source organism: Actinoplanes sp. NPDC051405 (assembly GCF_055586185.1). Taxonomy (NCBI): domain Bacteria; kingdom Bacillati; phylum Actinomycetota; class Actinomycetes; order Micromonosporales; family Micromonosporaceae; genus Actinoplanes; species Actinoplanes sp. NPDC051405. Next base: position 223,664 of record NZ_JBVJIR010000016.1, read on the forward strand.
TCGCCGGCCGCGACGCCAAGCCACCCTCGGCCTGGTCGACGCCTGGACCGGCCGCCCAGCCCGGAAGCTGCGAAACTCCAGCCCCGGACCTGCGGTTGCGCGACGCCGGGACGCGTAAGGGAAAAGAGGAAGCTACCGGTCCGCCATGCCGGCCCGGCGGCGAAGGGCCGAGACGTCCGTGACGACGATGCGGCGGCCTTCGGTGCGGAGCCAGCCGCGGCTGGCGAAGGAGCCGATCGCCTGGTTGACGCTCTGCCGGGAGCCGCCCGCCATCTCCGCCAGCTGGCTCTGGTTGAGCTCGATCGTGATCATCGGGGCCTGGCTCTCGCCGGCCAGCCGGACCAGGGTCTTGGCCACCCGGCCGGGCAGGTCGAGGAAGACGTGGTCGGCGTTCTGCTCCGTGAGGCGGCGGATCAGCGCGCCCACCGAGCGCATCACCGCGTCCAGGATGCGCGGGTTCGAGTGGACCAGGTCGATGAACGCCACGCGGGACAGGGCCAGGGCCTGGCTGTCCTCGATCGCTTCGGCCGACGCTGAGCGGGTCAGCGCGTCCAGCAGGGAGACCTCGCCGAGCACGTCGGGCGGGCGGACCACGGTCAGGACCGCGCGTTCGCCCGTCGGGGCGGTGCGGAAGACGGCGATGGCGCCGCGGCGCAGGATGATCAGGGAGTCGCCGGGGTCGTGCTCGACGAAGAGGATCTGACCTTTGCGGTACGTGCGTGGCACCGCGGCTGCGATCACCCGCTGGCGGACGTCCGGCTCCAGCCCGGCGAACATCTCCACGCCTGTGAGCGCGTCTCCTTGCTCTGCCAGTCGATGATCCACGGTCAGTCCCTCCCCGATCGGGACCCCCGTGGACACAGTTGTCCGGCGCCGGCCCCACGACGCGAACGATCACTCTTAGCATGAAGAGCCACGTCGACGCCATTTGATACATCCAGCAGACGCGTACGATCATCCCGCTTGCGTAGCTATCTGTACACCCTCTAATCGCCCGGCGTGACTATCGCCCACGGTGTCCGTCGTCATTACGGTCTGTACCGGGATAATCGCCGCCGTGCCGGATGACGACCTTCTTCGATCGACTTTGCGCGACCAGTGGCACCTCGTACCCGCCGAGATCACGGCGCTGCCCGGGGGTCTGCTCTCGCACGGCTGGGACGTGACCGCGGGCGGCGAACGCTTCGTGGCCCGCCTGGCCGACCCCGCCGCGCGCCAGCCGGTCGAGGCCGGCCTGGCCGCCGCCGAACACCTGCGGGGCACCGGCATCGAGGCGGGGGAACCGGTGCGGACCCTGGCCGGCGGCCTCACCGCGGAGACCCCGGCCGGGGCGCTGGCCGTGCTGCGCCGGGCCCCGGGCCGTACGCTCGACGGCCGCGACCCGGTCGACCAGCAGTTCTGGGGCGACCGCCTGGGTGCGGTGCACAGCCGGCTGCAGGGCTTCCACCACCCGGGGCTGCGCCGCTGGAACCTGCTCGACCCGGAGGCGGCGCACCTGGCCATCGAGCCGTGGCTGCGCCCGGCGGTCACCGAGGCGGTCACCGCCATGACCCGGCTGACGGTCACCGACCGGCTCACGTACGGGGTGCTGCACGGCGACCCGGCTCCGGAGATCTTCCTGATCGACCCGGCGACCGGCCGCGCGGGCCTGCTCGACTGCGGCGCCAGCGGCACGGGCCCGCTGCTCTACGACGTGGCGGCGGCCGTGGTCTACGCGGGCGGCACCGACACCTCGGCCGAGCTGCTCGACGGTTACCTCGCGGCCGGCCCGGTCGACGAGGGTGAACTGCACGCGGCGCTGCCGGTCCTGCTGCGGTTCCGCTGGGCGGTGCAGGCCGACTGGTCGGCGCAGCGACTCGTACGCGGTGACGACGGCAACGCCCGGGAGGCGCTGGGCCGGGCGCGGCAGGCCCTGGCGGAGACCACCGGCGCGGCGTAGGCAAGGATGTCCGCGATGGCCTACAGGTATTTCTACGACTGCGAATTCATCGAGGACGGGCGCACTGTCGACCTGGTCTCGATCGGCATGGTGGACGAGTTCGGCCGCGAGTTCTACGCGGTCTCGACGGAGTTCGACGACTCCCGGGCGGTGCCCTGGGTGCGCCGCAACGTGCTCGACAAGCTGCCGTCCCCGGCCGACCCGGCGTGGCGGTCCCGCGAGCGCATCCGCGACGACCTGTACGCGTTCATGCGCGAACCGGTCCAGGGCCGCGACGAGCAGATCGAGCTGTGGGCCTGGTACGCGGCGTACGACCACGTGGCCCTGGCCCAGCTCTGGGGGGCGATGCCGGCGCTGCCCCGCGAGATCCCCCGCTTCACCAAGGACCTGCGCCAGAAGTGGGACGACCTCGGCCGACCGCCCCTGCCGACCGCCGCGGGCCGGCACGACGCCCTGGTCGACGCCAAGCACAACCTGGCCCGCTGGCGGGCGATGGGGGGCTAGCTCCCGTTCGTTTCGGGCCCCCCGCGCTGGGCACGTTTCCCTTCGTATCCGACAACGGTGAGGGGATTTGTGATGGCCGAGAAGACCGAGCAGGAGAAGCGGGAAACGCTCAAGGGGCTGGTCAAGGACGCCCGGATCGGCATGCTCACCACCATGACCGCCGACGGGCGGCACGTCAGCCGGCCGATGGCCGTGCAGGACGTCGAGTTCGACGGCGACCTCTGGTTCTTCACCTACTCCGACTCCGACCTGGTCCAGCAGGTACGCACCCACCCGCAGGTCAACGTCTCGTTCAGTGACGACAAGCAGCACGCCTGGGTGTCCATCGCCGGCACCGCCGAGCAGCTCACCGACCGGGCCAAGGCCGAGGAGCTGTGGAACCCGATGCTCAAGGCGTGGTTCCCGGACGGCCTGGAGACGCCGAACCTGACGCTGGTCAAGGTGCACGCCGACACGGCGGAGTACTGGGAGTCGGCGCACAGCTCGCGCGTCGTCACGCTGCTGGGCTACGCCAAGGCCGCGGTCACCGGGAAGACCCCTGACGCGGGGGAGAACGAAACCGTGCAGTTGTAGCGGGGCGCCTTGGTCCGGGCTGCGAGCGGCGACTACAGTGCGCTTGCGGCCCGCCCCATGACCCCGGCAGTGCAGCCGGACGACAGCTTTCTCCTCCGGAGGCGGGCATCTCGCGACCTGATCTCAGGGAGGACGAGCAATCATGCGTATCGGCGTGCTCACCGGCGGCGGAGACTGCCCCGGTCTGAACGCGGTGATCCGGGCGGTCGTCCGTAAGGGCGTCGCCACTTACGGACACGAGTTCGTCGGATTCCGCGACGGGTGGAAGGGCCCCCTGGAGGGCCTGACGAAGCCCCTCGGCATCGCCGAGGTCCGGGGTATCCTGCCGCGCGGCGGCACCATCCTGGGCTCTTCCCGCACCAACCCGTTCAAGATCGACGGCGGCGTGGAGCGGATCAAGGCCAACCTGGCCGAGCAGGGCGTCGACGCGCTCGTCGCGATCGGCGGCGAGGACACCCTCGGCGTCGCGACCAAGCTCAACGACCTGGGCGTGAACGTCGTCGGCGTGCCGAAGACGATCGACAACGACCTCAACGCCACGGACTACACCTTCGGCTTCGACACCGCGGTCAACATCGCGATGGAGGCCATCGACCGGCTGCACACCACCGCCGAGTCGCACCACCGCACCCTGGTGGTCGAGGTCATGGGCCGGCACGCCGGCTGGATCGCGCTGCACGCCGGCCTGGCCGGCGGGGCCAACGTCATCCTGCTGCCGGAGCGCAACTTCGACGTGGAGCAGGTGGCAACGTACGTGACCAAGCGCTTCCAGGTCGAGTACGCCCCGATCGTCGTGGTCGCCGAGGGCGCGCAGCCGCTCGAGGGCCAGATGAGCCTGCAGAGCCAGGAGAAGGACGCGTTCGGTCACGTCCGCCTCGGCGGCATCGGGCAGTGGCTGGCCCAGCAGCTGGAGGAGAAGACCGGCAAGGAGGCCCGTACGGTCGTCCTCGGTCACATCCAGCGCGGCGGCACGCCCACCGCGTTCGACCGGGTGCTCGCGACCCGCTTCGGTCTGCAGGCGATCGACGCCGTCCACGAGGGTGATTTCGGTAAGATGATGGCGTTGCGTGGCACCGACATCGTCCGCGTCCCGCTCGCCGACGGCACCGGTGAGCTCAAGACCGTCCCGATCTCGCGGTACGACGAGGCCGAGGTCTTCTTCGGCAGCTGAGCCGGCGTTCTTTCACAGAAGGGGGCGACCGCCGGTCGCCCCCTTTTTCTGTCCCGAAGGGGTCCGATGGGCAATCACATGATCGCGGTGATCGGTGCCGGCAAGCTCGGCGAGCTGGTGCTCTCCGGTCTGCTGCGGGCCGGCTGGCCGGCCAACCAGATCATCGCCACCACCCGGCGCCCGGAGCGGGCCGCCGAGCTGGCCGAGCGGTACGGCATCCGGCCGACCCTGAACCTCACCGCCGTCACCCAGGCCGACGTGCTGCTGGTGGCGGTCAAGCCGCAGGACGCGGGCAAGCTGCTGGACGAGTTCGGCATGAAGATCCCGCCGGGCAAGCTGGTGGTGTCGCTGTGCGCGGGCCTGCCGACGAGCTTCTTCACCGAGCGGCTGCCCGGCGGCATCCCGGTGGTGCGGGTCATGACCAACACCCCGGCGCTGGTCGACCAGGCGATGACGGTGATCTCCGCGGGCCCGTACGCGACGGACGAGCACCTGGCGCTGACCGAGGAGATCTTCCAGCCGCTGGGCAAGACGATGCGGGTGCCCGAGGCCCAGCAGGACGCCGTGACCGCGCTGTCCGGCTCCGGCCCGGCGTACTTCTACCTGCTGGTCGAGGCCATGATCGACGCCGGGATCCTGCTCGGGCTGCCGCGTCAGGTCGCGCACGAGCTGATCGTGCAGACCGCGATCGGCTCGGCGGTGATGCTGCGCGACTCCGGCGAGCACCCGGTGAAGCTGCGCGAGGCGGTCACCTCCCCGGCCGGCACGACCATCTCGGCGATCCGCGAGCTGGAGAAGCACGGTGTCCGTGCGGCGTTTCTGGCCGCCCTGGAGGCCGCGCGGGACCGCGCTCGGGAGATCGCCGCTCAATCTGCCTGAGTCAGTACCAGATGGCGATGCGGGCGCCGTTGTTCTCCTCCGGTGGGCTGGGGTGGCTCTGCGCCGCCCCGGTCGCCATCCGGTGGGCGCTCCAGGCCACCGCGGCGGCGTCCAGGATGTCGTCGGGCGGGGCCTGCCCGGCCGGGCCGAGCTGGTCGGGCAGCACGATGCCGTGCTTGGCCAGCAACTGCCGGCGGCGGGCCTGACCGGTCCAGGTCTTCTTCGCGTACGCCAGGGGCTCGCCCGCCATCTGCCGGAACGACACCTCGGGGTGCGCCTCGAAGAGCAGCCCCGGGTGCCGTTCCCAGATCGCGTTGGCTTCGAGCAATTTCGGCCGCAATGCCCAGGACTGGCGGCTGAGGCCGGCGCCGGTGAGCTCGCGGCAGAGCCGGTTGGCGGCGGCGAAGTCGCCCTCCTGCCAGACCGCGCGCGGTGGCACCCGGAAGACGCTGCTGCGCCGCGGGCCGAGCTGGTCGGCGGCGAGGGTGTCCGCGGCGCGCCAGCGGTCGGGGAGCATGCCCAGCGGGATGTCGACGCCGATCACGGCCGCGCCGGAGCTGCCCGCGACGATCTCGTACAGGGTGGACGCCAGCATCGCCCGGCCGAACGCGCCGTCGCGCAGCTCGACCCCCACCCAGCCCAGGGCGTACGCGTCGACGCCGATCACGTGGATGCTCATCCGCAGCTCAGCGAGGAAGCAGTTTCTCGATGGCGGCGATGAGCTCGCCGTCCTGGGGGTCGGTCTGTGGACCGAACCGGGCGGCCACCGCACCGTCCGGGCCGACCACGAACTTCTCGAAGTTCCACTGGATGTCCGGGCCGGCGCCGACCAGTTCGCGGTAGAGCGCGTGGCGGCCGGGCCCGTTCACGTCCACCTTCTCGGTGAGCGGGAACGTCACGCCGTAGTTCACCTGGCAGAAATCTTCGATCTCGGCGGCGGTGCCGGGCTCCTGGCCGCCGAACTGGTTGCACGGGACACCCAGGACGACCAGCCCGCGGTCCGCATAGGTGTCGGCGAGCGCCTGGAGTCCGGCGTACTGCGGGGTGAGGCCGCAGCGGGAGGCCACATTGACCACCAGGACGACATGATCGCGGTAGCGATCCATATCGGCCGGTCCGCCCGAGAGTGTGTGGATGTCGACGGCAAAGATGGTCATGACGGCAGACTACGCGCTGTGCGCGAGCGAGTGCACGCCGTGGCCGCGTCCGGGAGAAAAGTTAAGGTCGCGCTTAATCAGCGATGACCTTCTTGACTCATGTTCATAGATGTGACTACCGTCTCTTCAACTTCCCTTTGGAAAGTTTCCTAACTGTTCTTGAGGAGACGCAGTGAAGAAATCCCTCCGCCGCGCCCTATGGGCCGGGGCCATCGTGGCGGTCGCGACCGCTGCGGTCCCCGTGGTCCAGGCCTCGGCCGCCGCCGCCTGTGCCCCCGCCTGGAGCGCCTCGGCGGTCTACGTCAAGGACAACTCCGTCTCGTACCAGTCGAAGAACTACACCGCGAAGTGGTGGACCACCAACGAGGTCCCCACCGCCAGCGGCGAGTGGGGCGTCTGGGCCGACAAGGGCGCCTGTGACGGTGGGCCGACCACGCCGCCCACCACCCCGCCGACCACGCCCCCCACGACACCTCCGACGACTCCACCCACCACGCCGCCGACAACCCCGCCGACCAACGGTCCGGCCGGCAAGGCCGTCGTGGGCTACTTCGCCGAGTGGGGCGTCTACGGCCGCAACTACCACGTCAAGAACCTGGTGACGAGCGGCTCGGCGGCCAAGCTGACCCACATCCTGTACGCCTTCGGCAACACCACCGGCGGCCAGTGCTCGATCGGTGACGCGTACGCCGACTACGACAAGGCCTACACCGCGGCCGACAGTGTGGACGGCGTCGCCGACACGTGGGACACCGGCGCGCTGCGCGGCTCGTTCAACCAGCTGCGCAAGCTCAAGAAGCTGTACCCGAACATCAAGGTGATCTGGTCGTTCGGCGGCTGGACCTGGTCCGGTGGCTTCACCCAGGCCGCCGCGAACCCGACCGCGTTCGCCAACTCCTGCTACAACCTGGTCAAGGACTCCCGCTGGTCGGACGTCTTCGACGGCATCGACGTCGACTGGGAGTACCCCAACGCCTGTGGCCTCACCTGTGACGCCAGCGGCCCGGACTCGTACAACAAGGTCGTCTCCGCCCTGCGCACCAAGTTCGGGCAGAACTTCCTGGTCACCTCGGCGATCTCGGCCGACGGCTCGAACGGCGGCAAGCTGGACGCGGCCGACTACGCGTCGGGCATCTCGAAGCTCAACTACGTCTTCCCGATGACCTACGACTACTTCGGCGCTTTCGCCCCGCAGGGCCCGACCGCCCCGCACTCGCCGCTGACCTCGTACTCCGGCATCCCGCAGCAGGGCTTCTGGTCCGACGCGGCGATCCAGAAGCTGAAGAGCAAGGGTGTGCCGTCCAGCAAGATGCTGCTCGGCATCGGCTTCTACGGCCGCGGCTGGACCGGCGTGAGCCAGACCGCCCCGGGCGGTACGGCCACCGGTGCGGCACCGGGCACCTACGAGGCCGGCATCGAGGACTACAAGGTCCTCAAGAACAGCTGCCCGGTCTCCGGCACGGTCGGCGGCACCGCGTACGCCAAGTGCGGCAGCAACTGGTGGAGCTACGACACCCCGAGCACCATCGCCGGCAAGATGACCTACGCGAAGCAGCAGGGTCTGGGCGGTGCGTTCTTCTGGGAGTTCTCCGGCGACACCGCCAACGGTGAGCTCATCACCGCCATCAAGAACGGTCTCAACTAGCTCGTCTTACCAAGTGGGGCGTCGGGGATCCTCCCGGCGCCCCACTTCCCTGCGCCGATTAGGCTTCTGACATGCGCCGAGAGTGGCACCAGCTCAGTCATCCCGGGGTCGGGACCACCGCCCTGCAGACGTCCCGCCCGTCCACCGACTCCGCCGAGGACTCCGCCCTCGGCCTGGACAAGTGGCGGGAGCTCCCGCGCCTGCAGATGCCGCCGTGGGCGGACATGGACGAGGTCGCCTCGGTCTGCCGGGTCCTCGACACCGTCCCGTCGATCGTCGCGCCCTACGAGGTCGACCAGCTCCGGCACCGCCTCGCCGAGGTCTGCGAGGGCCGCGCCTTCCTGCTCCAGGGCGGCGACTGCGCCGAGACCTTCGCGGACAACACCGAGAGCCACCTGCTGGCCAACGCCCGCACGCTGCTGCAGATGGCGGTCGTGCTGACGTACGGCGCGTCGATGCCGGTGGTCAAGGTGGCCCGGGTCGCGGGGCAGTACACCAAGCCCCGGTCGTCGGCGACGGACTCGCTGGGGCTGCCGGCGTACCGCGGTGATCTGATCAACTCGCTGGACGCCAACGAGGCGGCGCGGGTGGCCGACCCGCAACGCATGATCCGGGCGTACGCGAACTCCGCCGCGGCGATGAACATGCTGCGGGCGTACCTGGCGGGCGGCCTGGCCGACCTGGCCGGCCTGCACGACTGGAACAAGGACTTCGTCCGCGCCTCGCCGGCCGGCGAGCGCTACGAGGCGATCGCCCGCGAGATCGACCGCACCCTGGACTTCATCCGCGCCTGCGGCATGACCGAGGACGAGGCGCTGCGCACGGTCAGCCTGTACTGCTCGCACGAGGCGCTGGCGCTGGAGTACGACCGCGCGCTGACCCGGGTCTCCGACGGCAAGGCGTACGGCCTGTCCGGGCACTTCCTGTGGATCGGCGAGCGCACCCGGCAGCTGGACCACGCGCACATCGACTTCATCAGCCGCATCGCCAACCCGATCGGCGTCAAGCTCGGCCCCGGCACCAGCCCGGAGACGGCCATCGAGCTGTGCGAGAAGCTCAACCCGGACAACATCCCGGGCCGGCTCACGCTGATCAGCCGGATGGGCAACGGCAAGGTCCGCGACGCGCTGCCGGCCATCGTGGAGAAGGTCAGCGCCACCGGGGCCAAGGTGGTGTGGCAGTGCGACCCGATGCACGGCAACACCCACGAGTCGTCCAACGGCTACAAGACCCGGCACTTCGACCGGGTCGTCGACGAGGTCCTCGGCTACTTCGAGGTGCACCGCGGCCTGGGCACCCACCCGGGCGGCATCCACATCGAGCTGACCGGCGAGGACGTCACCGAGTGCCTGGGCGGCGCGCAGGGTATCGAGGACCTCGACCTGCCGGACCGCTACGAGACCGCCTGCGACCCGCGGCTCAACACCCAGCAGAGCCTGGAGCTGGCCTTCCTGGTGGCGGAGATGCTGCGTGGCTGACCTGCGGTCCGACACGGTCACCCGGCCGACCGCGGCGATGCGCGAGGCCATGGCGACGGCGGCGGTGGGCGACGACGTCTTCGGCGACGACCCGACGGTCATCGCGCTGGAACGGCGGGTGGCCGAGCTGTTCGGGCACGAGGCGGCCCTGTTCGCCCCGTCCGGGACGATGGCCAACCAGATCGCCCTGCAACTCGTCGTCCCGCGCGGCGGCGAGCTGCTGGCCGGCGCCGACGCGCACGTGGTGACGTACGAGCAGGGTGCGGCGGCCGCGCTCGGGGGCATCTCCACCCGTACGTGGCCGTCGGTGGGCGCGGCGCTGGATCCGGAGCAGATCGAGGCGATGATCCGCCCGGACGGCTACCCGTCGGTGGCGACCCGGGCCATCGCCGTCGAGCAGACCCACAACCTCGGCGGCGGCACGGTGGTCCCGCTGGAGATCCTGCGCCGGCTGCGTACGGTGGCCGACGCGGCGGGCGTGGCCCTGCACTGCGACGGCGCCCGGATCTGGCACGCGCACGTCGCGGACGGCGTGCCGCTGGCGGCGTACGGGGAGCTCTTCGACACCCTGTCGGTCTGCTTGTCCAAGGGCCTGGGCGCGCCGATCGGCTCGCTGGTCGTGGGCAGCGCGGCCCGCATCGCGCAGGCCCGGGTGCTCCGCAAGCGGCTGGGCGGCGGCATGCGCCAGGTCGGCATCCTGGCGGCGGCCGGGCAGCACGCGCTGGATCACCACCTCACGCGGCTGGCGGACGACCACGCGCGCGCCCGGCGGCTGGCCGAGGCCCTCGAGCCGCTCGGGGTGGTGCGGGCGGCGGAGGTGCGCACCAACCTGGTGATGCTGGACCTGACCAAGTCGGCGCTGGACGCGCCGTCGCTGGTCGCGGCGGCGGCCGAGCGGGGAGTGCTGATGGCGGCGATGCTGCCGCGTACGGCCCGCCTGGTGACCCACCTGGACCTGACCGACGACGACATCGACGTGGCCATCACGGTGCTGCGAGCGCTGCTTTCCTGACGCGTTCTGGTTACATCAGGAGCCGATGCTGTCCCGTACCGCTGAGGAGTTCCGATGACCCGCCGCGCCACCGGCACCTTCACCACCGTGTTCGAGCCGTTGCCCATCGACGACGACACGATCGGCCGGATGGAGGTGCGCAAGACCATCGAGGGTGACCTGAGCGGCACGGGCCGGGCGGAGATGCTGTCGGTCGGCACCCCGATCGACGGCTCGGCGGGTTATGTCGCGATCGATCGCATCACCGGCACGCTGCACGGCCGCAGCGGCAGCTTCGTGCTGCAGCACTACGGGCTGATGGACCGCGGGGCCGGGACGTTGATCGTGCGGGTCGTGCCGGACTCGGGCACCGACGAGCTGGCCGGCCTCACCGGTACGTTCGAGATCGACAACAGCTCCGCCGAGCACCGCTACACCTTCGACTACGACATCACGCCCGGCTGACCGCGGCATGGACGGCGGTTGTTGAATCGGTGCGGCGGGCTGACCACCGAATTCACACCCTGGCCGATGGCCGCGGCCGGTCGCCGGCCACGCTCATCACCCGGCCGGCCGATCGACACCCGGCAGTTGATCCCGTGCTCGAGCAGGTCCGCGTTGCCCGGCCCGGTGGCATCGGGCGGCCCCGCCGCCGGCCCACATCGGTGACCGGCGACAAGGCGTACTCGTCGCGTGCCAACCGCCAAGCCCTACGCGGCGAACGGATCCGCGCGACGATCTCGGAACCGACGACCAGATCGCCAACCGGAAACGCCGCGGTGGTCGTGGTGGCCGGCCACTCGCGTTCGGTCCCAGCGCCTACCGCCTAGGCGGTGATGGGATCGGCCAGCACCTGATCCACGACGTGACGCCAGGCCGGGGCGGCGCCCGGCTCGGCCAGCATGATCAGTGCCTTCCACAGCGCCCATCCGCGGGCCCGTTGCCAGGTCTGCCGGTCGAGGCCGACAGCGTCGCGGAAGGCGGCGCGCTCGGCCCCTGCCAGGGTGTTCCAGGCGATCACCAGGTCGCAGGCCGGGTCGCCGACGCCGCAGGTGCCGAAGTCGATGACGGCGGCCAGTCGCCCATCCCGCACCAGCAGATTGCCCACCGCGATGTCACCGTGGAACCAGACCGGCGCCGACTCCCAGGACGACTCCAGCGCCTCGGCCCACACCGCCCGGCACGCCGGCACGTCCACGGCGTCCCCGAGCTCCTTCAGGGCCTGCTCGACCCCGTCGGCGTAGGCGCTGGGGTGGCACCCGCGGAAGAACGAATGCCGGCCGCCGGGTGGCCCGGCCACGGGAGCCTGCCGCAGCACGGTGAGGAACTCGCCCAGGTCGCGCGCCAACCTGAGGCGGTCGACCTCCGCGGCGTCCTCGAGGGTGTCGCCCGCCAGCCACTGCCGGACCGACCACGGGTACGGGTAACCGGCCCCCGGACGCCCGACCGCCACCGGAGAAGGCACCGGCAGCGGCAGGTGCGCGGCCAGCTCGGGCAGCCAGCGGTTCTCCTTCTCCACCGCCGCCACGTACCCCTCGGCGCTGGGCAGCCGCACGGACAGCTGATCGCCGAGGCGGAACGTGCGGTTGTCCCAGCCCTGCCGGGGCACCGGTGTGACGGGCAGGTCGCTCCACCGCGGGAACTGCTCGGCGATCAGGGCGCGTACCAGATCGGTCGTGATCGTGGGCTTCACAGCTCGGGACGCAGCTCCTTGAGCAGGGCGATGTCCGCCGCGTGGCCCTCGTGTTCCTCGGTCGGGGTCTCCACGATCACCGGCAGGCCCGCGGTCGCCGGGTGGGCCAGCAGCTCGGCGAAGGCGGCCGCGCCGATCCGGCCCTCGCCGATGCGCTCGTGCCGGTCGCGGGTCGAGCCGCACGCGTCCTTGGAGTCGTTGGCGTGGATCAGCTGGAGGCGGTCCGGGCCGACCGTCGCCACCAGGGCGTCCAGTGTCTCGGTCATGCCGCCCGGCCTGGCCAGGTCGTGCCCGGCCGCCCAGGCGTGGCAGGTGTCGAAGCAGACGCCCAGCCAAGGGTGGTGCTCCACCGCGGCCAGGTACGGCCCCAGATCCTGCACCTTCGACGCCAGGCTGCGCCCGCCACCGGCACTGGGCTCCACCAGCACCTTCGGCAGGCCCTGGGCTGCCGCGACGTCCAGCAGCGGCAGCAACGCCTCGCGCAGCTGGTGCAGCGCCTTGTCGTCGTGGGCCGGGTCGACCGAGCTGCCCGCGTGGTAGACGATCGCCGTCGCGCCGATCGCGGCACCGCGGCGCAGCGCGTGCTCCAGCGTCTCCACCGACCGCTGGACCGTCTGCTCGGTGGGCGAGCCCAGGTTGACCAGCAGCGACGCGTGGATGTACGCCGGCAGCCCCCGCTCGCCGCAGCCGTCGCGGAACAGCGTGTCCTGCTTCGGGTCACCCGGCGGCAGCGCCCAGCCGCGGGAGTTCGAGACGTAGACCTGCACCGCCTCCGACCCGGCCGCGTCCGCGTACGGCAGTGCCGCCTTGGCCAGGCCCCCCGACGTTCTCGTGTGCGAGCCGACCGGCCTGCTCACGCGCACGTCAGCACCACCTCGGTCTGCGGAGGCACCGGCGTGCCGGCCGGCGGGTTCTGGATCCGGACCACGCCGTTGGGGTTGAAGTCGAGGCGGGCGCGCAGCCCCTGCGCCTCCAGGACGCCCTTGGCCGTCTGGCACGGCTGGTTGTTCACGTCCGGGACGCCGACCTGCGGCGGGCCCTTGCTGACCACGAGCTTGATCTCGTCGTCCTTCTCCGCGCCGGTGCCGGGCTTGGGGGACTGCTCGATGACCTGGTCGGCAGGCTGGTCGTTGTCCTTGTACTGCTCCACCACGGTCAGGCCGAGCCGCTGGGCCTCGCCGCGGGCGTCGTTGATGTTCTTGCCCGTCAGGTCCGGCACGGTGATCGGTGCCCGGCCCTTGCTGACCACCACGGTCACGGTCGAGCCCGGCTTGAGCTGCGCCTCCGCCTTCGGGTCGGTGGAGATGACCACGCCCTGCGGGATGGTGTCGCTGTACTTGCCCTTGCCTTCCTTGAACTTGAGCTTGGTGCCCTCGATCTCGCCCCGGGCCACGGCCAGCTCCTTGCCGATGACGTCGGGCACCGGATAGCGCTCCGGGCCCAGCGAGAGCGTGAGCGAGACGACGCCACCCTTGAGGATGCGCTCGGTGGGCGGCGGGTCCTGGCGGAGCACCACGTCCTTGGGGACGTTCTCGCTGAACGCACCGTCGCCGATGCGCAGCTCGAAGCCCTCCTGGGCGGCGGCCTGCTCGGCCTGGGCCCGGCTCATGTTCACCAGCTGCGGGGTGTCCGTGTAGCGGCCCAGGGTGACCCACCAGGTGCTGCCGACGACGACCAGCACCATCAGCGCCACCGCCGCCATGATCAGGATCTGCCGCCGGTCGCCGCTGAAGCGGCCGAGCAGGCCGCCGGCGGCGCGCGGGGGCGGCGCTCCGGCCCGGCGCTGGCCGCCGCGGGCGCGGCCCTGCTCCGGCAGGCGGGCCCAGCCGGGGCGGTCGCCGCCGGTGGCCGGGAAGGTCGTGGTGATCGCGGGCACGAGCGCGGTGGCGTCGGCGGCCGGCGGGCGGGCCGGGACCTGGCGCAGCAGCGCGGTCTCGACGTTCGCCGCGCCCAGGTCGTCGCGGACCACCTGGACCTCGGCCAGCAGCGCGCCGGCGTCGGTGGGGCGGGCCCCCGGGTCGCGGCGGGTGGCCCGGGCGACCAGGTCGTCCAGCACGGTGGGCAGGCCCTTGACGATGCTGGACGGCGCCGGCACGTCGTTGTCGACGTGCTGCCAGGCGACCTCGACCGGCTCGTCGCCGTCGTACGGGACCCGGCCGGTGAGCATCTCGAAGAGCACGATGCCGGCCGAGTAGACGTCCGTGCGCGCGTCGGCGTGCCCGTCGGTGACCAGCTCGGGCGCCACGTAGGCGACCGTGGCCATGAGCTGGCCGGACTCGTCGGTGCTGCTGGCCTCGACCGCGCGGGCCAGGCCGAAGTCGGCCACTTTGACCACGCTGTCGACCAGGTTGGCGATGCCGCCGCTGGGCGCCTCGGCGACCAGCACGTTCTCCGGCTTGACGTCGCGGTGCACCAGGCCGGCGCGGTGCGCGGCGGCGATGGCGGCGAGCATCTGCTCACAGATGGCCAGCGCCTCCACCGGGTTGAGCCGGCGGCGCTGGATCAGCAGGTCGCGCAGGGTGCGGCCCTGGACGTACTCCATGACCAGGTACGGCAGGCCCTGGTGGCGGCCCTGGTCGTACACGGCGACGACGTTGGGGTGGGTGAGCCGGGCGATCGTCTTCGCCTCGTCGGTGAAGCGGTCGACGAAGTGCACGTTCGTCGCCTGCGACGGGTGAATGATCTTGAGGGCCACCGTGCGTTCGAGCCGGTCGTCCACAGCGGTGTACACAGTCGCCATGCCACCACGGGCCACGCGACCGGTGATCCGGTAGCGCCCGTCAATCGTCGTGCCGATCAACGTGTCGGCGACAGTCGTGTCCATCGGCGTGAAGTGTATGTGTCCTTCCGGGCGCGGCAGCCCAGGATCTCACAGCTGAGACCGAACGGGTACAGCGCGCAGTCCTGACCAGGGCAAAGTGGAGAAAACGACCCGCGCGGCCGAGGCCCCGCGAGTCGTTATCGTGACAAATCGGATCAGTGCCGCCGCGCGTGGCGTGCCCGGCGCTCCTCCTGGTCCGTCCCCACGGTGTCGTCCGACCCGGTCGGCTCCGCCGAAACGGGCGATTCGCTCGGCGCCGGCGAGTCACTGCCGTCCGGCGAGGACGACGGCGAAGGCGTCGCCGACGGGCTGTGCGGCGTCGGCACCGGCGCGGTGGGCGTCGGGACCGGCGGGGACAGGCAGCAGTCGGTCGGCCGGGTCTCCGGCTGCCCGGCCGCGGTGGTCCGCGGCGCCACCGGCGCGACCGCCGGTGGCGCGAGCGGCGCTCTGCCGCCGGCCGTCGTGGGCAACACCCGGATCGACCCGGGTACGGGCTCAGCAGTCGTCGTGGCCGCCGCGGCCGGCCGGCCGGCCGGCGCGTAGGCGGTGCCCCGGCCCAGGCCCGAGTTGGACAGATCACCCTCGGAACCCCGCGGCGCCTCGGCGGCCAGCGGGTACGGCTCCGCCCCGGCCGGCTTCTCGCCGAGCAGCGCACCGATCCCGTTGACGACCGCGAAGTAGCTGCCCGCGGCCCCCGCGACCGCGAGGACGCCGAAGGCCGAGACCGCCGCGATCCGCCGCGGCCGGGGCACGAGCTGCTCGCCGTACGAGGTGCGCAGTCCACCGGTCAGGCCGGCACCGCCGAAGGTGCTGAACCCGGTCGAGGTCACGTCCGGGTGACCGCCGCCCGGGCGAACGGCTGCCCCGCCGGCAGAAGGGCCATCGGCGTCCGGCTCGGGCCGGCCCAGGTCGTACCGCACCGAGCGCCACGCTCCGGCCACCTCGGTGCGGGCTTTGCGCCACATGGTCATCGGGACTGTTCTCCGATCTCGAGGAACCGGGGATTTCCCGGTTCCGCATGCTCCGCTTGGTCAGCCGCGGAGCGGGCATGGCACGCTGGTCGGGTGACCGATTCCGTAACCGTGGGTGAGGCGGCGGCCCCGCAGCCCACCGGCCCGACCGAGTGGATCAACCTGCCCGACGTGGCGGACAAGCTCGGCGTGTCGATCAGCAAGGTGCACCAGATGATCCGCGACGGTGCTCTGCTCGCCGTCCGGCGCGACGGTGTACGCGTGGTGCCGGCGGAGCTGGTGGCCAACAGCACCGTGCTCAAGCACCTCCCCGGCATCCTCACGTTGCTTCGCGACGCTGGGTACAACGACGAAGAGGCGCTGCGGTGGCTCTACGAGCCGGACGCAACCGTGGACGGCTGCGGCGCCAAGGGTCTCGGCGGGGACCGCGCCCGCGAGGTCAAGCGGCGTGCCCAGGCGCTCGGTTTCTGACCGCCCACATGCGACACCTGGCGTACCTCCTCGTGCTCGCGGGATGCCTGGTGTCCGCCATCTGGCTGGAACCGGTGCTGAAGGTCAACGTGTTGCGCCGGTGGCGGCGGCTGCTGCTCACGCTGCTGCCGGTCGTGGTGATCTTCGTGCTGTGGGACCTCAGCGCGATCGCCGCCGGGCACTGGACCTTCGACCCGGAACAGACCACCGGCGTGCTGTTCCCGGGCGGCCTGCCGCTGGACGAGGTGCTGTTCTTCGTCGTGGTGCCGGTCTGCGCGGTGCTGGGCTTCGAGGCGGTCCGGGCCGTGCTGCGCCGCCCGGCCGGTGACGAATGACCTACACCGTCGCGGCGTTGCTCGGCGTGGCCGGGGCGCTGATCGTGGACCTGGCGG
This sequence comes from Actinoplanes sp. NPDC051405, assembly GCF_055586185.1. Classification (NCBI taxonomy): domain Bacteria; kingdom Bacillati; phylum Actinomycetota; class Actinomycetes; order Micromonosporales; family Micromonosporaceae; genus Actinoplanes; species Actinoplanes sp. NPDC051405. Next base: position 240,349 of record NZ_JBVJIR010000016.1, read on the forward strand.
TGCTGCGGACCCGGCTGGTGACCCGGGTGGTGTTCTGGGCCACGTACCCGATCATCATCACGTTCCAGCTGTTGTCCAACGGCATCCTGACCGGCCGCCGGATCGTCATCTACGACCCGGCGGCGATCATCGGCTGGCGGCTGGTCTACGCGCCGGTCGAGGACCTGCTGTTCGGCTTCGCGATGGTGCTGCTGACCCTGTCGGTCTGGGTCTGGCTGGGCCGCCGCGGGGTGCAGCGCACACCGGCGGCGGGCGAGGGCAGCCGGCTGCTGAGGTGGGCCCGGGCCCGCATGGGACAGCGCGATTCCGCCGATATGTGACACCATCCCGCGGTGCGTCTGAGGCCGTGGCTCCTGACCGCCGCGGCCGTGCTGGCAGTGGTGCACGTGATCGGGGTGCTGTTCGCCCGGCCGCTGTACCGCTCGGCGGGGGTGCTGGCCATGCTCTGCCTGCTGGTCTACGCGATCCGCTACGACCTGCTGGCTGACCGCCGCCCGGGACGGTGGGGGCTGAGTGTCGCGGCGGCCGTACTGGTGGCCGGGGCCGTGCTCACCGTGCCGCCGCCGGCCGGCGACGGCGCGGGGTGGCAGTTCCTCAGCCCCGAGCAGTACGACGGCCTGATCCTGCGAACGCAGCTGAAAAGCCTGATCCCGGTGACCGCGGCTCTTCTCTTCGTGCTGGTGCTGCTGGTGGCCAGCACGCGCACCGCAGGCCGGCAGTGGCCGAGCCGGGCCGGGCTCCTGACGGGGATCGCGGCAGCGGTCGCGGTCGTGGGTTACACGGTTGTCCGCCTCGCGGTGATCGAGTTCGAGGTCCACGAAGTCGCGACAGTCGTCACCTTCGGCGACGCGGCGCCGGCCCCGAGGCTGTCGGCCGGTGTCGTGGCTGTCCTACCGCTGCTGTTGGCGGTGACGGCGCTCGCGCTCGCCGTCGTGACGGCCACCCGGCGACGCCTGCGGGCCGCCGGCGGTGCGCTGCTGCTGGCGGTGACGGGACTGATCTGGATCGACGCCGCGATCGGGGCCGCCCACCTGCCCTACGCCGTCCATGACGACGCGAGCATGTTCTCGCTGGACCTGTTCACAGCGACCGACGCGCTGCCGCAGCCGACGCAGGCGCTGACCGCGGCCCTGCAGCTCACCGCGGCCGTCCTTCTTGTCGCGGGTCTGGCCCGCCGGCCGTCGGCCGATCGGGTTTGACCACGCACGCACCTGGCATTCGGCGGGAGCGACGGTCAGTGCCATGCAACCAGGCACGACCGCCATCTGACCTTGATCTGGATCCTGCTCAGACGGCTCGCCGGGTGGCCGCGTCGGCGAGCTCGAGCAGCACCCCCCGCGCCTCCGCCTCGACCTCCGCCGCCCCCAGCTCCGCCAGCGCCGCGGTCGTCAGCGCCGTGATCCGTTCCTCGGTCCGCGCCAGCGCCCCGCTGTCGCGGATGAGCGCCCGCAGCCGCTCGACCCCCGCGTCGTCCAGCGCCGGATCGCCCAGCCGGGCCTCCAGTTCGGCCCGCTCCTGCCGGCCCAGCGCGGCGTGCGCGGCCGCCACCAGATACGTCCGCTTTCCCTCGCGCAGGTCGTCGCCGGCCGGTTTGCCGGTCTGCGCCGGGTCGCCGAACACCCCGAGCACGTCGTCGCGCAGCTGGAAGGCCTCGCCCAGCGGCAGTCCGTAGCCCGAGTAGGCCCGCATCAGCGACTCCGGCGCACCGGCCAGGGCCGCGCCGAGCAGCAGCGGCCGTTCGACCGTGTACTTCGCCGATTTGTACCGGGCGACCTTGCTGGCCCGCTCCGTCGACGTGTCGCCGGTCACCACCGTGAGGACGTCCAGGTACTGCCCGGCGGTCACCTCGGTGCGCATCTCGTCGAAGACCGGGCGGGCCCGGGCCAGGTCGGCCGGTTCGATGCCGGAGGTGTGCAGCAGCTCGTCCGACCAGACCAGCGCCATGTCGCCGAGCAGCACCGCCGCGCTGTCGCCGAAGCTGTCGCCGGCTCCGCGCCAGCCGGCCGCGGCGTGCCGGGCCGCGAACCGGCGGTGGATCGACGGCTCGCCGCGGCGGGTGTCGGAGCGGTCCATCAGGTCGTCGTGGATCAGGGCGCTGGCCTGCACCAGCTCGAGCGCCGCGACCGCGGCGACGACCTGCTCGGAGTCGGCCCCGCCGGCACCGCGGTAGCCCCAGTAGGCGAACGCCGGCCGCAGCCGCTTGCCGCCGAGCAGCACGAAGTCGTCGAGGGCGTCGGCCAGGTCGGCCAGCACCCCGTCGATGGCGAGCAGCCGGGACCGCTGGGTGGTGAGGAACGCGGCCAGGGCCTTGTCGACGCGGGGCCGCAGGCCGGCGCGTTCTAGCGGGGACGTCACGGGGCCAACCTAGCGGGTCTGGCCGGGTCCGCCAGCCGGTAGAGTCTGCTGTGTGTCTCTCGGACTTCCTTCGCGGCTCCCGACGTCTCCGGCGATCGGGGAGCTCATCCGTCGTCCGGACCCCACCTTCTCGTTCGAGTTCATGCCGCCCAAATCGCGCGAGGGTGAGCAGCTGCTCTGGCAGACCATCCGTGAGCTGGAGACGCTGCGGCCCGACTTCGTGTCGATCACGTACGGCGCCGGCGGCAGCACCCGGGACACCACCGTCGCGGTGACCGAGCGCGTCGCCACCGAGACGACGCTGCTGCCCATGGCCCACCTCACCGCGGTCAACCACTCCGTCGCCGAGCTGCGCAACGTCATCGGGCGACTCGCCGGGGCCGGCATCCGCAACGTGCTCGCCGTCCGGGGTGACCCGCCCGGTGACCCGATGGGCGAGTGGGTGCGCCACCCCGACGGCGTGCTCTACGCCGAGGATCTCGTGCGGCTGCTGCGCGAGGCCGGTGACTTCAGCGTCGGCGTCGCCGCCTTCCCGTACAAGCACCCGCGCTCGGCCGACATCGAGAGCGACACCCGCAACTTCATCAGCAAGTGCCGGGCGGGCGCCGACTTCGCCATCACGCAGATGTTCTTCGAGGCCGACGAATATCTGCGGCTGCGTGACCGGGTCGCCGCGGCCGGCTGTGACACGCCCATCGTGCCCGGGGTGATGCCCGTGCTGCGGATGGCGACCATCGCCCGCGCCGCGCAGCTTTCCGGTGCCCCGTTCCCGCCGGCGTTGCTGGCCCGCTTCGAGCGGGTCGCCGACGACGACGCGGCGGTGCGCGCGCTCGGCATCGACCTGTGCAGCGAGATGTGCCAGCGGCTGCTCGACGAGGGCGTGCCGGGCATCCACTTCATCACCATGAACCGATCCACGGCGACCCGTGAGGTGTGGCAACACCTGGCCGCCAACGTCCCGGCTTGACCTGGCAGGAGTACGCGGCAGCCTGGTCCAGGCTGCACGGCGGCTTCGACCCCGAGTCCGCCCCGCCGGTCGTGCGCGGCTGGATCCGGCTGGCCTACCGCGGCGGCAGCCTGCTCGGCCGGTTGCGGATCAGCCCGGCCACCGTCACCGCCTGCGGGCTGCTGCTCTGCCTCGCGGTGCCGTTCGCCGCCCTGCTCGGCCGGTCCGGTCTGCTGCTCGGCGCTCTGCTGGTGCTGCTCGCGGGTTTTGCGGACGCGCTCGACGGCGCGGTCGCCGTGGTGACCGGCCGGACCAGCCGGCTGGGTTTCGTCTACGACTCGGTCGCCGACCGGCTGGGTGAGCTGGCCTGGCTGGCCGCCTTCTGGGTGGCCGGGGTGCCGGGCTGGCTGGTGGCGGCCGGCGCGGCGGTGAGCTGGCTGCACGAGTACGTGCGGGCGCGCGCCGCGGCCGGCGGCATGGACGGCCTGGGCATCGTGACGCTGGGGGAGCGCCCGACCCGGGTCTCGGTCGCCATCAGCGGGCTGCTGGTCGGTGGGGTCGCCGGCCTGGTCCACCCCGGTTGGGAGACCACGGTCGTGCTGGTGGCGGCGATCGTGTGGCTGGCCCTGGGCGTGATCGGGCTGGTCCAGCTCGTCGTCGCGGTACGCCGGGAACTGTCCGCCTGAGGGATCTTTATTCGGTTGTCCACGATGGCGCCGCCCCCTACCTTTCTCAGCAACGACGTGTCCCGGATCACCGGGGCCAAAGGGAGATACACGTGACTGCCTTCCGGCACGAGAGCAGGGCTGACGGCCCCGGTTGACGCGCGCCCGCGCCGGCCGGTCGCCGTTCGTCCCTGTGTCCCGGGACGGACGGCTTTTTCGTGCCGCAGACACAGGGGGAGGTGACCCGCGATGAGTGTGGTCCTCGTACTCAACGCCGACTTCGGGCCACTGCACCGGGTCAGCGTCCGGCACGCCATCCGCATGCTGTGCCGTGAGGTGGCGGTCGTGCAGGAGGCGCAGCCGGACGCCCGGATGGGTGTCTTCCCGATCCCGACCGTCGTCCGCCTGGTCAGCTACGTGGTGACGCGCTGGCGGCACGGCCGCGGCCCGGGCTGGTCCCGCGGCGGCGTGCTGACCCGGGACGGCCGGCGCTGTGCGTACTGCGGCGGCGCCGCGTCCACCATCGACCATGTCCTGCCGCGCTCGCGGGGTGGCGGCAACACCTGGCTCAACACCGTCGCGGCCTGCGGGCGCTGTAACCAGCGCAAGGGCGACCGCACGCCGGCGGAGGCGCGGATGCCGCTGCGCTGGGTGCCGACGGCGCCCGGCTGGGCGGCACTGACCGCGCACTGATGACGACGGCCGGCGGGTTCACACGGGGGTCCGTCGGTCGTCCATCAGGCCGGCAGCAGCAGTGCTTCCACCATCGCCCGGTACGCCACCGGGTGTACCACCGGGACGCCGTACTGGCGGGCCTTCTTGGCCTTGCCGGACATCGAGTCGGGGTCGGCCGCGACGAGCAGCTGGGTCCGCTTGTTCACGGCTTCACCGACCACCAGGCCGGCTGCTTCGGCCTCGGCCTGCCACTGCTCGCGGGCGGGTTCCATCGTCCCGGTGAAGACCACCAGGTCCCCGCGCCGCAACTGCCAGAACTGCCGGTCCGCACCCGCCGCCGTCCGCGCGGCGTCGGCCAGGGCTTTGTCCACGGCGGTCGGGGGCAACCCGACGAGGGCGGCGACCCCGGCCAGGTCGTGCCGCTCGGCCTGGGTCAGGACACCGTCGGCCAGCGCCACGGTCGCGAGCCCGGTCAGGTACCGCTTGTGCAGGCACCGGACGTCGGCCTGTCCGAGCCCGAGGGATTCGGCGACGGCGATCAGGCTGTCGGCCTCGGTGTTCGAGATGTGCCGGTCGAGCAGCGCCTGGTCGAGCAGGTCCAGGTAGGCGTCCGCCCGGGGCTCCTGCTGGCGGGGCAGGCGGTCGGTGAGGCGGGTGAGGAAGTGCGGATCGCGGACGCCGGGGGAACGGCGCGGCACAGCGGCGGCCGTCGTCATCGGCAGAGCGGGCCACGGCAGCGACCGGGCCCCGGCGAGGGTCGGTGACCACGGGGGCGGGGCACCGGTGATCGTCAGGTAGTGGGCGAGCAGATCGGCGGCGGCGTGAGCGTCGTGCAGGGCGGAGTGGGCCTGGTGGCCGGGCATGCCGGCGGCGCGGCGGCAGTCGTACAGGCTGCGGCCGGCGCTGGGCAGGAAGTGCGGGGCGAGCTGCATCGTGCACAGGCCGTACCGGGCGTCGATCGGCACGGTGTGGCCGAGGCGGCGGAACTCGGCGGCCAGGAACAGCGCGTCGAAGGCCAGATTGTGGGCGACCAGCGTGCGTCCCCGCAGCCGGCCGGCGATCACCCCGGCGAGCTGGGCGAAGCCCGGCGCCCGGCCGGCCTCGGCGGGGGAGATGCCGTGGATGTGCCGCGGCCCCAGATCACGGTCCGGGTTGAGCAGGCTGCACCACTCGTCCTGCACCCGGCCCTGCTCGTCGAGGTGGACGACGGCGATCTCGATGATCCGGTCGTGCCAGCTCGCGCGCAGCCCGGTGGTCTCCACATCGATGACCGCATACATTGCTGCTCCTACGCGCTGTTAGTCCTGATTGCCCCGGGCCGTCCGGCTCGGGCCATGACGCTAACAACGCACCGCAGGCGAGGGACTCCGCTGCGTGGGGGGTCTTCTCGGCCGGTGCCCGCCGAGAAGAAGACGACACGCTGAGCCGGGAAGTCGTCCGGAAAAGCAATCATCCGGTACGGGATGATCGCGCGTTACGCTTCGGTCATGTCGTCCGCAGCCCCCGAGCGCACCGAGCGCGATGTCACCGGCCTGCTCAACATGGCCGGTCACGCCCTGTCCAACCGGCTCGCCGCCGCGCTGGCCGCCGTCGACCTCACGCCGCGCATGCAGTGCGTCCTGGTGCACGCCCTGGAGGAGGAGCGCACCCAGATCCAGCTCGCGGCCCTGGCCGATCTGGACAAGACGACCATGGTCAGCACCGTGGACGACCTGGAGCGGCTCGGGCTGGCCGAGCGCCGCCCGTCGGCGACCGACCGGCGGGCCCGGATCATCGCGGTCACCGAGGCCGGCCGGGCTGCCGCCGAGCAGGGTCAGCGGATCGTCGACCAGGTGCACGCCGAAGCGCTGGGGGCGCTGCCGGAGCAGGCCCGCGAGGCTTTCGTCGCGGCACTGCGGCAATTGGTGGAGGGTGGTCTGGAGCCCGGACCCAAGCCGGTGCGGCGAGCGCGCCAGCCGGCGAATAGGTGACATCTGGATAGTCTGCAAGCGGACTATCTGCTACGGTCGCACCATGGTTGCTTCCGCGTACCCCCGTCGTGGCCCGGCCCTCGCCGTGCTCTGCGCGATGTCGCTGATGATCGTGCTGGACAGCACGATCGTGGCCGTCGCCGTGCCCGCCATCCAGCTCGATCTCGGCTTCTCGCCCGCCGGGGTGGCCTGGGTCGTCAACGGCTACCTGATCGGCTTCGCCGGTTTCCTGCTGCTGGCCGGGCGCCTCGGCGACCTGCTCGGGGCCCGCCGGGTCTTCCTCGCCGGACTGGGTGTCTTCACCGCCGCGAGCCTGCTCTGCGGTCTGGCCGGCACGGCCGGGCTGCTGGTGGCGGGCCGGTGCGTGCAGGGCGTCGGTGGTGCGCTGGCCTCCGCGGTGATCTTCAGCCTGATCGTGCGGCTCTACCCGGAGCCGGGCCCCCAGGCCCGGGCGATCGGCGTCTACAGCTTCACTCAGGCCGGCGGGGCCGCCTTCGGTTTCGTGGCGGGCGGGTTGCTGACCGAGGCCGCCGGCTGGCCGTGGATCTTCCTCGTCAACGTGCCGATCGGCCTGGCGGTCCTGGTCGGCGCACTGCGGGTGCTGCCCCGCGAGGCGGGCCTCGGGCTGGGCGACGGGATGGACGTGAGCGGGGCGATCCTGATCACCGCGGGACTGTCGCTCGGCGTCTACGCCATCGTGGACGGTGTCTTCTGGTACGGCGTGACGGCCACCCTCCTGGTCGCCGCCTTCCTGCTCCGCCAGCGGTACGCCCGCCGCCCCCTCGCCCCGCTGCCCGTTCTGCGCCGCCGCTGGCTGCTGGGCACCGGTGCCGCGGTCGTGCTGATCTTCGCCACCGGGATGGGTTTCCAGTTCGTCAACGCCCTGTTCCTGCAGCGGGTGCTCGGCCTGGACGCGATCGGGACCGGCCTGGCGTTCCTGCCGACCCCGATCGTGATCGGCCTGATCTCGCTGTTCGTGGCGCCCCGCGTGACGGCCCGGCTGGGTGCCCGGCCGGTGCTGCTGACCGGGCTGGGTGTGCTGGCCGCGGGTCTGCTGCTGCTGGTCCGGGTGCCGGTCGAGCCGCGGTACCTGACCGACGTCCTGCCCGCGCTGCTCATCATGGGTCTGGGCATCGGCGTGGTCATCCCGGCGATCATCATGCTGGCGATGGCCGGTGCGGGCCCGGGTGAGACCGGGCTGGTGTCCGGCCTGACCAACACGGCCCAGCAGGCGGGTGCCGCGCTGGGCCTCGCCGTGCTGGCGGTGGTGGCGGCCCGGGTCAGCGAGGCGAGCCTGGTCGCCGGGGCGGCCGACGTCGCGGCGCTGCGCGACGGTTACAGCCGCGCCTTCCTGACCGCGGCCGGATTCGCCCTCGGTGCGCTGCTCATCGGAGCCGTCGTGCTCCGCCGCGGCCCCTCACCGGTGGGCGACAGCGGTGGGCTCGTCGACGACAGCAGCGGGCCGGGCGGGGAGCCGGCGGTCGCGGACGCGGCGGCTGCGGGTCCGGTCGCGCTCGAGCCACCACTCTGCCGCCAGTAGCGGCAGCGTCCACCCGAGCCACGCGGCTATTGCGGACACGACCCAGCTGAACAGCACCTCGTCACCGTGGAACGTCGTGTCGAGCTGCGGGGAGAGTGTGATGACGGCGATCGCACCCCAGATCCGGTTGGTGATGATGGAGGCGGTCAGCGCGAAGCTGCGGATCATCCACCGCCGGTGGTCGGCGAAGCGGCGCTGCCGGGCCATCCGCCAGCCGGTCAGGGTGCAGCCGAGCCACAGCACCGCGAGCAGCAGGTTGCTGGCCCGGGTGGCCGGTCCGAACGGAGTGAACGCGCCCACCACCAGCGCGGCCACTCCGGCGGGCAGCACCCCGCCAAAGACGTAGAGCCGGCCGAGCCGCCGGTGCCAGACCGGGTGCCGGGCGCGCAGCCAGGGCCAGATCTGCAGGACCGCGGTGGCCAGCGCGATGCTGCCGAACAGCACGTGCGGCACCAGTGTCCAGTAGTGCGCGACGCCGAGGGCCTCCGGCTGGGGGACGCGGGAGCGGTCCGGGTCGAGGCTGAGGTACGGCGGCAGCGAAAAGACCAGGAAGAGCGTCACCACCGCCCCCAGCGGAAAGACCCACGGTCGCCGCCACCATCTCGGTCGTGCCGTCATCGCCGTCCCCCTCCGTTGCGTATGGCGTACGCAAGTAGCGTATGGCATACGCACAAGCTTCGCGAGGGGCGCTCGTAGGATGGCCACCGTGACGACCAAGATCCCGCGTACGCTGCGCGTCCTGTGGGGCGAGCCGGACCGGCCGGGCGGCCGGGGGCTGAGCCGTGACCGGATCGTCGCGGCCGGCATCGCCCTCGCCGATGCCGACGGCATCGCGGCCCTGTCCATGGCCCGGCTGGCCGAGCGGCTCGGCAGCGCGCCGATGTCGCTCTACCGGCACGTGTCCAACAAGGATGAGCTGCTGGCCTTCATGACCGACGCCGCCCCGGGACCGCCGCCCGAGCTGCCCGCCACCGGCTGGCGAGCGGCGCTGGAGACCTGGGCCCGGGCGCTGCGCGGGGTCTACTACGCCCACCCGTGGATCCTGCAGGTCACCGCGGGCCGGCCGCCGCTGGACCCGGGCCAACTCGCCTGGCTCGACCGGGGTCTGTCCGCTCTGGACGACACCGCCCTGAGCCCGGCCGAACGGTTCGAGGTGCTGATGACAGTGCTGCACTTCGTCCGCGGCGAGGCCGAGATCGGGGCCGTCCTGCTTCAGCGCGGGCCGGGCGACCAGGCCGAGTACGGCCGGCTCATCGCCCATTTCGTCACGCCGGAACGGATGCCCGCCCTGGCCGCGGCCTCGGCGGCCGGCATCTTCGCGGCCGGCGACGGCGATCCGGAGCAGTCCTTCACGTTCGGGCTGACCCGCGTCCTCGACGGCATCGACGTCATGGTGACGCGCGGTGGAGGTTGAGCTCGGGCACCTCGCCGAGATCGGGGCGGCCCGGGCCGCCCTGGACGAGCGTGAGCTCGAGCTGATCGACCGGGCCCGCCAGGCCGGCGCCACCTGGAGCCAGGTCGCCGCGGCGCTGGGCCTGACCAGCCGCCAGGCGGCCGAGCAGCGCCGGCAACGGCTGGTCGCGGCCGCGCGGTCGCGGCGCCACGAGCAGGACCTCCGGTACGCCCACAGCATCGTCACCCTGCGCGCAGCGGTCGACGACCTGCACCGCGGCATCGCTGCCGACCGCCGCTGGACCACCCGGTTCCCGCGCGCCGCCCTGGTCCGGGCGACCGTGCGGACGGCGCTGGACGCACCACCGGGCGGCCTCTACGCGCTCGCCGCCCAGGCTGACGAGGACCTCGCCGCGGCACCCCTGCCCGGCCACGTCCGGCTCGCCGCGGCGGCCCTGCGTCGGGCGCTGTCAACGGATCGTTGACGGCACTGATAGGCATTGAGTCGCAGGGACTCACCTGTTGAGGTGGACGGCATGCGTCGCAACGTCGTGCTCTTCGTGGCGATCTCGCTGCTGTCCGGCTTCGGCAGCACCGCGATGTCGCTGGTGGCGGGCATCTGGATGCTGGACCTGACCGGCTCGGCGAGCCGGGCGGCACTGACCGGCCTCTGCGTCTTCGCGCCGGTGCTGGCCGGGCCGTGGCTGGGCGGCCTGCTCGACCGGGTGCCCCGCCGCCCGTTGCTGATCGTCACCAACCTCGTGCTGGCCGCGTCTCTGCTGAGCCTGCTGGCGGTGCGCACCCCGGCCGGCAGCTGGCTGCTCTACGCCGTCTCCCTCGCGTACGGGATCAGCTACGTCCTGCTCGACGCGGGCGAGTCGGCCCTGTTGCCGGTGGCCCTGCCGGCCGGCGCTCTCGGCGAGGTCAACGGCTGGCGGTCCAGCGCCCAGGAAGGCATGAAGCTCGTCGCCCCGCTGGCCGGCGCGGGCCTCTACGCCTGGCACGGCGGCGCGGCCGTCGCCGTCCTCAGCGCGGCGCTGCCGGTGATCGTGGCAGTCCTCTACGCCGCGCTGCGCCTGACCGCTGCCCCGGCGACCAGCACGAAGGTTCCGTCAGGACTGCGCGCCGGTCTCGCCGTACTGGCCGGGCATCCTCTGCTGCGGGTGACCGTCACGCTGGCCGCCGTCTCGATCGCCACCACGGGCTTCGCCACCGCCGCCCAGTACGAGGTCGTGACGGTCGACCTGGGCCTGGCCGCGACCTTCCTCGGTCTGGTGCTCAGCGCCCAGGGCGCCGGTTCGGTCGTGGGTGGCCTGATCGTCGGCCGGCTGATCTCCCGCGCGGGCGTGACGGTCGTCGGCGTCGCCGGGACGGCGCTCGTCGCGATGGCCCTCGGGGTGCGCTGCCTGCCGTGGTGGCCGGCGCTGCTGGCCGGCGGGGTGATCGGCGGCATCGGTCTGCCCTGGACGCTGGTCGCGGCGGTCACGGCCGTGCAGACCCACACCCCGCCGGAGCTGCTGGGGCGGGTCGCGGCGACGGCGAACACGCTGATGTTCGGCCCGGTCGCCCTGGCCACCCCGCTGGGCGCGGCCGCGGTCCACCTGGGAGCCCGCCCGGTCCTGCTGGCCGGCGCCGCCCTCTGCCTGGCCTCGGCGGCCGCCGTCGCCCGCCGTTCCCGGTCCGGGCAGCCGGCCGGGGCAACTGTGCACATTGGCAGGTAACCGGGCCTTTGCTGGAGATGTCGGAACCGATGATCGCGGTCAGGGCCCTCGGGCCGTTCAGCCGATCCGGTGCGGTGGGTCCCGTGTGAATCATGTGGCGTCCCCCGACGCCACTCCCGGAGCACGCATTCATGCAGATCAACCGTTACTTCCGCGCCGCGACAGCCACCGCCCTCGGTGGCTGCGCCTCCCTCGCTCTCGCCGCCACGGCGTCCGCCGCTCCCGTCCCGTCCGTCGTCCCGATCAATCCGGGCAACGTCCCGGCGACCGCCGCGAACTACGAACACGAGTGCGGCGTCAACCTGGGCGGCGGGCCGTACCCGGGCCGGGACGTCTGGGTCTTCAACCTGCCCGGCAACGCCGAGAAGACGGGCGTGTTCACGCTGATCACCGCCACGTTCGACACCGACCAGGACGGTGCCGGGGACAAGACCGTGGTCATCGAGGCCGGCGCCGCGGACGACGACGACATCGTCTTCGCCGGCCACAGCAAGGCGTGGGTGGCCACCACGGCCGGCTGGACCCTGGTCGGCGCGACCGCCACGATCACCGGCCAGGCGGACAAGTTCGTCCTCACGCACACCTGCGCCGCGTCGGGCACGCCGCCCACCACGACCCAGCCCGCCACGCCGCCGACCACCACACCGGCGACCACCGCGACGCCGACCAGCGCGCCGACGACCGGGCCGGCCACGACCCCGGCCACCACGCCGGCCGGCGAGGTGCCGACCACGCCGACGGACACCGCCACCGGCGACAGCACGCCGACCCCCACCGTGACCCCGTCGCCCACGCCGGCTGCGGGCACCGGGACCGGCGGCGGTGGCCTGCCCCTGACCGGTGCCGCCGTCAGCAGCATCGCCGCGGTGGGCGTGGCCCTGGTCGGCGGTGGCGCGACCCTGCTGCTGCGCCGCCGGCGCAAGTTCATCGCCTGAGCCCCGCCGAACGTCGGCACCGGCCCGCCCCGGCGGTCATCGACCGCCCGGGGCGGGCCGCGCTGTTCCCGACGGTGGTGTCGTCAGCCCGTAGTCGAGAGTTCGCGGCGGATTTCCCTCCGCCTTGAAAACGTTGTAGCCGAAATACGTCGTGCCGATGACGGCCGGGTATCGCGAGCAATAGAAATGGGTGGTCGCGCGCAGTGCCGCGCGTTTAACCGTGACGTCGGCCACTAATCCGGCCGTCTGATCCGGCATCGAGTCCTGCGCGGCCAGAGTCTGGAATCCGTATTCGACGACGATCGGGGAACCCGGCTGGGCGGCCACCGCCCGGTCCGCCGCCGACCGCAGCCGGGGCGCGTCGATCAGCTCCTCCGCGCTGCTGCCCGCCGACGGCACCCGGCCGCCCGGATAGCTGTAGCTGGTCAGCACGTACCCGTCGGCGCCGCTGTCGCGATAGGACGGGATCCGGTACGACCCGTCCCAGCCGTAGAACAGGCCGAGGAAGACGGGCACCGGGCCGGCGTGCGGCCGGACCAGGGCGACGAGCTCTTTCGCGTACGCGACCTGGCGGCGCGCGGACAGCTCCGAGTTGACCCCGCCGAGCCGGGCCTGCACCCGCGGATCGTCCACCGGCATGTTCAGCGCCAGGTAGGCCACCGGCTTGTCCCGTACGTCATCAAGCAGCTCACGGTGCCTGTCCAACACCTCGGCCGCGTCCTGAGGGCGGAACGCGAACGTTGCCGGGTCGTACGCCTCCAGCCGGACGACCGCCCGCATCCGCAACGAGGTCAGTGCGGTGAAGAACTCGTCGAGGCGGGACCTGCTCCACGTCTCCAGGCCGTACACGTTCACCGTGTCGATGGCGTGCTCGTCGCGCATCCGCCGCAGATCACCGCCGACGTCGGCGGTCGGTGACCAGGTGGCGCCCTGGATCCAGCCGGCCGGGCCGGGATACGGCGTCAATGCGGCCGAGCTGCCGAGCGAGGTGCCGGTCGGGCAGGCGCGCCCCGGCCGGTCGCCGTCCGACCCGCACGCCGTGAGCGGCAGCACCGCCAGTGTGAGGGTCAACACATGGGCCAGCTTAAATGTCATGCCGCCATTTCTCCGGTATGGACACAGCGTTTCCGTGCGCCCCACAATACCCCGCTGACCTGCCCCGGCGGCCGAGCCGGCAAATATTGACAGAGTTCATCCGGGGGAAACAATGCCGGCCCGCTCCCGGCGTGAAACGCGGGCGAACGAACCGTTTTACCCGCCATTAATATCGCCCGTCCATGGTGGATCCCGGCAGTCACTTCCAGGGGAGGAACAATCATGTACGACAACTCGGCGTCATTGGCGCTCACCGGCAGCGGGATCACCATTCTCGGGCAGACCGCGAGCCTGACGGCGGTGACGGTGGGCGGCGCGCTGTTCGTCGGCATCGGCGCGGTCCTGGCCCTCAGCGACCGGCTCAAGCGGCGACGGGACGGCTCCTGATGACCAAGTCCCCCCGGCTCTACCTGATCATTCTGGGCTGCTGGTCGGTGCTGCTCGCGGCGCTGCTGGAGACGTCGCTCGACCAGCTCGACGCGGCCACCCGGGCCGGCTGGCCGATCGTCACGCTGGTGGTGGCCAGCACCGTCTTCATCGCGTACTTCTGGCTCAACGGCACCAAGGACGTCGTCTACACGCTGTACTACCACCTGGTCTCGGCCCGGCGGTCGCGGCCGGTGCCGCGCCGGGCGTCGGCGGCCCAGCCCCGGGTCGTGCTCGTCTACTGCACCTGCAACGACTTCTCCGCCGACAGCCTGCTGCGCAGCATGCGCCAGGACTACGGCAACTTCGACGTGGTCATCCTGGACGACTCGTCGAAGCCGGAATACCTGGCCCAGGTCGACGCCTTCGGCGCCGAGCACGGCGTGCGGGTGGTGCGGCGGGCGGACCGCGCCGGCTTCAAGGCCGGCAATCTCAACAACTACCTGGGTACGGCGGAGTACGACTACTTCGTCATCCTGGACAGCGACGAGATCATCCCGCCCGGCTACATCCTGCGCAGCCTGGACTACTTCGCGGCGTACCCGAACGCGGGCATCGTGCAGGCCAACCACATCGCCACCCGCAACCGCAACGCGTTCATGCGGATGTTCTCGATCGGCGTGGACTCGCACTGGATCGCGTACCAGACGGTCAAGGACCGGTACGGCTTCCTGTCGCTGCTCGGGCACGGCGCGATGGTCAGCCGCGAGTGCTACACCGCGGCCGGTGGCTTCCCGCACGTGGTGGCCGAGGACCTGTGCTTCTCGATCGCCGCCCGGGACGTCGGCTACTTCACCGTCTTCGCGCCCGACGTGGTGTGCGAGGAGGAGTATCCGGTCGACTACCTGGCCTTCAAGAAGCGCCACTCGAAGTGGACCCAGGGCAACATGGAGTTCATCAAGCGCTACACCGCGGTGATCCTGCGCTCACGGATGAGCTGGTTCGAGAAGCTCGACATCGTGCTGTTCACCTACAACCTGCCGCTGACCGCGGTGTTCTCGATCTACGTGGCGATCCACGTGGTGGTGCTGCCGGTGCTCGGCTACCGCATCGAATATCCGCTGTGGATGCTCGCCCCGACGGCGCTGTTCCTGCTGGCGCCGATGCTCAACGACGTGATCTTCCACTTCCGCACCATGCCGAAGCTGCGCCTGGCCTGGTATCTGCTGCACACGATCCTGCTGTACGGCTCGATGCTGTTCATCAGCTTCCGGGCCTCGGTGACCTCGGCGTTCGGCAAGTCGGTGTTCGTGGTGACCCCCAAGGAGGACCAGCGGATCACCCTGCGCCAGGCGCTGGTGGCGAACCGGGCGGAGATCATCTTCGGGGTGCTGCTGACGGCGGTGTCGATCTACCTGACCGGCAGCGCGCTGCCGGTCCTGCTGATCGCGGTCCCGGCGATCCTCTGCTTCTACCTGGCGCTGAAGCACAACACGGCCACCCCGGTGGCGGAAGGAGCCGAGCCCGAGGCGCGCGAGCCCGTGCCGGCCTGACCGCTCGCGGCGCCGGGCCCGGTGGGCGGGTCCGGCGCCGCGTCGGGTTCAGAACAGGCGACTCAGCACGCCTGACTCGATGAGGATCACCAGGCCGATGGTGATGAAGACCAGCGGCACCAGCCAGTGCCCGTGCCGGCGGACCAGTTCGATGATCCGGCGGTGCGAGCCGAGCCACGACGCCGCCGCGCACCACACCGCGATCAGCACCGCGAAGACGAGCACCACCACGACACTGCCGCCGGCACCCAGCGTGCGGAACATCGGCGTGTAGACCGCGATGTTGTCCGCGCCGTTGGCGATCGTCACGCCGGCCACCGAGAGCGCGTTCCCGGCCGCCACCGGGGAATCGTCGTCAGCACCACCGCGGGCCGCGCCGATCAGCCCTCGGACACCGAGCGCGATCGGGACCAGGCCCAGCAGCCCGACCCACTCGTCCGGGACCAGAGCCAGGCCCAGGGCGGCCAGCGCGGAGACCGCCACGAGCACGGTGATGCCGGCGTACTGCCCGGCCCAGATCTGCCAGGGCCGCGGCCGGCCCGCCGCGCGGGCCGTGAGAAAGAGCACGGTCAGCACGATGATGTCGTCGACGTTGGTCCCGGCGAAGACTCCGACCGCCGCGAGCACGGTTCCCAGCAACCTCTACCTCTGTTCCACGACCGGCATCGGCCGGCCGATGTCGCTGTTGTCGATCACCAGATCGGCCCGCTCCCACGGCCGGCAGGCGGCGAAGTACAGGTGCTGGCCCCGCACGTACCGGGCCATGCTCGGATGGTCCGGGTCCGGGTGGGTGCCGTCGCGCCGGGCCATCCGCTGCGCGGTGACGGCGAACGGCGCGGTCAGGAAGATCGAGAAGTCCCAGTACGCGGTCAGCTCGTCGCGGTGCAGGAACAACCCGTCCACCACGAGCACGGCGTCGGCCGGCGCTTGCACCCACGGCAGATCGAGCACCTCGTCGGTGGCGACGTCGTGCACGGCGCTGCGATACCGCCGGTCCCCACCCGGCCCGAACGGCGCCAGCACGTCGGAGACCAGCGCCGGGTAGTCGTACGAGTCCAGCCAGAAACCCTCGGGTGAGGTGCGCCCCCGCCGATGCCGGAGGGCCCGTACCTGATGGAAGCCGTCGGCGGACACGTGCACGACCGGCCGTCCCAGCGCGCACAGCGCGGCGGCAAGCTCCCGGGCGAACGTGGTCTTCCCGACCCCGTCGACGCCGTCCACCGCGACCCGCACGGCTCCGGCCGCCGCCGGGATCCGGGCCGCGACCTCGGCGATCACCCGCTCCCGGGTCACGGATTGACCAGGCCCGTGCGGTACGCGACGACGACGGCCTGGACCCGGTCCCGCAGCCCGAGCTTGGCCAGGATCCGGGCGACGTGGGTCTTCACCGTCGCCTCCGACAGGTGCAGCCGGGCGGCCAGCTCGGAGTTGCTGAGCCCGTGCGCCAGCAGGCCGAGCACTTCCAGCTCGCGCGGGGTCAGGACGCTCAGGTCGCGGTGCACGACCGGCACGTCGGCGTCGCGCTGGGCGAAACGTTCGACCAGGCGCCGGGTGATCGCCGGCGCGAGCATCGCGTCGCCGTCGCGGACCAGCCGTACGGCGTTCACCAGGTGTTCGGGGGTGACGTCCTTGAGCAGGAAGCCGCTGGCCCCGGCGGTCAGCGCCGCGTACACGTAGTGGTCGAGGTCGAACGTCGTCAGCATGATGACCCGCGGCGCCTCACCGGTGCCGGAGAGGATCTGCCGGGTGGCCGCCAGCCCGTCCATCTCGGGCATCCGGATGTCCATCAGCACCACGTCGGGCCGGTGCCGGCGAACCGCGTCGACCGCCTCGGTCCCGTTCGTCGCCTCGGCGACCACCTCGATGCCGTCCGCCGTGAGGATCATCCGGAAGCCGGCGCGGACCAGCGCCTGGTCGTCGGCGACCACCACCCGCAGCGCCGTGGTCACGACACCTCCACCGGGATCCGGGCGTGGACGCGGTATCCGCCGCTGAGCCGCGGTCCCGCCTGCAGGACCCCACCGTAGACGGCGAGCCGTTCGCGCAGGCCGATCAGCCCCCGCCCGGCCCCGCCGGCGGCCGCGGCGCCGGACCGGCCGCCGGTGTCGGCCACCTCGACCTGCACATCGTCGTCGCTGTAGGCCAGCGTCACCCGCACCGAGGCGCCGGCCGCGTGCTTGACGATGTTCGTCAGCGCCTCCTGCACCAGCCGGTACACCGTGAGCTCGATCCCGGACGGCAGCGGCATCCGGCGCCCGCTGCGGGTGAGCTCGATCGGCACGCCGGTGTCGCGCATCCGCTGCACGAGCCCGTCGAGCCCGTCCAGACCCGGCTGCGGCGCCAGGTCCGCGTCGCTCGCCGGCTCCGGGCCCTCGCCCTGCATGGTGAGCAGGCCCATCACGTGGCGCAGCTCGGTCATCGCCGACCGGCCGCTGGCCTCGACCGCCAGCAACGCCTCCTTCGCCTGCTCGGGCGACGAGTCCATGATCTTGCGGGCGCCGCCGGCCTGGATCACCATCACGCTCACGTTGTGCGTCACCACGTCGTGCAGCTCCCGGGCGATCCGCGCCCGTTCGTGCTCGGTGGCCCGGCGCACCGCCTCGGCCTGCTCGTGGGCCATCACCGCCATCCGCGCCTGCCCCTCGTCGGCGCGGTGTTTCCACCGGCGCAGGCCGTCGGCCGCGACGGCGATGGGCAGCATGATCAGGTACGGCACCGCACTGTCCGCCACCGAGCTGGCGTCCGACTGCAAGGTGTTGTGCAGCACCGCCGCCACCGGCAGGCTGGCCAGCGCGGGCAACCGGTACGGGCTGAAGACCGCGGCCGTGTAGCCCGCGATGACGCAGGCGAAGAACGACAGCCGCAACGCCGCCGGGTTTTCGCTGACCGCGGTGGCCAGCGCCAGCACGATCCAGAGCACGCCCAGCGGATACCGCCGCCGGAACACCAGCGGCAGCACCACCAGCAGGAGCAGCAGGGTCGTCGGACCGGCGGACTGGCCCTCGTCGACCGGCAGGAACGGCGGCCACACCGGCTCGCACACCGGCGCCGGCCCAGGACCGGGGTCCGGCACCGGGCAGTTGACCAGCCGGGCCCGGTTCTGGATGCCCTCGTCACCGGCCTGGATCGCGGCGATGCCGAGGCCCAGCGCCAGCACGGCGTCGAACACCTGGCCCCGCAGCGGCAGCGCCGGCAGCGCGCCGGCCGGCCGGGTCAGCGCCCGCACTCCGGCCCGCAGCCGGCTCAGCAGCGCACGTTCGGTCACCGGCCCATTCTCGTCGCCGCGGCGGCACCGCGGTATCCGTCTCGGGACGGGTGCGCGCTACCTCGCACGCCTACATCTCGGGGATGACGCCGCGCCGGGCTCATCCCGTTGCGGTACCGAAGATGCCTCCCGCTGGCGATGTGTCCGGTCCGGGCCCGCACCTAGCGTCAACGCCGCCGAGCCCGTCCACGGCTTGCCATCCGACGAGGAGACCACTATGACAGCGCCGTTGATCGAACTGCGGGACGTGACCCGACGCTACGACGACGGGCCCCCGGCGTTGCGGGAGCTGTCCCTGATCGTGCAGCCGGGGGAGTCGGTGGCGATTCTCGGCCCGTCCGGCAGCGGCAAGTCCACCCTGCTCAACCTCATCGCCGGGCTGGACCGCCCGAGCGCCGGCACGGTCACGGTGGACGGCGTCGCCGTGGACAAGCTGGGCGAGGCGGCGTCGGCCCGGTACCGGCGGGCCCGGATCGGCCTGGTGTTCCAGTTCTTCAACCTGCTCGACGACCTGACCGTCGCCGACAACGTGATGCTGCCGGCCCAGCTCGCCGGCATGGCCCGCGCCGCCGCGCAGCGCCGGGCCACCGAGCTGCTGACCGTGCTCGGCGTCGACCGGCATGCGGCCGCGTACCCGGGCCGGCTCTCCGGCGGGGAACGGCAGCGGGTCGCCGTGGCCCGCGCGCTGATGAACCGGCCGGCGCTGCTGCTGGCCGACGAGCCGACCGGGGCCCTGGACACCGCCGCCGGCGAGGAGGTCCAGCGGCTGCTCAACGAGCTGCACGCCGACGGTCAGACGATCGTGCTGGTCACGCACGATCTGGCGCTGGCCGAGAACTGCGCGACCCGTACGGTGCAGCTCCGCGACGGCCGGGTGGCCGCGGACACGACGGCGGCCGTCCGATGAGCACGCTGGGCCGGGTGGTCCGCGCCGGAGCGGGCCGCCACCGGGTCCAGACCGTGGTGATCACCATGGTCGTGCTGATCGCGGTGACTTCCGCCGTGCTCGGCGGCTCCCTGCTGGTCGCCTCCCGGGCACCGTTCGACCGGGCCTTCGGCCAGCAGCAGGGCGCGCACCTGACCGCGCAGTTCGACCCGGCGAAGGCGACGGTGGCGCAGCTGACGGCGTCCGCGGGGGCCGCCGGGATCGACGCCGCAGCCGGACCGTTTCCCACCACCCAGATCAGCGCTCGAGGGCCGGGCGGCAACCCGCGGCCACCGATGACTGTCGTCGGCCGGTCCGCGGCGGACGGCCCGGTCGACCAGGTCACGCTGACCGCGGGCCGGTGGGCGACGGCCCCCGGCGAGCTGGTGCTGGCCGAGGACAGCCGCTTCCGCGGACCACCGGTCAAGATCGGTACGGTGTGGACGGTCACCGACCCGCCCGGCAGCCCCGACGTGACCGTGGTCGGCATCGCCCGCTCGGTCAGCCGGACCGCCGACGCCTGGGTGACCCCGGGGCAGGTCGCCGCCTGGACCGGCGACCGTGGCCCGGCCGGATGGCAGATGCTCTACCGCCTCACCGCCGCCGGGACCACGGCGCAGGTCGACGCGGCCCGCACCGCGATCGCCGCCACCGTGCCGGCCGGTGCTCTCACCGGAGCCGTGTCCTGGCTGGCCACCCGGCAGAACGCCGTCGGCCAGGCCGCGCTGCTGGTGCCGTTCCTGATCGCGTTCGGGGTGCTGGGCGTGGTGATGGCGGTGCTCATCATCGGCAACGTGATCGCCGGGGCGGTCAGCACCGGCACCCACCGGATCGGCATCCTCAAGGCGCTGGGCTTCACCCCGGCCCAGGTCGTCCGGGCGTACGTCGGTCAGGCGCTGATCCCCGCCGCGGCCGGCACCGTGCTCGGTGTCGTCGCCGGGAACCTGTTGACCCTGCCGGTCCTGGCCCAGACCAACCGGCTGTACGGCACGTCCGACAACGGGGTGACGCTGTGGGTCGACGCGGTGGTGGCCGGGGGTGCGCTCGCCGTGGTGACGCTGACCGCCTGGGCCGCCGCGGCGCGGGCCGGCCGGTTGCGCAGTGTCGACGCGATCGCCGTCGGCCGTACGCCCCGGCCCGGGCGCGGTCAGTGGGCGGCCCGGCTGACCGGCCGGATCCCGGTGCCGCGGCCGATGAGCCTGGGTCTGGCCCATCCCTTCGCCCGGCCGCTGCGCTCGGCCGGCATCGTCGCCGCGATCGCTTTCGGCACCGCAGCCGTGACGTTCGCTGTGGGTCTCGGCACGTCGCTGAGCCTGATCCAGGAGGCCGAGGACCTCGCCGACGTGCAGATCGACGCCCGGATGGAGGCGTCCGGGCCGGGTGCCGGCGGGCCGGGTGCCGGCGGGCCGGGTGCCGGCGGGCCGGGTGCCGGCGGGCCGGGCCTCCAGCCCGGGCCGGACGGGCCGAGGGCTCTCCGCGACCCCGCCGGGGTCGTCGCGGCGATCACCGCCCAGGCCGGGACCGGCGGGTACGTGGGCCAGGCCCGGACCGAGGTGACCGTCGCCGGGATCACCGACCCGCTCACCACCGTTGCCCTGACCGGCACCGACGGCGCCCGCTACTACCGGATGGTCTCCGGGAGCTGGCTCACCGGGCCGGGCCAGATCGTGGTCTCCACCCCGTTCCTGACCGCTGCCGGCAAGAAGGTCGGCGACACCGTCGTGCTCACCGATCACGGCACCGACGTCACCGTCCGGATCGTCGGCGAGGCCTTCAACACCGACGACCGGGGCATGCAGATCCTCACCGACCTTGCGACTCTGCGCGCCGCCGAGCCCGACCTGGCACCGGAGAACTTCCTCGTCTCCGTCCGGCCCGGGACCGACACCGCGGCGTACGCCTCCGCCCTGGACACGGCGCTGCGGTCGCTCGGCGCGTCGGCCCGGCCCGTCGCGCACGAGACCGACGAGCTCGTGCTGATCATCGACGCACTGACCGCTCTGCTCAGCATCCTGCTGGTGGTCGTGGCCGGCCTGGGCGTACTGAACGTCGTCGTCCTGGAGACCCGCGAGCGCGTGCACGACCTGGGCGTGCACAAGGCCCTCGGGATGACGCCGCGGCAGACGACCACGATGGTCATCTCCTCGGTGCTGGTCACCGGTGTCATCGGCGGCGTGATCGGCGCGGCGGTCGGGGTCGCGTTGCAGCGTGCGGTGCTCGGCGCCATGGGTGGCACCGCCGGCTTCACCCTGCCCGCCGCCATCGTGGACGTCTACGGCTCCACCGAGCTGCTGCTGTTCGGCCTCGGCGGGCTGGTCATCGCGGTCGGCGGCGCACTCCTCCCGGCCGGCTGGGCCGCCGGCACCCGCACGGTCACCGCACTGCGCACCGAATGACACCTCGTGGAAGGGCTGACATGAACCGCTCCCTGCTCGTACGCCTGACCTGCGCCGCCCTTGCCGTCACCGCCGGACTGACGGTCCCGGCGCCGGCGCAGGCCGCGGACACACCGCAGTGGGTCCGGCCGACCGGCCACCATCCGCAGCTGGTCCGGCCGACCGGCCACCATCCGGTCGGCACCACCGCGATCCACCTGACCGACACGTCCCGCCCCGACCCTTGGGTGCCCGGTTCGGCCGCGCGCGAGCTCATGGTCACGGTCTGGTATCCCGCGACCGCGCCGAGCGGGCGTCGTGCCCCTTACATGTCACCGCGGGAGTCCGAGCGGTACCTGGCCGGCAAACGGATCACCGACCTACCGGCGGACACCCTGAGCCGGGTCCGCACCTACGCGTCGGTCGATGCGCGGCCCGCGGGCAGGGTCCACAGCCTGCCCCTGGTGGTGCTCTCGCCCGGCTACACGCAGCCCCGCGGAACGCTGACCGGGCTGGCCGAGGACCTGGCCAGTCACGGCTACGTCGTGGTGGGGATCGACCACACCCACGAGACGTACGCGGTCACCTTCCCCGACGGCCGGATCGCCACCTGCGCCACCTGCGAACTCAACGAGGACGATGCGTTCTTCCGCAAGCTGTACGCGGGCCGGGCCGCCGACGTCTCCTTCGTGCTCGACCGGCTGACCGGGCCGAAGCCGGCCTGGCGGGGCAGCTCGCTGATCGACGCCTCCCGGATCGCCATGTCGGGTCACTCGGCCGGCGGGGCGAGCGCGATCGCGGCGATGGCCGGTGACCCCCGCATCGACGCGGGGATCAACATGGACGGCACGACCCGCGGCATCGTCCCGTCCGGCGGGCTGTCCCGGCCGTTGCTGTTCCTCGGCACCCAGGCCGAGCACTCACCGGGCGGCCGGGACGTCTCGTGGGACGACGACTGGAAGCGGCTGACCGGGTGGCGGCGCTGGATCGTGGTCGCCGGCACCGTGCACGGGTCCTTCACCGATCTCGCCCTGCTCGCCGACCAGCTCGGCATCGACCTGGGCGGGACCACCACGGGCACCCGCTCGCTGGAGCTCACCCGCCGGTACAACCGGGCGTTCGTCGACCGGCACCTGCGCCACCGGCCGCAGCCGCTGCTGGACCGGGCGGCGCCGCGCTATCCGGAGGTGGTCATCGCCGCACGCTGACCCAGAGCTGGGCACGGTCGCCGACCGTGCCCAGCTCCGTGGGCCCAAGCACTACTTCTTGCCGATCGCCTTGCGGTAGTCGTTGTTGAGCCGGCCGATCAGCGTCAGCGGGATCCCCTTCGGACAGACCGTCGTGCACTCGCCCATGTTGGTGCAGCCGCCGAAGCCCGCGTCGTCCTGGGCCTGCAGCATGTCGACGACCCGGCTGTCGCGTTCCGGCTGGCCCTGGGGGAGCAGGCCCAGGTGGGACACCTTGGCCGCGGTGAACAGCATCGACGAGCCGTTCGGGCAGGCCGCCACGCAGGCGCCGCAGCCGATGCAGGTGGCCGCCTCGAAGGCCGCGTCGGCGTCCGGCTTGGGCACCGGGGTGGCGTGCGCGTCCGGGGCGGTGCCGGTCGGCGCGGTGATGTAACCGCCGGCCTGGATGATCTCGTCGAACGCGCTGCGGTTGACCACCAGGTCCTTGATCACCGGGAAGGCGGCCGCGCGCCACGGCTCGACGTCGATGGTGTCGCCGTCCTTGAAGTGCCGCATGTGCAGCTGACAGGTGGTGGTGGCCCGCTCGGGACCGTGCGCCACGCCGTTGATCATCATGCCGCACATGCCGCAGATGCCCTCGCGGCAGTCGTGGTCGAACGCCACCGGGTCGTCACCGTCGAGGATGAGCTTCTCGTTGAGGACGTCGAGCATCTCCAGGAAGCTGGCGTCGGGGGAGATGTCCTTGACGTCATAGGTGACCATGCGGCCCTTGTCAGCCGGCCCCTGCTGGCGCCACACGCGTACCTGGATATCCATTACTTGTAGCTCCGGGTGCTCGGGTGAACGTATTCGAATGCGAGCTGTTCCTTGTGCAGCACGGGCGTCTCGCCGAACTCCCAGGCCGCGACGTAGCTGTACTCGTCGTCGTGGCGCAGCGCCTCGCCGTCGGGGGTCTGGCTCTCGGCGCGGAAGTGACCGCCGGCCGACTCGGCGCGGTGCAGCGCGTCGATGCACATCAGCTCGCCCAGCTCGAAGAAGTCGGCGACCCGGCCCGCCTTCTCCAGGTTCTGGTTGAGCTGCTCGCCGGTGCCGGGCACCTTGACCCGCTGCCAGAACTCCTCGCGCAGGCCCCGGATGAGCCCGATGGCCTTGGTCAGGCCCTCCTCGGTGCGTTCCATGCCGCAGTACTCCCACATGATGTGGCCGAGCTCGCGGTGGAACGAGTCCACGGTGCGGTCGCCGTCGACGGCCAGCAGCCGGGCCAGGCGGTCCTCGACCTGGCCGCGGGCGGCGACGACCTCCGGGTGCGACTCGTCGATCTTGTCGAACGGGCCGGACGCGAGGTAGTTGTTCAGCGTGTTCGGCAGCACGAAGTAGCCGTCGGCCAGGCCCTGCATCAGCGCGGAGGCGCCGAGCCGGTTGGCGCCGTGGTCGGAGAAGTTGGCCTCGCCGATCACGAACAGGCCCGGGATGGTCGACTGGAGGTCGTAGTCGACCCAGAGCCCGCCCATCGTGTAGTGCACAGCGGGGTAGATCCGCATCGGCGTCTGATACGGGTCCTCGCCGGTGATGCGCTGGTACATCTCGAAGAGGTTGCCGTACTTGGCCTCGACGGCCGGCTGGCCCAGCCGCTCGATCGCGTCCGCGAAGTCCAGGTAGACGCCGAGCCCGCCGGGGCCGACGCCGCGGCCCTCGTCGCAGACGTTCTTCGCCGCGCGGGAGGCGATGTCGCGGGGGACCAGGTTGCCGAAGGAGGGGTAGATCCGCTCCAGGTAGTAGTCGCGGTCCTCCTCCGGGATGTCGCCCGGGGCGCGCTTGTCGTCGCCGCGCTTCGGCACCCACACCCGGCCGTCGTTGCGCAGCGACTCCGACATCAGCGTCAGCTTCGACTGGTGCGAGCCGGACTCGGGGATGCACGTCGGGTGGATCTGCGTGTAGCAGGGGTTGGCGAACAGCGCGCCCTTGCGGTGGGCCCGCCACGAGGCCGTGACGTTGCAACCCTTGGCGTTGGTGGAGAGGAAGAAGACGTTGCCGTAGCCGCCGGAGGCCAGCACGACCGCGTCGGCCAGGTCCGTGGTGATCTCGCCGGTGACCAGGTCGCGGACCACGACGCCGCGGGCCTTGCCGTCGACGACGATCAGCTCGAGCATCTCGTGCCGGGCGTGCATCTCGATGTTGCCCAGCCCGATCTGCCGCTCCATCGCCTGGTACGCGCCCAGCAGCAGCTGCTGACCCGTCTGCCCCCGCGCGTAGAACGTGCGCGACACCTGGGTGCCGCCGAAGGACCGGTTGTCGAGCAGGCCGCCGTACTCGCGGGCGAACGGCACGCCCTGGGCCACGCACTGGTCGATGATGTTCACGCTGACCTCGGCCAGCCGGTACACGTTGGACTCGCGGGCGCGGAAGTCGCCGCCCTTGACCGTGTCGTAGAACAGCCGGTAGATCGAGTCGCCGTCATTGCGGTAGTTCTTCGCGGCGTTGATGCCACCCTGCGCGGCGATCGAGTGCGCGCGCCGCGGGCTGTCCTGGTAGCAGTACGAGCGGACCTTGTAGCCGGCCTCGGCCAGCGTCGCCGCGGCCGAGCCACCGGCCAGGCCGGTGCCGACCACGATGACGGACAGCTTGCGGCGGTTGGCCGGGTTGACCAGCTTGGCGGAGAACTTGCGGCGTTCCCACCGGGTCTCGATCGGCCCGTCCGGAGCGGCCTGGTCGGCGATGTCCTCGCCCTCGGTCCAGAAATTCATGGTCAGTCCACCAATCCGGTGAGCACGGCGAACGGCACCGACAGGTAGCCGACCACCAGGACGACGGAGAGCAGCAGCGCGGCGCCGCGGGCGATGCGCTCGCCGCGGGCGGTGCGCTGGCCCAGCGTGCGGACCGCGCTGAACAGGCCGTGCCGCAGGTGGAAGCCCACGGCCACGATGGACAGCGTGTAGAACAGCGTCACGTACCAGCGGTCGGGCGCGAAGTCGGCGGCGACGTTCGCGTACGCCTCACCCGGCTTGCCGTTCGGGTTGAGCGTGCCGGTGGTCAGGTCGAGGATGTGGTAGATCACGAACAGCAGGATGATCACGCCACCCCAGCGCATCGTCCGGGCCGCGTAGCTGCCCTGGACCTTGGGGCGGTGCACGTAGCGCACGGGCCGGGCCTTGCGAGCGCGGCGGGCCAGGATGGTGGCCGCGACGATGTGCGCGACGACCGCGAAGGTCAGCACCGCACGCTGGATCCACAGGTACCAGTCCTGGGGCAGCAGGGGCGTGCCGATGGTCCGCAGCCAGTGCGCGTAGTGGTCGAAGGTCTCGGCGCCGAAGAAGATCTTCAGGTTGCCGATCATGTGGGCGTACAGGAAGCCCACCAGGAGCAGCCCGGTCACCGCCATGAGGATCTTCAACGCCAGCGAGGAGCGCGCGCCCCGGCGCGGCTTGAGCGCCGGCTTCTTCGCCAGCGTCTTGCGGGCCGGCTCGGCCGTCGCCCGGGGAGTTGGAGTGCTGATGTCTACCGCCACACCCTGAACGCTAGGAAGCCGCGGGCGATTCGTCTAATGCATGATCGGCGGGGTCGTCATAGACGTAAGCTATCAAGGTGCAGCTTCAACAGCTCCGATACTTCGTAGCAGTGGCAGAAACCCGGCATTTCACCCAAGCGGCTGACTCGCTGAACGTTTCTCAGCCGACTTTAAGTAAGCAGATTCACACCCTCGAAGAGACCCTCGGCGCGCCGCTCTTCGAACGCGTCCGGGGCGCGGTCGCCCTCACCGCCGCCGGTGAGACCCTGCTGCCGCTGGCCCGCCGGATGGTCGCCGACGCGGACGCCGCCCGCGACGCGGTGCAGGAGATCGTCGGGCTGCGCCGCGGCCGGGTCCGGGTCGGCGCCACCCCCAGCCTGTGCTCGTCGCTGGTCCCGACCGTGCTGCGCCGGTTCCGCACCGAGCACCCGGACATCGAGCTGCACGTCAACGAGGGCAGCTCGCAGGACCTGATCACCGACCTGCTGGCCCGGGACCTGGACCTGGCGCTGATCGTCCACCCGGAGCAGGGCGTCGACCCGGCCCTGCACGCCGCCCCGGTGCTGCGCGAGAGCCTGGTCGTCGCCTCGGTCGCCGCCGGACCGCCGCCCACGGCCAACCGGCAGCTCGCCCTCACCGAGCTGCGCGACACCCCGCTGGTGATGTTCCGGCCCGGCTACGACCTGCGCGACGTCACCCTGGAGGCGTGCCGGGGTGCGGGTTTCACCCCGCGCTTCGCGGTCGAGGGCGGCGAGATGGACGCGGTGCTCGCCTTCGTGGAGGCCGGCCTCGGGGTGGCGCTGGTGCCGAGCATGGTGCTGGTCAACCGGCCGCTGCTGCGGGCGACGCCGCTGGCGCCGCCGGGGATGCGCCGCACGATCGCGCTCGCGCACCGGCGCCGGGCGGTGCTGCCGCACGCGGCGGAGGCACTGCGCGCGACGCTGCTGGACCACATCGCAACGGGCGAGCTGCCCTTCGGCGTGCAACCGCTCTAGTCGGTCGTGGAGTTACGCCGCTGTGGCGGCTGTCTCGGCGGCCTCGATGGCCGACTTGAAGTCGGGGTAGGCCCCGATCTGAGCGAGCAGCACATTCGCCGCGTTGTAACAGTTGAAGCTTTCGATTTTCCGTCCCGGAGATACCAGAGATCCGCCGTCGGCACGTCGATCCGGTTACCGGTCGGGCGGATTTCGCCGGCCGGTGTCGGGAACCCGCCGAGGTGCGTTCCTTGAATGCGCAGTTCGACGGCGACGACATCACCGAGCGCATGCACTTGGAGCAGCTCCCGGTGGACGTCGGGAAAGACGCTCGCGAAGCCCGCCAGCGCCTGAGGAATCTCGTCTCCGCGGAAGGTCAATGCATTCGGCACGTCGTTGAACGTGCCATCCTCGGTGAACAGGGCGCGAAAGCCAGGTCCGTCGAGGATGGCGATCGAGTTCAGCAGCAGTGATCGGCGGGTCTCGCTCACCACGCGCGCGCTGGTCGAATCGACCGGCGAGGAGGATCCACTTTCGACGGCCACGAAGGCCGGCATCGAGCAGCTCGCCGGGGTCTACTCTCAATGCCTGGAACACGCGCGGGAGAACGGGGATCTCCCGGAGGACGCGAACGTGCAATCGCTGGCGGTCTACTTCGTCGCCGTCACCCGGGGAATGGAGTTGCTCGGCCGCGCCGGTGTCGGCCGCAGCGTGCTGACCGCGGTCGCCCTCGACGCGCTTCGCGTGCTCCACGGCCAGCGCATGGAAGAGGCCCGGGAATGACGGCGAACTCTGGTCAGCGGAACTGCTCGGCGTGGTCGGTGGCCCACTCGGCAAACGTCCGGGCCGGGCGGCCGAGCACATCAGCCACCGTTGTCGAGGACGGGCCCGGGGCCCGCGCATAGTCGGCCAGCGACCCCAGCAGGCGGTCGGGGATCTCGGCCGGCAGGCCGGCGGCGAGCATGCCCTGGCGCACCTGCTCCGGCGTGATCTCCGCGAAGCTCAGCTCCCGGCCGGTGGCCCGGCCGATCGCGTCGACCTTGGCGGCCTGGGTGAGTGGTTGCGGCCCGGTGAGCAGGTACGTCCGCCCGGCGTGCTCCGGCTCCAGCAGCGCCCGTACGGCCACCGCGGCGACGTCCCGCTCATCCACCGTCGAGGTCACCGCCGCCGCATGAGCCCCGCGCACCACCCCGCCCCGCCGGAGTTGCGGCGCCCAGGCCAGCGCGTTGGCGGCGAAGTCGGTGCAGCGCAGGATCGCCCATTCCAGACCCGAGCGCTGCGCCGCCTGCTCCGCCGCGGTGAACTCCGCGATGAAGCGTGGGTCGCCGACCGGGTGTGCCACCGTGGCCGCCGACAGCACGACGACCCGCTTGGCACCCCGCTCGGCGGCCCGGGTCAGCAGCTCCGGCGTGGCCGCCCGAGGGCTGTAGAGCACGGCTTCGACGTGCGCGATCGTCTGCAGGGGCGTGTTGCGGGCGGGGTCCCGGGACAGTCCCGCGGCGCGGTCGCCCAGCAGCCGCATCGCTTCGCGGCCCACGTTTCCCGTCGCTCCGGTGATCAGCATCATGGCGGACTCCTCAAGGCGCTTCGATAGCCGTACGATATGAATCTCATAGTAAAGTATTTTGGAGTTCATACAATATGGCGGACGTAACATCCCGGCGGCGGCTGGTGGCCGGCGTCAAGGAGTCGCTGCGGCTGGCCCGCAACCAGCTGTCGGTGTTCAGCCGGCAGGTCGGCTCCCGGCTCGAGCTCAAGGACGCCGACCTGGACTGTCTCGACCTGATCGACCGGGCCGGCCCGCTGAGCCCGACCGCCCTGGCCGGGCTCACCGGCGTGCACCCGGCCACGCTCACCGGCATCCTCGATCGGCTGGAACGCGGCGGCTGGATCGCCCGGGAGCGGGCCGAGAACGACCGTCGCGCGGTGCAGATCCGTTCCCTGCGCGACCGCCAGGGCGAGCTCTACGGGATGCTCGCCGGGATGAACCGCTCGATCGAGGAGATCTGCGCCGGCTACTCGGACGCCGAGCTGGCCGTGGTGGCCGACTTCCTGCGCCGCGCCACCGAGGCCGGCGAGACCGCTGTCCGGGACCTACCGTGACGTGGTGCTGATCTCCGGCAGGTTCACCACGAGGTCGTAGGCGTCCAGCACCGGCGTGTCCAGGAAGGTCTCCGACAGGCGGATCTTCTCCGGCCCGTCCATCCGGTCCCGCGCCGCCCGCAGATCCACCAGCGCCGGCCCCGCCGACGCCACGAACGCGGCCTCCACACTGTCCGCGGGCGCCGGCGGCAGATCCTCGCTGGTCACCGCGACGCCGCCCGGTGCGTCCGGGTCGGCGCGGCGCGCGGAGGTCCGGCCCGCCTGTGCGGTCACCGCCATCGCCACGTACTGACCGCCGAGGCGGTCGGCCAGATGGTGACCCATGGCGGACAGCGCGAACGTGGGAGTGCGCACCGGGGTGCGCTGGATGTGCGTGTTGTGCGCGGCCAGCACGATCTTCGTGTCCCTGTCCCCGTCCGCGCCGAGCAGCTCGAGGACGGTCTCGGCCATGCCCCGGTCGCGAGCGGCCACCTTGGGATGGGCGAAGTCCGCCGTGAAGCTTCGCAGCCCCTGGTCCAGCAGGCAGGCCAGCCGCAGCTCGTGCCGGGCCGTCCGGTACGCCTCGGCACCGGCGGCCGCCGTGTAGTCCACGGCCAGCGCGTCGAAGCGGGTCGCCAGGTCGGCCAGCAGCGCGGTGGCCCGGTCCCGGTCCACCCCGTCGATCGCCGCGTAGGCCCGGTACGCGAGCAGAGTGTGCTCACCGGCGTAGGCCCGGGCGTACTCGGCGATCCGGTCGACCAGCGGCAGCGCGTCCGCGTCGACCTTGCCCAGATAACGCCGCAGGCTGTCGAGGGCCGGCAGGGGAGAAGCCGTCGACCCGGGGACGTCCACTCCGCTGAACCGCAGCGGCAGCGGCGACGACCGCATCCAGCGGAGCAGGTCACGCATCTCCGGGCACCGGCCCATCCGGTACGTGATCCCGTGCTCGGCCAGCTCGTCGAGGTCACCCGGCCCGCCCCGGACCCAGTCGTCCACGGCCAGTCCCTCGCTGAAGCCGGACTCCATCGCGAAGACGGTGAAGCCGCACCGCTCGGCCAGGAACCGCAGCAGCCGGTGCCGCCACAGGTAGTACTCGCGGACGTGGTGGGCGCTCTCACCGACGGCCACCACCCGCGCGTCCCGCAGCATCTCCATGAGCGGTTCCAGGTCGTCCAGCGGCGCCGGCGGATCGGTGGTGCCGAGCGGGACCGCCCGCTCCGCGACGTACGCACTGAAGGCAGCTGTCACGCCGCTCCGATCTCGTCCGCGACGATCTTCGCCGACAGGGTCACCATGGGCAGCCCGCCGCCCGGATGGGTGGAGCCGCCGACCAGGAACAGCCCGGCCAGCGGGCCACGGTTCGCCGGGCGGGTCAGCCCGCCCGCCGTACCGTAGATCGCGCCGCCCGGCGCGGCCGTGGCCTCCGCCAGATCCGCCGGGGTGCGGGTCTCGCTGAACAGCAGCCGGTCCCGCACGTCCAGCCCGCGCGCGGCCAGCACGTCCAGGATGTGCCGCCCGTAGGCGTCGGCCAGGCCGGGCCGCCGCCAGTCGACCGCCCCGAACGACGTGCCGTGCCGGGGCGCGTTCACCAGCACGAACCAGGCCTCCGCGCCGGCCGGACTCACCGCGGGATCCGCCGCCCGGGTCACGAAGACGGTCGGATCCGAGGGTGGCCGGGCGCGCGCGCCGGAGCCGGGGGAGCCGAAGACGGCGTCGAACTCGGCGTCGTAGTCCCGGGGGAAGAACACCGTGTGGTGGGCCAGCTCGGGCGTCTGCCCACGGACGCCGAGCAGCAGGACGAAGCCGGCCAGGCTGCGAGCGGACAGCCCGCCGAGGCGGGACGGCGAGGGCAGCAGGTCGCGGTACACCGACAACGCGTCCACATTGGCCACCACCACGTCGGCCGGCACCTGAGCGCCGGAGCGTAGCCGTACGCCGGTGGCCCGCCCCGCGTTCGAGCAGATCCGCTCGACCGGCGAGGACGTCACGACCTGCACGCCCAGCGAGCGGCAGCGGTCGAGCAGCGCCGTGGCCAGCACCCCGAGCCCGCCGTCGAGATACCAGCCACCGAAGGCCAGCTCCGCGTACGGGATCGCGGCCAGCGCCGCCGGGGCCCGGCGCGGATCGGCGCCGGTGTAGGTCGCATAGCGGTCCAGCATCATGCGCAGCCGCGGGTCCCGCAGATAGTGCCGGCCCAGCGACCGCAGCGAACGCCAGGGCGCGATGGCCGCCAGGTCACCGACCCGCCAGGACAGCGCGGCCAGCGACGCCGGGGTGACCTCGCGCTGCAACACCGACCGCCAGGAGGCGCGCCAGATCCGCTCGGCGCGCACCCAGAACCGGGCCCAGTCCGCGCCGGCGGCGGCCCCGAAGGCGGCCTCGATGCGCTCCCGGAACACCTGCGGATCCGGCGAGGAGTCCAGCACCGAGCCGTCGGGGAAGTGGTGGCGCACCACCGGGTCCAGCGCCACCGGGGACAGCTCCAGCCCCAGGTCGGCGAAGACCTGCGGCAACGTGAGCAGGCTGGGGCCGGTGTCGAAGCGGAAGCCGTCGCGCTCGTACCGGCCGAGCTTGCCGCCGACCTCGGCCGCCCGCTCGTGCACGGTCACCCGGTGCCCGGCGGCGGCCAGCCGCGCGGCGGCGGCCAGGCCACCCACCCCGGCCCCGATGACCACGATCTTGCTCATGCCGTCGCCTCCGCTGGCGCTCCGGCGGTGACATTCGTCGAGCGCAGAGTTGATGATTCGCTCGCAAGCTCGCTCATATCGGCCGCCCCCGCCACGAGAGCCGGCCGCGCCGCCGCAGCGCGAAGGAGCGCACCACCAGAGCGGCGGAAAGCAGGATCGAAACCGGCTGGGCCAGGGCGTCGGGCCAGGCCCGGCCGCCGGTCGCCCGGGCGGCGACCACCCGGCCGACAACCCCGAGCAGGTACGCCGCCAGCGCCCACCCGGCCGGCCCCACAGCCCCGGCGGCCAGGAAAACTACGGCGGCCACCGGCGGCACGACGTAGAGCAGCACCAGCAACCCGACCACCGCGGCAGCCCCGGCCGGCGAACCGAAGGACGCCCACATCGACTTGCTGTAGCCGTCGCGCAGCTCCCGCCACGAGGTGTACATCAGGCATTCCGCCAGCGCTGAGCCGTCGGCGAGGGCGATCCGGCCGCCGGCGCGTTTGACCGCCCGGGCCAGCCCGATGTCCTCCAGCACGTCGTCCCGTACCGCCGCGTGCCCGCCGGCCCGCTCGTAGCCCGCCCGGTCCAGCACCAGCCACTGGCCACCGGCCGCGGCCAGCGACGGTCGCGGCGAGCGTTCCATCGCCCGCAACGGGAGGAAGGTCAGCCACGACCATTGCAGCAGCGGCTGCACGAGTCGCCCGGCCCCGACGATCCGCGGGTACGGCGACAGCAGCTGCACCCCGGCCGAGCGCAGCAGCTCGACCCCGCCGGCGATCGCCCCCGGGGCCAGCACCACGTCGGCGTCCACAAGAACCAGTACGTCCACGTCGCCGGCCGCGGATGCGAGTTGCGCGCACGCGTGCGGTTTACCGAGCCAGCCGGCCGGCAGGGGCGCGCCGGTCAGCAGCCGTACCTTGTCGCCGGCGACCGCCCGCACCACCTCGGCCGTGCCGTCGGTCGAACCGTCGTCGAGCACGAGGATCTCCAGGTGCGGCACGCCGGACTGGCCCAGCAGCGCCCGCAGGCACGGCGTCACGCGTTCCGCCTCGTCGCGCAGCGGCAGCAGCACGGCGACCCGTTCGGTGGTCGTCGCCCCGGTGCGCGGGCGGCGCAGCAACGCCGCGTTGACGATCGTGTGGGTGGTCAGCGCGACCAGCGGGAGCAGTGTCAGCCACCTCATGCCGGCACCGGCTGACGGACCCGCCGCACAGCCAGCGGCAGCACGATCGCGCCCATCAGCACACCACCCCACAGCGCCGAGGCCGGCAGGCCGAGGAAGACGGCGTGGGCGAGCACGGAGGAAGCGTACGTCCACCACCAGAGCGCGAGCATCGGTGTGTCGCCCGGCAGGATCACGGCGGCGCGCGGCCCCGCGGCGGCGGCGAGCCCGGCCATCAGCAGCACGGCGAAGCCCAGCCAGCCCAGGTAGTTGCCGATCGGGATGCCGGGCACGCCGGGTAGCGCGGGCGTGGGGGAGTCCCAGGTCCAGTAGCCCTCGGCGACCATCTGCGGATCGAGGAACAGGTCCCAGGCCGCGAGCCCGGCCGCGGCCAGCGCGATCCGCGCCGGCCTGGAGCGGGCCAGCCGCAGCGCGGCCAGCCAGGCCGGCCAGGCCATCCAGGTCCAGGCCAGCGGGATGATCAACGGTACGCCGAGCAGCTTGGGCCCGAGCTGGCCGGAGTAGTCGTAGGTGCCGAACGGGAACCCGGTCGCCACCCCTACCGCCTCCACGGCGAAGCCGCCCAGGGTGGCGGTCGCGATGAGCGCGGCGGCCGCCCGGACGCCCCGGGTGAGCAGCGCGTGCGAGACCGACAGCAGATAGCCGAGCACGACGGTCAGCACGGTGAGGCCGGCGCGCAGGCCGCCACCGGTCAGCGGATAGCAGATCTGGGTCAGGATCAGGGCGCCGAGCAGCACCCACGGTATTGCCCGCTTCACTGTCAGATGCCGACGATCCCGGGCACGTCCTCGGTCGCCGGGCGGCCGGCCAGCGGCAGCTCCCGCCCGAGGATCGCGAACGCCCGCTCGTCACCGGGGAAGATGAAGTCGCGCAGCACGTCGGAGAAGCCGAAGCGCCGGTACAGCCGCCAGGCCCGCGACTTCTGCTCGTCGGCCTCGGGGGTGGACAGCAGCACGGTGGAGCCGTCGGCCATCGACAGCAGCGCGCGCAGCTGCCGGGCGCCGATGCCGTGGCCCTGCGCGCTGGGCTTGACGTGCAGCTCGACGACCTCGAAGCAGTCACCGAGCCAGTGCCGGCGCCCGGGCTCGTCCAGGGCGGCGCGGACCTGGTCGTGCCACCACTGGCCGGGCCCCGACGAGTAGCCGTAGCCGAAGCCCGCGAGGTGGCCGTCGGTGGTGAGGGTGGCGACGGCGCGGAAACCGGCCCGGCGCACGTGGGCACCGATATACCCGCGCCGGGTCTGCAGCAGCTCGGCGCGGTAGCCCATCGCCTCGCCGTACACGCTGACCACGTCGTCCAGCCGCCGGAGCATGTCGTCCGGCTGCCAGGGAACGAGCCTCATCGCTCTCCTTCTCGCCGGGGAACATCTTGCCAGCCCAGAACGGCTTTGTCGCCACTGATGCCGCGCACCGCGAACCGGGCGAACAGCTCCTCGGCGTACCACCCGGCGCCCGGGGTGCGCTGCACCACGGCGCGATGCTCCGGCTGACGGTACGCGAACCCGGTCAGATCCGCCTCGGTGCGCCAGACGCTGACCGTGCCCTGCCAGCCGAGCGGCGCCTCCCCGATGCCGAACCGGGCCAGCAGGCCGGGCGCCGCGGCGAGCTCACGCGCCACCGGAGGCACGGCCCGCCAGAACGTCAGCGCGCGCGCCGGGCGCAGCCGGGCCCGGGTCAGCGCCAGCACCGGGGCGTCGGTCCGCCCGCCGGAGGGCGCGCCGAACGGGGTCTGCCCGGACCACTGCCCGCGGCTGGTCAGCGGGGTCAGCTCGACCCGGGCCGAGCCCTGGGCCAGCGCGTCCCAGGCGGCGCCGACCGGCCCGAGCTCCCCGCCGGCCGGATCGTCCCAGGCCACCACGGCGGCGTACCGGGTCAGGTCGGCGTCGCCGGGCCCGAAGCCGGTGCCGGTCCCGGTGCCGAGCAGCTTGCCGAACCGTACGCCGGGGAGCGCGCGCAGCCGCCGCCGATCGAGCGCCATGCGCAGCAGGGCACTGCCGAGGGCCCGGCGCGGAACCCGCCACACGTGCAGGGTGACCAGCGGCGGGACGTCAATCATGGGAGCCACGCTACGTCGCCGGCGGCGTGGCGTCCTGCGCGCCCTGGCGCCGCCGGGTCCGGGCGGTGTACGCGCGGCGCATCTTGACGTGGTTGCCGCAGCCGGCCATCGAGCACCAGCGGCGTACCCGGTTGCGGGAGTCGTCGTAGAAGGCCCAGCGGCAGGTGTCGCGCTCGCAGACCTTGAGCCGGGTCCACGTACCGTCCTCGGCGGCCTGCCGGACCGCGTCGATCAGCCCGGCCAGCGCCCGGTCGAACGCCGGTCCGCCGGCGGCGACCAGGTGGTAGCCGTCGGCGGTGAAGGCCGGTCGCACGGGTGCCAGGGCCTGGTTGAGCGCGGCCAGCGCGGCCGGATCCGCGGGATGACCGGCATGGGTGCGCAGGACCGCCCGCAGCCCTTCCCGGACGGTCACAGCGGTGGCCAGGTCCGCGGGGCGCAGCCGCGCGCCGGCGGTCAGCAGTTGCCGCTGCGCGAGCCACTCCCGCAGCTGCTCGGGCGTGGTCAGCTCCTCGGCCCCGACCTGCGGCTCGTACGTGTTGACGAAGTCGCGCACCAGCCGGACGGCTCCCGCTGCGGGCACCGGCCACCTCCTCCTGATTCACACCAGCGTAACGCCTTGACAGGTGTGACCGCCGTTTGTGAGGGTCGAACGAGAAGAACACCAACCAAACGCTTACGGTGGTGTGAAGGAGGGCCGGATGGCGGCGCTGCCCGTGCTGGTGCTGGGGTTGCTGGCGGCCCTCGGCCCGCTCTCGATCGACCTGTACCTGCCGGCGTTCCCGGCCCTGCGCCAGGACCTGCACACCTCCGACGCGGCGGTGCGGTTCACGCTGGCGGGCATGACCCTCGGCCTGGCGCTGGGGCAGGCGGTGGTGGGCGCGTGGAGTGACCGGGTGGGCCGGCGTACGCCGCTGTTGCTGTCCACTGTGCTGCACCTGCTGGCGACGATCGGCTGTGCCCTCGCCCCCTCGGTCGAGGTGCTGGCCGCCTGCCGGTTCGTCCAGGGGGTGGGTGCGGCCGGCAGCGCGGTGCTGGTGCTGGCGATCGTCCGGGACGTCGCCGACGGTCGCGCCCTGGTCGTGCTGCTGTCCCGGGTGACCCTCGTGGAGACCGTCGCGCCCCTGCTCGCCCCGGTCGCGGGCGCGGAACTGCTGCCGCTGGCCGGCTGGCGGGGCATCTTCGGTGTGCTCGCCGCCGGCTCGGCCGCGCTGCTGGTGGCGGCCCTGCTGGTCGTTCCCGAGACCGCGAAACCCCCGCCCGAGCCGGTGCCGCTGCGGGCCCGGCTGCGCGGGGGGGGGGGGGGGGGGGGGGGGGGGGTGGAGGGGGGGGGAGGGGGGGTGGGGGTGGGCCGGGTTCCCCTAGCCGTCAC
>NZ_JBVJIR010000017.1:0-92008 GCF_055586185.1 Actinoplanes sp. NPDC051405
GCCATCGACCTAACGGACCGGGAAACCCCCCACCTCGATTGGGGCGCCCCGCACTTGACCGGGGTTCGGGGGGTGGGGGGGGGGGGGGGGGGGGGGGGGGGGGGGTGGTGGTCCCCCCCCCCCCCCCCCCCCCCGCTCCGGGGGCCGTCCTCCGTGCCGGGCGGCAGCGTCATACCGCGTGGCACCGCAGGGACGGCCAGGTCAGTGATCGACGGCCGTCACTCGTCATTGTTCGGTCCCGTTTCCGGGCACGTCAACAACTCGTTCCGGAAGTTTGCCGTGATGTTTCGGCCCGTGTCAGGCACCCTTGCCCAGGCGAGGCTGGCATTCCATCAGGCCAGAGCCACCTACACGGTTCAGTAACGCCGCACCGAGCACCCCCGCACTCCGGAACTTGCGCACATGTTCCGAGACTTCGAGCCCTGGCCGGGAGCCCTCGCGCAGGCCACGATGACCCGATGACGGTTCCCCGCCCGCCCGCGCCCTGGTTGATCCGGCCCGTGAAGCTGCCCGCCACCGTGCCGCCCGAGCTCACCGGCGCCTGGGCGCCCGCCGACACCCGGCTCGACGACGTCGAAGTGCTGGCGGTGCCCACCGGGCACGGCCCCGAGGACGTCGCGGTCGGTGCGGAGGGACAGATCTACTCCGGTACGGACGACGGGCATCTCTGGCGCTGGCCCGCGGACGCTCACGCCGGCACCGCCCCGGACCTGCTCGCCACCACCGGGGGCCGGCCGCTGGGCATCGAGGTCGATCCCCGGGACGGCAGCCTCGTGGTCTGTGACGCGTACCGGGGACTGCTCCGGGTGACCGACGACGGCACGGTCACCGATCTGGCCCACCGGGTCGCCGGCACGCGCATCCTGTTCTGCAACAACGCGGCCGTGGCGCGGGACGGCGTCGTCTACTTCACCGACAGCTCGAACCGCTTCCCGGTCTCGCACTGGCGCCGGGACCTGCTGGAGCACCGGCCCAACGGACGGGTGCTGGCGTTCGATCCGGCGTCCGGCCGCGTCGACGTGGTGGCCGAAGGCTTCCACTTCCCCAACGGCGTGGCCCTCACCCCGCGGGAGGACGCGCTGCTGCTCTGCGAGACCGTGGCGCACCGCCTGGTCCGGGTCTCCTTGCCGGACGGCGCGGTACAGGTGCTCGGTGACCTGCCCGCGTACCCGGACAACATGGCGCCGGTCGGCGACGGCACCTACTGGATCGCCTTGGCCAGCCCACGGGTCGTGCTCGCCGAGAAGCTCCTGCCGCACCCGCAGCTGCGCCGCATCGCCGCCATCCTGCCGGCCCGGCTGCAACCGCAGCCGGTGCCGTACTCGATGGCGGCCCTGGTCGACGGCGAGGGCACGGTGCTGCGCGTCCTGCACGGACCGGCGGGCCGGTACGTGATGGCCACCGGCGTCCGTCAGCACGGCGACACCCTCTGGCTGGGGAGCCTGACCGAGAAGGCCGTCGCGCGCGTGTCCCTCTCGTAGGGATAAAGGCCCCTTACGGGCGCTTTGCCGTTATCCTGAGTCTCCCCGCAGTCGACCCAGGGCGGCGAGATGACGCACGCACAACCGGACATCGTGGTTCCCGAGGAACTGCAGTGGGCGCTGGCCGAGGCCGGCAAGGAGGCCGTCGCGGTCGCCCCCGGCTGGTTCCGGGCCTGGCCCACCGGGGACGAGAAGTGGTCGGTGGTCAACATCCGGGGCGCCAGCCAGGTCATCGTCAACCACAGCCGGGAGGACGACCGCCACCCGAACAGCTGGACGGTGCGCGCGTTGTTCGGCGACAAAGCGGTCGAGCTGCGGGTCGGGCCGTACGACAACAAGGCGCAGGCGATCTGGGTGGCGCACGCCGTGCTGAGCCTCGCTTTCGGCGACACCCGGCCCTGAGCCGGGCGCCACGGGCGCGCGATGGGGGTACGGTCGGCTGATCCAGCGCGGCCCGGGAGGTGGCGACGTGCCCGACAACGACGAGTCCCGCGCCTTCGCCCGCATCGTCTCCCAGTTGCGCCGCGAGGATCCCCGATTCGCCCCCGGCGAGGCCGATTCCGGCCGGCGTCGCAGTCGGATGCTCCTGCTGATCGGCATCACCCTGTGCGCCGCCGCCGTCCTGCTGATCGCCTTCGGAGGTCCCAAGGGGGCGGTGATCGCCATCCCGCCCTGGCTGGCCGGCCTGATCGCGGTGATCCGGAGCCGGAGTAGAAAATGACCAGATTGTGATTTCGCTGCGTTATCACTCACTTACTCAAAGTCATATTCCGCACATTCTCTGAATTCCCGAGGCCTAGACTCCGAGTACTACGCACGTGCGCACTTGTCTCAGCGCACCCGCGGACAACAATCGACTCATGACGTACGGCAAGAAGGATCTCCCCTTCCCCTATTGTCAGGACTTTTCCGGCATCGTGACGAGAGTCAAAGGTGTCCGGGAGTCGACCCGTGCCGCCCTGGTGAACTCGCCCAAGGTCGCCTCCTACCTCAAGGCGGGGGCGAACCTGGTCGAGAAGAACCTCGGCGCCAAGGACTCGGCGTTCCCGACCGACGAGGGTGGCCGGAAGCCGTACTGGTCGGGCCTGCGCTTCCTCACCGAGCGCGCGCTGTCCCGCGAGATGGAGAGTCTCGAGCCGCCGTTCCTGCGACAGAAGGGTGACGGCCCCTACCGGGCCACCTGGGCCAGCCACGACGACTACCTCAACGACCTGCTGACCTTCCTGTTCCACGCGATGAACTACGACCCGCAGTACGGCGCCGACCTGGAGACCCGTGGCGACTGGCTGATCAGCACCGAGCCGGACTTCGCCAACGCCCTCGACCGGGCCTCCTACCACGAGCTGCTGGCCATCTGCCGGATGCCGCTGTTCCGCCTGCAACTCATCATGGTGGCCACGGCGGACCGCAACGACGGCATCCACGACGCGATCGCCAACCAGTACGCCGGCGCCCTCGGGCCGTGGACCAAGATCTATGAGGCGACCATCGCCGCCCGCGGTTACCAGCTCCGCAAGGGCATCACGATCGACCAGTTCGCCAACATCCTGGCCGCGATCACCGAGGGCTTCGCCGTGCACCACCTCGGGGACCCGAACGCCGGCATCGTCGGCGACGACCACACCCGGGACAACCTGATCGGCATGGCGGTGCTCGCGATCATGAACAGCTATCTCGAGCCCGCGGGTGAGTCGAGCGGCCTCACACTGCGCGAGGAGTTCGAGCGGTACGCACCCGCACCGCGCTCCGCCGAGCAGCACACCTCCGACGACAGCGGGGACTGACATGACCAGCACCGTCGAGCCGAGCATCGTGCGAGCCGCGCACGAACCGTCGTGGTGGGACCGGCAGGGCGACCTGATCATGCGCCGGCCGTTCAACGAGTGGACGTTCACCCACATGAACTGGCTCATGCCGACCGAGTACGTGCCCCGCGGCGGCCCGCACCTGCCGCTGCCGTTGAGCCCGTGCCCGCTCGACCTGACCTACCGCTTCGACGACCGCGACCACACCCTGACCGAGCTGCACCGCCGCACCAACACCACGGCGTTCGTCGTGCTGCACCGCGGCGAGATCGTGCACGAGACGTACCCGGGCGCCTTCGCCGGCCCCCGCAGCCGGATGCAGCTGTTCTCCATCTCCAAATCGGTGACCTCGATGCTGATCGGCATCGCGCTGGCCGACGGGGCCATCGGCAGCGTCAAGGACCGGATCACCGACTACCGGCCCGACTTCCGCGGCACCGCCTACGAGGAGTCCACCCTGGCCGACCTGCTCGACATGACCAGCGGCGTCGGTGACGCCGAGGTGTGGGACGTGCCGGACAGCGGCATCAAGCGCTTCGAGCAGGCTGTCATGGGCGGCGGCGACGTCGCCGAGATCATCCGCGCCGCACCGCGCCGCACCGCGCCGGGCGAGACGTTCAACTACTCCACGTTCGACGCTCAGATCCTGGGCTGGGTGCTGGAGGCCGCCACCGGCCGCAGCCTCGCCGCCTACGCCTCCGAGCGGCTGTGGAGCCACCTCGGCGCCGACCGCGACGCCTACTACTGGCTCACCCGGGCCCGCCCGCGCACCGCCATCGGCGGCGGCTCGTTCAACGCCACCGCCCGCGACGTCGCCCGGCTCGGGCTGCTCATGGCCAACGACGGCGTCGTGGCCGGCCGGCAGGTCGTCCCCCGCGACTGGGTGCGCCGCAGCCGCGGCAGCGACCTGCCCCAGCTGGCGGTGGGCGCGCTCGGCCCGAGCGGCTACGACCACTACGGGTACGCCAACCAGTGGTGGACGCTGGGCGAGAGCTCTTTCAACGCCTTCACCGGCCTGGGCGTGCACGGCCAGTACCTCTTCGTCGACCCCACCGCCGACGTCGTGATCGTCAAGTGCAGCGCCTGGCCCACCCAGGACGACGAACGCCGCGACCGCGAGACCATCACCGCTCTGCGCCGGGTGGCTGACCACTTCGCCTGACCCGTTCCTCCGCTCCTTTCCACCATTTCCGCAATTCGGTCCGGGCCCCCGCACGCCCGGATTCACCGTCCTCGAAAGGGATCCGTAGATGAACTCTGCCCGTTTCCATGCCTGGGTCGCCGCTTTTCAGGTGGCACTGCTGAGCACCGCCATCCTGTTCTTCGCGGGCTCACCGGCCAAGGCAGCAGTGGCGCCCGGCACGGTCCTGCTCAACGTCACCGCGACCCTGCCGGCCGAGCTCTCCGGACTGGCGACCGCAAGACGCATCGCGTACGTCTCCACCTCCGTCACCGGGAGCACGATCACCGCCACCGGGCTGATCATCACCCCGAAGGCCAACAAGAAGAACAAGACAGTGGTGTGGGGACACGGCACCACCGGGCTGGCCGACAAATGCGCACCCTCGGCCAATCAGGCGGTCTTCTGGCCCGAGGCGCGGGCCGCGATCGCCGCATTGCTCGCCAAGGGCTGGACCGTGGCCGCCCCCGACTATCCGGGCCTGGGCACGCCCTCGGCCCACCAGTACCTGATCGGCCTGAGCGAGGCCCGCTCCATGATCGACAGCGTCAAGGCCGCGCGGAACCTGGACAACAAGCTGACCACGGCGTACGCGGTCGACGGGCACTCCCAGGGCGGCCAGGGCGCGCTCTTCACCGGCCAGCTCGCCCCGAGCTATGACGGTGCACTGGTCCTGAAGGGCGTGGCGGCCATCGCCCCGGTCTCCAACGCCGACATCTTCGCCCCGCTGGTCCCCGGCACGCCCGGCCAGGGCTACCTGGTGATGGCCCTGTACGGCCTCAGCGCGGTGGACCCCTCCTTCAACCCGAACTCGGTGCTCGCCCCGCCGGCCCAGCAGCGCGCGAGCGTCCTGCAGACCGACTGCCTCTACCCGATCCTCGACGCCTACGACGAGCTGACACCGGAGCAGCTGCTGATCGGCGGCGCCCTGCCCGACCCGGTGCTCGCCAAGCTGTCCTCCTACGTCAACCCGGCGCAGTCCGCCCCCACCGCTCCGGTGCTGCTGGTGCAGGGCACCGACGACGAGGCGGTCCCCTACTTCCTCACCGCCGACGTGCTGGTCGAGCAGCTCCGGGCGTACCACACGGCGACCGTGGACTTCGTCCCGGTCAGCGGCGCCAACCATGACGGCGCGGTCTTCGCGACGACCGGCCAGGTCGCCGACTGGATCGCGACGAAGCTCGCCTGAGCACGGCGAGCCGGTAACAGGTGACGGCGTCCCACGCGCCCGCCCCTCGCGTGGGGTGCCGTCACTCCATCCCCTGCCAACCGCTGCAGTGAGGCACTGTCCATGAATTACTCCGTCAGGCCGCCGGCCCGGTCGTTCGCGACCCGCGCCGGCGCGCTCAAGATGCGTCGCTACCTGCACGGCCGGGCCCTGAGCAGCCCACCGGCCTCGCCGCGCGCCGCGGAACTGTGGGTGCACGGCATGTCCGTGACCCAGCTCAAGGCGCTGGCCTGGGGCTGTACGCCGTACCGGGCCCGGGCCGTCTTCGAGCTGGCGCTGCGGGCCCGCAGCGAGGACGCCGCCGTGACCGCGCTCGGCGAGCTGAGCCGGCTGCCCCCGTTGCAGGAGAGCCGGCTGTTCCACCTGGTGACGCTCTCGTGGGCGGCCATCACGGCGTTGCTCGCCGCCGAGACCACGCGCTC
Source organism: Actinoplanes sp. NPDC051405 (assembly GCF_055586185.1). NCBI lineage: Bacteria > Bacillati > Actinomycetota > Actinomycetes > Micromonosporales > Micromonosporaceae > Actinoplanes > Actinoplanes sp. NPDC051405. The sequence continues at coordinate 6,117 of NZ_JBVJIR010000017.1, forward strand.
GCGGCGGCTCGCGTACGCGCGCTTCGCCGACCTCGATCCGGGCGACCAGCAGGCCCTGCTGCTGTACCTGAACGCACCGACCATCGAGGAGGCGCACCCGCGGTTATGACCAGGTCAGACCGGTGCCCGCCCCGGCTCCCGGTGCGGAGAGCGGTGCAGCAGGCGCACCAGGGCCGTCGCCAGGTCACCCGGCCTCGGTCGCCGGCCGAGCAGCCGGGTGAACGGACTGTGCCGCAGCACGATCCCCGGGTGGCTGCCGTGTATCCGCCCGGGACCGTCGAGTGCTTCGTCGAGGTTGTCGACCCCGTTGTCCGGGCGGTCGGTGCGCTGCGACGAGACCCCGAAACGGCGGATCGCCAGCACGGCGTCGGTCAGCGCGGGCGACAGCCGCTGGCCGAGCATCAGCGCTGCCGCGGCGCCACCGACCGGGATCTCACGACGGGGATGCCGGGCGGCGTAGACGATGCTGTCGGCCACGACCTCTGGTGCGTACACCGGCGGTGGCGGCTTGACCATGACGCCCAGCTTGCTGCGGGCGTGCTCGAAGAACGGCGTGTCCACCGAGGCCGGCAGGATCGTGGTCACCGCGATCGGCTCACCGTCCTGCGCCAGTTCCGAGCGCAGGCAGTCGTAGAGCGCGCGGAGGGCGAACTTGCTGGCCGCGTACGGGGCCTGCAACGGCACGGCCCGCACACCCTCCGCCGACGAGACGCCGATGATCGTGCCGCCGCCCGCCCGCCGCAACGCCGGCAGCGCGGCGTGCACCCCGTGCACGTGACCCAGGAAGTTGACCCGCATCACCCGGTCGAACTCGGCATCGGTGATGTCCTCGACCCGGCCCCACACCCCGACCGCCGCCACGTTGACCCAGGTGTCGATCCGGCCGTACTCCCGCTCGGCCAGCTCGGCCAGCGCGCGCACCGCCGCCGGATCCGCGATGTCGGCCGGCACCGCGACAGCGCTGCCACCCGCCTGCCGGATCTCGCCGACCACAGTGTCCAGGGCCTGCACGCCGCGGGCGGCGCAGACGACCTTGGCGCCGCGGGCCGCGAAGGCCAGCGCACTCGCGCGGCCGATGCCGCTGGACGCGCCGACGATCACGACGACCTGCTCGGACAGGGGCTTGGACATCTCGGTACCTCCTCCGACGGTGGTCCCCGCGACCTACCCGGTGCGGCCCCCGCTACGCCTGCGGTGCTGTGTCAGCCCTCACCGCGACGAGGGGATTCACCGATGCCGGGGCACAGTTGAAGCACAGGAAAAGGAGAGGAGGTGAAGGAGATGCAGGAGTCCGCTGACGACGTCACGCGCGCCGAAGCGCTGTTCGCCTCGGATCTGCAGGCAGCGGACGTCAAGGACACCGAGATCGTCGACCGGACGGTCACGGATCTGCTGCGGCAGGACGGGCCGCGCGGTTGTTCGGCCCGGATGGCGTACGAGTTCGGCGAACACCCCGACCTGGCGGCCGAGCGGATGCGCTGGGCGCGCCGGGTGGTCCGGCAGTCGGTCGGGAGTTCCGGGACCCGCGCATAGTCGCTGCATCCGGGGGAAACCGCGGTCATCCGCTTCGTCGAAAGGATGGCACCGTGCCCGAGGACCAGTACGGCCAGCAGGACCCGCAGGGACAGTTCAAGGGTCCCGAGCAGCAGGACAGCGAGCAGATCCCGCACCCCGGAGTCACCCGGCAGATGGACGACGAGCCGGATCACGGCGAGGAGAGCTACCGGGGCAGCGGGCGTCTCACCGGCAAGCGTGCGCTGATCACCGGGGGCGACTCCGGGATCGGGCGTGCGGTCGCCATCGCGTTCGCCCGCGAAGGCGCCGACGTGCTCATCGCGTACCTGCCGGACGAGGAAGAGGACGCCCGGGAGACCGCCCAGCTCGTCGAGAAGGCGGGCCGCAAGGCGGTCACCGTGGCGGGCGACATCCGCGACGAGCAGCACTGCACCACACTCGTCGAGCAGGCCGTCGGTGAGCTCGGCGGGCTGGACATCCTGGTCAACAACGCGGCGTACCAGATGGCCCAGCCCGGCGGGATCACCGACATCACCACGGAGCAGTTCGACCGGGTGATGAAGACCAACCTGTACGCGATGTTCTGGCTGAGCAAGGCGGCCGTCCCGCACCTGCGGCCAGGCTCCACGATCATCAACACCGCGTCGATCCAGGCGTACCAGTCCACGCCCGAGCTGCTCGACTACGCCACCACCAAGGCCGGCATCGTGGCGTTCACCAGGGCGCTCGCGGCGGGCCTGGCGGATCAGGGCATCCGGGTCAACGCCGTGGCGCCGGGACCGATCTGGACCCCGCTGATCCCGGCGACCATGCCGGCGGAGAAGGTCGAGTCGTTCGGCGAGGACACCCCGATGGGCCGCGCCGGGCAGCCGGCCGAGCTGGCCCCGGCGTACGTCTTCTTCGCCTCGCAGGAGTCCAGCTACATCACCGGTGAGGTGCTGGCGGTGACCGGCGGTAAGCCGCTGAACTGAGTCGCGCGCGGTTGAGGAAGCCGCCGCCGGGGAACGATCACCCTGAACGGACGGCGAAGGGGATCGGCATGAGCGGGCTGGGTTCACTGCGCCAACTGCTGCAGGAGGCCCATCACGCCCGCCCGCAGGACCTGCCGGAGATGGCGATGCGCGTCGCGCCGCAGGTCGGCGCCACCGCGGTGGTGATCTACGTCGTTGATCACCAGCAGCACGAGCTGCGCCCGCTGCTGGGCGGCTCGACCCCGGCCCGGAATCCGTTGACCATCGACGGCACCCGGGCCGGGCGGGCGTTCACGAAATCGGTCCCCTGCCCCGCCGGCGATCACGGGGCAGGGCTGTGGGTGCCGATCCTCGACGGGGTCGAGCGCCTCGGCGTGCTGGAGGTCGCCGCCGGCACGCCGCTGGACGACCGGGCGATCGACGACTGCATGACCCTGGCCTCGCTGCTCGCCGAACTGCTGATCACCCGCGCCCAGTACAGCGACGAGGTCGAGAAGCTACGCCGTCGTAAGCCGATGCAGCTGGCCGCGGAGCTGTTGCGCAGCCAGCTGCCACCACTGTCGTTCTCCACCGGGCACGTGATGATCAGCGGAGTGCTGGAGCCGTGCTACGACGTGGGCGGGGACGCCTTCGACTACGCGGTCAACGGCCACACCGCGCATCTGGCACTCTTCGACGCCACCGGGCACGGGTCGGCCGGCGGCATGCGGTCGGTCATGCTGGCGTCGCTGGCGCTGGCGGCGTACCGCAATGCCCGTCGCCTGGATCTCGACCTGATCGCCACGTACCACCACATCGACGCCGCGATCCGCGACCACGACCGGTCCGGCCTGATCACCGCCGTGCTCGCGGAGCTGGACCAGCGCACCGGCCGGCTGCGGGTGATCTCCGCGGGCCACCCGAGCGGGATGGTGCTGCGCCGCGGCCGGGTGGTCAAGGTGCTGCCCACCCCCACCGCCCTGCCGGTCGTCCTCGGTGATCAGCGGCCGCCGCTGGTCGTCGAGGAGCAGCTGGTCCCGGGCGACATGGTGCTGCTGCACACCGACGGCATCACCGAGGCGCGCTCCCCCGGCGGCGAGGAGTTCGGCCTCGACCGGCTGGTGACCTTCGCGTGCCGGGCCGTCGCCGAGGACGTGTCGCTGCCCGAGACCACCCGCCGGCTGGTCCACGCCATCCTCGACCACCAGCACGGCACTCTGCAGGACGACGCCACCATCCTGATCGCGCAGTGGCTGAGCCCGGCGCCCCCGCATGCCGATGCCGAGCCGGTCTCGGCACCGACCCGCGCGCCGCTCGACCTCCCGGCGCCCTGACCGGTTGTCCGGTACGTCCGGATGCATGGCCGCCCGCCGAACGGGTACGCACCTGGCATGCGAGACAACGACTACCCCACTCCGGCGTCCGACCCCGAGGCCGAGGGCCTGCCCGGCACCGCGGACGATGACTCGACCGCCTACGACGACGTCGAGACCGGCCGGTGGGCCGACGGCCCGGACCCGGCGGCGCTGCCCGCCGACCACCCGATGGCGGTCGACCGGTACGGCACCACCGCGGAGGAACAGCGCGCCGGTGAGTCGCTGGACTACCGCCTCGCCCAGGAGCAGCCGGACATCCAGCCGGAGGAGCCGCTGGAGTCCCCCGGCCCGCTGGCCGACGAGGCGATCGACGCCCGCGGCGCGGCCCAGGCCCGGCTGGACGCCGACGTGTACGGCGAGAGCCCGACCTCCGACCCGGACTCCCCCGTCTCGCTCTACGACCACGGCCAGCTCGACGGCACCTCGCCCGAACCGGTGGGCCGGCTGGTCGAGCCGGACGAGGGCTACGGCTACGACGCCGAGCCGGACAACGTGGCGTACGACGCGGGCGCAGCGGGCGGCGGGGCCAGCGCCGAGGAGCTGGCCGTGCACGAGACCGAGGCGCCCGGATACCGCTAGACCAGGGCCTCCTTGCGCCCGTGCTGGACGTTGAACACCTCGGCCGGCACCCGCAACCGCTCATCGGCCAGCAGCCGCCGGACGTCCGCCATGGACGGCCCGGCGGTCGCGGCGGCCAGCTCGTCGAACAGTGCCACCTCCACGGTGTCCGCCGGCTCCGGCATCGCGCCCCAGAGATCCCAGGGCAGCAGTTCCACGTTGTCGAGAGCGGCGGCGTCCCGCATCAGGTTGGCCGCGATCCACCAGGCCCCGGCCTCGTTGAGCCCGGTCAGCCCGAAACGGTCCGGATCGGCCTGACCGGTCCGGGTCCGCGTCCAGGCGTCCCCGGCGATCACGAACTGGTCCCGCGGCACGTCGGTCAGGTCGAAGCCCAGCCCGAGGTGCTTGCGCTGCAACTCGTCGATCTGCGCGTCGAGCAGCTTCCACCGGCCGCCGTCGAGGTACTCGGCCACCCAGTGGTCCTCGAACCAGCCGGGCGTGAAATAGGCCCCGAAGCCGCACCGCGCCCGGGCCGGCACACCCCGCGCCCGGAACAGGGCGACAGCCATGACCGAGAACCCCCGGCAGTTCGTGGCGATCCGCCGCTCCGGCGCGCGCGGCAGGTCCAGCGGCCGGTCGTCACGAGCACTGACCGCGTCGAGGACCTGCTCGACCCGTCGCAGGTTGACCCGGTCACGGTCCGGCTCGGCCAGCGTCACGCCGTACGCGTCGGCCCAGAACTCGTGGATCAGCAGGCCCTGCACGACCCGGGCGATCCCGGCCGCGTCGGCCGGAAGCCCGTCGAGCAGGCCCGCGTACTTGCCGGCGGCCGTCATGACGCCCGGTTCCACCCATTCGGTGACCATCACCGTCTCCTCCCGTGTTGCGATCACCCCACCGAACCGTCCGCCCCTGGGGCCGGGTCAAGCATTCTTGTCGTACCACCGTGGTCGGATATTTCTCGTGCGCTACCGACGACACGACACCGAGTTCCGGCTCCTCGACGTCCCCGACGAGCTGGTGCCGGCCGTCCGCAAGGCGGCCTTCACCGCCGGTGAGGGCTACTGGAGCAGGAGCTTCCCGGCCGACGCCGTGCACCTTGACTCCGCTTGGGCGAACTTCCAGCGGTTGATCGAGCCGGCTCTGCGCCAGATCGCCGGGCTCGACCCGGTCCCCTGGCGGCGGACCGTCACCGAGGTCTGCCACCGGCTCGACGGCGCCGGGGTGGACTGGTGGCTGACCGGGAGCGCGGCCCTGGCCGTCCGCGGTCTGCCGATCTCGCCGGTCGACCTGGACCTGGTCGTCGCCGACGCGGACGCCCGGCGGGTCGGTGACCTGCTGCTGGACGGGCTGATCGAGCCGGTCGCCCGGGTCGACTGGTTCTGCCGGTGGTTCGGGCGGGCGGTGCTCGGGGCGCGGGTGGAGTGGGTGGGAGGGGTCGGGCCGGGCGCCGACGAGCCCGAGATCTCTGACTTCGGGCCGGTGGCGGCCGGGCGGCTGGAGGTCGTGCGATGGGAGGGGCATGAGATCCGGGTGCCGCCGCTGGCGCTGCAGCGCGCGGTGAGTGAGCGCCGGGGGCTGGTGGAGCGCGTGCGCCTCATCGACAAACGAACGCGAACGACGCGACCATGAAGAACGCCGCGTACATCGACACCAAAACCGCTACGGAGGCACGGACGGCACCTTCGAGCCGGGAGCGGCCCTGCCAGGTCTCGGCCAGACACTGCTCGGTGACGACGCACCCCACCCAGAGCAGCGCCAGCGCGGGGAAGAGGAGATCCCAGATGGGGCTCGGGTAGGCGCTGGCGTTACCGTTCCCGCCGTAGTTCGGGCAGTCCCGCTGCGTGCTGACCGGATCGAGGAAGACGAGCAGCGCGGCCAGGAGCAGGCCGCCGATGACGCAGGCCCACAGACCGGCCAGCGGCTTCGATCGAGCCCGTTCATGATCCATCCGCGGCATGGTACGAACGGCCCGCCAGCCACGTCGGGCCGTGCCGGTCCGGCGGTCCTGCCCACCCCCGCACCCCGGTGCCCCCTGCCGGGTCGGTGGGCGTGGGAGGATGTCCGCCATGGTCGATGCGACGTCGCTGGACGAGATCAGAGCGGCGATCGACGCCGTGGACGCCGACCTGGTGCGGCTGCTGGCCCGTCGCGAGAGCCTGGTGCGGCAGGCCGCGCCCCGCAAGCGGGATGCGCGCGCCGTGCAGGCTCCCGGGCGCGTCGAGCAGGTCGTCGCCCGGGCCCGGGCGCAGGCCACCGCTGCCGGTGCCGATCCGGACGTCGTCGAGCGGATCTACCGGGCGATGATCCAGGCCTTCATCGACATGGAGCTCACCGAGCACCACCGGGTCACGGCCCGCTCGTCGGACAAGGGAGTGATCGAGTGACGAAGTCCGTGGGGTCTTTCGGCGCACGCGAGCGGTGGGTGCTGCTGGTCGCGAGCGCGTGGCTGGTCAGCGGGCTGCAGCTCGACGCGTACGCGCATGCGACGACGCCCGAGCTGGAGACGTTCTGGACGCCGTGGCACGGGGTGCTCTACTCCGGCATCGCCGTCTCCGGGTTCACGCTGGTGTGGCTCATGCGGCCGCGGCTGCCGCTGATCCCGACGTACAGCACGATCCTGGCCCTGCCCAACGCCCTGCGGATCCCGATCGCCGGCATGGCGTTGCTGCTGGTCGGGGGCGGGGTGGACACGCTGTGGCACAACGTCTTCGGCATCGAGCAGGGCCTGGAGATCTTCGTCAGCCCGAGCCACGAGCTGATCATCCTGGGCATGGCCCTGGTCGCCGCCGGACCGGCCCTGATGCTGGCCGGCGAACCGGGCCGCGGCCTGTCCGTGGCGGACGGCACCCTGGCCACCATCTCGGCGCTGCTGTCGGTGCTGCCGCTGCACATCTACTCGCTGCACGCGTCCGCGTTGGGCACCATGTACTACGGCGAGCCCGGCGACGGCACGGTCCGGATCTTCTCGTTCGACGCCCAGGTGATGCACGGGTACCTGTTCAGCACGGTGCTGCTGTTCCTGCCCATCCTGATCATGGGCCGGCGCTGGCGGCTGCCGATCGGCGTGCCGACTCTGCTGGTGGCGGTGCCGGCGGTGCTGATGCACCTGATGTTCTCCTCCGAGGAGGGCTGGTGGCTGGCCCTGACGGTCTCCGGCGCGGCGGCCGGGGCCGAGCTGGTGCTGCGGCTGGCCGGGCGGGCGGTGCGGTGGTCCGCGGACGCCCGCTGGTTCGCGGCCGGCCTGGTGGCGCCGCTGATCGTGTGGGGCACTGTGCTGGCGGCGGCGGCTCAGACGGTCGGGGTCGGATGGAATGTGCACATGGTCAGTGGGCTCCTCACGCTGGTCGCGATCACGGGCGGGCTGACCGCGCTGGTCGCCCGCCGGGTGCAGCCGGCTCCCGCACAGGCCGCATACCTGACCGGCTCGCCGGCTCAAGCATCAGCCGGATCACCAGTCCCAGAGACAGCCGGATCACCGGCCACGGTGGCAGCTCAGCCACCCGCCGGATCGGCGTCAGCCGAATCGTCCGCCGGGATTTCCGGCAACGCCGGCATCGCGGCGCCTGCCGGGAAAGCCGCAGGCGCACCGACCACTGCCACGGCCGGCGACGAGTCTCGGACCGGTGTGCCGGCGTCGTGAGGCTGCTGCGCTACCTCGGTTTCCTGCTCATGGTCTCGAGTGGACTCCTGCTGACCACAGCGTCACCGGCCGCGGCCCACGCCGGAGGTCTCACCGCCACCGACGCCCGCAGCCGGGTGGTCGCCGTGACACCCGCCCTTCCCGGCCTGGTGATCACCGCGATCGAGGACGGCGCCCGGCTGCGGCTGCGCAACGGCACGGCGTCCCCGGTCACCGTGCCCGGTGGTGGCGGTCCGGCGACCCCCGCGGTGGTCGCGCCCGGACGGGAGTTGACCTGGATCGACACCAGGAGCACCGCGGACGGGCGCAAGGTCCGCGCGGGAAGCACGCAAGCCTGGTCGCTGGTCCTGGACGCCGGCGGTACGCCCGTGACGGTCACCGGGGAACTCGTCGGTGAACAACCTCCGACACCCGCGCCGTGGTGGGCGGCTGTGCTGGTGACGGCTGTGGCCGTACCCCTGGTGTCGCGTCGCCTGCGCCGCCCCGACCTGACGCTGGCCGCGGCCGGTCTTGCCGCCATGGCCGCGTCCGTGGTACATGTCGCCGGTTCGACCATGGCGGTCGAGTCGGCGCCGCTGCTGGGAACGTTTCTCAGCGCGTGCGGGATCAACCTGCTGAACTGGCCATTGATCGTGGGCGGAGCGGTGGCGGTGCTGCGGGGCCGGCCCGCCGGGGTGCTCGCGATCTGTGCCGGTGCGGCGCTGACCGCGGTTTTCGTGCTGCCCGACGTGACCTCGCTGCATCGGGCGGTGCTGCCGTTCGCGGGCCCGGCGGTCGTCGAGCGACTCCTGGTGGTGGTGACGCTGGGCGCCGGGGTGGGTGTGGCGGTGGCGGGCGCTTCTGTGCTGCGTACCCTCGCGCAGCGGTCCCTCGCCGGGGAGCGCGCGTGAAACGCCTGCTTGTCATCACGCTGCTCGCCGGCTGCAGCAGCAGCCCCGCAGCGCAGCCGGCCACGATTGGTTGCGCCTCTGCCGCACCCGACAGTGTCGTGGTGACCGCGGCGGTCCGGGATGGCCGGGCGGAGCCGGCTCCGCACCGGGTCAAGGTGCCGCTGGGCAGCGCGGTGCTGCTGCGGGTGGAGGCCGACGCGGACGCGGAGGTGCACGTCCACGGGTACGACCTGGAGACCGAGGCGAGGCCCGGAAGCGCCGGCTGCGTGAGCTTCGTGGCGGATCGCAGCGGCCTGTTCGACGTCGAGGCGCACCCCGAGACGCTGCTGGTGCAGCTCGAGGTGCGGTGACGGTCCTCGCCCACGGGGTCGGCCAGTCGCAGGACCTTCCCCTGCCGCTCGACCTGGTCCTGCAAGCGGGCGCGGCCACGGTGGTGGTCTCGTTCCTGGTCGTGGCGGTCTGGTGGAAACGCCCCCGCCTGCGCCTCGCCGATGGACCCGAGCGACCGGTCCGGGAGAGCCGGCTGCGGTGGCTCGTCCTGGCGGTGGCGCTGTACCTGGTCGGCAACGCGCTTCTCGGGCCGCGCGGGCCGGAGAACCCGGCCGGGCATGCGCTGTTCGTGTGGCTGTGGGTGGGGCTGGTGCCGGTCAGCGTCGTGTTCGGGCCGGTCTGGCGGCAGGTCAACCCGCTGCGCACGCTGTTCCGGTTGCTGCGGCTGCCGGCCGCCGGCCTGCGGCCGCTGTCCCCGACCCAGCCGTTGTCCCCGACCCAGCCGCTGTCCCCGACCCAGCCGCTGTCCCCGACCCAGCCGCTGTCCCCGACCCAGCCGCTCTCCCGAGCTCGGCCGACTTCCCCGGCCCGGCCGACGAGCCGATGGCCGGCGGCGGTCGCCCTGCTGGCGTTCGTCTGGCTCGAACTCGTGGCGCCGCACCGGGGCGAGCCGGTCGTGGTGGGTAGCTGGCTGCTGGGGTACGGCCTGGTGCAGCTGGCATGCGCGGCGGTGCGCGGCGAGGAGTGGTTCGCGCGGGGCGACTGCTTCGAGGTCTACTCGGACCTGGCCGGCCGGCTGAGCCCACTGCGCCACCGCAACCCGCTCGCCGGCGTGGCCCACACCATGCCGGGGCCGGGCCTGGCCGCGTTCCTGGCGGTGTGGTGGGGCTCGACGATCTTCGACAGCGCGTCCGGCTCGCCGGCCTGGGCGGCCTTCCTGCAAAAGGCGGGCAACCCGATCCTGTACGGGAGTGCCGGGCTGATCCTGCTGTGCACGATCGTGCTCGTGAGCGTCCGCCTGTTGTCGCGCCCGCTGGACATGACCGCCTCCCTGATCCCGATCGCGGTCGGCTACACGCTGGCCCACTATTTGTCGTTGCTGCTGGTCGAGGCGCCGCGAGGAGTGCTGCTGGCGGTGCAGCAGTGGGGTGCGGCCGAGGGCGTGGAGTGGAACGTGGCGCCGACGCCGGGCGTGATCGCCGCGGCGCAGATCACCTTGATCCTGATCGGCCACGTGCTGGGCGTGGTGGTGGCCCACGACATGGCGCTGACGGCGGCACCGGAACGCCCGCCGCTGGCCACGCTGGCCGACGAACTGCCGGTGGTTCTGCTGATGATCGGCTACACCTGGGCGGGATTGTTCCTGCTCTTCGTCCGCTGAGCCGAACCCTGAATGTCGAGTGTCGGGTCGTCGAGCTCAGGCACCGCATAGTCACGGCTCCGAATCAGGTCCGGGAACTCCGGCGGCACCTCGACGTCGTGCCGGCCCACGTAGTGGGCATAGTCATGCCGCCACAGCCAGTCGCCGTCCGTGAGGACCGAGGAGCCGTTCAGGATCTGGTGCGACGGATCGAACACGTCGTCCTGCGGATCCATCGCAGCGATCAGCTTGTGGCCACCCCGCAGGTACGTGACCACCGCGTCCCCATCAGACAGCGGAGCACTCGCGACGCTGGCCAGGATGCTCGGCTGCGGCGTCGGGGGCCGTAGCCGTCCCGGTTCGACGAACATGCCTGCCAGCTTCATCATCCTCCCCCTCCCTGTTCGAAGACCTTCCACACCCCGCCGTTGAAGACCGTCAGTTCCCGTTCCGGGCCGCCCCGCAGGCTGACGCCGACCGGCTGAGTCGGTGCCAGCACCGGCACCCGGAGATATCGGCCACCTGCTGCGCCGCGGGCAGAGCATCAAGTCCCTCTTCGACCCGGCCGGTGTGACACGACACCAACCGGACCGGCCCACCCGCGTAGTGGGGGCTGTTGCCCACGGCATCCGCGACTTGCTGAGCGTGGGTGAAGTTGCCCGGGAAGTCCTCGCCGTTCTCACCGATGACGCCGGGCCGGACTGTCCGTTGGGCTCGCCATGTACCACGACATCGTGGTATCCGGGCCGTGTCGAAGGTGAGCATGGTCGACGAGTCGTAGCCGATCGCCGTCCTGTTCTCGCCGTGATAGACGGGATCACCGGCAGCCAGGTGGTCATCCGTGGGCCGGGCCGGAGTTCGCGGGTGCGCACCGGGGTTCTGATCGCGCCCACGCCGATCGCGTCGCGTTCCATCGGACCACTGCCGCCGCGGCCCTCGCGAAGCTTCGCCACGTCCTCCGCCAGCCGGCGCATGGCATCGCCGAGCTTGCGCAGGCTGGCGATCAGTGACTTCAGCCAGCGGACGATCCGTGCGGCCCACGAGGCGCACAGGGTGGTCACCAGCAGCGACCGCACCCGCCGATCCGCATGAGCGCGATAAGCCTCCGCAGCTCTCCCGCTCCACTCGGACAGATCCCAGCGGACGAGCCTCTCGACCTCCTCCGCGTCCCCGCGCAGTCCTCGGCTGTCCAGACACCGGCCCACGGTGACGGCCCGGCCGGCGCGGCCGAGGCAATCAGCGGATTGGTCAGGGTGCTCCCTAGGTCACCCGGTCGGACCCGGGCGGCGGCGGAGGTCGGCGTGGGCCGTGCGCAGGCCGTCGACCTGCTTGTCGGTGCCCGGCGGGCTCAGCCGGTCGAGCTCCTGCCACGCATCCTCCAGCGCCTGCTCCAGCCCCACGTGCTGCCGCCGGAACTCCGCGCGCAGCTTGTCGATCCGCCTGATCCAGCCGGCGGCAGCCTGGTTCGGCCGGTCGGCGGCCGGACGGTCGGCGGCAGGGAAGTCGGCAGGACGGTCGGCGGCAGGAAAGTCGGCGGGACGGTCGGCGGCAGGAAAGTCGGCAGGACGGGTCGCGTCCACCGGCACGATCGCCGCCAGCGGGCGGCCGTCCTCGGTCACGACGGTGGTCTGGTGGGTCAGGCCGGCGAGCCGGGCGAGCTGCACGAAGCGCGTGCGAGCCTCCACCAGCGACAACTCCAGGCGTGGATGCGGCAACGGGGTGGCGGGTTCAGCCATACCCCGATGATGCCGTCACCCTCTGACATTTTCGATCAGCGACGGCGCCCGTCTACTCCATGGGGCAGGACGTGAGAATGTCGGCGATCATCCGGTGGCCCTGGGCTTCGAACGGCTCTTCCCCCACCTTGTAGGCCCACGCGGCGGTTCCGATCGCCTCGCGGACCTGGTTGCGGCGCCACGCGCCCGCCTCGCGCGGGTCAGTCCCGTACCCGTCCAGAAAGGCGGCCTCGAGGCGGGGATCGCGCTGAAAGTCCTGTACGGCCAGCCGAGCCAAGTCGGTGAGTGCGGGCCGCAGCGCCGCTCGGCCGAAGTCGATGACGCCCACGACGTCGTCGTGGACGAGCCAGTTCCGAGGCTGCCAGTCACCATGAGTGGGTACCAGGGTCGCCGGTGGCGTCGGCCACGCAGCGATCTCCGCTCGTAGCCGCGCCACGATGCTCGCCTGGATGCGGTGTGGTCCGTTGAGCCAGGCCAGCGCCTTCTCGCTCGCGCGCCTCTCGTAGTCGTCGTCCGTGACGGCGGTCTGGGAGTGCAGCAGGGCCAACAGCTCACCGGCCTGCCGGTAGGTGCCGGGGTCGTCGGCGTGCGTGCTGCCGAGCACCAGCTCACCGGGGAGGTAGCGAGTGACGAGGATCTTCGCCTCCGCACTGGCGTGCACCATGGTCGGTGCGCGGCCCCGGCTGGTCCAGGGCCGTAGCCAGTTGAGGTGAGCGTGGAGCTCCCGCGCGATGTGATGGTCGTCTTCACCGCCGGCTTTGACGATGAACCGGGACCCGGCGCGGGTCATCTCGAGGACCGTGGTGTCCACCAGGCCCCAGCTGTGATCCTTCTCGACGACCGCGCCGGGAAGCCACCGATCCACCAGCGCCCGCTGCTGCGCCGAGAGCTTCCCGAGGGCTGAGGTCATCGCGGGATCATATGAGACGCAGGGTGAGCGGGGCCCGGCCGGCAAGCCGGGCCCACTGCTTTCAAACCCGGGACAGCGCCCGGTCGCTCACCACGCACTGCATACCGAACTGCCGGGCCCGCCGCATCGCGAAGTCCGTCAGCCCCGGTGAGTCCGCGTAGTCCAGCGCGTACAGGTCCACCTCCAGCTGGAGCAGCTGCTCAGCGATCTGGGCGTGGAACTCCAGGACGTCCGCCGGCCACGGCGCGTAGCCCTCGTCCGTCCAGCGGGCCGAGAACGATTCGAAGACCACTCCGTCCACCAGCTCCGCCAGTCTCGGCAGCATGCCGAAGCCCCGGTTGGCCAGCAGGTAGCCCGGCTTGGCCTCGGTACGGATCGCCGCCACCAGCGTCAGCAGGTGCGGGACGTCCTCCGGGTAGGTCAGCTCCACGTTCAGGGTGTCCATGAACAGGCCCGCGAAGCCGGCGGCCATCGCGTCCCTGGCCTGGCCGACCACGTGTTCCACCCACAGCGGGTGGCCCACCTCGACGAACGCGCCGCCCCAGTCGGGGTTGCGTTCCTGGCGTTGCCACGGTGCCGGCGGGCCCTGGTCCTCCGACAGGGACAGATAGCCCAGCGTCTGCACGCCCTTGTCGGCCAGCTGAGCCAGCTCCTGCGGGGTGTAGAACTCCGGCTGGAGCACCACCCGCGGGTACGTGGCCAGCTCGTCGAGGCGCTTGTCGCCGTAGTAGAAGCAGATCGGTGGTCTTTCCGTCATGACGGCCATCCGTTCTCGCGGTACCAGGTGTACGTGCTCCGGACGCCTTCCTCCAGCGGCACCGCCGGTTCGTAGCCGGTCAGCTCGCGCAGCCGGGTCAGGTCGGGGCAGCGGCGCGGCACCGAGCCCGCCGGTGCGGCCAGCGGCTCGATCGCCGGGCTCACCCCGGCCAGCCGCAGCACCAGTTTGGCCAGGTCGCCGATGTTGGTCTCGTCGCGGTCGTTGCCGATGTGCACGATCTGCCCGGCCGCCGACGGTGCCGCCATCAGCCGCAGCATCGCCTCGACCGCGTCGTCGACGTGGCAGAAGGCGCGGAACTGGTCGGCACCCGGCACCTTGAACGGGTCGTCGCCGCGCAACGCCCGCAGCGACATCTCCGGGATCACGTGGTCGGCGCCCATCCGCGGGCCGTACACGTTGTGGAAGCGGCCGACCACCGCGTCGAAGCCCTTGGCCCGGGCGGTGTGCAGGAACGCCGCCTCGCCGAGCAGCTTGCTGACCGCGTACGCGAAGCGGGGTGCCGTGATGTCGGAGATCATCACCGGGATGTCCTCCGGGGTCGGCACCGCGACGACGCCGGCGTCGACGCCACCGGCGTAGACCTCGCTGGTGGAGGCGAAGAAGACCCGCTCCCCCGGCGCCACCCAGTCCAGCAGGTGCATCGCCGACAGCGTGTTGACGCGGACCACGCGGGCCGGGTCGGCCTCCACGTTGCGGACGCCGACGACGGCCGCGAGCAGGTAGATCTGGTCCCAGCCGTGCGGCAGCCCGGCGAAGGTGACCGGATCGGTCAGATCACCGGAGATCACGTGTACGGCGGGAGCAGCGCGCAACTCGTTCAGGTCCCGGTCCTCCCGGCCACGGGAGAAGTCGTCCACGATGGTGACCTCGTGGCCCTCGGCGACCAGCCGGCGCGCGAGATGCAGCCCGATGAACCCGGCGCCGCCCAGCAACAAAGCCCTCATGCGGTCACCGCCGAGCTGACCGGCGCCGAGTTGGCCGTCACCGCCGAGCTGACCGGCGCCGAGTTGGCCGGGACCGCCGAGTTGAAGCGGGGCAGGTAACCCAGGCCCGCGTACCGGATGCCGGCCGCGGTGACCGCGTCGGCGTCCAGGACCCGCCACGAGTCGTAGATGAACGCCGGCCGGGCCTCGCCCAGGATGTCCGGGATCCGGATCGCCCGGTAGTCGGGGTGGTCGTTGATGACCAGCACCGCGTCCGCGTCGGCGAACGCCTTGTCCAGGCTGACCGGGTCGCCGCCGTACTGGCGGATGACGTCGTCGGTGACCATCGGGTCGTGGCCGGTGACGGTGATCCCGGCGGCGGAGAAGGCCGGCATCATCGCGGCGATCGGGGTCCCGCGCATGTCGTCGGTGGGCGGCCAGCCCTTGTACGCCCAGCCGAGCACCGCCAGCCGCGTCCCCCGGGTCTCGCCGCGGGTCTCCTGGAGCATCCGCACCACGGTCTCGGCCACGTGCACCGGCATGAACTCGTTGAGCTCGCGGGCCCGTCCGACCAGGAACGGCTCCCGGCCGCCGGCACTGTCGATCATGATGTACGGGTCCTTGGAAAGGCACCCGCCGCCGACGTACCCGGGCTTGGACAGGTCCGGTCGCGGGTAGTCCGCGTTCGCCGCCCGGATGACCTCCAGCGGGTCCAGCCCGTGCCGCTCGGCGATCAGCGCGATCTCGTTGCCGAACGAGTAGATCAGGTCGGTGTGGCAGTTGTTGGACAGCTTGACCAGCTCGGCGGTCTCCAGGTCGGAGACCTCCACGACGGTCCGGGCCAGGCCGCTGAAGAACTCGACGCCGGCCCGCAGGCTGGCCTCGTCGAGACCGCCGATGACCTGGGGCAGCTCGACGAGCTCGCGCAGCGCCTGCCCCTGGATGGTCCGTTCGGGGGCCATCACCAGCTTGACGTCGTCACCCCAGGCGGCGCGCAGCTCGGGCAGCACCACCCGGCGGCTGGTGCCGACCGGCACGGTGCTGCGGACCACGACCAGCGTGCCGGGGCGGCAGCGCGCGGCGACGCTGCGGGCGGCGGCGGCCAGGTTGGCCAGGTTGGGCCGGCGGGTGCTGTCGTCGACCGGCGTCGACACGCTGATCACGGCCACCTCGACGGTGTCCGGCGGCAGTTCGGTGCCGACGTGGATGCGGGTGTTGATGTGCTCGGCGAACACCTCCTCGACGCCCGGCTCGAAGATGTGCGACCGGCCGTGCGACAGCGTCTCCAGCACGCCGGGCGACACGTCCGAGCCGTGCACGACGAAGCCCTTGTCCGCCAGGGCGGCGGTGAGGGTCAGCCCGACGTAGCCGAGGCCGACGACGCCGATGGTTGTGGGCGGCATGTGCCATTCCTTCCGATGCAGGTTCAGGAGCAGGGTGGGGTGAGCCGGTCGAGTTCGAGCACGGTGACCGTGCCGGCGAAACGTTCGGTGCGGTACCGGCCGCACGCCGAGCGGATGTCGGCGGGCCGGGTGGCGTAGTCGACGCTGAGCACGAACTTGCCCGCGTCGCGCAGCGCCCGGGTGTCGGCGAGGTTCTCCGCGCACCAGTCCTGCGTGCACGGCTCGTCGGTGGCGAGGAAGAACAGCTCCTCCATCGCGATGCCGTCGATCGCCGCCGTGTAGCCGGGGTGGCGGCGCAGCTCGGGCGAGTTCTGCGGGACGATCAGGAAACCCGGCTGCCGGGCTTTGGCGTACGCGCTGATCCGCGCGATGAGCGCGGCCATCTCCCGGCCCAGCGCCGCGCGGTCGCGGCCCTGGGCGTAGCCGGGGTCGATCTGCTCGTAGGCCAGCGGGGTGTCGAGGTAGACCCCGTCGAAGCCGGCCCGCAGGGCCTGGTCGACCCGGCCCCGGACGACCCGGTCCCACCAGCGTTCGTCCCAGTAGCGGACGAAGTGCTCGCCCGGCCAGTCCGTCCACTCGTTGGCGATCAGGTCGGCGGCGTCGCGGCGCAGCGCCGGATACTCCGGCCGGAAGTCCTCGATGCTGCCGATCTCGAAGTACGCGAGCACCCGCTTGCCGGCCCGCCTGACCGTGCGGATCTCGTCGGCCCGGAAGTAGTCGGCGTGCGCGTCGCGGGCCAGGTCGACCACGGCGAGCTGGTAGGGCCCGGCGGCGATGCGGTCGAGCCGTCCCCCGGCGTACCCCTGGAGCTGATAGGCCCAGCTGGAGATCCGCCCCGGCCCGGACGTCGACGGCAGCGGCAGGGGTGCCACGGAGGCCGCGGGCGCGGAGACCGGCGGCAGGGTAACCGGCGGTGCGGAGGCAGCGGGCGTCGGGGAGCCGGCGGCGGTCGGTGCACGGTCTGTCCCGGTACGGGTCACCAGGATGCCGCTGACCGCCAGCGCCGCCACCACGATCACGGCCGCGAGCACGATCCCGCGCCGCCGGCGGGTCATCCGGCCTCACCCGCCGCCCAGATGTCCTTGATCGAGGTGGCCAGGTCACGGCCCGGCGCCCAGCCCAGCTCCTCGCGGGCCCGGCGCACGTCCGCCTGGATCCAGTCCACCGCCGCCGACCGCTGCGGCCCGGAGCCCTGCTCGCGGATCTCGCCGCGGTAGCCGGCCGTCTCGGCCAGCAGCTGCACGGCGGCCCGCGAGCGAACGGCGCGGCCGCTGCCCACGTTGAAGACCCGGTGCCGCAGCTGCGGCGGGCGCAGCACGGCCGGGACCATCGCGGCGAGGTCGCGGACGTCGACGAAGTCCCGGTACGCCGACAGCGGTCCCATGGTGATCCCGGCCGCCCCGGTGGCCAGCGCGGCCCGGATCCGTTCGGCGGCGCGGCCGAGCATGTTCTCCGCCGACATGCCGGGGCCGATCGGGTTGAACACGCGCAGCGACACCGCGTCGACCAGGCCGTTCTCCCCGGCGAGCTGGAACAGCCGGGTCCCGGCGAGGTGGCTGACGCCGTACGCGGCCACCGGTTGCAGTGGATCGTCCTCGGTGACGGCATGCCCGTGCGGGACCACGCCGTACTCCCCGGCGGAGCCGAGCCGGACCAGCCGCACGCCGGGCCGGGCCGCGGCGACCGCTTCCAGCAGTCTGGTCGCGACCAGGGTGTTGCCCCGGATGAGCTCGGAGTCGGTGCCGCCGAGGCGGCCGACGCAGCTGACGATCGCGGTGGGTGCGGCGTCGAGGATGACCCGGACCAGTCCGCGGTGGTCGCCGTCGATCAGGTCGTGGTCCCGGCGGCCGGGGCAGATCACCGCGCTGACCTGAGGATCGGCCTCCAGCGCGGCGCGCACGTGCCCGCCGATGAAGCCGGAGGCACCGAACAGGACGACCCGCTGACTCATACGGGTTCCTTGGAGCGCGGGAGCAGGATCGGCAGCAGGGTGTCGCAGGTGCGGTTGGCCTCGTCGTAGTCCTCGGGCCGGCCGATGTCGAGCCAGAAGCCGTCGAAGGCATAGGTGGCCGGGTGGTCACCGCGGTCCAGCAGGTCGAGCACCAACTGGTCGAACCCGAACGGCAGACCCGGAGGGTACGGCGTGAGCGCCTTGCGGGACATGCCGTAGACGCCCATGCTCACCGGATAACTGAGCACCGGCTTCTCCCGGAAGCCGACGATGCGCCCCTCCTCCACGTCCAGCACCCCGAAGTCGATCTTGTGGGTCTGCGCGGCGGTGGCCACCGTCAGCGAGCCGCCGCCGAGCATGTGCTCGGTGAGCAGCGCGGCGTAGTCGAGGTCGGTCAGGATGTCGCCGTTCATCACCAGGAAGTGGTCGGGCAGCGTGTGCTTGATGCCGAACAGCGGCCCGATGGTGGACAGCGGCACGTTCTCCTCGACGTAGTCGATGCGCAGCCCCCAGCGCGCCCCGTCCCCGACGAACGCCCTGATCAGCGGGCCGAGGTGGTTGATCGCCAGCGTCACGGACGTGAAGCCGAACGACGCGAGCTGATCCAGCACGATCTGCAGGATCGAATGGTTGTCACCGATCGGCATCAGCGGCTTGGGCAACGCCGTCGTGTACGGCCGCAGCCGGACGCCTTTGCCGCCGGCAAGGATCACTGCGTGCATCGCTGACCTGCCTCCCCACGTGTCGGAACTACCGGTAGTGCCGGGCCTGGCCGAGGATCGGGGCCAGGCCGAGCACAAAGAGCGCCTGGAGCAGCAGCACGCTGCCCAGGTAGAGCGAGGTGTCCACGAGCGCGGAGCCGGGGCGGCCCAGCAGCGGCGCGGCGCCGAGCAGCGCGCCCAGGCCGACGTGGACGGTGATCGCGGCGAGCATCGAGGCGCACAGCCAGCCGAAGCGCTCGCGCCCGGCGAGCAGGAAGGCCAGCAGGTACGCGCCGCCGAGCGCGACGTGGGCGGCCGTCATGACGACCCCCGCGCTGGACAACAGACCGGTCCAGAACAGCACTGCCACCATCGCCGCCGCCGGGAGCGCGGGTGCGAGCAGGCAGATCGCGACCTCCCGGGCCAGCAGCAGCCACACGCCGCGGACGAACTCCCGGGGCCGCTCGACCCGCCGCACGAGGGCGACCGCCTGCGGCCGGAACCGCTCCGCACGCCACTCGACCACGCCCATGGTCAGGATCAGCGGCGCGGCGGCGATGGCGATGTCGAGCCGGCCCAGCAGATACGGCGCCTCGGCGTGCAGCAGCAGGGCCGCCGAGCACAGCCCGTACGCGCTCACCCCGATCAGTGCCGGCACCTCCGGGCGCAGCGCGACCCGTAGCGAGGGCTCCTGCACGGCCGGCACCCGGCCGTGGTGCACGGCGAGCAGCATCGCGATCAGGAACCCGGCCAGCACACACCCGGCTGCCACGCCCACCGACCAGAGCTTGAGCCCCGACCCGAGGACCAGGTAGGCCGCGCCGACCAGGAAGGCCGGCGTCATGGCCAGGGCCAGCCACCGTTCCCGGCGGTAGAAGACCAGCACGGTGCTGGTGAGCTGGTAGGCCACCTGACAGGTGATCATGGCGATCAGCGCGGGGCCGCCGCCGGTGAACCAGACCAGCGCGCCGCCGGCGAGGGCGCCGGCGACCGGCGCGGACCCCGCGGCCACGGTGAGGATCCGGGCGGCGGAGCGGGGCCGGCCGAGACCGAGCATCCGGTACGCCCCGTGCGCGGCGGCACCGGCCCACACCCAGCCGAGCGTGCTGGCCAGGACCAGGCCCAGCACCAGCGACCGCCGCCCGACGATCGCCAGCACCGCCGGGAACGCGGTGCTCGGCAGCACGTACAGCGGGCCGTGGGCGATCAGGCGCAGGCTCTCCCGCCAGGCCCTGGGGTCGCGGGCGGTCGCTTCGCGGGGCTTGGGCAGCTGCGGGCCGAGCCGGCGGAACACCTCGGTGGCCAGGGCGAAGACGTCGTGGTAGCCGTACTCGACGCGGGCGCCGCGGTCGGTGAGCCCGTCGGCTTCGAGGGCGGCGGCCACGTGCAGCGAGTCGACCGCCTGGCCGAGCTGGGGGCGTACCCGTTCCACCAGGTCGTCCAGCGGATCCGTGGAGATCCTGGGCAGCAGCACGGTGTGCTCGCCCGGCCCGGCGGCGCGGTTCTTCGCCGCGGCCGCCATGATCGAGCCGAGCCGCTGCCGGTTCGGATCGAGCTCGCTGTCCAGACTCACCTGGACTCACCGTCCAGCTGCAGTTGCTGCTCGGCGGCGCGCTGGGCCGGGACGGCCACCCGGCCCTGGGCCTGACCGCGCAGGTGCCGCGGCGGCGGGGAGGCCTTGAGCGGCGTGGCCAGCCCTTCGTAGACGTTGCGGTACATCTCCAGCGAGCGCCGCAGGGTGAAGTGCTCGAGCACCCGGGCCCGGGCCATGATGCCGAGCCGGCGGCGCATCTCGTTGTCGCGCAACAGCTTCACGCACGCCTCGGCCACGGCCGCATAGTCGCGGGGCGGGACGACGAAGCCGGTGTCCCCCACCGCCTCCGCGACCCCGCCGACGTTGGTGCACACGGTCGGGCGCCCGCACGCCATGGCCTCCACCACCGTGTACGGGAAGCCCTCGGAGATGCTGGTCAGCGCGACGATGCTGCCCGCGTGGTACGCGTCGACGGCGTTGCCGACCCGGCCCTCCAGCACGGCGGCGCCGGTGAGACCGAGCTCCTCGATGAGCCGCTCGCAGCTCTCGTGATAGATCCGGTTGACCGCCGGGGTGCCACCGAAGATGCGCAGCCGGGCCTCCGGGATCTCGGCCCGGACCAGCGCGAACGCCCGGATCAGGGTGTGCAGGTCCTTGAGCGGGTCGACCCGGCCCATGTACGAGATCGTGGGCAGCTCGGGCTCGGTGGTGGCGGCCGGGAACTCCTCCGGCTCGACGCCGTTGTACATGGTCCACATGCGTTCCGGGTCGGCGCCGTTGTGCAGCTGCCAGCGCCGGTTGTACATGGAGTGCGGTGCGAGCACGTCGGTGATCAGGTACGCGGCGCCGGCCAGTTGCCGGAAGAAGCTGAGCACCAGCACCCGCACCGGGTGCGACGCGTCGTCGTGCAGGTGGGCGATGTAGCGCTCGCGCAGGTAGATGCCGTGCTCGGACATGACCAGCGGGGTGCCGTGCTTCCACTTGGCGGTCATGCCGACGAGCGTGGCCAGCCCGTTCATCGAGGAGTGCACGATGTCGGCCTGGACCGGGGTGGCGCTCAGCGGGCGCAGCATGTGCTCGATGAGCCAGGCCGCCTCGACGGCGTCGGCCACCGTGGGCGCCGGCCCGATCTCGTCGACGCGCAGGTCACGCCAGGCGTCGAGCATCATCGTCAGGGCCTGGTTGGACAGCAGCGCCCCGCTCAGGTCGCCGCCGTCGCTGGCGTACTCGAACATGCCGCGCAGGGCGAGCAGGAACATGCTGCGGCTGACGGCGCTCTGCTCGGAACGGGTGGCTTCCAGCGGGGTCACGAGCGCCCGCAGGAACACCTCGTACGACTCGGTGAAGGTGGCTCCGGGCCGGCGGCCCGGCCCCCGCCGGGAGCGGCGGCCGGGCGGCCGCGCACCCCACAGCGGGATCGAGTGGACCTGGCCGAGGTTGGTGGGGGCCGGGAAGACGGACTGCTCGGCGCCGTCGACGGTGAGCGCGACGACATCCCAGCGGTAGTCGGGCATGCCCTTGATGAGCTGCTCGCACCAGACGCTGACGCCGCCCATCGCGTACGGGTAGGTGCCCTCCGACACCAGCGCGATCTTCACCGGCCCCCCTCTACCAGGTCCTGCTCGTCACAGGTGCGGGACTGCGGTGACCGTGACGGCGGTGTTCGCCGCGAGGGCGAGCGTCGTCGTCACATCGGTGCCGTAGGTGCCGGCCCCGGTGCCCTGGGCGCCGCTGATCTGCACGGTGCCGGCGGCGGGCGAGGTGACCGTGATGGTGCCGGTGGACCGGTCGTAGACGGGGTCCACGCCGGCGCCGAGCTGCGCGAAGTGCGCGGTCCGGGTCGAGGTGTACGCCGCCAGCGCCGGCCAGTCCTGGTTGAGCAGCGGTACGGAGTAGAACCCCTCGTACTTGGTCATCACGGCGTCGATCCAGTCGGTCAGCAGCGTCTTGCCGGCGCCGTAGTCCCGGACGTTGCCGATGTGGAAGGTGTGCGAGTAGATCGCGCCCGACGACACGTGCCCGAGGGCCACGCCGGCCTCGTAGTCGATGATCTGCTCGTACGTGAGGTTGGCCGGCCAGTACGGGAAGCGCCCGTTCGGGCCGTAGAAGGAGTTGTAGAACGCCGTCTCCTCCTGCGGGGTGGTGACGAAGTAGGCGATGTTGGTCGGCCAGTCCGGCACCACCGAGATGCTCGGCTCCAGCGGGTGCACCTTGGCGGCGTTGAGGTTGGCCGGCACGTGGCTGGCGAACGACATGTTGCCGTGCAGGTACCGGACGTTCAGGTCCTTGGCCGCGCGCAGCAGCTCCGGGTTGGAGCCGGCGAGGCCGTGGTCGACCGGCGGGCTGGTGTCGTCGTCCGGGTTCGGGTTGTAGACGCCCAGGCCGGAGTACTCCGGGGTCTTGAGCACGCTGTCGGGAGCGTTCAGGCCGATCGCGTTGCCCGCCGCCCGGTTGTCGTTGATCTCCGCGTACGACGTGGCGTAGCTGGTGTTGTTCAGCTCCGGGTGGTTCAGCGTGTGGTTGACCCAGCGGAAGTTGTCCTTGAGGCACTTGGTGGTCGCGGTCAGTTCGGCGATGCCGCCGTTCGGGCTGCAGGCGCTGCCGGCGAACGGGTCGATGTCGGCGCCGTTGTACGCGATGTTGAGCTTGAAGTCGGCGGCCTGCGGGTGCGCGGCGCGCAGCGCGGTCTGCTGGTTGTCGAGGTTGACGGTGTCGTGCCCGCTGACCTGGAAGCCCGGCGTGTACTCGACGTGGCCGTCCGGGTAGTAGTGGTCCGAGGTGTTGAACCAGTCGTCGATGTCGACGTTGAGGTGGTGGCGCTGCTCACCGAGGAACATGCCCTTGCTCGCCCACCGCAGCATGCCGTAGACCAGCAGGTCGGAGTGCGTCAGGTACTGGTTCGAGGTGAACGTCAGCGCGAGCCGCTCCCGGCCGTCGGTGGAGGTGGTGCGCACGCCGAGCACGTCCGAGCCGTTGGTGATGGTGGCCTCGGCGCCGCAGCCCGGGGTGATCGCGGTGCGGTAGACGTACGACTGCACCAGCGGGATCTGGGCGGTGCTCTTCAGGTAGTCGAAGACGCCCGCGCCGGTCGCGGTGAGCGACAGGTTGATCGGGGTGCTGCCGACGCCGGTCTCACCGTTGGAGGTGAGGCAGTAGTTCTCCGGCCAGGTGCCGTAGCTGGTGTAGAGAGCGGCCTGGCGGACCCCGAAGTTGCGCTCGTACGCCCAGAGGATGTTCCACTCCGCGGGGTCGAGGCCGCTGAGGTAACTGCCGTTGGACTCGTACACCTGCATGCTGTTGGTGAGCAGGATCGCGTTGTAGCGGCCGACGCCGTCGGGACGCACGAGGGTGCTGGTGGTCAGCGGCGTGGTGGCGTCGTAGAGCACGTCGTAGGACGCGCCGACACGGTCCAAGGTGGTCTTCCAGGTGGCGACGCCGAAGTCGTTGGCGTCGGTGCCGATGACCAGCGCGCGCAGCGCGACCTGGTCGTTGAGACCGGCCGCCGCGGCGGCGGCCCGGGCCGGCTTGGCCGGCTTGACGACCTTGACGCTGCCGGTGCGCTTGGGCAGCGGGGCGGGACGCGCCTCGACGGGCCGGGCGACCTGGGCCAGACCGGGCACGTTCGGCGGTTGAACGGCGGGCTTGCCGAGCGCGCCGGTCGCCTGGGCGGCGGCCGGGCTCGAGGCGCCGAGCAGCACTGTCACGACTGCCGTCGCGACCAGGGCGATGCGCGTCGGTCGACGGCGCGCGGGACGAGTGGGGACCATCCAGTACCTCCAGAGCAGGGAAGGATCACCACAGGTGCCGTTAAGGAAATTGACACAGAGCGATCCCGGAGGTGGCCCACGATGAAGCCACGATGGACGGTAGCAACGATCGTCGGGACATTCGATGTCCCGTGGCTGACCCGGTTCGGCCGTTGACCGGTCCACGTAGGAGTGCTAGCGCCGTCAATTTATCGGCGCTGTTTTCACGTCCGTCTACATTACTGACTGAACTGTTAAGCATCGACTGACATGGGGATTCCCTTAAGTGATCTTAATGAAGGCGTAATAAACCAGACATGTAGCGGAAGCGTGACGGGGCGCAGTGGATCATGGCCCGCTGAGCGTCCGCACCCCTCAGATGATCAACTAGGGGTGATCAGCCACCGAAAATTCACGGGTTTAGAGGTCGATCGGGCCATGGCCGTATCCACCGTTGGGACAGGCTTTTCCGGTCACACGACGGCGCGGCGACCATTGACGAACCTCTCCGCCCGGGAAACGCGAAAACGGCCGGCCGAATCGGGGCCCGGCCGTTCACTGGTGCCCGAGAATGCATTCCCGTTACGTTTACGGTCCGGTAACCACCGCGGCTTAGCGTCGCAGGCTCAAATCCCGGAAAGGCGGAGGCCCCGATGCCACTGCGCCATCTGCTCGCCGCCCTGGCATTCGTACCGGTGCTGGCCGTGCCCGGAGCCGCCCAGGCCTCCCCCGCCGCCCGCTTCGACCTGCAGGCGCACCGCGGCGGCATCGGCATGACCACCGAGGAGTCCCTCGAGGGCTTCGGCAAGGCGCTGCGGCTGGGGGTCAGCACGCTGGAGCTGGACACCCAGCTCACCCGCGACCGCCGGGTCGTGGTCACCCACGACCGGCAGGTGAGCGCGCAGAAGTGCCGCGACACCGCGCCGGTCACGCCGGGCGACCCGCAGTTCCCGTACGTCGGCCGGTACGTCAAGGACCTGACGCTGGCGCAGCTCAGGACGATGGACTGCGGCTTCCAGCGGCTGCCCGGCTTCCCGGAGCAGGAGCAGATCAAGGGCCTGCGGATGGTCGAGCTGCGCCAGGTGTTCAACCTCGTCAAGCGCTACCGGGCCCACGGCGTGAAGCTGAACATCGAGACCAAGGTGGAGGCGGGCGCCCCCGAGCAGACCGCGCCCCGGGAGCTGTTCGTCCGCCGCGTCTTCGAGGAGATCCGCCGGTCCGGCCTGGAACGGCAGGTGACGATCCAGTCCTTCGACTGGGGCGCCCTGCGTGAGATGCACCGGCTGGCGCCCCGCTGGCCGCTGGTCGCGCTGACCAACCACGACTTCTTGCAGGTGGGCCTGCCGGGCGCCTCACCCTGGCTGGGCGGTCTCGACGCCGACGACTACGCCGGCGACTTCGTCCGGGCGGCGGACGCGATCCCGGGCGTGACGGCACTGTCCCCCGTGTACGGCTTCCCGCAGAACGGCAAGCTGGGCGACCCCGGCTTCCGCTTCTACCCGGACGCGGCGATGGTGCGCCGGGCCCACGAGCGCGGCCTGAAGCTGATCCCGTGGACCTGCGACGACCCGGCAACCGTCGCGGCGCTGATGGACCTCGGCGTGGACGGCATCATCACCAACTATCCGAACCGGGTCCGCGACCTGATGGCCGCGCGCGGCATGCGCCTGCCGAGGGCGTACCGGTCACACTGACCGGATGACCGCCTTCGACAGCATCGACGACCTGCTCGCCCGCGACGAGCTCGGAACCTCCGGCTGGCAGCTGATCGACCAGGCCCGGATCGACACGTTCGCCGACCTCACCGGCGACCACCAGTGGATCCACGTCGATCCGGAACGGGCCGCGAAGGAAGGCCCGTTCGGCGGCACGGTCGCGCACGGCGCGCTGACTCTGTCGCTGTGCGCGGCGTTCATCACCGAGATCGTCCAGGTCCGCGACGTGACCCGGGCGATCAACGTGGGCTTCGACCGGGTCCGCTTCCGCGCGCCGGTGCCGGTGGGCTCGCGGCTGCGCGGCACCGCGACGCTGCTCACGTCGCGGCGGATGGCCGGGTCGGCGCTGGCGACCATCCGGATCACGGCTGAGGTCGAGGGGCAGACCAAGCCGGCCTGCATCGCCGACCAGGTCCTGGCGTTCTACAACTGAGCTCCACCGGCGGCCCGGCCGGGCCGCCGGTGGAACCCGGTTCGGGTCAGGCGGCGTCGACGCGTGCCAGCGGGGACAGGACACCCGGCAGGGCGGGGCCACGGGCCGGGATCGCGTCCGCCCGCGCCGGATCGGCCTGCCGCAGTGATCCGTCCGCCGCCGCCTGCGCGGTGGCGATCATCGACACGAACGCGGTGCGGATCTGGAACTCCACCTGCTCGGCGGGCAGATCGGAGAGCTCCACGAGCAGCGACGCACTGCCCAGGATCCCGTACGCGTTGCGCGCGATGCCCTCGTAGTCGCCACCGGGATAGCGCGTCACGTTGGCCCCGGCCACCCGGGTCATCGCGGTGTCGTTGACCACCGCGAGCCGGCGCGCCGCGGTGACCGCCGGAGCCGGGGCCAGCGGGCTGGTCGGCCACAGGATCGACGCGGTGGTCTCCCGGCCGTCGGGCTGCAGGTAGCGGCCCTGCATGTGGTAGTCGATCACGACCTGCGGCCGGGTGGCCCGCCACAGCCGCAGGATCGCGCGCGACTCGGGCACCGGGTTGTCCCCGATGGGCGTGAGCGGGTTGTGGAAGCGGTTGATGTCGTACCCGACGCCCGGCTCGGTGTAGTCACCGGTGGCGGCCGGGTCGTGGTTGTAGCGCTGGTTGCGTACCGCGCCGTCCGGGTTGGCCTGCACCACGACATCGATGGTGACCCGGCAGAGCAGCCAGCGGTGCCAGGCCGTGCGGGGCACCCCGAGAGACCACAACAGGCGTACGGCGGCAGGCGTGCCCAGCGGCTCGTCGCCGTGCTGCTGGGTGACGTAGAGCAGCCGGGTGGGGCCGTGGCCGACGCTGGCCAGGCGCAACGCCCGGCCCTCGTTGCTGCGGCCGATGACGCCGAGCCGGACCCGGCCGTCACTGTCCCGGGCGATGCGTGCGAGGGAGCGACGGACCTCGTCCGGGCTGGGCCGCGCCGGGATGAGCCGGGCGGGCACCTCCGCCACGCCGGCCGGTGCGGCAGGCGCGGAGGTGCCCGCCCGGGCAGGAGCGGCCAGCAGAGTGGTGCTGAGCAGGACAGCGGTCACGGCGGCGGTGAGCGACTTCATCCGGGTTCCCCCTGATCGACGTTGATCGATGAGCGTCGCTCCACCGTACCGTTGAACTAGCCCGCTTTGCCGATCGACATGTACTGCACCGTGTCGCCCTTGAGCTCGAAGAGGATGGTCCAGCCGGTGTGGCCTTCGACCGGCAGCTCGTACGCGGTCTTGGAAGTGTTCTTGAGCCCCTTGCCGTCATAGGCCGCCTTCAGCTCGGCCACCGACGAACCCCGCTTGATCCCGGCCGGCGTCACGGCATCCTTCGGCGCGGCGATGGAGCTGAGCTTGCCGTCCCGGAAGGAGGCACCCCCGGCTCTGAGGTACGCCTCCAGCCGCTCCACCATGCGCTGCGTGGAATCGGCGTACGCCTTGGCGGCCCGGGCCGAACCGGCCGCGGAAGTGTCGGTGCCCGCGTCGGCCTTCTCGACAGCCTTCTCGAGCTTCTCGTCAGCGGCCATCCGCTTGGGATCAGGCTTCGGGCCACCGACGAACGAGTACACGTTCTTGCCGAGCACGGTCGAGACGGGCTCGGTCTGCAACTCCCCGGTGGCGAGGGCGTCCTTCTCGGACATGGTGATGGTCAGCTTGCCGAAGGAATCCGGGCCGAAGTACTTGACGGCCGGCGCACTGGAGGCGGCCGGTCCGGCACCGGCGACCGAGGCGGGCTCGGCGGTGGGAGTCTTGCAGGCGGCGGTGAGGCCGGCTACGGAAAGGGTCAGAACGCCGACGATGACCCGCCGGCGCCAGGTGAATCGATGAAGGTCCCCGTTATGCATGCGGGCAGCCTAGAACCCCCGCACCACCAAGATCTATCGACATATGCCACTTGTGACCGGGTCAACCGGCGCTGGGCCACGGCACGGGGTCCGGCACCCGTTGCCACCACCAGGCCCGCCCCTCGGCCGCAACCGGCTGGTCACGGGTGGCGGCGCGAAACGCGTCGTCGACCCGGGTGAGCGCCTCGGTGAAGTGGCCCTGAACCGCAGGCGGGATCCGGTCGGCGTCGGTGGCCAGGTCGTCCCGGTTCGCCAGATCCTCCTGGTAGTAGGCCTCCGGATACCAACCGTCCGGCGGCCAGCCCGACTCCATCCGTACGGTCAGCGCCTCCCAGGCCGCGAGCCGACCACACGCGGACCGCAGCACGTCCTCCCGCTCGGGAATCATCATCTCGCAAGCCAGCCAGCCCTCGAACTCGGCCGTGACCGGGGTCGGCATCCGATGCTCCCGGATCACCTCCGGCTGCGCCTCGACCCGGATCCCCGGCAGCCACGCGACCGGCTTCGCCACGGCATCGATAACGAGCACCGTCTCGCCTTCCTTGTCCTGCTCGTAGACGCGGGCCCGGGTCCGGGAGCCGTCCGGCAGTGCCATCCAGTACGCGCTGGGCGGCAACGGCTCGGCCGGGTACAACACCGGGAGCCCCAGGGACACGGCGAGCGATTCCGCGGCTTGCACCGCACCCGGCGGCTCAGGAACGGCCAGGTAGACATCCAAGGACCAGGAGAGATCACCCTGCACAGCTCGATAGGTGCACAGGACAGCCGCGTCCCAGTCGCGCTCCTCAGCCTCCGCGGCGGCGACGTCCACCGACTCCAGCGGGACGGAGGCCAGGCCGGCGAGCGCCGCGCTGAGCCGGGCTGTGTCGAGGTCACCGGCCAGGAGCAGGTCGTAGGTCATTCCGGGTAGGTCCCGTCGTAGATGGACTTCGCCTTGGCGATGGCTTCGGGATGGCTGACGTAACGGGGGTCACGGGTGAAGACACGCACGCTGTCCACGTCGCCTCCCGCCCGAGCGATCTCCTTCAACGCCGCGAACTCGTTGCGGTCCAGTTTCACAATGCCAGGGCCGGAGTCCGGGAACACGGTGCCACTCTGCTCGATGCCGTAAGTTCGGCCGTTGATCTCGTACCGGTTGATCTCGGGAAGCCACTCGGCCCGGCCGGCGGCGATCTGCGCGATGTCGTCGCGGATCGGGCCCTCGTTCCCGCGCAGGATCACGCTGTTGTCGCCTCTGACCTCGCCGTGCGCGGCGCCGGTCACTGTGTGGCGCTTGTTCGGCGGCTTGAGGTCCTTGCCGCGCGCAGCGCCAGGGACGTCATCGCGAACGGGCCATGGTGGTCCCGGAGGCGGAACGGCGGCACCTGAGGACGAGCCGGTGGATCCGGCACCGGTGCCCTGCTCGCCCTTGCCCGCGGACGCGTCGGCCCTGTTGACCTTGAGGTCGTGGACACGGTCGCCGAGCCGGCGCATCGCGTCGCCGAGCTTGCGCAGGCTGGCGATCAGGCCCTTGAGCCATCGGGCGATACGCGCGCCCCACGCGGCACACAGCGTGGTCACCTGCTCCACCACCAGCGGCGTCGCCAGGCCCGCCGTGGCGATCAGCTCGCCCGCATAGACGATCAACCGCGACACGACGGTCGCGACGGCGTCGCGGACCATGATCCGTACGGTGCCGATCAGAGTTCCGGCGGCTTCGGTCATCAGGGCCATCCCGTCGGCCGCCAGGCCGAGGGTTCCCAGGTTCTTCGCCCGGCGATCAGCGTGACCGCGATACGCGTCGCCGGCCGCGCCCGTCCACCCCTCGACGTCCCAGCGAACCGAGCGCACCAGCTCATCGGCCTCGTCGCGTAGACCGGCGGCGACATTGCGCCAGGTCTGCGCGTGCGCCGCGATCTGGGCCGGATCTCCCGCCAGCCAATCCAGAGCCTCGGACAACGGCTTCACATGCTCGATCAGCCACGCGATCCCGTACTGCAGCAACGCCCCCACCGGATCCGACACCAGGGCCAGCCCGTCCAGCCCCGCACCGACCACCCCGAGCGTGCCGTCGATCCAGGAGCCGTTCTGCACGCCGGAGATGATCTGCTCGACGTCCTCGGCGATCCAGACGCCCGCCCACGGGCTCGGGCCCTGCGCCGACGGCGCCGCGATCAGCGGGTTATCGGCCATCGGTCCTCGGCATGGCTGCCCTTCCCCCGGGAGTTCCGCCAGAGTAGTCGGTGGCACCACGAACACCCGACCGAGAGGAACGGCATGATTCTGGTTACGGGGGCGACCGGCACCATCGGCAGCGCGGTGGTCCAGGCCCTGCACGACACCGGCGTACCGGTCCGCGCCCTCGTCCGTGATCCCGCCAAGGCCGCCGACCGCCTACCCCCGGGCACCGACCTGGCCACCGGCGACCTCAACGATCCCGGATCCGTGGCCCCCGCCCTCCCCGGCATCGACGGCCTCTTCCTCCTCAGCGGCTACGACAACGTCGAACAACTCCTGGCTGACGCCAGAGCCGCAGGCGTCGGGCACGTCATCCTGCTGTCGAGCAGCTCCGTCCTCGCCACCGACACAGACAACGCGGTGGCGCGCTACCACCTCGCCGCCGAGCGGGCCGTCGCCGGCAGTGGCATTCCCTGGACCTTCCTGCGGCCGAACGGCTTCATGACCAACACCCTGCAGTGGAAGGACCAGCTCGACCGGGGCGACACCATCAGCACGCAATTCCCCGACGTCGCGGTGTCCACCATCGATCCCCGGGACATCGCCGATGTCGCCGTCCGGGCTTTCACCGAGCCCGGCCACGCCGGGCGGCGTTACCGGCTCACCGGGCCGCAGGCCCTCACCCCCGCCGACCGGGTCGGTGTTCTCGCCGAGGTGCTCGGCCGGCCGCTGCGGGCGGTCGGCCAGACCCGGGAGCAGACCCATGACGAGCTGTACGCGACCCTGCCCGCCGAGTACGCCGCGGCCTTCGAGGCGTTCTTCGCGGACGGCATCGTCGACGAGACCACGGTCACGACCACCGTCCCGGAGGTGACCGGGCGTCCGGGCCGCACCTTCGCCCGCTGGGTGAGCGAACACCGCGCCGCGTTCAGCTGACGGGTTCCTCGCGCAGCAGGTCCGCCACGCCGGCCGGGAGCATCGGGCGGGCGAACAGCCAGCCCTGGCCGGTGTCGCAGCCCAGCGCCCGCAACCGGTCCGCCTGCAGCCGGGTCTCGACCGCTTCGGCCGTCACGCTGATGCCGATCGCGTGGGCCAGCCGGATGATCGTCTCCACGATGCGTTCGTCCACCGAGTCGCCGCCCGCCGGGTCGCGCAGGCCGTCGACGAACGGGCCGGCCAGTTTCAGCGTGTGCACCGGCAGCCGGCGCAGGTACGCGAAGTTCGAGTATCCGGTGCCGAAGTCGTCGATCGCGATGCGGATGCCGCGCTCGGCCAGGCTGGACAGCGCCTGCAGCGGGCCGTTGGTGTCCATGATCGCGCTCTCGGTCAGCTCCAGGACCAGCAGCGACGGGTCCAGCCCGGTACGCGTGAGGATGCTCTCCACCTCCGCCGGCAGCGTCGGCTCGTGGGCCTGCGAGACCGTGATGTTGACGCTGACCGAGATGCGTACCCGGGGGAAGCGGCGGGACCAGTCGGCCGCCTGGCCACACGCCTGCTCGAGGACCCAGCGGCCCAGCGGCACGATGATGCCCGTCTCCTCGGCCAGGGTGATGAACGAGTCCGGGGTCAGCTCGCCGAGCTGGGGATGCTGCCAGCGCAGCAGCGCCTCGACGCCGATCAGGCGCTGGTCGGCCAGGCTCACCAGCGGCTGGTAGACCAGGGTGAACTCGCCGCGGTCGAGGGCGTCGGGCAGCGCCGCGGCGAGCGCGTACCGGGCCGCCTGGCGGGCGTTGCGGTCGGCGTCGTACATCACGAAGCGGCTGCGGCCCTCGGACTTGGCCACGTACAGGGTGAGGTCGGCCGCCTTCATCAGCTCGGCCGGATTGGTCGCGTGGACGTTGCTCTCCACCACGCCGATGCTGGCCGACACGCGCATCCGGTGCTGGCCCAGCTGGTACGGCTCGGCCAGCGCGGCGAGGGTCCGCTCGGCCAGCGCCGTCAGCTCGGCCGGCCCGCTCGAGTTCTCGATCAGCAGCACGAACTCGTCGCCGCTCATCCGGCCGGCGAGTTGCCCGAAGTCCGCCGCGCACGCGCGCAGCCGCTGGGCCACCGCCACCAGCAGCTCGTCGCCGACCTGGTGACCCAGGGTGTCGTTGACCCGTTTGAAGCCGTCCAGGTCCAGGTAGCACAGCCCGACCCGGGCGTCCGGGTCGCCGGTGTCGAAGATGCGCTGGAGCTGGTCGCCGACCATCGTGCGGTTCGGCAGGCCGGTCAGCGGGTCGTGCGTGGCCTGGTACTCCAGCCGGTGCTTGAGCCGGCGACGGTCGGTGATGTCCTGCACCATGGCGATGGTGAGCTCCGGGGCACCGGCGTCGTCGCGGATCAGGGACACCGTCAGATCGGTCCAGACGACCGCGCGGTCCTTGCGGTAGTAGGCCTTCTCCATCCGTACGTGATCGTGCTCGCCGCCGATCAGCGCCTCGTACATCTTCCACATCTCGGGCGGGTCGTCGGGATGGTTGAGCTGCGGCACCAGCAGGCTGCACATCTCCTCGGCGGTGTAGCCGAGCAGGTCGGCGAACGCCTGGTTGACCTGCACGATGCGGCCGTCCATGGTGCTCACGCCGATGCCGATCGCCGCGCCGTGGAAGACCGCCCGCAGCCGCGCCTCGCTGGAGCGCAGCGCACGCTCGGCGGAGGCGTGCGCGCTGAGCACCGACCGGCCGAGCAGCTCCTGCTCGGCCATGGTGGCGTCGCGGATCGCCGCCGCGTAGCCGGCGGCCAGGGCGGCCTGGATCTCCACGATCCGGTCCGGTCCGGCTCCGGCGGCCGCGGCCAGGTGGGTGCCGATCAGGGAGACAGTGGCGGCGAGCACGGCGGGCTCGGTCAGATGCGCCTCGACCAGCGCGGAGCCGACCGCGCCGACCGTCTCGGGGTCGAACGGCTCGGCCCGCGCCGCCTCGGCCAGCCGGTCGGTCAAGCTCCCCAGCAGAGCGTCGAGTCCACCGAGATCCATCGGCACGAAGCCCTCGTGGGCCACCAGCCGGCGCCAGCACGCCGCGAAGTCCGTCAGCCCGCCCTGCGAGCCCATCCCGTTCAGTCTTTTCTGCCGACGCCGGCGTAGGCACCGACCTGCTCGGGGTGCTCGTCAGCCGGATCACCGGGGTCCGGCCGCCACTGCGGTATGAACACCAGACCGGGATCGACCAGGGAGAACCCGTCGAAGTAGGCCGCGATCTCGGCCCGCGTGCGCAGCACGATCTCGGTCGCGGTACGGCCGGAGAGCCGTTGCGCCTCCACCACCTCGCTGGGCTGCCCGTCGGCCGTGGCGTGCGACACGAGCAGGTAGCTGCCGGGGGCCATGGCCTCCCGCAGCGCCGCCACGGTCGCAGCCGGCTCGTCGCTGTCCGGCACGAAGTGCAGCACCCCGGCCAGCAGCACGGCGATCGGCGCGTCGAAGTCGAGCAGGCCCAGCTTGCCGGCCTCGCCGAGCACCCGGTCGACGTCGCGGACGTCCGCGCAGATCACGCCGGCCCGGTCCACCCCGTTCAGGATCGCCCGGCTGTGCTCGACCGCGACCGGGTCGATGTCGACGTAGACCACGGCCGCGTCCGGGGCGGCGGCCAGGGCGATCTCGTGCACGTTGCCGGCGGTCGGGATGCCCGAGCCGATGTCGAGGAACTGGCGTACGCCCTGCTCGACCAGGTAGCGCACGGCCCGGCGCAGGAAGACCCGGTTGGACCGCATGGTCTCGCCGATGTTCGGCGTCATCGCGGCGATCTGCTGAGCCAGCGCCCGGTCGACCGCGAAGTTGTGCGCCCCGCCGAGGAAGTAGTCGTAGACCCGCGCGGCGCTGGGCCGATCGACGTCGATGCCGGCTGGAACCCAGTCGGACGGTCCGGTCACGGTGGAGCCTCCCTGTTCGCGGCGCGCGGTCGATCTCCACAATGGCCCGCGGCACCGCTCCCGGCCCTCGGCAAAGTGGTGCGTCAATATAGGACGAAGGGGTGAACCTGGCCGGCGGCGCGCTGCCCGATCGGGCAGCGATCGGCACCCCGGGCCGTGCCTGATCCGCCCGCCACCGGCACCCCGGCCCTTCCTATCGTGGCGGGATCGCGGCCAGCGACCTTTCCCCGGTGGAGAAGTGAGGCCCCATGCGGACGTATTCGGCCGAGCAGATCTACGGCTTCGCGCTGAGCGCCGGGTTCTCCCCCGACGCGGCCGCCACCATGACCGCGATCGCCCTGGCCGAGTCGCGGGGCAACACCGGCGCGCACAACTCGACCGGTGAGGACTCCCGGGGGCTGTGGCAGATCAACGCGGCGGCGCACCCGGACCTGGCCCGCCGCTACGACCTCTACGACCCGGTCCACAACGCCCGGGCCGCCTTCGAGGTGTCCGGCGGCGGGGCCGACGTCTCGCCGTGGACGGTCACCCACGGTGGTTCCTCCGCGCGGTACCTGCAGTACCAGGACGAGGCCCAGGGGGCTGCCGTCGCGGCCGGCCAGCCGTCCGGCCTGGGCGTCTGGACCGGCACCCCGGGGTACGGGCACCCGCTCGCACCCGGCGGCGGCGCAGGTGGTGGCGGCGGCGCGGCCTTCGCCCAGGGTGCCACCGGCGACAACGCGGCCCTCGACCGTTTCCTCGAGGTCGCCCGCAACCAGATCGGTGACCGGTACGTCTTCGGCTCCGAGGCCGACCTCGACGACGCCGACCCGGAGGTCTTCGACTGTTCCGAGCTCACCCAGTGGGCCGCGAGCCAGGCCGGGGTGACTTTGCCCGACGGCGCCACCCAGCAGTACCTGCACCTGAAGAAGCTCGGGGTGCTGGTGCCGGTCGAGGAGGCCAAGGACATCCCCGGCGCCCTGCTGTTCTCCTTCGACCGCGAGCCGCGCCTGGGCGACGGCCGTACCCCGGGCGCGCACGTCGCGATCAGCCTCGGTGACGGCGCCACCGTGGAGGCCCGCAACTCGCGCGACGGCGTCGGCCAGTTCACCTCCGGCGACCGCTTCCAGTACGCCGCGGTCATCCCCGGCATCTCCGACGGCGAGGCCACCGTCCCGGCCCCGGTCGCCCTGCCGCCGGTCGAGCCGCCACCCCTGCTCGGCGGCCCGGACACCGACGCGGACGGCCTGAGCGACGCCTACGAGCAGCAGGCCGGCTTCGACCCGGCGAACCGGGACACCGACCGCGACAACCTGCCCGACGGCTACGAGGCCGTGGTGATCCGCACCAACCCGCTGCTCGCGGACAGCGACGCCGACGGGCTCTCGGACGCGTTCGAGATCCCCAGCGGGCTCGACCCGAACTCGCCGGACACCGACCGCGACGGCCACCTCGACGGCAGTTTCGCGGCCGACTGGCGCGACGACGACCGGGACGGCCTCGACAACCGGCTGGAGCAGATCAGCGGGCTCGATCCGGCCCGGGCCGACAGCGACAACGACGGCATCGCCGACAAGCTGGAGCTGCAGAGCGGCCCGGACCCCGGGGCCGACCCGCCCGGCAGCCCGCTCGCCCCCCAGGATCCCCTCGGCCCTCCGGGCCGGCTCGGCCCCACCGACGCCCGGGGCACGACCGGCCCGCTGGACGATCCCTACGACTTCCCGGTCGGCTGAGCAGGGAGGCTCCCGGATGCACGTCGAGATCGTGCTCCCGCACGTGCCGGCCGACCTCGTGCCCGGCACGCGCACGACGGTGCCGGCCGAGCTGCACAACCCTTCCGGTACGGCGGTCAGCCTGCGGTTGTCGGTCGCCCGGGGCCGGGTGGGCGACTGGGCACTCGTCGAACCGGCGACCGCCGACCTGGCCCCGGGCGGGCACACCGACGTCGACGTGGTGTTCGACCCGCCGGCCGGCACCGCGACCGACGCCGCCCTGCTGCCGTTCACCGTGCGGGCGACCGACGCCGTCGACGACGCCCGGGTGGGTTCGGCGACCGGGCTCGTGCGGTTGACCGGCCGCGACGACCTCACCGCGACGCTGAGCGCGGAGGTCGGCACGGCGGCGGTCGGCCGGTACGCGCTCTGGCTGCAGAACCGCGGCACGAAGGCGGTCAGTCTCGGGCTGGCGGCGCGGCTGGAGCCGGACACCGGCCGGGCCACGGTGGAGCCGGCCGTCGTGGAGCTCAGCCCGGGCGGCACCGCGACCGCCCGGGTCACCACCCGGCCGCGGCGGCGCCTGGCCGGGCGGCCCCGGTCCTACGGGGTCACGGTGGCGGGCCGGGACCTCTCCGGCGGTGGTGACGGCCGGCAGGTGCTGACCGTACGGGCTGACGGCGCGGCTCCGGCCCGTACCGGTGTCGCAGTGGTCCTGGCGGTCCTGACCGTGCTCGTGGCCGCCGGCGCGCTGACCGCCTGGCTCGCCCCCGGCCGGCTCCCGTTCCTCGACCGCCAGGCCGGCCCGGCCACCGGCACCGCCGCCCCGCCCGCGGGCACGGTACGCCGGCCGTACGTGATGGTCGACTCCCGCCCCCAGCTCGCCCCCACCGACCGGACCGCCGCCGAGGCGACCTTGACCCAGCTCACCGCCGTCGGGTTGCCGGTGCGCCTGGTCGACAGCAAGACGTCCGACGAGATCGCCGACGGGACCAACGGCTTCTGGGTGGTGCTGCGCGACGGCTTCGGCTCCGCCGAGGAGGCCGATGCCTTCTGCGCCCGCTACCGAGGGGTGACACCGCAGTGCGAGGTCGTCCGCTGAGGGGCCGCCGTCGTGCCCGATCGGGCAGCGGACGCGCCCGCGAGGCCGCACGTCCGGCCATCTTCGGCCGCCCGGCGAACGCCCTACCGTCAAGAGCACGCTTCGGGAGGACCTCGTGGAGTACGGCCTGGGTGTCGACCTCGGAACCACCTGCACCGCGGCCGCGGTGCGGGTGGGGGAACGCCTGGAGATCGTCCAGCTGGGCACCCGGCGCCCGGAGATCCCGTCGATGGTGTTCGTCAAGGCCGACGGCGAGATGCTGATCGGCGACGCCGCCGACTGGCGCGGTGACGCCGAGCCGGACCGGCTGGTGCGCGAGTTCAAGCGCCGGATGGGCGACCCGGTGCCGATCATGGTGGCCGGGTCGCCGTACTCGGCCCACATGCTGACCGCCCGGCTGCTCCGGCACGTCGTCGACACCGTCACCCAGCAGCGGCAGCAGCGGCCGAGCAGCATCACCGTCGCCCACCCGGCCAACTGGACCCGGTTCAAACGGGACTTCCTGAGCCAGGCCGCGCACCTCGCCGAGCTGGACGACGTCGCGTTCCGTACCGAGCCGGAGGCGGCGGCCCTGCAGTACGCGGCGGCCGAGCAGCTCGGCACCGGCGAGACGCTGGCCGTCTACGACCTGGGCGGCGGCACGTTCGACGCCGCGGTGCTGCGCCGCCGCGCCACCGGCTTCGAGCTGCTGGGCGAGCCGGAGGGCATCGAGCACCTGGGCGGCGGCGACTTCGACGAGGCCGTGCTCGATCACGTGACGACCATCCTCGGCGGCCCGTTCGCGGAGCTGGATCTCGATGACGACGACGTGGTGGTCGGGCTGGCCCGGCTGCGCCGCGACTGCGTACGGGCCAAGGAGAACCTGTCCGCGGACACCGAGACCAGCGTGCAGGTGGCGTTGCCGGGGCTGCACCAGCGGGTCCGGCTGAACCGCTCGGAGTTCGAGGCCCGGATCGGCCCGCCGCTGGAGCAGACGGTGGCGGCGATGCGCCGGGCCCTGCGCTCGGCCGGTGTCGCGCCGGAGGAGCTGCGGTGCATCCTGCTGGCCGGCGGCGCCGCCCGCACTCCGCTGGTCGGACAGCTGCTGGCCGCGGCGTTCGACCGGCCGCTGGTGCTGGACGCGCATCCGGAGCACAGCGTCGCGCTCGGGGCCGCTCTGACCACCGGCCCGGCTCCTGTGCCGGCGGCCGCGCCCGCGCCCACCCCGGCGCCCGCGGTGGGGACCGCGTCGATACCGGTGGTGGTCGCCGCTCCGGTCAAGCGCCGCGGACGGTGGCGGGACTCGCTGCGCAAAGCCGCCGGCCGGACCGGGGCCACCCTCACGACCCGGCGCGGCGGGCTGGCGGCGGGCGCCGGTGGCGTGACAGCCGCCGCGGTCGTCGCGGCCCTGCTGTGGTGGCCCGAGGCCGACGCCGACGTCACCCCGCCACCGGTGCCGTCCCCGTCGGCGTCGGCCGGCCCGGTCCAGCTCTTCGCGGCGACGCTGCCCGGCCCGATCGGCACGGCCGCCACCGCCGACGCCCAGCGGATCTTCGTCACCACCGGCCGGACCATCCAGGCGCTCCGGCGCGCCGACGGCAGGCCGGCCTGGGCGCGACCGTTCACCGCGCCGGCCGCGATCGTGGCGGCACCCCAGCTGGCCGGCGACACCCTGTACGTGCCCGGCGACGACCAGCACCTCTACGCCGTGGACGCCGCCGACGGGGAACAGCGGGCCCGGATCAGTACCGGCACCCGCGACCCGGGCCCGCCCAGCGCCGCCGGAGACGCCGTCTACTTCGGCACGTCGGGGGGCTCGGTCCGCAAGATCCGGGCCGCCGACCGCAGCTCGCAGTGGCGGTTCCAGACCGGCAACGCGGTCTCCCAGCCACCCGCCGTCGCCGCCGGCCTGGTGGTGGCCGGCAGCGGCGACGGCTCCCTGTACGCGTTCGACGACGAGAGCGGTGACCGTCGATGGAGCACCGAGCTGAAACCGTCGACCGCGCCCGTCGTGGCCGGCGGCCGGGTCTACGTGGGCAGTGATGACAAGCGGGTGCACGCCGTCGACGCGCGTACCGGCGAGACCGACTGGACCTTCGCGACCGGCGCGCCGGTGGTGTCCACGCCCACGGCCGCCGGTGCGCTGGTCCACGTCGGCGGGCAGGACGGGATCGTCTACGCGATCGACGCGGCGACCGGCAACGAGCGCTGGCGGTTCCCCGGGGCGGCCGGCGAGGAGTTCGGCTCCCCGACAGTGGCGGCCGGGGTCAGTTATGTCGCGGCGTCCACCGGGCGGCTCTACGCGCTGGACGCGGCTACCGGGCGCCG
This sequence comes from Actinoplanes sp. NPDC051405, assembly GCF_055586185.1. Taxonomy (NCBI): domain Bacteria; kingdom Bacillati; phylum Actinomycetota; class Actinomycetes; order Micromonosporales; family Micromonosporaceae; genus Actinoplanes; species Actinoplanes sp. NPDC051405. The sequence goes on from NZ_JBVJIR010000017.1 coordinate 45,475, forward strand.
GCTGTGGACGTACGACCTCAAGGGCGAGCCCGCACCGCCGCTGCTGGCCGACGGGGTGCTGTACCTCGGCACGGCCGGCAAGCTCCTGTACGCGTTCCGGGTCGCGCCGCCGGGTGCCGTTCTGCCGACTCTGGCACCGTCGCGGCCGGTGGCGACCGTGCCGACGCCGACCCGTACGCCGCAGCGGGCGCCGACGCCGGCCCGGACCGAGCCGGGACGCCAGACGACCAGCCCGACGAAGAAGCCGACCAGGACGACACGCCCGCCCAGGACGACCGAGCCGCCCACCACCGGGCCACCCTCCACACGGCCGCCGGTGGATTCCACGACACTGACCACACCACCGGACGGCGACGGCGACGGCGACGGCGGCTGACCGGCGCCGAGCACCCGTCCACACGCCGGGCGCCGCGACGCGGGGGCTGGGCCCGGCGCGACGGCCCTAACCCGGCCGCGGTGCTTTCAAGCCGGCCAGGATGCCTTCGCAGGTGCGGACGGTTGCCCGGGCCGCGGCCCGCATCTCGTGCACGGACATGGGATGCTCGGCGATCCGCCGCCAGCGCCGCAGAGCCGCACCGGCCTCGGCCAGCAGCAGGTCAGCCGGCGCGTCCGGCGGCTGCCCGAGCCGGATCGCCGGCTCGGCCCCGGCGCCGCCCAGCAGCCGTTGCATCTCCGCCAGCCGGTCCGGGGCCCCCGGCAGCCGGCCGGAGCTCAGCAGGTGCAGCAGCCGGATCTCGACGAACTCGTGAGCCCCGGCCCGGATCTCCTCGGCCCGGGCGGCCAGGTCACCGGCCGCGTCGTAGCGGTGGCCGCGCAGCAGGTCGTCCAGGGTGGTCAGCGCGGAGCGGGCCTTGAGCACCTCGCGCCGCCCGAGGAACTGCGCCGCGAGGATCGCCTGCAACCGGTCCAGGCCGCTGCGTACGGTCAGCTCGCGCGCCAGCCCGTCGGCGCTGCGGACGGCTCCCTCGCGGATCAGCTGGACGCCGAGCCGTACGCCGAACAGGCCCAGCCGGTCCAGGACCTGCTCGCGGGCCGGCCCGGTCGCCGCGACACCCGCCCGGGGCGCGACGAACCGGTCGGCGGTCAGCAGCATCGCGACCAGGTCCGGGCCCGGCGCCTCGGCGATCACCTGCAGCGTCCGGAACTCCTCCTCGCGCAGGGTGGCCCCGGCCGCGCCGAGCAGGCCGGCGACTGGTACGACGATCGGGCAGAGCCGGCGCAGCCGTTCGTCCGCCTGGTAGCGGGCCGCGACGGTCCCGGCCGTGGTCATCGCGTCCAGCCGGCAGCCACCGACCTCGTCGGCCCGCGACAGCACCCCGACCGCGTTGATCGGTGAGCCGCGCGCGAGGTCGTCGCCGCGGAAGGCCTCCAGGAAGCGGATGTCGGTGCTGTGCATGTGGCGCAGCAGGTAGACGACCGCGTCGGCCTGGGCGTGGTGCTCGTCGTCGGCGCCGAGGTGGGCCAGCGTCCGGACCGACACCTCGGCCGAGATGGACGCGAGGCCGGGGGTGTCGATCAGCGTGTGCTCACGCAGCCGCCGGCTGGGCACCTCGACGTCGAGCCGGTCCACCCGATCGGCCGGATACCCCAGGTCCACCCGGATCGCCCCGGACTGCCGCCGGAACGGCCGCTGCTCCGCCGGCCCGCCGGTGAGGTGCACGATCACCCGGTACGCCGGCCCGTTCCGGTACCAGGTGACGATCTTGGTGCACTCCCCGGCGTCGGTGGGCGCCAGCTCCTCCCCCACCATCGCGTTGAGCAGCGTCGACTTGCCCGCCTTGACCTTGCCGGCGATGGCCACCCGCAGCGGCTCGTCCAGCCGGCGCAGCGCCGCGCCGACCACCGCGCGGGCCGCCGGCTCGTCGATGTCGCGGCCGGCCAGCAGGAGCAGCTCCCGGACCCGTTCCAGCAGCTGCTGCGTCATGACCGGCCGCCGCCGCGGGAGAGGCTCTCGCCGACCCGGTCGAGGGCGCGGGCCCGCCCGTCCAGCTCCCGGGCCCGGCCGGCGCGTTCCGCCTCGGGCAGGTCCCCGGCCTCCTGGACCGCCGCCAGGGCCTGAGCCGACGACCGCTGCGCGGCCAGGGCCCGGGACGCGAACTCGTCGCGCAGGTAGCGCTGCGCCCGGCGGACGGCGTCGCGGGAGTCGTTGCCGACCACGAAGCCGACCTCGTCGACGTAGCGGCGCAGCTCCTGGCGGGCCAGCTGCCGGCGCTGCTCGACCTGGCGGCCGCGCTCGATCTTGAGCAGCCGGTGGCCGACCACGAGGCCCGCGACCGCGCCGACCGGGCCGAGGAACGTCATCTCCACCAGTGTGCCGACCGCGTGCGCGACGACCACCCCGCCGACGGCGAGCCGGGCCGCGGTGAACATGCCCAGCCACCGGCCGGCCGTCCGGTCCTCGCGCATCCGCGGGCCGTCGACCGTGGACAGGGCGCCGGCCAGGGCGGGCAGGTCCAGGTCGAGGGCGCCGTACTCGTGGTCGAAGTGCTCGGCGACATCGCGGGCGAGCTCGTCGGCCCGGGCGACCAGCGCGTACAGGTTGTCGACGGCGACCGCGGTGGCCTCCTTGGCCGCCCAGGCCTCGAAGTCCGCCCAGGTGTCCTTGGGGTCGCCCAGCTCGAGCAGCGCCTCGCCGCGCCGCTGCATGGACCGCAACCGTTCCCGCAGGTCCTGGTCGACCTGGGTGCCGAGGTCCTGGATGCCGTCGTTGAGCGCGGTCTGCCAGGAGGCCGCGGGGCCGGCCAGGCGCGCGCTGCGACGGACCTTCTCGGCCAGCCGGTCGGCGATCTCCGCGGACGCCTCCGGGTGGTGCACGGCCGTGCGTTCGACGGCGACCTGGTCGCGCAGCTGGCCGAGGACGAACGCGACGTCGCGCCGGGTCGCGGCCACGGTGGCGGTCTCGGCGCCGGCGAGGACCTCCCGGGCGAGGATCCCCAGCAGGGCGGGGAAGCCGGACTCGTCGTTGAGGGCGACGTCGCCGCTGCGGCCGGCGTGCAGCCGCAGGAACGACGAGACCGCGACGATGCGCAGCGGCAGGCCGGCCCGGGCGAGGTGGGCGCGGTTGAGCTCGGCGATCCGGCGCCACTGCCGGTGCAGGTCGGTCTTGGTCATGACGCACACGACCGCGGGGCAGCCCTGCACGGTACGCCGCAGGAAGTCGAGCTCCGGCTCGGTGAGCTCCTGCGCGGCGTCGGTGACGAAAAGGGCCGCCCGGGCCAGCGGCAGCACGCCCAGGGTCAGATTGCCGTGCGCCGAGTCCAGGCCGCCGACACCGGGGGTGTCGACGAACGTCATCCCGCCGCGCAGCAGCCGGCGGTCGAGGCGGACCTCGACGGTACGGACGGGCTGACCGTTGTGGCCGCCGGCGACGACCTCCCGCAGCCGGTCGAAGGGCACCGCGACCCGCGACGGGGTCTCTCCCTCGGCGCCCACGAACGCCGCGGCCGAGGGTGGCGTCCCGTACCGCACGATGGTCGGCACCGCGGTGACCACGTCGGCGTCGACCGGGCACACGTCGGTCCGCAGCAGCGCGTTGATCAGGGTGCTCTTGCCCTGCTTGAACTCACCGACCACCGCGATCGGCACGTCCGCGCCGGTCAGCCGGGCGCTGAGCTGGTCCAGCCGGGCCACCAGGTCGCCGCGGTGCGCCTGCTCGGCCATCCGGCGCACCTCGCCGAGATCGGCCAGCGAGCGCGTCACCGCTGCGCTCTGTGTCACGCCGGCCTCCCTCGGTGACGCCTCCGGAAAACTGTCCGTCACCACGCGGCGGGTTGTAAACCCGCGGCCGGGCTCACGGCCCGCGGGGTCGGCCGATCAGGCACTGCCGTTCGGGCCTTTCGGGCAGCCCTCGCTGACGTTGAGTGCACGTTTACTGCACGCGGAGTCGCGCCGCGCATCCTGGTCCGGCTGTCCCGCAGCGGCGTCGATCTTGGAGGCGGAGATGACACGGATACCGGTCTACCTGGATGCCGGCGACCCGATCTGCCGGGCCGGGCTGGCCAGCCAGCTGCGGCCACGGCCCGAGGTGCTGGTGCTCGACGACGGGGAACGCGACCGGGCCGAGGTCGGCGTGGTGGTCACCGACACGATCGCCGACGAGTCGATGCGGGCCCTGCGCACGATGCGGTGCGCCGGCATCAACCGGCTGATCGTGGTGGCGGGCCAGATCGACGACGCCGACCTGGTGGCGCTCATGGAGGTCGGCGTGGCCGGGTTCGTCCGCCGGGCCGACGCGACCGCCGACCGCCTGGTGACGGTGATCCGGTCGGCGGCGGCCGGTGAGGGCTCGGTGCCGCCGGACCTGCTCGGCCGGCTGCTCGCCCAGGTCGGCCAGCTCCAGCAGCAGGTGCTGGGCCCGCGCGGCCTGACCTTCTCCGGCCTGTCGGACCGCGAGGTCAAGGTCCTCAAGCTGGTCGCCGAGGGACTGGACACCTCGGAGATCGCCGTCTCGCTGTCCTACTCGGAGCGCACGATCAAGAACGTGCTGCACGAGGTGACCAGCCGGCTGCAGCTGCGCAACCGGTCGCACGCCGTCGCGTACGCGTTGCGCAACGGCCTGATCTGACGGGCGCCCGCGGTGATTCACGAGGTCGACGAGGCGCTGCGGCGCCTGGTCAAGGAACAGGCGCTGCACGGCACCGACGTGGAGATCGCTTTCGAGGCGCCGACCAAGGACTGGGCGGCGCGGCGCAACGCGCCGACGGTCAACCTCTACCTGTACGACATCCGCGAGGACCTGCGCCGGCGGCAGCGCGGCCTGCTCAACGAGTACGCCAGTGACGGCAGTGTGGCGGCCCGGCACGTACCGCCCCGGCACATCAAGCTGTCCTACCTGATCACCGCATGGACCCAGCGGCCCGAGGACGAGCACCGGCTGCTGTCCGAGCTGTTGCTCAACATCCTGGCCAATGAAGCCATGCCGGTGGACCTGCTGACCGGGTCGCTCGCCGCGCTCGGGCTGCCGGTGCCGATGACGATCGCGCTGCCGCCGCCGGAGGACCGGGCCTTCGCCGACGTGTGGACCGCGCTCGGCGGCGAGCTGAAGCCGTCGCTGGACGTCGTGGTCTGCGCGCCGGTCGACGCCGGCCGCCGCTTCCCGGCCGGGCCACCCGCGACCGAGGGCATGCGCATCACTGTCGGCGACGACGCCGCGGTCGCGCACCACGTGGGCGTCGCCGAGGAGCCGGCCGGGCCGTCCCGGGTGAGCATCCGCCGGGTCGCGGAGCCCCGGACGTGACGCGCCCGCCGGCGGCCGTCCTGGACGGGCTGGCCGCGCTGGAGGGGCGGATCCGGACCGCGGTGGCCGACCGGCGGGCGCTCGATCCGAACCCGGACGACCCGTTCCGTGGGCTCTACCTCTCCGACGAGGCGATCGCGGCGCTGCTGGACGAGCCGCGTACGCCGTTCGCCGCACCCACCGGCGGCTCCCGGCTCGGGGCGCCGGCGCAGGCCGCCCGGCTCACGCCGCTGGACGAGGAACTGCTCCTGGTCGCCCTCGCGCCGGATGTCGACGGGCGCTTCGAGCAGTTCTACGGCTACCTCAACGACGACGTGACGCGGCGGCGCGCGACCGTGAGCCTGGCGCTGCGATTGTGCGGTGTCAGGGAGGCCTCCGCGGCAGGGCGGGCCCGGCTGGACGCGGCGGCGCCGCTCGTCCGGTGCTGCCTGGTGACCGTGGAGCACGCGGACCGGCCGTTGCTGTCGCGCACGTTGCGCGTACCGGATCGGGTGGTGGCCCATCTGCTCGGCGACGACCGGGCCGACCCGGCGCTCGCGGAGATCCTCGCCCGGCCGGACCTCACCGGCATGCCGGTCCCGCCCGGCGCCGACCGGCTGGCCCGGGCGCTCGCCGCCGGGGCCGAGCTGATCTACCTGCGGGAGCGGCCCGGCGCCGGCGGGCTCGCCACCGGGCTGGCCGGCCTGGCCCTGCTCGACCGGCCCGCGCTGGGAGTGGACGCCACCCGCTTCGCCGCCGCCACCGAGCGGGCCGAGCTGGCCCGCGCGCTGGTCCGCGAGGCGGTGCTGACCGGCGCCGGCCTCGTGCTCGGCCCGGTCGGCGCGGACGGGCCGGGCGCCTGGCTGGACGCGCTCGCCGAGGTGCCCTCGGTCGTGCTGTTCGGCGCGGCCGGCTGGGACCCGTCGTGGAGCCGGCGGCCCGCCCTGCTGCTCGACGCCGTGCCGATGGCCGCCGGACAGCGAGCGGCGCTGTGGCAGGCGGCCCTCGCCGGCCGGCCGGCGGTGACCACCGACGCGGCCGCGGTCACCGCCCACTTCGTCCTGGACCCGGTGCAGGTACGCCGGGCGGCCGACGCCGCGGCGCTGGACGCGCTCTCCGACGGCGGCACGATCAGCGCCGCCCACCTGCGCCGCGGCGCGCGCAGCCAGAACGCGGCCGGGCTGGAGCGACTCGCCCGCCGGATCCAGCCCGGCGTCGACTGGCCCGACCTGGTGCTCCCGCCGGTCGTGCTCGGGCAGCTGCGCGAGTTCGCGGCGCGGGCCCGGCACCGGCACCTGGTGCTCGACGACTGGCGGATGCGCCCGGGCGGCGGCCGGGGACGCGGCATCACCGGGCTGTTCGCCGGGGACTCCGGCACCGGCAAGACCATGTCGGCCGAGGTGATCGCGGCCGAGCTCGGTCTCGACCTCTACACGGTCAACCTGGCCACCGTGGTGGACAAGTACGTCGGCGAGACCGAGAAGAACCTCGAACGGATCTTCGCCGAGGCCGCCGGGGTCAACGGGGTGCTGCTGTTCGACGAGGCGGACGCCATCTTCGGCAAACGCTCCGAGGTGCGCGACGCCCACGACCGGTACGCCAACATCGAGAGCGCGTACCTGTTGCAGCGGATGGAGACCTTCGACGGGCTGGCCATCCTCGCCACGAACCTGCGGGCCAATCTGGACGAGGCGTTCACCCGCCGGCTCGACACCGTGGTCGACTTCCCCACGCCGGACGAGGCGCTGCGCCGTACGCTCTGGGACCGCTGCCTGGGCCGGCTGCTGCCGCGCGACCCGGACGTCGACCTCGGCTTCCTCGCGGCGGCCTTCGAGCTGTCCGGCGGCCACATCCGCTCGGCGGCGGTCACCGCGGCCTACCGGGCGGCCGACGGCGAGCGGGCGGTGACCATGACCGACGTCGTCGCGGCCGTGGCCAGTGAGTACCGCAAACTGGGCCGGCTCTGCCTGGAACGGGAGTTCGGCCCGTACCTCACGCATGCCCGATAGGGCAGCAGCTCTGCACTCACGGCGGTGCCCGCGATGCTTCCCGGCCCGGGCCGGCGCCGCGATCCTGGAGCTGTCCGGAAGGGGGCGGTCATGCGCGCGCACGACCACGAGAGCGACACCGATGCCGGCCTGCGGCCCCGGGGCGACCGGGTCGGCCCGGGCCGCGAGGACCTGACCTACCGAGCGGCGGCGGCCGGCCGCACCGAGGCGCTGGGCGCCGGCGGGCTGCTGGATCTGCAACGGACCGTGGGCAACGCCGGCGTCGGCGCGGTCGTCGGTTCCGGCGGGGGCAGCCCGCTGGACGCCGGCACCCGCGCCGACATGGAGGGCCGGCTCGGCGCCGACTTCGGTGACGTGCGGGTGCACACCGACCAGGCGGCGCACGACTCGGCGCGGGCCATGAACGCGCAGGCGTACACGGTCGGCTCGAGTGTGGTGTTCCAGCGCGACCGGTACGACCCGGCGTCGGCCGACGGCCGCCTCATGCTCGCGCACGAGCTGACCCACGTGGTGCAGCAGCGCAGCGGACCGGTGGACGGCACCGACACCGGCACCGGCGTACGGGTGAGCGACCCGTCCGACCGCTTCGAACGCGCGGCGGTCGCCAACGCGGAGCGGGCCATGGCCCAGCCCGCGGCGCCCGCGGCCCAGCGGACCACGGATGCCCCGACCGGCACGGCGACCGTCCAGCGCGACGAGGCGCCGCCGGAGGAGGAAGAAGCGCCGGCGCAGACCTTCGTCCAGCGCGAGGAGGAGGAGGAGCAGGAGGACCAGGCGCCGTAGCCCGTTGCCCGATGGGGCACCGTCGACTGCCTGCCCGAGGGCACGGTCCGCCCTGCCGGGCCGGTCCCGCCCGGGACAGCGTGGTCCGTGAACTGCGTGGCGGGAGTTGACCATGGCAATCATCTGCGCTCAGTGCGGGCACCGGAACCCGGACGGCTCGCGCTTCTGCACCAACCGCGACTGCGGGGCCTTCCTGGCCTGGACCGATCCGAACGCCGGAGCGCCGGTCCAGCCGCCGCGCCCGGAACCGGCCCGGCCGCTGCCCCGGCAAGGTGACGCCACCCGCTGGGGAGCGAGCGTGGACGGCCACAGCGACGTGGCCGCCAGCATGACGCTGACCGACGCGACCCTGGCCGTCACGCCCGGCGAGACGGTCAGCACCACGGTGTCGGTGCACAACGGCGGCGGGCAGGTCGAGCAGTTCGCCGTCACGGTCCTCGGGCCGACGGCCGGCTGGGCCGAGATCGAGCCGGCGGTGCTCGCGGTCTACCCCGACGCCCGCGCCGAGGCCGTGATCCGCTGGTCACCGCCGCGGCAGGCGAGCACCGCGGCGGGCCGGGCGCCGTTCACCGTACGGGCCGCGTCGATCCTGCACCGCGGGCTGCAGGTGCACGCGACCGGCGTGCTGGACGTCGCCGAGTTCCGGGCCCTGACGGCCACGCTGACCCCGCAGACCACCTCCGGCCGCTGGCAGACCAGCCACCGGATCCAGCTCACCAACGAGGGCAACGTCGTCGAGCCCGTACAGCTCAAGGCGACCGACCCGGCCGGGCGGATCAAGTTCTCGCTGCCCGCCGGCGAGCTGCCGGTGCCGCCCGGGTCGCAGAGCATCGACATGTCGGTCCGGCCGCCGTGGCGTTTCTTCGGCCGGCCGGCCGGCCTGCCCTTCCAGGTGATCGGGACGCCGCGGCCGCCGGTCACCCCGGTACGCCTCGACGGCACCCGGGAGGTCGTGCCGCTGATCGCCGGCTGGATCCCCAAGGTGGCCACCGGGCTGCTGGCCCTGGGCATCGCCGCCGCGGCCATCGCGCTGTTCGCCAGATCCTCCGGGGATGGGGCCTCCGCTGGAGGCGGGGCCTCGGCGAATCCGGCCGGGGCCACGGCCGCCGTCACTCAGGCCGTCACCAGCGCGCCCCAGATCCCGCCCGTTGTCGGTTCCGGCCCCGCCAAGCAGTCACAGCCGGCCACATCGGCGCCGGCGAAGAAGAGCGACACACCGTGGGCTGTCGTCGACGGCAGCGGCGCCCTGGTGTCCGCCCAGGGCGACACGACCGTCACGCCGCTGGGCACCGGGCGGTTCGAGGTCACCTTCGACCGGGCCGTCGACGGCTGCGTCTTCCTGGGCACCGTGGCGGCGTCCGGTGGTCAGCCCGTACCGGAAAGCGGTCTGGTCTTCACCGCGAGCGGCAGCAACCGCAACAGCGTGCTCGTGCAGACCCGCAACATCGACGGCACGCCTGCCGCCCACCCGTTCCATCTGCAGGTCCGCTGTACCGTCGGCCAGACCGCGGTGGTTTCCGGCGACCGGGCGGTCCGCGGCACGGACCGGCAGAGAGTCGAGCAGACCGAGGACGGGCAGTGGGAGGTCCGCTTCAACCGCGACATGCGGGAGTGCTCGTACGTCGCCACGATCGGCGATCCGGGCACCGGCGACCCACCGACCGGGCTCATCACGGTCGGTGCCGGGCGGCAGAACGAGAAGGCCATCCTCGTCGAGACCAGGACCCGTGACGGGCAACGCGCCGACATGCCGTTCCATCTGCAGAGCCGGTGCTCGGGACTCTTCGTCACTGTCGACGCCGACGGCCGGACGGTGCTGGACCGCGGGGTCGACGAGGTGGTCCGGGGCAACCAGGGCGTGTGGGAGGTCAACTTCAACCGCGACGTGTCGAGGTGCTCCTACGCCGCCTCGCTCGGAGCGGCCGACCTCGGCGGAGTGGTCTACGCGGCGAGCGGGTCCCGCCCGAGCAGCGTGCAGATCCACACCCGCAAGCTCGACCCCGGCACGGGAGTCCCCGCGCTCGCCGACGCCCCGTTCCACCTCCAGGTCGTGTGCTGACCGCCTGCCCCAACGGGCACCGCATGTGCACTCACGGGCGGCCCGACGGCCATGCCGCAGCCCCGGATTCGGCGAAACCATCGAGAGAACCAGCCCAGACCTGGAGGCGCCATGCCCACCTACCTGTCCCCCGGCGTGTACGTCGAGGAGGTCAGCTCCGGCTCGCGGCCGATCGAAGGGGTCGGCACGGCCGTCGCCGGCTTCATCGGGTTCGCGTCACAAGGGCCGTTCAACACGCCGACGCTGGTCTCCAACTGGAGCCAGTTCACCGAGCAGTTCGGCGACTTCGTCGAGGGCTGCTACCTGGCCCACGCCGTGTACGGCTACTTCCTCAACGGCGGCGGCAACTGTTACGTGGTGCGGCTCGGCGGTGCTCGCGATCAGGGCAACGGCAAGTCCGACGTGCCGCAGGCGATGCTCGGGCCGTACCGGGTGGTCGCCAAGGAGACCCGCTCGGGCCGCTCGCCGGCCGAGATCTCCGTCGAGGTGACCGATCCGCCGCCGCCGGCCGAGGGCCAGCCGCCCGCCGAGGACCGCTTCAACCTGGTGGTCAAGCGCGGCGGCCGGGTCGTGGAGACGTACGACGGCGTGACGGTCAAGCGCGGCAAGGAAAACGTCGTGACGGCCGTCCGCGAGCGGTCCAAGCTCATCACGCTGGAGGAGCCGTCCGCGGCCCCGGACAGCGTGAGCACGCCGCCGCGGGGCACGGTTGCGCTGCGGGAGGCGCCCGCCGCACCGGCGACGCCACGCCAGATGGGTACGGAGGACTACGTCGGCGACGCCAGCGAGCGCACCGGGGTCGGCGGCCTGGAAGCCATCGACGAGATCACCATGGTGTCCGCGCCCGACCTGATGGGGGCGTACCACCGCGGCATCGTCGACCTCGAGTCGGTCAAGGCGGTCCAGCTGGCCATGATCGCCCACTGTGAGCAGATGGGCGACCGGATGGCGATCCTCGACCCGCCGCCGTCGCTGTCCGCGCAGCAGATGCGGGAGTGGCGCACCGATCTGGCCGGCTACGACACGGCCTACGGCGCTCTGTACTACCCCTGGGTCAAGGTCTTCGACCCGGCCACCGGCACCAACGTCTTCGTCCCGCCCAGCGGGCACGTGGCCGGGGTGTGGGCCCGCAACGACGCCACCCGCGGCGTGCACAAGGCGCCGGCGAACGAGGTCATCCGCGGCGCCATCGCCCTGGAGACGCACCTGACCCGCGGCGAGCAGGAGCTGCTGAACCCGAACGGGGTCAACTGCATCCGCGCGTTCCCCGGCCGCGGCGTACGGATCTGGGGCGCCCGCACCCTCTCCAGCGATCCGGAATGGCGGTACCTCAACGTCCGGCGGCTCTTCAATTTCCTGGAGGAGTCGATCCTCAACGGCACCCAGTGGGTGGTGTTCGAGCCCAACGACGACGCGCTGTGGGCCAAGGTACGCCGCACCATCAGCGCCTTTTTGGTGCTGCAGTGGAACAGCGGCGCACTGTTCGGCCTGACCCCGACCGAGGCCTTCTTCGTCAAGTGCGACCGGGAGACCAACCCGGCCGAGAGCATCGACGCGGGGCAGGTCATCTGCGAGATCGGCGTCGCCCCGGTGAAGCCGGCCGAGTTCGTCATCTTCCGCCTGGCCCAGATGTCCGGCGGCAACAGCCTGGTCAGCGAGTAGTCGCAGAGGAGGAGACCCAGCCATGGACGAACTCGACAAGGCCGTAGGTCATGCGTTCGGCCTCGAGGTGGACGGCGTCGTCATCAAGCAGATCAACGAGGTCAGCGGCCTCAAGATGGAGCAGGACGTCATCGAGCTCAAGCAGAACACCAGCGACGGCAAGTACGTCATCAAGAAACTGCCCGGCCGGCCCAAGGCGGGCGAGGTGACCCTGACCCGCGGCCTGACCGGTGACAACAGCTTCGAGAAATGGGTCCAGGCGGCTCAGTTCGGCAAGATGGCCGACGCCCGCAAAGGCGGCGCGATCATCGTGTACGACTACGAGGGCACGGCGATCAAACGCTACAAGCTGACCAACGCGTGGCCCAAGAGCCTGGAGATCGGCGCCCTCAAGGCGGGCGACACCAGCGTGCTCACGGAGAAGATCGTCATCACGTACGAGCGCATGGAAGTCGAGTAGCCATGCGGCGCACGATCGCCACGGTGGAACAACCCGAGTCCCGTCCCCAGCAGCAGCAGGAGGCGCGCCCGGAGCCACTGCGCACCGAGTTCGCCTTCGAACTGCCCCGAGGCTACGTCGACGGATCAGGAACGGTGCACCGCTCAGGTTCGATGCGCCTGGCCACCGCCCGCGACGAACTGGTGCCGCTGCGGGACGACCGCGTTCGGGAGAACCCGGCGTACCTGACCGTGGTGCTGCTGGCCAGGGTCGTCACCCGGATCGGCCCGATCACCGACGTGCACGCGGGCATCGTGGAACAGCTCTTCGCCGGCGACCTGGCCTTCCTGCAGGACCTCTACCGGCGCATCAACAGCGAGGGCCACACCCGGGCGGCGGTCGCCTGCCCGGAATGCGGCCACCGCTTCGCGATCGACCTGGCCGGTGGGCGCCTGGGGGAATCCTGACGTACGCGGCCGGCCGCCTCTACGAGGAGGTCGCGTACGTCGCGTACCACTTCCACTGGCCGCTGGACGACATCCTCGACCTGGAACACGCCGAACGCCGCCGCTTCGTCGGCGAGATAGCCAAGCTCAACACGCGGATCAGCGAGGGAAGGTGAGCGCAGATGTGGCCGTGGCGGCGGACCGCCGAGCGCGAGGTGGCCGGACCGCCTCCCGTCGTGGCCAGGCGGCGGGAGTGGGCGGATCTGCCGCCGGTGCAGCGGGTCATCGGGGTGCATCCGCTGATCGACCCGCCGGGCCGGTTCGCCGGGGAGCTGGCGTCGTGGCAGAGCCCCGGGTTTCTGGCGCCGCTGGGTCACGTGGTCACGCCGGAGGAGCCGTCGGGGGTGGTGGAGGCGGTCCCGGCGGTGCCAGTTTCGCCGGTGATGGCCGATCAGAAGCGGCCCTCGGCTGGTGGCGGGCGGTTGAGTGCGTTCGTCCAGCGGTGGACGGCAGAGCCGTCGGCCACAGTGGACCCGCCCGTGGTTGATGTCGGTGACGACACGTCCGCGCCGGACGCGGCTCCAGGGACCGACCTGCCCGATGCGGGATCGCCAGTGCTGGTTCCGCAGATGACGGACCCGCCGGCGGCTGCAGTTGACCTTTCCATGACGAGGCAGACCCCATCTGCAGAAGGTTCGCCGGCTCAGCATGCGGCGATCTCGGCGCCGCAGGTGCAGCGGGCGGTGGACCCGCTCACGCCGCGCCGCGATGAAGCGAACTCGGCGCCCCGGGCGCAACGCTCGGTAGAGCCGCTGCCGCCGAGCCGGCTTGCCGCGAGTCCGAAGGCGGCGGGCACGCCCGCGGAAAACTCGGTCCAGCGAGCGACCGGCCCAGCGCCGGGCGCCGTCGACCCAATTCCGCCGGACCAGCCGGCAACGAGCCCGGTGCCGCACGCCCAGCGTGCGGATGACTCGCTGCCGCCGGTTCACCCTGCTACGAGCCCGGAGCTGCCGAGCGAACGTGGGACAGACTCGTCCTCGCTGATCCAGCATGCGACGGGCCTGATGCCACACGTCCAGCGCGCGATGGGCTCACCCTCGATACGTCAGCCTGGTGTGAACCCGAAGTCGCCAGCCGAGCATGCGGTGGACCAGCTGCCGCCGGCCCGGCACGCGGCCGGCCCGCCGCTGGAGGCCCAGCGCGCGGTAGAACCGCTACCGCCGACCCAGCACGCGGCTGGCCCGGCGCCGCAGGCGCAGCGTGCGGTAGACCCGATGCCGCCGGTCAGCCATGCAGCCGGCCCGGCACAGCAGGCCCAGCACGCAGTAGACCCGCCCCCACCGCGTCAGCCTGCTGCGGGTCCGACATCGTCGGCCCAGCGCGTGGTAGACCAGCTGCCACCGGCTCGGCGCGCGGTGGATGTGCCGCCGATCCAGCAATCGCCAGAACCTGGAACAAACCGCGATGCGGCCTATCTCCCTCCCTTAGTCCAAGGTGGACTCGCGCCGTCGCCGGTCGCGCAGCGTGCCTTTGATCCACCGCCAGTAGTCACGAAGGCAGCCGACCCGCTCCCCAGGACCGAGCAGAGCACAGAGTCGCCGCCGCCAGTCTCCGACGAACCTCCGCTACCGGTCCAGCACCCCACCGAACCACCGCAAGCGATCCATCCGTCCACCGAGCTACCGCAACCGATCCGGCCCTCCATCGGGCCACCGGAGACGATCCAGCCCTTCACCGATCCGCCGCTAGCGATTCGGCCCCTCCCCGAGCGGCCCCCTATCGAGGACAGCGTCGGACCATCGGCGCTCAACCAACAAGCCGTCGAACGACAGAAGTCCGACCATCATGGAGCTCGGCGAACCGCGGACCTGCCTCTACCTCCGGCTATCCAGCGGGAGGTTAGCGTCTCCATGAGCTCGCTCACCTCAGGACGAGAGCCGCCTGGGACCGCCCAGCGCACCACGCTCGGCGATGCACCGCCCCCTCGCCGGCTGGGCCTCGGCGCGCCGATCGTGCCACCACCGCCCCCACAACCCACACTGCTCGACCGACCGGCCGGACCCACCCGCGCCATCGGTCCGCCCCTCACCACATCCCCGACCCTGCAACGAATTGAGACATCGCCGACCGCCGGAGTGGACGCTGAGAACACCCAGAAGATGCTGACCTCAACCCGAGGCGCACAAGTCGACCCCGCCGCCACAATTCGCCTCCCGGACAGCGAGCACGCGACGCACAGTCCCCAGTACGGGCCGACCCCGCCACAACCCCTGCTCCCCCTGGCCCGAGCAATCGAAGAACCGCCCGCGGTGGCCCGCCTGCTCGCCGACCGCCCCCCGCTCCTCGCCGCGCAACGCACCACCGACATCGCCATGCCGGCCGCCCCACCACCCGGCCGGGCGGCAACCCAGCCCACCCCACCTCGCCCCACCGCCTCCCCCGGGATGCCGACGATCGTTTCGTGGCCGGACGAGCCACCGCCGCTCCCGACCTCAGGGACCGCCCAGCGAGCCGTACAAGTGATGCAGGCGACCGCCGAGCCCGCAGCCGCCGCTGCGACCGAGGTGCCGATCCCGCCCGACAGCCCACCCGCAACCGTCGCCGGCAGCCCACCCGCAACGGTCACCGCCGGCCCGCCCCCGCAGCCATCCCCCACCCCACCCCCACCGGAAGAGCTGCTCAAGACCCTGTTCGACCCGCTCTACCGCCGGCTACGGGCCGAACTGCGCAAGGACCGGGACCGTCGCGGCCTGATCACCGACCTGCGGCGCTGAGGCGTCCGAGAGAGGGAGTGCCACCATGACCGACACCGATGAGGCGGTGGCCGTCTGTTTCGTCGTCAGCATCGACGACGACAACCTCGGCTCCTTCAACAGTTGTGACGGTCTGGGCTGTGAGGTCGTCATGGAGCAGCGGGAGGAGGGCGGCAGCAACGGGGTCGTCTGGCAGTTGCCCACCCGCATGAAGTACTCGAACGTCAAGCTGTCCCGGCCGGTGACCAGCGCCAGCGCCGGGATTCTGCGGTACTTCACCGAGATGACCAGTGGCGTCAAGCGCCGGACCGCGACCATCGAGGCGCGTACCCAGGAGGGCACGGTCATTGCCCGGTGGGCGCTGACCGGGGTGATTCCGGTGCGGTGGACCGGGCCGCAGCTGAGCGCCGACTCGCCGAAGGTGGCCACCGAGACCCTCGAGCTGGCCCATCACGGCTTCCTGGCGCCCGGCGCCGGGGCCTGAGGCGGACGTGATGACCTCGCCCGTGACGTTCACCGCAGCCGGCGCCGCACCGCCGGCTGCCGGGGCCCCGGCCAATCTGCAGCATGCGTACCTCGAGCTGCGGGAGCCGCCCTCGGACGGCAGCACCGCCGCGCCCAGCGGGGTACGGATCGGCCGGATCGACTTCCAGTTCAACCCGAAGGAGTTGAGCCTCACCAAGAACGCCAAGTGGTCGCGGGAGAACCAGCGCAGCGCGCCGAAGAGCGGGCCGGTCCAGTTCACCGGCTCGGACCCGAGCAAGCTGACCCTGGAGATGTTCTTCGACGCCACCGACACCATGGACGACCGGGTGCCGAAGATCGTCGATCAGCTCTTCGCCTGCTGCGTGCCGACGGACAAGAGCCGCCAGGCGAAGAAGGCGTCGCCGCCGTGGGTCATCTTCCGCTGGGGCGGGATGACCGGCTTCCCCGGCTTCGTCAGCAGCGTCACGGCGAAGTACACGCTTTTCACGCCGAGCGGCAATCCGGTACGGGCGGTGTGCACCGTGACGCTGGAAGAGATTTCCGGCGAGCGTGGCGGCCAGAACCCGACCTCCGGGGCACTGGCCGCACGGGACGCGCACGTGGTGGTGGCCGGCGACACCCTGCCGTCGGTGGCGTTCCACGCGTACGGCGACCCGAACCTGTGGCGGGCTGTCGCCGAGGCCAACGGGATCGACGACCCGATGCGGCTCCGCGCGGGCACCCGGCTCCTGCTGCCGGCCCTGGACGAGCTGGTGGCGGAGGGCTTCAGCCATGGCTAACGAGAGCTTCGCCAACACGCTGATCGTCGAGCTCAACGGTTCCGCCTTGGCGGCCGACGTGATGTCGCTGCTCACCCAGGCCTACGTCGACGACAGCGTGCACCTGCCGGACCTCTGCGTGCTGCGGTTCCGGGATCCGGAGCAGCTGGTGGTGGCCAAGTCCAAGGTGAAGATCGGTTCGGTGCTGACGGTGAAGGTGCAGACCGCCGAGCCGGGGCCGCCGCAGCCGCTGATGATCGGTGAGGTGACCGCCCTGGAGGTGGACATCGACCCGGCCGGGACGTTCACCGAGATACGCGCACTGGATCGGGCGCACCGGCTGTTCCGGGGAAGGCGGGTGGCGGCGTACCCGAACATGACCATCCCGGACGTGGTCCGCAAGGTCACCGACCGGGCCGGTCTCAAGCCCGGCCGGATCGCAGCCGGTTCCGGGGCCGGCGGGCAGTCCGACACGCAGCTGAGCCAGGACAACGTCAGCGACTGGGAGTTCCTGAGCCGGCTGGCCTACCTGGTCGGGGCGCGGCTCACCGTCGTCGACAGCACGCTGGACTTCCGCGTACCGGATCCGCCCACCGGGGCACCGCCGACCACCGTGGCCGCCACCCGCGATCCGCTCGTGCTTGAGGTGAACCGCAACCTGGTGTCGTTGCGGGCCTGTCTGAGCGCGGCCGAGCAGGTGCCGGAGGTGGAGGCGCGGGGGTGGAACGCCGACCAGAAGCAGGAACTCACCGCCACCGCCGTTCCCCGCGTCCCGGGTACGGAGGTGGCGGGCCTGGACCCGGTGGCGATGGCGCGGACGTTCGGCAGCCCGCCGCTGCTGGCCTCAGGTGCGGCTTACCACAATCATGGTGAGGTCAAGGCGGCCGCGCAGGCCCTCGCCGATCAGATCGGTGGTGCCTGCGCCGAGCTGGACGGCGTGGCCAAGGGCAACCCCAGGCTGCGTGCCGGTACGGCCGTCACGCTGGCCGGCCTGGGCGAGCCGTTCGCCGGCAAGTACACGCTGACCAGCACCCGGCACCAGTTCGGCGACCAGGCCGGCTACACCACCGCGTTCACCGTGTCCGGCCGCCAGGAACGCTCGCTCTACGGGCTGGTCTCCGGCGGCGCCGAGGCGACGATGCCCCGGGTGACCGGAGGGCTGGTGCCGGCCATCGTCAGCGACGTCCGGGACCCGCTCAAGGCCGGCCGGGTCCGGGTCACGCTGCCCTGGCTGTCCAAGGACTTCACCAGCGGCTGGGCCCGTACCGTGCACGCCGGCGCCGGCCGGGACCGCGGGTTCTTCGTGCTGCCCGAGGTCGGCGACGAGGTGCTGGTCGGGTTCGCCGGCGGTGACCTGGACACGCCGTACGTGCTCGGCGGTCTGCACAACGGCAAGGACACCCCGCCGGCCACCGAGGTGCCGGCCATCGACGACGCGAGCGGCGAGATCGGCGTACGGGCGATCGTCAGCCGGACCGGGCACCGCCTGGAGCTGATCGACTCCCCGCGCGGCGACGCGGTGCTGTTGCGCACCGGCAGCGGCAAGCTGCTGCTCAAGCTGGACGGCGCCGCGAACACCGTGGAGCTGACCAGCGCCGGCCCGGTGAAGATCAGCGGGATGGGCGTCACGGTCGACGCCGGGGCCGGGCTGCTCGACCTCAAGGGCGCGCAGGTGAAGATCGCGGGCCAGAGCACCGCGGAACTGACCGCCGGCGGCGCGCTGACCGTGCGCGGCGGAATCGTCCGGATCAACTAGAGGAGACGGTCACGATGCC
The DNA here is from genome assembly GCF_055586185.1 of Actinoplanes sp. NPDC051405. Classification (NCBI taxonomy): domain Bacteria; kingdom Bacillati; phylum Actinomycetota; class Actinomycetes; order Micromonosporales; family Micromonosporaceae; genus Actinoplanes; species Actinoplanes sp. NPDC051405. The sequence goes on from NZ_JBVJIR010000017.1 coordinate 63,860, forward strand.
ACCGGCGGCGAGGGTCGGCGATCCCACCGGTCACCCGGGTGTGCTGGCGCCGCCGGGCGTGCCCACGGTGCTGATCGGCGGGCTGCCGGCGGCCACGGTCGGCGGGCTGCACACGTGCTCGTTCCCGCCGCCGGCCGTGCACCCGCCGACCCCGATCGCCCCGCCGGGCTGTCCCACCGTGCTCATCGCCGGCATGCCCGCCGCCCGGATGGGTGACCTGGCCGCCTGCGGGGCGCCGATCGTGGCCGGCTGCTTCACCGTGCTGATCGGAGGCTGAGATGCGCGAGGAGTTCATCGGCGCCGGCTGGGCCTTCCCGGTGCACACCGACGTCACCGGCTCGATCGCGCTGGTCGCCGGCGAGCGCGAGGTGATCGAGAGCATTCAGCTGATCCTGGCCACGGCCCCCGGCGAGCGGCCGATGCGGCCGGAGTTCGGCTGCGCCATCCACGACCTGGTGTTCGCGTCGGCGGACGCGGCCACGGCCGGGCAGATCGCGTACGAGGTGCGGCTGGCCCTGGACCGCTGGGAGCCCCGGATCATGGTCAGCGACGTCGTGGTGTCCTTCGACCGGGCCGACCGCGGCACCCTGCTCATCGAGATCCGCTACCTGATCCGCGGCGACAACGACCCGCGCAACCTGGTCTTCCCCTTCTACGTCATCCCCGCCCACGACGGCGGCGACGGCGCTATCGAGCAGGACGGTGTCTGATGTCGCTGCCGGCCCCCAACCTCGACGACCGCCGCTTCCAGGACCTCGTGGACGAGGCCAAACGCCTGGTGCAGCGCAACTGTCCGGAGTGGACGGACCACAACGTCTCCGATCCGGGGGTCACCCTGATCGAGACCTTCGCCATGATGGTCGACCAGCTCATCTACCGGCTCAACCGGGTGCCGGACCTGCACTACCTGCGGTTCCTGGAGCTGATCGGGCTGCGGCTGTTCCCGCCGACCGCCGCCCGGTGCGACGTCACCTTCTGGCTGTCGGCCGCGCGGGACGCCGCCGTGACGGTCCCGGCGGGCGCCGAGGTGGCGTGCGTGCAGACCGAGGCGGAGGAGCCGGTCGTCTTCCACACCCGCGACGACCTTTTCATCGTGCCGTGCTCGCTGTCGCGGATCATGACCTGGAGTGCGGGCGGGCAGCCGTTCGACCGCACCGAGGATCTGCGCGGCGGTGCCGGTGTGGAGTGTTTCGCACAGCCTCCCGGGATCGGCGACGCCGTCCTGTTCGGACTGTCAGCCGCAGTCCCCCGGTGCGCGGTGCTGCTTCGGCTGGACTGCCCGGTCCGCGGCGTGGGCGTCCGGCCCGACGATCCGCCGCTGCAGTGGGAGGCCTGGACCGGTACGGAATGGGCGCCGTGCGAGGTCGACCGCGACGACACCGGCGGCCTCAACAAGCCCGGCGACGTGGTGCTGCACGTGCCTCCGTCGCACGTCGTGTCGCTGATCGGCCGGCACCGCGCGGGCTGGCTGCGCTGCCGGACGGTCGAACCGCGGCCCAAGCAGGCGTACTACACCAACACTCCGGGGATCCTCGGGGTGAGCGCCGCGACCATCGGCGGGACCATCGGCGCCGAGCACTCCGACACGGTGGAGCACGAGGTGGTCGGGATGTCGGAAGGCGTACCGGGTCAGCGTTTCCCGTTGCAGCGCCGGCCGGTGGCCGCCACCGGCGACCTGGTCGTCGAGGTCGCCGGCGGCAACGACTGGGAGCAGTGGCACGAGGTGCAGACGTTCGCCGCCTCAGGCTCAGGTGACCCGCACTTCATGGTCGACCGGGTGCAGGGCGAGGTGGTGTTCGGGCCGGCGACCCGCGAGCCGGACGGGACTCTGCGCTACTACGGCAAGGTCCCGCCGAAGGCCGCGCCGATCCGGGTGCCGCGGTACCGCACCGGCGGCGGCAAGCGCGGCAACGTGGCCCGCAACGTCCTGCGCGTGCAACGAGATCCGGTGCCGTTCGTGACCAGCGTGACCAATCGGCGGGCGGGCAGCGGCGGGGTCGACGGCGAATCGGTGGCCGACGCGGCGCTGCGCGGGCCGCTGCTGCTGCGGACCCGGGACCGGGCGGTGACCGTGGACGACTACGAGTACCTGGCCCGCGAGGCTGCGCCGGACGTGGCCCGGGTCAAGTGCGTACCGGTGCCGGACCAGCCCGGGGCGGTGCGGCTGCTGGTCGTACCGAAGGTGTCCGAGGCGCTGGATCCCGCCGCGGCCGAACCGCAGCCGAGCGACGAGACGCTCGCCCGGATCGCCGACTACCTGGAGGAACGGCGGTGCCTCGGCGCCCGCGTCATGGTCGAGCCGCCGTACTACCTGGGCGTCACGGTGGTCGCGCAGTTGCACGCGCGGACGCGTACCACTCGCGACACGCTGCTCAGCCAGGCCACCGAAGCGCTGTACCGCTACCTGAACCCGGTCGTCGGCGGCCCGGACGGCACCGGCTGGCCGTTCGGCCGGCCGGTGCAGTCCGGCGAGATCTTCGCCGTGCTCCAGCGGCTGCCCGGGGTCGATCTGGTCGAGGACGTCCAGCTGTACGAGGCCAGGGCGCGCAGCTCACCCGACGTGCGGCCGGTGCAGCGCATCGACCTGCCACCGCACGGCCTGGTGATATCTCGCGGCCACCAGATCAGGATCACCGAAGGATGAGCATGCGCACGGGACTCGACCAGGCGCCGACCGCCCACCCGATCGGCCAGACCCTGCCGGCCGTCTATCAGGAGTACGAGTTCGTCCAGCAGCTCACCGCGGCGCTGGACGAGGTGCTGGCCCCGGCGCTGCTGACCCTGGACAGCTTCGCCGCGTACCTCGACCCGCACCTGGCGCCGGATGACTTCCTCGACTGGCTCGCCGGCTGGGTCGCGTACCCGCTGGACGAGACGTGGCCGCTGGCGCAGCGGCGGGCCCTGGTGGCCGAGGCCGTGCAGCTGCACCGGTGGCGTGGGACCCGGCGTGGTTTGGCCAAACACGTCGAGCTGCTCACCGGCGGCACGGTCGAGGTGGTGGACACCGGCGGCTGCGGCTGGTCCCCGCACCCCGGTTCGCGGCTGCCGGGCACGCCGGAGCCCCGGATCGAGGTGACGGTCCGGACCCGTGCGGGTGCCCCGGTCGACCCGGCCCGGATCCGGACGCTGATCGTGGACTCGCTGCCGGCGCACGTACCGGTGACGGTCCGGGCGGAGTCGGTCGCCGTCGGCCGGGCCCGGGTGCACCGCGATCAGTGAACGACCTGCGACGAGATGCCCAGCTCGGCGAGGGCTTCGGCATAACGGCCGCGGGCCCGCTGGGCGGCGCCCAGGTCGCCGTTGCGCTCGTACGCCGCGACGAGCACCCGCCAGCCCTCGTCGTGGTACCGGTCGATGGCCAGGCACCGCTCGGCCGCCACGGTGGCCTCGACCGCCGCACCCCCGTCCAGCTCGTACGCGGCGAGCTGGGCGGCGGCGATGGCCACGGCAGTACGCAGGACGTCGCGTTCATGGACCACCCATTCCTCCGTACCGTCCTGGGGCAGCAGGTCGCCGCCGTAACCACCGACCGCCGCCCGCAGGGCCCGCACCGCGCCGGCCCGGTCCCCGGCGAGCTGCCGGCGCCGGGCGTCGTCAAGCGCGGCGCGCACCTCGGTGACGTCGCAGGAGGACGGTGGCGGCAGGGCCAGCCGGTAGCCGTCGCCCTCGCGGACCAGCAGCCGGGCGTGCCCGCGCGGGGATTCCGGCTCCAGTAACTTGCGCAGGCTGGACACGGCGACGTGCAGGTTGTGCGCGGCGGTGGCCGGCGACAGGCCGGGCCACAACGCCTCCACGAGGGCATCGCGGTGCACGGCGGCGCCGGCGTTCATGGCCAGCAGGCGCAACAGGCTGCGGACGCGCGGCTTGACCGTCGACTGGTCCACCGGCAGCCCGGCCCGCTCGACGCTGAAGCCACCCAGACACCGCACGGTGATCGGGGGTGCCGCACCGGCCCCGGCGTACGGCGGCTCGGCGGCGTCGAGCCACGCCTCGGTCAGGCTGCCGGGCAGCCCGCACTCCGCGGCGAAACTCCGCGCCCGGGCCGCCGACCCGGGCGGGCACCCCGGCACGCCGGCCGTCGCGGCGAACGCGAGCGCCCGGGCACCCGGAACCCCCGCCGACCGGGCCACCGCCGCGGCCTGAGCGGCCAGCAGATCGGCGTCCGGCAGATCCGCCACGGCCGCGGCCAGCGCGTGCATGGCCTGCAGCCAGGCGAGCAGCACCGCGGCGTCCAGCTGCCGGCACCGCCGTACCAGATCGGCGATCTCGGCCGGATCGGCGCTCCCGGCGTGCGGCAGCCAGGCCAGCGCGGCCGCGACGACCTCACCCCAGGCGTCACCCTCGCGCGCGCACTCCTCCGCGATCGCCAGCGCCGTCTTGGCGCCCTGCTCGGTGCCGTCGACGGCCACGGCGGCGCGCGCCATTCGCGCCAGCCACAGCGCCTCGTGCTCGGCCTCCAGCGCGACCTGGGCCAGCGTGACCGGCCCGGCAGGTGAGTGGGCGGCGGCCTGCGCCGCGCCGTGCAACAGCCGCAGAGCCATCCCGAGCACCCCCGGCACCTCCGCGTCCGTCGCGGCAAGCTCGCGGCGGGCCCCGAGCAGATCACCGGCAAGGGTACGGGCGACGACCCGTACCAGCCGCCCGCCGGGACCGGGCAGCTCATCGGCGCGCCCGGCCACCATCGCCGGGTGTCCCTGGGTGGCGGCCCGCAACCAGTTCGGCCACGCCCCCTGGGCCCGCTGCGGGCCGGACAACCAGACGTTCGCCCGGGCCAGCGCCTGCTGACAGTGCGCCCGCCCGTCCGCGTCGGTGAACAGCCCGTGCGCGTGCCGGAACGACTCGATGGCGCCGACGAGCTGCCCGCGGCTGAACCGGTGCCGGCCCTCGGCGAGCATCAGCCACGGATCCTCGGCGACAAGCCAGGCCGGCAGCACGTCCCGCCACGGCTCCACACCGTCCGCGATCAGGCCCGGCCCCAGCCGGCCCAGCAGCCGGCGCACACTCGACCAACGGCCGGCCCGCGCGTACGAGCGGGCGGCCTCGGCGTACGCGTCCTCCCGCTCCAGGATCTGCGCCGCCCGCACATGCCACTGCCGGGCGCCGTCCTCGCCGAGATCATCGACCAGCGTGGCGGCCAGATGCGACCGGAGCACCTCGTGGTACCGGTAGGTCCAGCCGCCGTCGGCGCTGGTGGTGAAGGCCTGCAGCCGTTCCAGCTCGGCCAGGATCAGGTGGCTGTCCCGCTGGCCGAGCAGCTCGTCGCAGCGCGGGCCGGTGAGCGTGTCGAAAACCCCGGTGCGGATGAGGAAGGAATGCAGGTGGGCGGGGAGGTCGGCGAGCACCGTACGGGCCAGGTAGGCGCGGCAGAGCGACGCACGCCCGTCGAGCGCGGCGACGGCGGCCCGGCGGTCGGCCACCGGCCGGCCACGGGTCGAAAGATGGAAAAGATGAAGCCCGGCAGGCCACCCACCGACCCGGCGGGTGAGCGCGGCGATGTCACTGGGCGGAAGCGGCTCACGGTAGACGTCACGGAGCAGTTCCTCGGCCTCCCAGGCCCGGAACCGCATCTGGTCGGGGCCGATGGTGAGCAGGCCGGTGAGCTCATGCCGGGAGGTGTTGACGCCGGGCATGCGCCGCCCGGCCAGAACGGTGTGCAGTTGCGGAGGGGCGGCGACAAGCATGCGCTCGACGGCGCGCTCACCGTCGGACCCTTCCAGCCACTGCGCGTCGTCGATCACCAGCAGGGTGTCCTGCCGCAGCCCGGCCCCGAGATCCTCGGCGAACTCGACAAGATCGTGCGGCCGGTGCGGAACCGGCAGGCTGACCGGACAGGCCCGGCGAAGACGCCGGTTGAGGGTGGCGGGATCGGTATCACCAGGATCAGCGGTGATCCACACAACAGCACCGTCAAAAGCATGCGCATAGTGCGCAAGAAGCGTCGTCTTCCCAAACCCGGCCGGCGCGACGATGACCGCGAGGGGGGACTGACGAAGCGGGGTGAGCTCCATAAGCAGGCGAGGTCGAACCAGCCCTGTGGCGCCAGTGTGTCGGTAGGTTGGCACGGTGATCACCGCCTCGGTGGGCGGACCCCGGAGCGGTCGGTCCCCCGCAACAGTCTGCACCGGCGGGGCCGTTACCTCCGGGTACAAATTGACACCGGTCAGGAACACGACACCAGAGGTCGGGGCCGACAGCGAGCACGAAGCCCAGACGATGGAGGTACGGCAACTCACCACTCATCCGGCTTGAATTCTCGGATCAGCACGGCGCCACCAGGCACGCGAACGACGTCCCTCGCACTCACCGGCGATTCTTGCCGCAACGTCTCCTCGTCGCTCGCCGTGACGTAGAGCAGCCAGACATGCTCCCGCGTCAAAGACGCGATGTCACCGCCCAAGACCCGATCTTCCAATTCGGACAAATATGCGACCGGGTCGCTCCATGCATACGAAGAAAGCAGTCCGGTAAGCGGGGATATTGATTGGCAGGCAGTTATGAAGACCGCAGCCAATGCGTCCATGTCCTGTGAAGAACCGCCCCCGCTTCCTTGCGACAAGCGCTCGCGAAATTCGTCTTGTCGAAAGGTAATGAGGAGCACGTCATAGTACGAAAGCGGGACGAGGCCCGCCTCACATTCCAGACCTCCCCACCTGCCGAGGACACGCGGCGCCTCGGGCGGCCACCATCCAGGACTACGCACGACCTCGACGCCGGCACGGAGCGCAGCGGCCGGGAGATCCAAGGGCGACAAACGGACCGCCTGTGACAGGAAGAACGCCGCAAACAACCGCTGTTCAGCCACCGTTGGCCCCCGATCCGTCAGTGGTGCCCGGTTTCAGCGCCGCACCCGGTGGGGCGGCGACTCGGTCTCCCTCTACTGCAATTGTCAAGTTCTCGAGGGCTTCCGCTACCTCAACGGTAACGCCTCGCCGGAACCAGTACACGAGCTTCGGTCGTCCACCCATGGAATACGCGGGGTCTCCAATAATGTCCAGCTGCTTCATCGCCTGCGGTCGCAAGTGGTGTGTCCAGTTGTACGAACCCAGACCGAACAACTCATAGTCTTTCGCGTCCTTCCAAGTTCGGCCTCCGTCGGCTACTACGTCAACGTCCGACTTCGCACCGCCGCCCGATACCGGCATCGCCACCTCAACCACATCCCTCGACCGCTCGGCGAGCTCAATCTCGGCATCGATACCGCGGACCGCCTTCGCGTGCTGACCGATGCGGTCGGCGGTGGTCGGGCTGGCGCCGGTCTTCTCCTTGCCCAGCGGGGTTCGCTCATCCTTCAGCCTGCTGAGCCAGCGCTGAGTTCCCTTGACGGTCGGATGCGTGGAGGCATATGCGCCGGCCCGCGCCTCCACGACCGTGATCGTCGCCAGGAGAGCATCAATCGCGGCTGCAAGCTCGGTGCTGGGCGGCGTACCGCCCGCCTTGGCTCGATACTCGGACGCCAATAGATCATCAAGCGTCTTGGCGGGGTTCATGCGGGCGGATGCCGAGATCTTGGCCGCAATCGCCTTTTCGAAACGAGCCATGTCCGGCGATCGGCTTCTCAACACTTCAAACTGCTTTTTCGCATCCTCAGTGGTCAGGCTGGCCAACGCGGACTTGAGTGGATCTGTGAGATCCTCCGCGGCGCCCGCCGCACTGATCTTGGTGTCCTCCGGGTTGATCACGCCGTGGATCGCCCAGCGGTCCCCACGCCGCAGCGGCTCCAACACGGTGAGCCCGAAGCGAACGCGGAGACCTGCGAGCACCGGCCGCAGCAGCGCCGCACCCACGGTTCGTCCTTGGAAACGGTCCATCGCGGCAACGCCGGCGGCGAGGCCTCTGTCCAGCCGCTGTCGCTTTCCGGCCGGACTGTCGTCACCGCCCTGAACAGCAGTTCGGGCCTTCGCCACGCCGGCATCAATCTTCCCCCGAGCCCATGCCTTGCCGGCCGCGACCTTGGCCTTCACCTTCCCGCTTATTCCGGCCATCCCCCGGATCACCGGCCCCGCCAGCTTCAGCCCCGTCTTGATCACGAAGTCCAGCGCCTGGTTCACCGGCTTCTGCAGCGTCTCCACGATCGACCGGATCTTCTGCCCGATCCCACCCAGCCCGATCACACTCGCCAGGAACCCGATGATGATCGGCAGCATCTGCCCCAGCACATCGTTGATCTTGTTGATGACCCCGCTGACATTGCCCCGCACGATGTCCGCGACCGAGTCCAGGATCGTGTCCACGAAGCGGGCGATCCGCCCGGCATTCGTCACGAAGAACATCACCACGTCGTAGATCAGCTTGCAGGCCTTGATGAACGCCGCCGCCGGGTTGAGCAGGCCGATCAGCCACGTGATGCCGGCCGCGATGATTTTCTCCTCGACGAAGTCGCGGACCTTCTCGAGGATCATTTCCTTGATGTCGCCGAGCTTCTCCAGCAGCATCTCCCACAGCCCGCCGACGCCCTGGGCCGCCAGGATCTGGAAGATCGTCACGCCTTTCTCGACCGCCGCCATCGCCGGAGCACCGATCTGCTTGACGATCCGGTTGCGGATGTTGGCCCAGGTCAGGCCGAAGATCGAGGCCAGCAGCCGGATGATGCCCTTGACGTCGAACGTCTCCGGCAGCTCGACCCCGCCCTCGGCCAGCGCGCCGAACAGCCAGCCCATCAGGCCTTTGCGGAGGTGGTCGACGATGTTTTCCTTGAACCTGAGGATGCCGCCCTTCACCCCGGCGATCAGGTTGCCGAGGAAGCCGATCGGGTTCTTGATGATCTCGCCGACCACGCCGGCCGCCCGGGAGAGGACGTTCTTGAGCATCGCCACGAGTTCGCGGATCGTGTTGATGACCGCCTTGATCGCGCCGATCGCCTTGTCGACCAGGCCCTTGTTCTCCGCCTGCAACGCTTCGATGCGTTCGTCGAGGCCCTTGCGTGCGTCGACGTACTTCGTGGCCAGGGTGTCGACGACCGATTCCTGTTTGGCGTCGACGTCACTTTCCAGCTGGCTGAAGCGGTCGCCGATCTCCTTCGAGGCCTCGGCGCCGACCTTCTTCAGGTCGGTGGGCAGGCTCCGCACGTACGTGGTGATCTCGGTTTTGCCCCGCGCGATGCGCTGCTTCGCCGCGGTGAGCTCGCCGCCCACGATGCTCGCGACCCGGCCGATGACGCCGTCCATCCGTTGCAGGTAAAGCTCACGCCCGGCCCGGTAGAACTCGTCGACCTTCGCCGGCATCCCGAACAGCTTGTCCTTGGCCCAGCGGAAGCCGCCCAGCCAGCCGCCGTAGCGGTCCTTCTTGTACGCCGCCATCTTGGTCGCGACGAACGTCTCGAACGCCGCCCGGGCGCCGGCCTCACCCTGGTTGAACTCGGCCTCCACCTTCGCGTCGATGCCGTCGAGGATTTTTCGCACGTCGGCCTCGGTGGCGGCGAAGAGGCCCTGGATCTTCCCGGTGACCTCGGCCCGCTTGGCCTCGTCCTTGGACTTGGCCTTCCCCTTACCCGCGACCAGCGCCGCGAGCGCCGCCCCCTTGGCGCCTTGCATGCCGGCGACGCCCGCGGTGGTCTGCGCGGCGGCTTCCGTCCGGCTCTGGGGCAGCACCTGCTGTTCCTGCCGGCGGAACTCGGCCGGGGCGGTGTCGGCGTGCGCGGCGGCGGCCTGCTTGTCGGCGAGGGCCTGCTGAAATTCCGGCTCGTTGGACCGGGCCAGTTGAGGCTCGCTGACGTCGGCGCCGGCCAGTTCCTGATCGGCCTGGTGCTTGCCGGCGGCGAGGTTGACCTGCGCGGTCGGGGCCGTTTTCGGCACGGCCCCCGCAGCCGGGATCGCCACGACCTGCCCCGGCTGTTCCTCGGCCATCGGCGTGACCGGCTTGGGGATCGCCTTGGAGGTGTCCGGCGGTGCTGCCGTCGCGGCCTCGATGTCCTTGGCCTGGCCCTGTTTGCCCTGGGTCACCAGCCCCTTGATGTTGTCCTTGACCTCACCAGCCTTACCTGAACTGCGGTACTTGTCGGCCTCCTCCAGCGTCTTGGGCGACTTGGCCTCGATGGCCGCCTTCACCGCCGCGATGAAGGCCTGCTTGTCGAAGGTGCCGGCCGGCTGGGCGTCCATCGTGTCGACCTTGGCTGCCCGGGCCTGCCCGGTGACGTCGTCACTGGGCGCCAGCGCCGCGTCCTGGGCCTCCTTCGCCTTGGATGCCGCGGTCGGGTGGGCCCGCTTCTGGTGGGCGAAACCCTTGACGTTGCGGCGTACCTGGGCGAAGGCCGGATCGTCGTCAGGCCGCATCCCGGCCGGCGCGACCGGTGGCTGCAGAAGCTGATCCCCGGACAGAGCCGCGGGAGCCGTTGTCGGCGGAGCGCCGCCGGCGGCCGCGACCGGGCCGACGGGTGGAGCGCCGCCGCGAGTCCCACCGGGCTTGGGCACGACAGCCGCGGCCTTGCCGAGCGGACTGACGGCCGGCACCGGCTTGGGCGGCGGCACCGGCGCCTTCGGCGCGACCGAAGCCGGCCCGAAACCGGTCGTGGTCACCGCAAGCGCCGACGCAGGCGGCCGCGGCCCCTCGAGATCGACGGGTACGCCCACAGCCTTCGCCGCGCGCAGCCCCTTCTCCACCGTGTCGACCGCCGGTTCGTCGCGGCGCATCTCCTTCAGCGCGGCATCAACATCGGTCCGGGCCTGCTCGCCGGGCGACCGCAGCCGCGCCGCCAGCAGCGCACCGACCGCGGCGTTCCCCGCGGCCCGTTGCAGGGCGAGCACGGCCTGCCGACCGGCCACCGGCCGCCGGTGATCGCCGCCGGTCCGCTGCCGGCCGGCGGCGAGGGCGTCGCTCACCTGGGCCCGCGCACCCTCGGCCGCCTGACGTGCGCCCGTCATCCCCAGAGCGTCGCCGCACCGGCCGCCCGGCGCAGCATCCGGTCAGGCACCCGGGAGGGCATCTCTTCCTGCCCGATCGGGCGCCCGGGATCCGGCCCATGTGGGCGCTGCGTGACGGGGTTGCGGCGTCGCAGGCATCGACCTAGGGTTCGGCAGATCGGGGGCTATGTCATGAGAGATATCGATTCGGCCGAGGATTGGCTGGAGACCTGGGCGGCCGGCGTCGATGCGAACGCCGCGCGGGCCGTGGAGCTGTCGCGCCGGGTCGCCGCGCTGACCGGGGAGGCAACGAGCCGCGACGGGTCCATTTCCGTCGCCGTCGGGTCGGCCGGCCAGCTTGAACGCCTCGACATCGAGGACCGGCCGGGCCAGCTGACCGGTGCACAACTCAGCCGGGAGATCATGGGCCTGATCCGCCGCGCCCAGGCGCAGCTCTCCGCCCGCGTCGCCGCCCAGGTGGAGCAGACCGTCGGCGCCGACACCGAGACCGGCCGCGCGGTGATCCACTCGTACGCGGAGCGGTTCCCGGAGCCGCCGGACGGGCCTGGTGACGACGGCCCGCGGGACAGCCATGCCCGGTGAGGAAATCCAGTTCCCGGCTGATGCCGTACGCGGGCACGCCGGCAGCGTCGACGGGATCGCGGACGCCGTCCGGCAGGGCCGGTCGGCGGTGCACGAGGTCACCATGGACACACAGGCCTACGGGCCGACGAGGTCGCCGCACACGCCGCCACCTGGTCGAACGTCGCGGCCTTCACGGACCAGGCCCGCCAGCAGTACGCCGACCGCCTCCGCACCGAGGTGTCCGGCTGGTTCGGCGCCTCCGGTGACGCGTACCGCGCGCACGCCGGCATGCAGCTGCAGGTGCTGGAGGGGCTGGCCACGGCGGCCCAGGGCATCTCCTCCGCCGTGGAGGGCGCGGGCCTACTGGTCGCGCTGGTCCGGGGCATCGTCCGCGACCTGATCGCGGAGTTCATCGGTACGCTGGCCGCCCGCCTGCCGCAATGGCTCGCCGAGGCCGGGCTGACGCTGGGCATCGCCACGCCGGTGGTCATCGGCCAGGTCGCCACCCTCGTGGCCAAGTGGGTCAACCGGATCCAGCACTTCGTCCGGGGCCTGCTCAGCAGCCTGCGCCGGCTCGGCACCAAGCTGGACGACCTGGCCGGCATCTTCTCGGACCTGAGCGGCCGCAACCGGGCCCTGGCCCGCACCGACCCGGGCGAGTTCCGGCCCGACTTCCCCCGCGGCTCCGACTTCATCGACAACGGCGAGGGTTTCTCGGACCGGGCGGCCGACGCGTACCGGCGCATCCGCGACAGCGCGGACGACACGCCCCTCGCCGCGGCGAACACCGGCATCGACGAAGGGGTCGCTCGGCCCGAACCAGATCGAGCGCGGCTCCTTCACCCCGGGCGAGCGCATCACCGACCTCTGGGACCGCGCCACCCGGGGAACGCTCAGCCCGGACGACATGGCGGCCTTCCGGAACCTCGCCGCCCACGAGTACGTGGAGAACAGACTCATGGAAGCGGGCCTGCCCTACCGGTCGTCCCATCCGGATGCTTTCGATGCCGACGGCGACCGCATCATCAACCGCGACCACCCTGGCGCCCACGAGCTGGCGCCCAACGAATGGCGGCCCAACGCCCCCTTCGACCATTGGCGCCTGTTCGGCCTCGACGGCTCCGGCCTGCGGATGGCCGACGATCTGTCGAACCTCGATGACGTCGTCGACGCCGCTCTGCGAGGATTGGGACGATGACACCCGACGAAGCCGTGCAGGCCGTGGCTGCTCGCCTGAGCGCCGTCGACTGGGAACGCCACGGCGACAAGACCTGGTCGAAGGCCGCCCTGCTCAAGGAGTACTTCCGACGGGCGGCCCGGTGGGCGGCGGCCTACAACTGCGACACGAAGGTGCCGTTCTTCGACATCGCCCTGTGTGTCGATCCGAACGTGCGCGCTGATCCAGGCGTGGTCGACGAGCTGCTGGAGACGTTGAAGTCCAGCGGCTGGAACGTCCGGCAGGTGGCTCCGTTCATCCTGCACTGGGCCGCACTGAGTGCCACGCCGGGCTTCGCCTGTCCCCCGGGCCTGGAGGATCCGTTCGAGCCGCTGATCGGCATGTTCGAGCGCGACGGCGGCTTCCATACCGAGAACGGCGAGGTCAACCTCGAGTACAAGTCGGTCCGCCTGGCCGGCTGGCGCAACCGGGCCGGCGATCCCCCGATGACCGGTTTCACCGCCGAGGCCCTGGACGAGATCGACCGCGCCGGCTCGCTCGCCCAGTTCGGCTACGTCATCGGCTCGGACGGCCAGCCGGTCCCCTGACAGCCGCTCAGGCCGGCAGCCCGTCGAGCCGGGCCAGCACCTGCAACATCACCTCATCCGCCCCAGCCCCGATAGACGTCAGCCGCGTATCCCGGAACAGCCGAGCGGTCCAGTTGTCCTCCAGATACCCCATCCCCCCGTGGAACTGCAGGCACCAGTCCGCCACCTCCCGCACCAACCTCCCCGCCTTCAGCTTCGCCACCGTCGCCATCCGGGTGATGTCCTCGCCCGCCATCAGCGCCTCGCACGTCACCAGGTTGTGGCTGCGCAGCAGGTCCACCTCAGCCTGAAGCTCGGTCAGGCGGAACGCCACGTACTGCCGATCTGCCAGCGGACGCCCGAAGACCTGCCGGTCCAGGACGAAGCGGCGCGTACGGTCCAGCGCGTACTGGCAGCCACCGACCGTGGTGTACGCGGCGAACATCCGCTCGGTCACGAACTGCCGCATCTGCTGCTGGAAGCCCCGCCCCACCTCGCCGATCGTGTTGGTGACCGGTACGCGCACCTGGTCCAGCACCAGCTCCGCCGTGTCCGAGCAGCGATTGCCCAGCTTGTCGAACGTGCGGGCCACGCTGAAGCCCGGAAGATCCGTGGGCACGACGATCTGGGACATGCCCCGGTAGCCGCCCTCGTCCGAGGTGCGCGCCAGCAGGCAGAGCCAGTCGGCCTGGGCGCCGTTGGTGATGTAGGCCTTGCGGCCGGTGATGACCCAGTCGTCGCCGTCGCGGACCGCCCGGGTGCGCAGCTGGGCCACGTCGGAGCCGGTGTCCGGCTCGGTCACGGCGATCGACGTGACCGCGGTGCCGGCGATGGCCGGGGTGAGGTAATGCTCCTTCAGTTCAGGTGAACCGTAATCGTGCAGTGAGGGTGTCGCCATCATCGCCTGGACGCCGATGGCCATCCCGACCCCGGTGGCGTGCATCCGGCCGTACTCCTCGGCCGCGACCAGCTGGAAGCTCGCGTCGGCGCCCTCGCCGCCGTAGGCCTCGTCGTATTCGAGACCGAGCAGGCCGAGGGCCGCGGCCTTGGGCAGCAGGTCGTGCAGGGGCACCCGGCCGGCCGCCTCCCAGGCGTCGACGTGCGGGTTGACCTCGGTGTCGACGAACCGGCGGACGCTGTCCCGGAAGGCGCGGTGGTCCTCGTTGAGGCGCATGGGCCGACGCTAGCGAAGGGCACCCGGCAGAAACAAGCGCGCTTGCTTGTTTTTTGAACCTGTGCCAGGGTCGGTCGGCATGAGCCCCGAGATGCTGCGCGTCGGCAACTGTTCCGGGTTCTACGGCGACCGGCTCTCGGCCATGCGGGAGATGCTCGAGGGCGGCGAGCTCGACGTGCTCACCGGCGACTACCTGGCCGAGCTGACCATGCTGATCCTCGGCCGGGACCGCGCGCGAGACCCGGCGACCGGCTATGCCAAGACGTTCCTGGTGCAGCTGCGGGATTGCCTGCGGCTGACGCTGGAGCGCGGCGTGCGGATCGTCGCCAACGCGGGCGGCGTCAACCCGCCCGCCCTGGTCGCCGCGATCCGCGAGCTGGGGACGCCGGCCCGGGTCGCTCTGGTACGCGGTGACGACCTCACCCCCCGAGCCGATGAGCTGGGGCTGGGCACGCCGCTCGGCGCACACGCGTACCTCGGTGCTTTCGGCATCGCCCGGGCGCTCACCTGCGGTGCTGATGTCGTGGTGACCGGGCGGGTCACCGACGCCTCGCTGGCTGTCGGTCCCGCGATCGCCCACTTCGGCTGGGGGCGCGACGACCTCGACGCGCTGGCCGGGGCCACGGTCGCCGGTCACGTCATCGAGTGCGGCGCCCAGGCCACCGGCGGCAACTACGCGTTCTTCACCGAGCTCGACGACCCGCTGCGGCCCGGCTTCCCGATCGCCGAGCTGCACCCGGACGGTTCCAGCGTCATCACCAAGCACCCCGGCACCGGCGGGGCGGTCACCGTCGGCACGGTCACGGCCCAGCTGGTGTACGAAGTGGACGATGCGCGCTACGCCGGTCCGGACGTCACCACCCGCCTCGACACGGTGTCGCTGCGCCAGGCCGGTCCGGACCGGGTCGAGATCACCGGAGTACGCGGTGAGGCACCTCCACCTGACCTGAAGGTCTCGTGCACCACCGTCGGCGGCTACCGCAACGAGCTGACCGTCGTGCTGACCGGGCTGGACATCGAGGCCAAGGCGGCACTGTTCCGCCGCCAGTTCGAGGCCGCCCCGGGCACCGCACCGGCCGAGGTCACCTGGAGCCTGGCCCGGCTCGACACCGCCGACGCGGCCACCCAGCAGCAGGCGTCCGCCCTGCTCACCGTCGTCGCCCGGGACCCGGACGAGAGGGTGGCCGGTCGCGCGTTCAGCAAGGCCGCGGTCGAGCTGGCGCTCTCGTCGTACCCCGGCTTCTTCAGCACCACCCCGCCGGCCGGCGCCCAGCCCTACGGCGTCTTCACGGCGGGGTTTGTCCCCCAGGCCGTGCCGGCGCACGAGGTCGTCCGCCACGACGGCGCGGTGGAATCGATCGAGCCGCCGCCGGTCACCCAGGCGCTCCGGCCGCATGCCGGCGGACCGCAGGTCACCGCCATCGCAGGACCGGCCGGCCGCGCGCCGATCAAGCCGCCGGCACCCGGCAGCCCCGAGATCCGGGGTGCGCCCGACGAACCAGGAGCTGATCCCGGGCCCGGTGTCGGAGCTGGGCCGACCCGCCGGATGCCGCTGGGCACGCTGGCCGGGGCCCGCTCGGGCGACAAGGGTGGCAACGCCAACATCGGCCTCTGGGTGCGCGACGCCGACGCATACCCGTGGCTGGCCGCCCTGATCAGCGAGCAGACCATCCGGGAGCTGCTCCCCGAGACCGCCGCGCTGCCCGTCCGGATCACCCGCCTGCCCGGCATCCGGGCCGTCAACGTCGTCGTCGAGGGGCTCCTCGGCGCGGGCGTCGCCTACCACGCCCGCTTCGATCCGCAGGCCAAGGGCCTCGGCGAGTGGCTGCGGTCCCGGCACGTCGAGATCCCCGTAGCACTGCTGACCGATCGGGAGGAACTGTGACCGTCCTGCGGTCCACGCTCGAACCCGCCACCGACGAGGCCCTGGCCGCTCGGCAGGCGATGCTGGACGCGCTCGCCGAGATCACGGCCGAGACCGCCCGGGCGGTGGCCGGCGGCGGCGAGAAAGCGGAGGCCCGGCACCATGCCCGGGGGAAGATGACCGCCCGTGAGCGGATCGAGCTGCTGCTCGACGAGGACTCGCCGTTCCTGGAGCTGGCCGCGCTGGCCGGCTACGGCTCGTCGTTCACCGTCGGCGGCAGCGTCGTGGCCGGGATCGGCGTGGTCAGCGGGGTCGAGTGCCTGCTGATCGCCAACGATCCGACGGTCAAGGGCGGCGCCAGCAACCCGTGGTCGCTGCGCAAGACGCTGCGGATGCACGAGGTCGCCCTGCACAACCGGCTACCGGTGATCTCGCTGGTCGAGTCCGGGGGCGCCGACCTGCCCACCCAGAAGGAGGTCTTCGTCCCCGGCGGCGCGGTCTTCCGCAACCTCACCCGGCTGTCCGCGGCCGGCATCCCGACGATCGCGCTGGTCTTCGGCAACTCGACGGCCGGCGGCGCGTACCTGCCCGGGATGAGTGACCACGTGGTGCTGATCGAGCGGCGCTCGAAGGTCTTCCTGGCCGGTCCACCGCTGGTCAAGGCGGCCACCGGCGAGGAGTCCGACGACGAGTCGCTCGGCGGTGCCGAGATGCACGCGCGGCTGTCCGGCCTCGCCGACCACTTCGCGCGCGACGAGCAGGACGCCATCCGGATCGGACGGCGCATCGTCGCGCGGCTCAACTGGCGCAAGGCGGGCGGCCCGGTCACGGCCACCCCAAAACCCCCGCGGTACGCGGCCGAGGAGCTGCTGTCGATCGTGCCGCCCGGCCTCAAGGCGCCCTTCGACCCGCGCGAGGTCATCGCCCGGATCGTCGACGACAGCGACTTCGACGAGGTCAAGCCGCTGTACGGCAGCTCGCTGGTCACCGGCTGGGCGCAGCTGCACGGCTACCCGGTCGGCATCCTGGCCAACGCCCGCGGTGTGCTGTTCAGTGCCGAGGCGCAGAAGGCGGCCCAGTTCATCCAGCTCGCCAACCGCTCGCACACCCCGCTGCTGTTCCTGCACAACACGACCGGTTACATGGTCGGTGCGGAGTACGAGCAGGGCGGCATCATCAAGCACGGCGCCATGATGATCAACGCGGTGTCCAACTCGACCGTCCCGCACATCTCGCTGCTCATCGGCAACTCGTACGGCGCCGGCCACTACGGCATGTGCGGCCGCGCCTACGACCCCCGGTTCGTCTTCGCCTGGCCGAGCGCGCGGTCCGCGGTGATGGGCGCCCAGCAGCTCGCCGACGTGAGCACCATGGTGTCCCGGGCCTCCGCGCTGGCCCAGGGCCGGCCGTTCGACGAGGACGCCGCGCAGCTGATGCGGCAGGCGATCGAGCAGCAGATCACCGCGGAGGCGATGCCGATGGTGCTGTCCGGGCTGGTCTACGACGACGGGATCATCGACCCCCGCGACACCCGTGACGTGCTGGGCATCGCCCTGTCCGCCATCCACACCGCGCCGGTGTCGGGCACCGACGCCTTCGGCGTCTTCCGGATGTGAGAGCAGCATGACTTTCCACGCCGTTCTGGTCGCCAACCGCGGTGAGATCGCCCGGCGCATCTTCACCACCTGCCGGCGTCGTGGCCTGGCAACAGTCGCCGTCTTCTCCGATCCCGACGCGGACAGCCCGCACGTGCGGGAGGCGGACAGCGCCGTACGCCTGCCCGGCTCGACGCCGGCCGACACGTACCTGCACGGCGATCTCATCATCGCGGCGGCCCACCGGGCCGGCGCCGACGCGATCCACCCCGGCTACGGCTTCCTGGCCGAGAACGCCGGTTTCGCCCGCGCGGTGCAGGACGCCGGCCTGACCTGGATCGGCCCCGACCCGGCGGCGATCGAGGTGATGGGCTCCAAGATCGAGTCCAAGCGCCGGATGGCGGCGGCCGGCCTGAGCGTGCTCGACCTGCTCGAACCGGACGCCGTCACCGAGGCCGACCTGCCCGTACTGGTCAAGGCCTCGGCCGGCGGCGGTGGGCGCGGCATGCGGATCGTGCGCACCCTGGCCGAGCTGCCCGCGGCCGTCGCGTCCGCGGCCCGCGAGGCGGGCGCCGCGTTCGGCGATCCCACCGTCTTCTGCGAGCGGTACCTGGACGAGGGGCACCACATCGAGGTGCAGATCATGGCCGACGCCCACGGCACCGTCTGGGCGCTCGGCGAACGCGAGTGCTCCCTGCAACGCCGGCACCAGAAGGTGATCGAAGAGGCGCCCGCGCCGCTCGTCGAGCGGATCGGCGGCGACCTGCGCGAACGCCTGCTCGCCGCGGGCCGGCAGGCCGCGGCCGCGGTCGGCTACCGCGGCGCGGGCACGGTGGAGTTCATCGCCGCCGGCAACGGCGACTTCTGGTTCCTGGAGATGAACACCCGCCTGCAGGTCGAGCACCCGGTCACCGAGTGCGTCACCGGCACCGACCTGGTCGGCCTCCAACTCGACGTCGCGGCGGGCCGCCGGCTCAGCGGTGCGGAGCCGGCAATGACCGGCTACGCCGTCGAGGCCCGCCTGTACGCCGAGAGCCCCGCCGACGACTGGCGCCCCGAGACCGGCACCGTGGTCACCTTCGACGTCCCCGGCGTGACGGCCCGTTTCGAACGCGCGGGGCTGGACGGCCTCCGCCTCGACTCCGGGGTGGTGGACGGCAGCGTCGTCGGCACCCACTACGACGGCATGCTGGCGAAGGTCATCGCGTACGCGTCGACCCGGGAGGCCGCGGCCCGGCAGCTGGCCGCCGCCCTGCGCCGCTCGCGGGTGCACGGGGTGGCCACCAACCGTGACCTGCTGGTCGCGAGCCTGCTGCACCCGCAGTTCCTGGCCGGCACCGCCGGGACCGGCTTCTACACCGACCACCCGCCGGCCGAACTGACGGCCGGGACCGGGCTCGACCCGGCTCTCGGTGCCCTGGTCGCGGCGCTGTCCGACGCCGCGCTGGTGCCGCTGCCGGCGCGCGGTTTCCGCAACATCCCGGTCGGCTACCGCAGCCGCACCTACGCCGCCGGCGACGCCGAGATCCAGGTGCGGTACCGCTTCGGCCGCGACGGCCTGGAGGTGGCGGGCCGCGACGACGTCGCCCTGGTCGACGCCACCGCCGACGCCGTGGTGCTCGACCTCGACGGTGTCCGCCGCCGGTGGACGGTGGGCCGCTTCGCCGACCGCGTGGTCGTCGACGGGCCGCAGGGCTCGCTGGAGCTGCGCCGGGTGCCGCGCTTCACCGACCCGTCGGACCAGCTGCCGGCCGGTGCCCTGGTGGCGCCGATGCCCGGCACGGTGGTGCGCACGGACGTGCGGATCGGCGAAGCCGTCGTGGCCGGTCAGGCACTGATCTGGCTGGAGGCGATGAAGATGGAGCACGTGGTGCGTGCCCCGGCGGACGGCACGGTGACGGAGCTGCCGGTCCCCGTGGGCCGGCAGGTCAGCCAGGGCACGCCGCTGGCGGTGGTTGCCAAGGATGGCTGACGACTCGGCACCCAAACAGGACCGCTCCCGGGAGACGCGCCGGCGCCTGCTGGAGACGACCATCCGGAGCCTGGCGCGACATGGGTGGGAGGTCTCGACGGTGGCCTTCATCGCCGCCGAGGCAGGCATCAGCCGCGGGGCCGTCCAACACCACTTCCGGACCCGGGAGGCGCTGATCCTGGCCGCGCTGGAGGCCATGTTCGAGGAGCGGGCGGCCCTGCTCGACGCCCTGCCGGACCCCGGGGGCACGAGCCCGGACCGGGTGCACGCCGTGGTGACGGGCCTGGTCGACGCGATCGGCGGCGAGCTGTTCCGGGCCGCGCTACAGGTGTGGACAGTGGCCGCCGCCGACCCCGAGCTGCGGGCCGCGGTGGTCCCGCTGGAACGGCACTTCGCCCGGGGCGTCCACCGGCGGGCCGTACGGCTGTTGCGGGTCGACGACACCGACCCGGCCGTCCGCGGTCTCATCCAGGCCACCCTCGATCTGGCCCGGGGCCTGGCGCTGGCCGACGTGCTCACCGACGACTCCCGCCGCCGGGCCCGGGTGGTCCGGGCCTGGTCGGATCAGCTGGCCGCCGCGCTGGCGGCGAGTGCAAGAACTTGATGTTCGTCGATGTCTTGACACCTCCGCCGGGCTGAGCTGGGCTGGTCCGGAACGGAGGTCGACGATGACTGCATCCCTGCGACTCCGGCGCCTGTGCGCCGCCGCGCTCGCCACGTTCGGCGTCGCGACCCTCACCCTGACCGGCTCGGCCGTCGCGGCCGACCGGCCGGCCACCTGGACCGGCACCTGGAGCACGGCCGTGACCGGCGCGGCCACCCCGCCGATGCCGCAGACCGTGTTCGAGAACCAGACCTTGCGCCAGATCGTGCACACCAGCATCGCGGGCCGCTCCCTGCGGGTGCGGCTGTCCAACGAGTACGGCACCGAGCCGCTGGTGATCGGCGAGGCGCGGGTGGCCCGCAGTACCGGCGGCTCCCAGCTGCTGGCCGGCACCGACCGCAGGCTCACCTTCGGCGGGCGATCCTCGTTCAGCATCCCGCCCGGTGCCCCCGCGCTCAGCGATCCCGTGGCTCTGCCCGTACCGGCGCTCTCCGATCTTGTGGTGAGCATCCACCTGCCGCGGCGCACCGCCGCCGCGACCGTGCACGGCTCCGCGTTCCAGACCAACTACCTCGCCGCCGGCAACGTCACCCGCTCCCCCGCCCTGCCCGGCGCGACGACCATGACGTCCTGGCACTTCCTCTCCGGCGTCAGCGTCGCCACGGCGCCGCGGGCGGCCTCGGTCGTGGCGTTCGGCGACTCCATCACCGACGGTGCGATCACCACGGTCGACGCCAACCACCGCTGGCCCGACTTCCTGGCCCGCCGGTTGCAGGGGCAGGCCTCACTGCGGCACCTGGGCGTGCTCAACAAGGGCATCGGCGGCAACCGCCTGCTGTACGACGGCAACACGGTGGCCGGCACCCCGTTCTCCGGGATCGGGCCGCTCTTCGGCGACAGCGCGCTGAGCCGCTTCGACCGCGACGTGCTGGCCCAGCCGGGCGCCCGCGCGGTGATCGTGTTGCTCGGCATCAACGACATCGGCCAGCCGACCTCGCTGGCCCCGCCGTCCGAGGCGGTGACTGTCGACGAGTTGATCGCCGGCTATCGGCAGCTGATCGCCCGGGCCCACGAACGCGGCCTGCGGATCATCGGCGCCACCCTGACGCCGTTCCAGGACACCACGATCACCGGCTACTACAGCGAGGAGAACGAGGCCAAGCGGGCCGCGGTCAACCGGTGGATCCGGACCAGCGGCGAGTACGACGGCGTGATCGACTTCGACCGGGCGGTCCGGGATCCGGCGCAGCCGCTGCGTATCCTTCCGCGCTACGACAGCGGCGACCACCTGCACCCGAACGACGCCGGGATGCAGGCCATGGCGGACGCGATCCCGCTGCGACTGCTCCAGGTGACCGGCGACCGGGCGGCGGCTCGGTAACCCGCCGTCCGTCACCGCGCCGGGGTGGCGGCCCAGTGACGGCTGAATTGTCACTGGGCCGGATCGCGGCTCAGTGACCGCGGTCGGTCACTGCGGCGGGGTGGCGTAGGCCAACGGCACGGGCAGCGGCTCGTCGCCCCACATGCCGGTCAGCACCGGGCCGGTGACCCGCTGGCTGGTGCCGAGGCGGCGCAGCACGGCCAGCTCCACGTCGTCCGTCACGATCACCGTCGGGTCCTCGTCGACGACCCGGTGCACGGCGCCGACGGCCGGGACCGCGGCGTCCCCGGTCCCGCTGCCGCTGACGGTCATGGCCGGCGCGCGGGTCTCGCGCCGGCCGTCGACCTCGAAGTACTCCTCCGCCTGGGTGCCGCCGGCGTGGATCACCCGGGCCAGCACCGCGGCGTAGACCGGGTCGGCACAGGCGTCATAGACCCAGCGGCGGCCCAGGGCCGAGTGCTCGGTCGTGCCGATCAGCCACTCCTCGGCGCCGTCCAGGGGTGCGTCGCGATAGGTGAGCGGAACCTGCAGGACCGGGCCGTCACCGGCGCGGACCAGCATCGTCTCCAGGCCGACCGCGCCGGCCGGGTCGTCGAAGCGGAAGGCCGAGACCCGGGTCACCTCGGCCTCCGGCGGGCCGGCGAACCACGGGCGGCCGGGCAGCCAGCCCGCCAGCAGCTCAAGCTTGGTCGGGGTAAGTTCCGCGCGGTGCAGCAAAGCCATCCGCTGAATCTAGAGGATGGGCGATCAGGCCGCAGAGCTGCCCGCCGCCTTCCGGTCACGACGGGCGGCACGGAGGACCTTGGCGACCATGGCCGGTCTCAGCAGCGCGGACCCGGGCGCGAGCAGGTGCTGCACCCGTACGACCTGCCGGATGACCTCCGGCGAGACGTGGCCGGCCCGGAAGATCTGCCGCTGGTACCAGTGCGTCAGGGCCAGCCCGCGCGGCTTGGGACCCTGCGTGCCGGGATAGGCGAAGTCGGTCGTGGCGGCCATCTCCCAGGCGACGGCGATCGGCTTGGCGCTGCGGCGGTAGAAGTCACGCGCCATCGCTGCCCCTGGACCGCGGTGCCGATCGAGACACTCCGCCAGCGTGACGGCTTCCAGCGCGGCGACCGTCATGCCGTGCCCGTACACGGGATTGAAGCTGCACAGCGCGTCGCCCATGGCCACGTACCCCGCCGGGATCCGGCGTAGCCGTTCGAAGTGCCGGCGCCGGCTCGTCGGATAGGTGTAGGCGACCGGGTCGGTCAGCGGCTCCCCGGTACGCAGCAGCTCGGCGATGGTGCCGTCCGGCAGGCTCTCGGCGAAGCGCTGGTAGCCCTCGGGATCGGTGGGTGCCTGCTCGCCGTGGAAGCCGCCGAGGGTGACGAGCCACCGGTCGCCCTCGACGGAGAACGCGGCGCCATAGCGCTGGTGCTGCGGCGGGCTCTCGGCGAGCACGATCATCCCGGGTCCCGGCAGACACTTCGGCCGGCCGCTGACCAGGCGGGTCGTGTAGTGCACGCGTACGGTGATCACCGACTCCGGCGGGCTCGGAAAGCCGAGGTCGTGCAGCCAGCGGTCGGAGCGGCTGCCGCGCCCGCTGGCATCGACCACCAGCTCGGCCGGGAGCTCCCGGCCGTCGGCCAGGGTCACGCCGGTGACCCGCTCGCCGGTCCGGCCGGTCAGCCCGGCCACCGCGGTCTGGTCGAGAACGCTCACCTGGGGCAACGCCCGCACCCGCCGCCGCACACAGCTCTCCAACAGCGGCCGGCTCATGGCGAGCATCGTGACGCCGCTGTCGGCCCGCACCCGGTAGCCGTCGAGCTGCCAGACGTGCGCGTCGCGGGCCACGTCGATCCACCGGGCGCCGAGCGCGAGCAGCTCGTCGGTCAGCCCGGGGAAGAGCTGCTCCAGGGCGTCGCGGCCGACCGCGAGCAGGGCGTGCGGGTGGGCACTCTGCGGCACGCCGCGGCGGCTGTCCGGCCCGGGCGGCAACCGGTCCCGATCGACGACCGCCACCCGGTCGAACCGGTCGGCCAGCACCCGCGCGGCCGACAGACCGGCCATGCCGGCCCCGATGACCACGGCATCGTCACCCATCTCTCGATGGTGGCACTTCAGAAGGTCGAGCCCTATCCGGAATCTGTCAGGGCGCGGAAAGACGGTCGCGACGGTGGTGGGACAGGTCGGTGTGGTGGCTGTCGCCCGGGTGGCTGGCCGGGTCCACGTGCACGGTCGCGCCGGTCAGACGCGGCACCTGGTGGTCAGCTGATGCTCAGCGTCCGCCGCGATCTCATGCGCGGCCAGCAGGCTCAGATCAGCATCCACCACCACGGCCGCCTCGGCGTGCATCCGGTGCCCGATCCAGCGCAGCCGCAGCCCGGACACGTCGCGGATGCCCGGAACCGCCCGCAGCGATTCCTCGGCCCGGTCGACCAGCTCCGGATCCACCCGGTCCATCAGCCGCCGGTACACCTCCCGCGCGGCGTCCTTGAGCACGAACGCGATCGCCGCCGTGATCGCCAGCCCGACGGCCGGGTCGGCCCACTGCCAGCCGATCCAGGCGCCGGCCGCCGCGACGACAACCGCGAGCGAGGTGAACCCGTCGGTGCGAGCGTGCAGACCGTCGGCGACCAGCGCCGCCGAACCGATGCGCCGGCCGACACGGATGCGGTAGCGGGCGACGATCTCGTTGCCCACGAAGCCGATCACGCCGGCGGCCAGCACCCACGGCAGGTGCGTCATGGTCTGCGGGTGCAGCAACCGGTTGACCGCGGTCCAACCGGCGGCGATCGCCGAAGCGGCGATCACCAGCACGATGACAATGCCGGCGAGATCCTCGGCCCGGCCGAAACCATAGGTGTACGCCCGGGTCGCGGCCCGGCGGCCGAGCAAGAACGCGATACCCAGGGGTACGGCGGTCAGCGCGTCAGCGACGTTGTGCAGCGTGTCGCCGAGCAGCGCCACTGAGCCGGAAAACACGACGACACCTGCTTGCAGGGCCGCGGTGACCCCCAGCACGATCAGCGAGATCCACAGGGCGCGGAGTCCTTCACGCGACGACTCAAGGGCCGGGTCGACCTTGTCGGCGCTGTCGTGCGAGTGCGGGGTGATCTGGTGACGCAGGCGCTCCCACCAGCCGTCGTGGTGGCTGTGGCCGTGATCATGCTCGCGGTCGTGCTGGTGGTCGTGGTCGACCATCCGTACTCCCCTGCCGTTCTGGTGGGCGGTGCCTACCGCCGATAATATGTGCTCATGTACGCACGCGACAACGGTGCAACTGCCAGTGACCTGCAGGAACCACCCATGAGCGACGACGTGATCCAGGCGGCGACGGTCACTCTGGGAATGCTCGCCGACGGCACGAGACTGCGCCTGATGGCTGCTCTGGTCGACGCGGAAAGCGACGTGACTGCTTTGACGCGGCTGGTGGGTGCGGCGCGCCCGGCCGTGTCTCAGCATCTCGGCAAGCTGCGCCTCGCCGGGCTGGTCCGGGCCCGCCGCGACGGCCGCCGGTCGGTGTACGCGGTCACAGACCCGCACGTGCGCCGCCTGGTGATCGAGGCGCTGCGGATGGCGGAGCACCGGGTCACCGACCGCCCGCCCCACCACGCGAACCCACCCGTCCCCGCGCCGCGCTGACCCCGGTCAACCCACCACCCGAACGCCTCACTCCCGCATCGCGATCAGACCGCCCGACCCACCACGCGCGCAGCGCCGTCCCAGCGCCGCGATAAAGCCACACCGACCCACCACGCTCGCGACGCCCTTCCGCGGCGTAAGAAGCCACACCGACCCACCACGCTCGCAACGCCCTTCCCGCGCCGCGAGAAGCCGCACCGACCCACCACGCTCGCAGCGCCCGTCCCGCGCCGCTGAGACCGACCGGCCCACTACGCGTACGCCACAGTTCCCGCGTCCGGAGGAGACCGCCCAGCCCCACCACGGCAACACCCCTCCCCCGCCCCACGACGAGACCGCCCCGCCCACCACGCGACAACCCGTCCGGCGCCACGACAAGGCCCGGTCGACTTGCATCCGGTACCCAGGTACGGGTTTACCGTCGGACCATGACCGGAGAAGACCAGGTGTGGGTGCCCGAGGCGTGCACCCTGCCCACCGTCGACCAGCCGCTGCGGCTGGCCGAGTTCGACGACCTCTTCGCCACCGCGCTGCGTGATCAGCGGCGGCTGTCGCCCACCGTGCTGCGGTGGCGGCTCGACCCGGCCGCCGAGCCGGTGGCCCGCGACCTCACCGCCCGGGAGAGCTCGTGCTGCTCCTTCTTCACGTTCACCTTCGCCGCAACCGGTGAAGGTGAGCATGAAGCGGTGAACCTCGACATACAGGTGCCGCCCGCCCAGATCGCCGTGCTGGACGCGCTCGCCGGCCGGGCAGTCGCCGGGATGGCCGCATGAGCGGACTGCGCAGCAGTGCGGTCGCCGCGGCCGCGGGAGTGAATCTCCAGACGCTGCGCTACTACGAACGCC
Source organism: Actinoplanes sp. NPDC051405 (assembly GCF_055586185.1). Taxonomy (NCBI): domain Bacteria; kingdom Bacillati; phylum Actinomycetota; class Actinomycetes; order Micromonosporales; family Micromonosporaceae; genus Actinoplanes; species Actinoplanes sp. NPDC051405. Next base: position 90,085 of record NZ_JBVJIR010000017.1, read on the forward strand.
GGGGCCTGCTCGCCGAACCGGACCGCAGCCTGGGCGGGCACCGGATGTACCCGGCCGAGACGGTCACCGTCCTGCGGGTCATCAAGGCGGCGCAGCGGCTGGGCTTCACCCTCGACGAGATCGCCGACCTGCTGGAGACCGGCCGGCACCGGCACGGGCGGGGCGGCGCCGATGCCGGGCTGCAGTCCCGGGCGCAGGCCAAACTCGCCGAAGTGGAAGCCAAGATCAGCGACCTGCAGATCATCGCCGGCACGCTGCGGGCGGCCGTCGACGCCGGCTGCGACGACCTGGTGACCTGCGCCGGCCAGCCCTGCTGCCCGATCCCGTTCGCCACCATCGCGGTAGGAGCCCCGGATGCCGATCCCCGCTGACCCCGCCCGCCGACTCCCGCCCTCCGGCCTGGTTGCCCGTACCCGCCGGCTGCTGCCACCCGGCCTGACCGGCCTCGCCGCCCTCGCCTGCGCGGCCTGCTGCGCCCTCCCGCTGCTCCTGACCGCCGGAGTCCTCTCCGGCGCGACCTGGGCCGCGACCGTGTCCTGGATGCCAGGGATCGCCGCAGTACTCACCGCCCTGGCCGGCGCCGCCTGGTGGCGCACCACCCACAAGCGCCACCGCGCGAGTTGCGCCGGCGGCGCCTGTTCCTGCGCCACCCCGTGACCACTCCGACCGATCCGGTACGGATACCGTGGCCAAGGTGATCATCGCCCGTTCCTTGCTGCTCTTCGTCCTGGCGGCCCTCGCCGAGATCGGCGGCGCCTGGCTGATCTGGCAGGGCTGGCGCGAACACCGCGGCCTGTGGTGGATAGCCGCCGGCGTGATCGCACTCGGCGCGTACGGCTTCGTGGCCTGCCTACAGCCCGACGCCAACTTCGGCAGGATCCTGGCCGCCTACGGCGGCGTTTTCGTCGCCGGCTCGCTCGCCTGGGGCATGGTCGTGGACAAGTTCCGCCCGGACCGGTGGGACGTCATCGGCGCCAGCATCTGCCTGGTCGGCGTCGCCGTGATCATGTACGCCCCGCGCGGCTCCTGATCCGTACGCCGCGGCTACAGTCGGCAGCCGATGGAGACGTTGGCGCTGGCCGCCGCCGCGGCGTTCCTGCTGGCGTTGCTGTCCGCGGTGACCGGGTTCGGTGGTGGGGTGCTGCTGCTGCCGGTCTTCACTGCCTTGTTCGGGCTGCGGGTCGCGGTGCCGATGCTGACGCTAGCGCAGTTGTCGAGCAACGGCAGCCGGCTGTGGCTCAACCGCCGGGAGGTCCGGTGGCCGCTGGTGGGCTGGTTCGCCCTCGGCGCTGTGCCGTTCGCCGTGGGCGGTGCCGTCCTGTTGAGCCACGCCCCGCTGAGTCCGCTCAAGCGGGTGCTGGGAGCGTTCCTCATCGGGGTGGTGGCCTGGCGCCGGCTCCGCCCGCGCCCCGGCCGGCCCGGCGACCGGGCGTTCATCGGTGTCGGCGCCGCGTCGGGATTCGGTTCGGCGCTGCTGGGGTCGGTGGGCCCGCTGACGGCGCCGCTCTTTTTGGCGTACGGGTTGACGCGCGCGGCGTACATCGGCACCGAGGCCGCCGCCGCGCTCACCCTGCACCTGACCAAGACGGCCGCCTACGGCGCCGGTGATCTGCTCACCGGGCGGATCGTGCTCTACGGCGCCGCGCTGACGCCGGTCATCATGGCCGGCGCGTGGGCCGGCCGGAGGATCGTCGCCTCGATCAGCGACCGGGTGTTCGTCGCGCTGGTCGAGGCGGGCCTGGTCGTCGCCGGATTGCTCTTCCTGACCGGGCTCGCCTGAGCGGCTGCTCCGGCCCAACCGCATGGCCGGCAACCGGCACAGACCCGGGACGCGGAAGCCACACGAGCGCCCGACCGCGATGCCCGGCAAGCGGTAGAGACGCGGGATCCACGAGCCGCACGAGCGGCCGCCCACGATGGCCGG
>NZ_JBVJIR010000017.1:92105-109080 GCF_055586185.1 Actinoplanes sp. NPDC051405
CGGCAAGCGGCAGAGACCCGCGATCCAGAAGCCGCACGAGCGGCCGCCCACGACGGCCGGCAAGCGGCAGAGACCCGCGATCCAGAAGCCGCACGAGCGGCCGCCCACGACGGCCGGCAAGCGGCAGAGACCCGCGATCCAGAAGCCGCACGACAGGGCCGGCAAACGGGAGAGGCCCGGGACGCAGAAGCCGGCCGCAGCGGGCCGGCAAGCGGCAGAGACACGAAGCGCGAAAGCCGCCCGATCCCCTATGCCGGCTCCGGCCGCATGGCCGGCGACCGGTAAAGACTCGGAACCCGGAATCCACCGAGCCAAGCCGTCAACCGCGCCGCCTCCGCATCGAGGCTCCGGCGACCGGCAGCCGACACGGATTCCAGCAACCGCACCCGTACGACCCCAGCCCCGTCCTGCACCCAGCTACCCACAGCCCGCCCATCGACCCACGCGGTCGCGCCCGCGTTCCCTCGGTTGTCGAAGAGCTGCTCGCGGTGCGGCCCGAGGTAGAAGTCCCGCCGCTGCCATCCCATGACCGTCGGATCGAGGACCGGCAGCAGCGCCGCCCACGGTCCCGGGTCGGGCACTTCGTCGAGGTCGTCCGGCAACAGCCACCCGGTGTCGCCGCTGTCGAGCGAGACCGCGACAGCACCGACCTCCCCGAGCGCGGCCCGCACCACGCTCCGGGTCGCACCCAGCCACCAGACCAGGTCGTCCTCAGTGCCGGGTCCGAAGGTGTACAACCAGCGGCGCACGATCTCGCGATAGCCCTCGGCCGCGCCGCCGAGCTCGGGAACGTCGGTGAGCCAGTGCCGCATGAGGGTCCAGCGGGGCCGGGACGTGTACCAGCCCGCAGTGTTGACGCCCCGCACGATGTCGGCGGTGGCCCCGAGGTGGGTCAGCACCCGGCCCGCCGGCGACAGTCCACCGGCCCCCACCGTCGTCTTCACGTCGATCAGCGGCACCGCCTGCCGGATCTCCAGCGCCGAGCGACCGTCCGGGGTGTCCGCGAGCGCGGCGAGGACCTCGGCGCGGGCGCGGTCGATCCAGTCGTGCCCGTCCTCGGCGAGTCCGGCCAGGACGGCGTCCTTGGCGATGCGGGCCCGTTCGGTGCCCGCGACCCGGGCGGACGCGCTGGACCAGACCGCCGGCAGCAGGTCACGCGGGACCACGAAGAGAGTGCGCCGCATGGCCAGCTGCTTGACCAGCGTACGGTCGGCGTAGAGCGCCCGGTCGACGTCGGCGATCTCGAGCGACCCGGCCCGCGCCCAGCAGGACAGGTAGACCGTGGCGGGCTCGGTGGCGTGGAGCACGGTCATGGCCCGCGTGACGGACTCCGGCGAGTCGGCTCGGAACCCGGGCGCCAGCGCGTGCCGGACCCCCAGCCGGGCGCGGCGTTCATGATCGGACACGTGACGCATCGGGCCATGCTGTCACGCCCTTGCGTCAGGATCCGGTCATGGCCACGGCCGGATGCAGGGCTTCGCGGACCGCCGCGGCGGTGCCGGCACCGTAGTGCGCCTCCAGATCGGCGATCAGGTCCGCGGGCCGGACCTCGTACTCCTGGCCGCCCGGCTGCTGAATCGCGTACCCGGCGAGCTGGCAGCCGACGGCCGCGGCGGTCTCGTAGGGCAGTCCGCTCACCACCGCGGCGATGAAGCCGGCCCGGAAAGCGTCCCCGCCGCCGGTGGGATCCACCACGGCCGCCAGCGGCACCGCCGGCACGTCGGCGACCCGGTCGGCCGTACGGATCCGGACCCCCGCCGCGCCGCGGGTGGTCACCACGACCTCCACCATGGCCCGCACGTCCGCGTCGGAGGCGCCGAGCTTGCTGCGCAGCAGGCCGTACTCGTACTCGTTGGACAGCAGATAGCGCGCGCCGGTGATGAACTCGGTGATGTCGGCGGCGGACATCCGGGCCAGCTGCTGCGACGGGTCGGCGGCGAACGGCCGGCCCGCGCGCCGGCAGGCGGCGGCGTGACGCAGCATCGCACCGGGCACGTCGGGCGCGATCACCACCAGTTCGGGGGCCGCACCGGCCGCCGTGACGGCGGCGAGGTCGATGTCCACCGCCTCGGTCATGGCACCGGCGTAGAACGAGGCGATCTGACACATGTCCCGGTCGGTGGTGCAGATGAACCGGGCGGTCTGTGCCTGCTCGCTGACCAGAACCGACGAGCAGTCGACGTGATGCCGTTCCAGCCAGGAGCGGTAGTCGGCGAAATCCGCGCCGACGGCTCCGACCAGCGTCGGCCGCAGACCGAGCTGGGCCAGGCCGTAGGCGATGTTGGCCCCGACTCCCCCGCGCCGGACGGTCAGGTCATCGACGAGGAAGGAGAGCGACACCGTGTGGAGCTGGTCCGCGATGAGCTGGTCGGCGAAGCGGCCCGGGAAGCTCATCAGGTGATCGGTGGCGATGGAGCCGGTCACGACGACGCGGGACACGGCGGTCACCCGGCCGCGTTCTTGAGGTCCTGGGCGCGGTCGGTGTTCTCCCACAGCAGCTCCGGCAGTTCCCGGCCGAAGTGGCCGTACGCCGCGGTCTGCTGATAGATCGGGCGCAACAGATCCAGATCCCGGATGATCGCGGCCGGACGCAGATCGAACACCTCGTTGATGGCCTTCTCGATCCGCTCCACCGGCACGTTCTCCGTACCGAACGTCTCCACGAACAACGACACCGGGTGCGCCTTACCGATCGCGTACGCCACCTGCGTCTCACACCGCTCGGCCAGACCCGCGGCGACCACGTTCTTGGCCACCCAGCGCATCGCGTACGCCGCCGAACGGTCCACCTTCGACGGGTCCTTACCCGAGAACGCACCACCACCGTGCCGCGCGTACCCGCCGTACGTATCAACAATGATCTTGCGACCGGTCAGGCCGGCGTCACCCATCGGCCCGCCGATCTCGAAACGACCGGTCGGGTTGACCAACAGCCGGTACGCGGTGACATCGAGATCGAGTCCCGCCAGCACCGGTGCGATCACGTAGTTGCGCACGTCGGGCGTGAGCAGGCCTTCCAGTGAGATGTCGCCGGCGTGCTGGGACGACACCACCACCGTGTCGAGGCGCACCGGGCGCAGGCCGTCGTACTCGATGGTGACCTGGGTCTTACCGTCCGGACGCAGGTACGGAATCGTGCCGTCCTTACGCGCGGTCGACAACCGCCGGGCCAGCCGGTGCGCCAACGCGATCGGCAGCGGCATCAGCTCCGGGGTCTCCGAACACGCGAAGCCGAACATCATGCCCTGATCGCCCGCACCCTGAGCGTCCAGCGCATGCTCGGAATTGCCCTCGCGCAACTCGACCGCGCTGTCCACACCCTGGGCGATATCCGGCGACTGCGAACCGATCGACACACTCACGCCACACGACGCGCCGTCGAAGCCCTTCTTGGACGAGTCGTAACCGATACCCAGGATCGTCTCACGCACGATGCTCGGAATGTCCGCATACGCCTTGGTGGTCACCTCACCGGCCACATGAACCTGGCCGGTCGTGATCAGCGTCTCCACCGCAACGCGGCTGCGGGGGTCCTGCGACAGCAGGGCATCAAGAATACCGTCGCTGATCTGATCAGCGATCTTGTCCGGGTGGCCTTCCGTGACCGACTCGGAGGTGAACAGGCGGCGTGCCATTGAGGGCTCCGGTTTCTACGGGTCGCGGTGTTGCACGAAGATCAAATCGTCGCGTTGCCCACGCGGGATGCCGGGCCGCGAGGGGTCGGCCCGCCAGGGTGTGGTCACCGCGTGGGCAACGCGACGTCACCTGTCGTCGCGGGTCAGCTCCGCTGCCACTTGGGCAACAGCATGCTGACCAGGGCGATCGCCAGGGCCACTCCGACCGCCAGACCGAAGACGAGTTCGTATCCGGAGGCCAGAGCTTCGGGGGTGGAATTCCCACTGTTGTGCGAGGCAGCGCGGGCCGCGGCCGCCGTCGCGAACACCGCCAGCGCCACCGAACCGCCGACCTGGCTGGCCGTGTTGGCCAGGCCACCGACGATGCCGGCGTCGCGCGGCTCGACGTCGGCGGTCGCCGACGCCATCAGCGTCGGGAACACCAGGCCGATACCGATCGCCACCAGCAGTGTCGGGCCCAGGACGCTCGTCACGAAGTGGCTGCCGACGCCCGCCTGCGAGAGCCAGGCGAATCCGGCCACGAAGCACGCGCAGCCGACCAGCACCAGCAGGCGCACGCCGGTCTTCGGCAGCCAGCCGGAGGCGAACCGCGCCACCACCACGAACATGATCGCGGCCGGTGTCTGTCCCAGCCCGGCGTCGAGCGCGCTGTAGCCCAGCACGTTCTGCATGAAGAGCGAGGTGAAGAACCACATCGCGATGGCGATGCCACCGAACAGGAAGAGCATCGCGTTGCTGACCGCCACGCTGCGGTTGCTGAACAACCGCAGCGGCATCATCGGCGCTGTGGCGAACCGCTTCTCCACCACCAGGAAGACCGCCAGCAGGAGGACGCCGGCCACGACCGGGACGAGCACCCGCGCGGATCCCCAGGCGTGGTCGGCGGTCTGCATGACGCCGTAGATCAGTGCGGCCAGGCCGGCCGTACCGGTGATCGCGCCGGCCAGATCCAGCGCCTCGCGGCGGCCGGGCCGCGCGGTCAGCGACGACATCGCCACCGCGATCAGCAACGCGCCGATCGGCACGTTGATCAGGAACACCCACCGCCAGGACAGCCCGGTCGTCAGCACACCGCCGGCCACCGCACCGACCATGCCGCCGACGCCACCGGAAGCGGACCACGCCCCGAACGCCCGGGCGCGCTGCGCCCCCTCCGGGAAGCAGGTGTTGATCACGGCGAGGGTGGCCGGAGCCAGCATCGCGCCACCCAGGCCCTGCGCGGCGCGGGCGACGACCAGCATCTCCGCGCTGGTCGCCAGGCCCGCGACCAGGCTGGCCAGCGAGAACAGGGCGAGCCCGGCCACCAGCATGCGGCGGTGACCGAACAGGTCGGCCGCGCGGCCGCCGAGGAGCATGAAACCGGCGAACGCCAGGACGTAACCGTTGACCACCCAGGCCAGTCCGGTGTCGGTGAACCCGAGATCCCGCTGCACCGCCGGCAGCGCGACGTTGACGATCGACACGTCGAGAATGACCATGAACTGGCAGGCGCACGCCAGCGCGAGAACCAGCCAGGCCGGGCCGGTGTACGGCTTGACCGCCGGGCTGTCGGCACGGGTACTCGTCATCACTTCCTCCGCTTCATCGGACTGCGTCTCAGGCACTCTGAGCAGCACCCGCGGCAAGCGGGGCGCCCTTGAGCCGGACGGCGAAGTTGGCCAGACGCTGGCCCTGGTAGCGGGCGGCGTCGAGGGCCGCCGCGTCGGCACCGGCACCCCCGGTCGAGACGGTGCCGTAGGGGTTGCCGCCGGCGGCGTAGACCGTCGCGTCGGTGAAGCCGGGCGGCACGATCAGCGCGCCCCAGTGGTAGAAGACGTTGCCCAGGGCGAGGATCGTCGCCTCGCTGCCGCCGTGCCGGTTGTAGGCCGAGGTGAACGCCGTCACCGGCTTGTCGGCCAGGACCCCGTCGCGCCACAGGCCGCCGGCCTGATCGATGAACTGCTTGAGCTGCGCGGCCGGCGTCCCGAACCGGGTCGGCGTGCCGAACGCGTACGCGTCGGCCCAGGCCAGGTCGTCGAGCTGGGCCACCGGCACCGAGCTGGTGGCGTCGAGATGCTGGCGCCACTGCGGGTTCTGGTCGATGGCCTCGGCGGGGGCCAGCTCGGCGGCCCGGCGCAGCCGCACCTCGGCCCCGGCCGAGGTGGCACCCTCGGCGACGGCCTCAGCGAGGGCGTGGACCGTGCCCGTCGAGCTGTAGTAAAAAACTGCGACCTTGACCGTCATGTCGGCTCCTCGAGACTGTGTAGCATTGCTTATGCGCGTAATGGTTACGCGCATAATCTTATGCGCGTAACGAACGCTGTTGTCAAGGGAGGGTCCATGGATCCCGAGTACGCCGACGCCCTCAACCAGGGAATCCGCCTGCTCAGCCTGCGTCACCGGGCCAGGGCGGCGCAGTTGCTGGCCCCGCTCGGGCTGCACGCCGGCCAGGAAGCCGTGCTGCTCGAGCTCGACCGGACCGGCCCGCTGATCCAGGCTCAGCTCAGCGAGGCGCTGGGTTGCGAGCCGCCCAGCGTCACCCTGATGACTCGCAAGCTGGAGGCCTCCGGCCACATCCGGCGCACTCCCGATCCGGCTGACAAGCGCGCCACCGTGGTAGCGCTGACCGACAGCGGAAAGGCGCTGGCCGACCAGATCCGGGAGCTGTGGGTCACCCTTGCCGAGGAGACGGTCCGCGACCTGCCCGCCGTGATGCTGAAGCAGCTGCCCGGGATCCTGCACACCATGTCCACGAACGTCGACAGCAAATCATCCACCTAGTCGATACCTGCCGCGCGGCGCACGCCGCATCCCTTATTCACGCGATGTCAGCGAGCGCTGACCGAAGGTACACGACACACTGCCCGCCTGGAATCACGGGTTGGCCCGATGTTCGCAACCTTGGACGGCGCAAGAATCGGTGTGGTCCGTCCCAGGTCCGCAAGGACGCGTCACCATCCTGCCGGGACGACCGGCGCCGCATCGATGCTCAGCGCCACCAGCAGCACCCGCTCCGGCCCGCGTCTCAAGGATGGCGCGCGCTCGTCACCGCGACGCGGTTCCGGGCGCCGGGCAGGGGCGGCAGTCGCAGGTTCGATCAGACGGGGAAACCATGCTGGCCAATGTCCGGGAAAAACAGGATCTCCTCCACGAGCTCGCCGCACTGCTCGAATCCCCACCCGAGCACATCGGGGCGATAGTGGTGCAGGGCGCTGAGGGCGTCGGCAAGAGTCACCTGCTCGGTGTCGCACTGGGGCTGGCCCGCGAGCGGGGCTGCCACACGGCGGGCCCGGTCGACGGGCGGGACATCGCCGTCCTGCACGCCGCCACCGCCCTGCCCGAGCCGCTCGCCGGCCACCCGCTGCCACCGGACGACGGCGTACCGATCGTCATCGGCGTCGACGACACGCACCTGGCCGATCCCGCCCGACTGCGCCTGGACATGCGCTGGCTGGCCAAGAACCGCCGGGCCCCGTGCGTCTGGGTGCTGACCACCCGCCCGGACTGCTTGTCACCGGCAGCCGTGGCCGCCGGCAAGGTCGTCCACGTCACCCTGGGAGACCTTCCCGGGCCGGGCGTGGCAGCGCTGGTGACCGAGGTGCTCGGCGCGCCCCCCTGCCCCGACCTTCTCTCGTTCGTCGCCCAGGCCAACGGTCATCCGCGGCTGATCATCGAGTTGGTCACCGGCCTGCGGGACGAGGGAGCGCTGGGCAACAGCGGCGGGTATGTCCGGCTGCTGCACGCCCGGATCCCGCAGCAGGCCGTCCTCGGGGTGCGGAACCGGCTCTGCACGCTGTCGCCACGGTGCCGGCAGCTGATCCACGTCGCGGCGGCGCTCAACCGGCAGTTCAGCCTGACGACCGTCGCGGAGATGATGAACGAGCCGGTCGCGCAGCTACTGCCCCTGCTGGACGAGGCCACCGATGCCGGCCTGGTGGTCAGCGACGGCGTGGAGCCCGAGTTCCGCAGCACCATGCTCTGGCAACTGGTCCGCGCCTCCCTGCCCGCGAACCTGCGAACCGCCCTGCACCAGCAGGCCGCCGGCCGGCCGTTGACGCCCGTGGCGCGCCAGAACCCGGTCCTCGCCCGGCTCGGCGACAAGGAGCGGACCATCGCGCAGCTCGCCGCCGAGGGCATGACCAACCAGCAGATCGCCCACCGGGTCTTCCTCTCCCCGCACACGGTCAACTACCACATGCGCCGCATCTTCCGGAAACTCGCGGTGACCTCCCGGATCGAGCTGGCCCGGCTGGTCGCGGCGTCGCACACCTCGTGACCTAGACCCCGAGGGTGGCACCGCCGTCGACACACATGTCGTGCATGGTGATGTGACCGGCCCGGTCGGAGACGAGGAAGGCAACCGCCTCCGCGACGTCCTCCGGCCGGGCGAGCTTGCGCAGCGGGATGCCGGCCCGGTACGAGCCGAGCGAGCCGTCGATGGTCATCGACCGGTCGCTGTCGCTCTTCCACATGCCGCGCAGCATCGGTGTGTCGGTCGAGCCGGGCGACACCACGTTGCAGCGGATGCCGAACTCGGCCAGCTCCAGGCCCAGGCACTTGGTGAACGCGGTGGCGGCCGCCTTCGACGACGCGTAGGCGGCCATCCCCACCCGGGGCACGAACGCCGCGTTGGAGCTGACCGTGACGATCGTCCCGGCCCGGCGGTCCTTCATGCGGCGGGCCACCGTACGCGACACGGTGAACACCCCGTGGGTGTTGACCGCGAAGGCGCGCACCCAGTCCTCGTCACTGAGGTCCAGGATGGCTCCCATCGGCAGCACACCGGCGACGTTGACGAGGATGCCCACCGGCCCCAGCTGCTCCTCGACCCGCTCGACCGCGTCGGCCACCGCGCCGGCGTCGGCCACGTCGGCCGGGAACGCCGCGCAGACGCCGTCGATCCGGTCGACGACCGCGGTGAGGGCCTCGGCGTTGCGGTCGAGCAGGGCCACCTGGGCCCCCCGGCCGGCCAGTTCGCAGGCCACCGCCCGGCCGATGCCCTGGGCCGCACCGGTGACGATCGCGGTTCTTCCTTCGACTCCGCTGTGCTGCATGGTGTGGTCTCCTCTGTGCTCAGCGGCCGGTCAGGGAGCGACGGCCGTCGTCGGGTCGTACGCCCACAGCCAGTCCTGTCCGGACAGGTCCGCCCGGCCGCCCAGCTCGGTGTCACGCCGGCGCTGCTCGTCACCGTCGCGCAGGTGCAACGTGCGGGTGTTGCCGCGGGAGCGCTGGTGCACCTCCGCAGTCCGTGGCGCCCGGATGTCCTGGTACCGGCGCAGTGCCGCGGCCACGTCACCGGTCGACCCGGCGAGGCACTCGGCGAGTACCACCGCGTCCTCCACGGCCTGATTGGCGCCCTGAGCCAGGAACGGCAGCATGGGATGAGCCGCATCGCCGGCCAGAGTCAGCCGGTCGGTGCTCCAGCGCTCGATCGTGTCCCGGTCGTGCAGCGCCCAGCGGCGCACGGTGCCGGCGGCCGACAGCAGCGCCAGCACCTGGGGATGCCAGTGCCGGTACGCCCGCACCATGTGCTCCGCCTGGCCCGCGGCTGTCCAGGACTCGATGTCCCAGCCGTCCGCCGGAGTGGTGGCGCCGAAGCTGATCCAGGCGCCGCCGGACACCGGGTAGGACACGCAATGCTGGTCCGGGCCCAGCCACAGCCGCACCTTCGGATCCTCGGCCAGCTCCGGCACCTTGTCTGCCGGCACCAGGCCCCGGTAGATCGTCTGGCCCGAGAACCGGGGCCGGTCCCGGACCAGCCGTTCCCGCGTCACCGAATGGATGCCGTCCGCGCCGACGACCACCTCCGGCTTCGTCGTGAACCCGTCGGCGAACGTCAGCTCGGCCCGATCCGGCCACTCGGCCAGGCCGGTGAGCCGGGAGTCCAGCCGTACGGTGCCGGGCGGGAGCGCACCGACCAGGCAGCGGTGCAGGTCGGCCCGGTGCACGGTCAGGTACGGGGCACCGTACCGCTGCTCGCATCCGGCCAGCGGCGTCGACATGATGAGCTCGCCGTCGTCCCACCGCCGCATCTCGATCGCGGCGGGACGCACCGCCACTTCGCCGAGCACGTCACCCAGACCCAGCCGACGCAGTTGCCGGACGGCGTTGGGCGCGAGTTGCAGTCCGGCACCGACCTCGGTCAGCTCCGGCGCCTGCTCGTACACCCGGCTGGTCAGTCCGGCTTGGCGCAGCGCCACGGCCGTGGTCAACCCGGAGATGCCGGCGCCGATGATCGCGATGTGCATCGCGTCGTCCTTCCGCTCAGTAGTACAGCAAGGCCTTGTCCCAGTCCTCGTCGGCGCCGAACAGGCCGCGCGGCTTCACGACGTCGTGGACGCCGGTCAGGACGTGCCCGGGCACGAGGGTGCCGACCGGCACACCGGAGACCTCGACCGGGATGTCGTACGCCGAGCGGACAGCCTCGGTCAGCGCCGCGCAGGCCGCCGCCCGATGCTCGTCGGGCACCTCGATCTGCAACCGGAGCACTTCCGGGTCGGCCCGGCCGCGCCAGAACAGCACCTCGTGCTCGATCGGGAGCCCGAACACCAGTTCCTCGACCCGGTTCTGGGTGACCTTCGTACCGGCGACCGGATATCCGAACGCCGAGCGGCCCAGCACCCGGACGGTCGGCAGTGCCCAGCCGCATTCGCATTCGGCGTCGGAAACCTCGACGTTGTCCTCGAGGTTGTACCGCAGCAGGGGCATCGCCTGCCGGAACAGCGGGGTCACCACCAGCTGGCCGGTGCCGGTCGCCGAGGTGCGGCCGGTGTCCGGGTCGAGCACCTCGAAGACGGCGCGGTCGGACCACAGGTGCATCCGCCCTCCGGGACACTCGCCGGCGAGGCTGCCGGTCTCGGTCGAGCCGTACTCCTCGATCACCGGGACGCCCCAGATCTCGGTGATCCGGGCGCGCCGGGCGTCGCTCAGCGGCTCGCCGCCGACGAACAGCGCCCGCAGTGCCGGGAAGTCCTGGCCCGGCCGGTGGCCCGCGGCCCGGGCGGCCGCCGCCCACAACAGCGTCTCGGTCGGCATCGACCAGGTCAGGCTCACCTCGAGGTCGTGCAGCACGCGCACCACCCGGGAGTACGGCATGGCCAGCGATCGGTTGTCACCCGGCACCACGGTGGCGCCGTGCAGGCGGCCGGCGGCATGCGCCAGGTGGCCGGTGATCATCAGCGCGTACGGCGTACGAACGAGGAACGTGTCCGACGCGCCGATGCCGATCCACTTGCGGGCGTAGCGCTCGGCGAGGTCCACCCAGTCCTCGGCGGTGTAGTAGGACGGCGTCGGCTGCCCGGCCGTCCCGCTCGACTCGTGATAGGTGGCCAGCTCGGCCCGGTCGACCGCCAGCAGCCCGAACGGGTACTGGTCGCGCAGGTCCTGCTTGGTGGTCAGGGGCAGTTTCACCAGGTCCGCGCGGTCCTGCGGGGTGGCGTCGCCCAGCCGCGACCGGTAGAAGGGCGAAGCCGCCGCCCAGCGCAGCGTCGTCGGCAGTTGCGCATCCTGGATGTCACGCAGTTGCTCTTCGGTCTTCCAGTCACCGAGCTGCGGCAGGGTCATGGCATCTCCAGCAGATTGATGGCGTTTGTCCAGCCGGTCATCTCCCACTCCCGGGGGCCGACTCCGGCCGCCCGGTACTTGGCCAGCTCCACGTCCGGGTGCTGCAGCGGGAACTCCGAGCCGAAGAGCACCCGCTGCGGGCCGAGCGTGTCGATCGCGTCGCGCAGCACCCCGCTGTAGCCGCCGGACGTCTCGAACCAGATGTTGGGCACCGGAGATATCAGATCGACGGCGTAGTAGTCGATGTTGCCGACGCCGCTGTGGCCGAGCACGAAGCGCACCCCGGGATGGTGCCGGGCCAACGACACCAGGTCGGCGACCGCACAGCCGGGGCGGGTGATGCAGACGACGTACACCGGGTGCCGCAGCTGCTCCGCGACAGCCACCAGGCCGGCGGTCCGCGGATCGGTCAAGGGCACCCCGTGCACCGCCGGCGAGATCTCCAACCCCCGGAATCGCGGACCGCTGACGGCGTACTCAGCGGCCGGCCGGTACGGGTTGGCGAACCAGAACGGCACCAGCCGGCCGCCGGACGCCGTAGCGGCGGCGAGCACCGCCTCGTTGTCCGCGCCGGTCTCCACGTGGCCGCCCTCGACCAGTTGCCGGGAGAGCCGCCGCAGGTCGATGGTGCCACCCGCGGCGACCGCCGCCTGATCGATCTTGCACTCGTCCAGCGTCGAGAGCAGCCGCTCCACCGCACCGGGCCGGGGTGCCAGCCGCACGTGGAAGTCGAACACCGGCATCCGGGGTCACTGCTCCCGGCAGAACTCGTTGATCGGGTAGCCGACGTGCCGGTCCTCCAGCGGCAGGTAGCCCAGCACCCGGTCGCCCGGCTTCAGCTCGGTGCTGTTGAGCACCGCCGCGCCCGGACCCAGCACCCGGACGTGCCAGTCGTCCTGCAGGATCAGGTTGACGGTCGTGCCGTTCGGCGCGACCGCGTCGACCGACAGCAGCGGCCGGGACTCGATCTTCACCCGGCCGACCGTGACCACCCGGGTGTTGCCCTTCACGTCGACCGCGAGCACCTTGCTGCCGGCCTGCAGCTCGCTCAGGTAGTTGGTCCGGCCGTTGGTGGACAACGTGTACGACATGATGGCGCCCGCGTTGACCCGGAACGGCCGCGTCGGCATGTACGGCAGCGGATGGGTCTCGCTCACGCACAGCACCATGCCCTTGGAGTGCGAGCCGACCAGAATGCCCTCGTCCTCGTTGAAGTAGGTGCAGGTGTCCACGCAGGCCCGCTCGCCCATGCCGACGTGGCTGATCGCGGTGACCTCGAGCTCGGTCAGCTCCAGGTCCTCCGGCTGGTACTGGGCGGCCTCCTTCAGCTCGGTGGCGTCGCCGACCCGCTTGGGGGTGAGCATCACACCGTCGGAGCCGTGCTCCAGGACGCCGAAGATGATCCCGGCCTCCTCCACGTCGCCGGCGACCGTGATGATGCTGCCGGTGGCTCCCGCCGCCGCGGCGATCACGATCTCCAGCGGGATCTTGGTCGGGTCGCGGAACAGCAGCAGGCTCCACCGCTCGGTGCGAGCGGACTGGCAGGCCAGCTCCAGCGTGGCCGCGTCGCGGATCTCCACGAACCGGCCGAGCTCCACGTCCGGGTAGCGGGCGGCCAGTTCGGCGGTCTGCCCGTGCACCGCCTCGTCCACGATCAGCACGTCCACGCCGGGCAGATCGTCGGGCAGTTCGCCGGCGTCCGGGAAGAGCACTTTGGTGATGGTGGGCGGCAGGCCCTCGAACGCCTCCGGATGGGCGGCGACGAGACCGTCGATGCGCTGATGCACCGCCTCCTCGATGATCGCGGAACGGGCACTGCCCAGCGTGCGGGCGTCGAGCCAGCAGAGCTTCATGGGTGTCACCTTTCGGTCGTGGCAACGGCCGGACGGGAGCCGGCCCGGTCGTGGATGAGAGCCGACATCCGCTTGGTCAGGAGGGCGGGGTCGTCGGCCTGGAAGACGTTGCGGCCCATGGCCACGCCGGCGGATCCGGCGCGCATCACCTCGGCCACGTACTCGAGCACGTCGGCGTGGTTGTCGCGGCGCGGGCCGCCGGCCACGATCACCGGGACCGGTGCGTTGCCGGTGATCTCACTCATCGTGTCCGGCGATCCGGTGTAGAGGGTCTTGACGATGTCCGCGCCGAGATCGGCGGCGAGCGTCACGGCGTGCGCGATCAGCGCCGGATCCCGCGGGTCGGCGATCCGCGGGCCGCGGGGATACATCATCGCCAGCAGCGGCAGGTTCCACCGATCGCAGGCGTCGGAGACGGCCGCCATGTCGGCGACCTGCCGGGCCTCCTCGCGGGAGCCCAGGTTGACGTGCACGCTGACCGCGTCGGCGCCCAGCCGCAATGCCTCCTCGACGCTCGCGACCAGGTATTTCGCGTCCGGGTCGCCGGCGTGCACGGTGCTCGCCGAGAGGTGGACGATCAGCGAGGTCTCCGCGAACCAGCGGTGGTCGACGTAGCGCAGGGCGCCCTTGTGCAGCACCACCGCATCGACGCCGTTGCCGGCGAGCTTGCCGATCAGACCGTTCACACCGTTGCCACCGGTGACCGGACCGTCGGTGACCGAGTGGTCCAGCGGCACGATCAGCAGACGGCCGTAGTCGTGCCGGAACAACCGATTCAGGCGTACCTGCCGCGCGAAGGCGGCGTTGGTGACCACATCCCACTCCTCGTTCGTTGTCAGGGGGAAGCCGTCGACGTGTCGGCATCGAGCGCGAACTCCTGGTGCATCAGTGCCACGGCGTCCAGCCCGCGATCCAGCGGCACCGTCACCGACGTACGCAGCTGTGAGGTGAACAGCCAGCTGGTGGCGATCCCGGCGGAGGCCAGCGCCCGCAACAGCCGTGCGGTGTACTGCGGCCGGCTCAGCAGTCCGACGCCGACCAGCGAGACCTTCGCCACGTTCGGATCGACGACCACCGTGCCGCCGACCTGCTCGGCCCGGCCGCGCAGCGCGGGCAACACCCGGTCGAGATCGCTGTGGCGCATGGTGAAACCCATCCGGAACTCGGTCTCCGCCGAACCGGACCGCGCCACCAGGTCCAGCGGCGCGTTGAGCTCGGCCAGCACGGTCAGCAGATCCGCCGCCAGGTCGCGGCGCGGCCCGTCCGACCGGATCAGCACCCGCACCACGTCCAGATCGTGGGTGACCGCCGTGACGCCGTGACCCTCCAGCTCGGTGCCGTCGGCACGGCTCGTCACCGGGGTGCCGGCGCCGTCGGTGAACGAGCTGCGGACCCTGAGGTCGACCTCGTGCGCGGCGGCCAGCTCCGCGGCCCGCGCGTGCAGCACCTTGGCGCCGGCGAAGGCCATCTCGACCATCATCTCGGCGGGCACCCCGGGCAGCACGCCGGCGTCGGGAACCACCCGGGGGTCGGCGTCGTAGACCCCGTCGACATCGGTGTAGATCTCACAACTGGTCGCGTCCAGGGCGGCGGCCAGGGCCACCGCCGTGGTGTCCGAGCCGCCGCGGCCCAGCGTGACCAGGTCCCCGTCGGCGTTGCTGCCCTGGAAACCGGCCACCACCACGACCTTTCCCTCGCCGAGATGGGCCCGGACGCGCTTGGTGTCGATGCCGGCGATGAGGCCGGCGCCGGCCGGGCCGGTCACCGCGATACCGGCCTGCGGTCCGGTCAGCGAGATCGCCGGAACGCCGGCGGCGGCCAGCGCGGTCGCCATCAGCGCCGCCGAGGCGCATTCGCCGGTGGCCAGCAACTGGTCGGTCTCCCTCGTCGTCGCGGTGCCACCCAGCTCGGCCGCCTGCCGCAGCAGCGTGTCGGTGGTGTCGCCCTGCGCGGAGACCACCACGACCAGCGAGGCGCCGGCGGCGTGTGCCGCGGCGACCGAGGACGCGGCACGCCGGACCCGCGCCACTCCGGCCAGGGAGCTACCGCCGTACTTGCGCACCACAATGTCCATGCCATCGACGCTAGTGAGCGAGCAGCGATGAGCGAACTACCCAGGCGGGTAGTCGGTTGGTGGGCCTCGCGGGCCTCGGCGTCGGGCACGCTTTTCGGCATGCCTACCCCACAGACGGAAACCACAGTCCTGATCGTCGGCGCCGGACCGGTCGGTGCCGTCCTGGCCATGGAGCTCGCCCACCACGGCGTGCGCAGTGTCGTCGTGGACCGCTCCCCCGGCCCCTCCCGGCACCCCAAGATGGACTTCATCCACGGGCGCAGCATGGAGCACTACCGCCGGCTCGGGCTCGCCGACGCCGTCCGGCAGCACGGCGTGGCGCCGGACCACCTGTTCAACTTCCAGTGGATCGAGACGCTGGACCGGCCACCGGTGTCGGTGTGGGAACACCCGTCCGTGGAGCAGACGCGCCGTCGGATGGCTGAGGTGAACGACGGCACCGTGCCCCGCGAGCCGTACCAGCGGGTGATGGGCTCCCGGCTGGAGGAGCTGGGCCGCCGGCAGCTGAGCTCGCTGGCCCTGGTGGACCTGCGGGAGGGCTGGACCTTCCGGGGATACACGGCCGCCGGCGACACGGTGGTGGCGGAGCTCGCCGGGCCGGACGGCATCCACCACGTCCGAACGCGTTTCCTGGTCGGCTGCGACGGCGCGAACAGCGCGGTGCGCCGGGCCGCCGGGATCACCGTCGAGGACGTCACGGGTCCGGTCGAGCACCGCGACGTGTTCTTCCGCAGCACCGATCCCGTGCTGCGGCGCAACGGCCGGTTCTTCCTCACCGTCGCGTCGCGGGGGCTGACCCTGGTGTCCCGCGACGGCGACCAGTTGTGGACCGGCACGTTCCCGCTCTTCGACGCCGCGCAGCGGGACGCCGACCCGGTGGCGGTGCTGCGCGAGCGGCTCGGCGTGGACCTGGCCGTCGACGAGGTGCTGGTGGTGGCCCACTGGGAGGGCCGGCTGGCAGTCGCCGACGCGTACCGGGCCGGCCCCGTCTTCATCGCCGGCGACGCCGCCCACCAGTTCTTCCCGACCGGCGGGCACGGCGCCAACACCGGCATCGGCGACGCGGTGAACCTCGGCTGGAAGCTCGCCGCGGTCGCCCAGGGCTGGGGCGGCCCGGCGCTGCTGGACAGTTACGAGGCCGAGCGCCGCCCGGTCGGCCTGCTCAATCGCGAGTTCTGCGGAAACCTCCTGGATGTGTGGCGGCGTTACCCCGCACTGGCCGCAGCCGGCGCGGGCCGCGCCCGGCTCGCCGCCTTCCTGGAACGCGAGCGGTACCAGATCCACAACACCGGAATCCACTTCGGCGACTCCTACCGCGGCTCGCCCGTGGTGGCCGGCGCGGACGACGCCGAACCGGGCTGGGAGTGGACGCGCATCGTCGCCACGACGGCACCGGGATGGCGCCTGCCCAGCGTCCGGCTGGACGACGGCACGGAGCTGCACGACCTGCTGGGACCGGAGCTGACCCTGCTGGACTCCTCGGAATCGAAGGTGGGCACGGCCATCGCGGACGAGGCGGCCGCCCACGGCATCCCGCTGACCCACGTCGCCGTCGACGACCCGCACGTCCGATCGGTGCTCGAGCGCCCGCTGGTGCTGGTCCGGCCGGATCAGCACGTGGCCTGGCGCGGCGCCGCACCGGCCGACCCCGGTGCCGTCCTCGACGTCGTACGCGGCCGTCGTGGGCCCGGCCCCGGCGAGTAGATCTGCCGCTCGAACGAGTAGTAGGCGTTGTTGCGCCGCCGAAGCGCCGAACATGCTGGAGCCACCGCCGGATCCCTTGCCGCGGGGGGGGGGGGGGCGGGCCGGGGGGGGGGGGGGGGGGGGGTCCACGACGGGGGGTGTATCCCCATCGCGCCCCGCAGAAGAGG
>NZ_JBVJIR010000017.1:109090-260508 GCF_055586185.1 Actinoplanes sp. NPDC051405
GGGGTGTTTGTTTTTACCCCACCAAACCCCCACCCCCTCCCCCCCCCCCCCCCCCCCCCCTCCCCCCCCCCCCCCCCCCCCCCCCCCCCCCCCGCGGCCATGTGTGCCACCGGCGGGGTGTCTCATCCCCGGACCGCGTTGAAAGCGAGCGAGATGACCTGGCCCGACCACATCCTGCGACCGGACGGCCCGCCGTTCGCGCTGTTGCACCGGCCCGAATCCGACCGTGACACCGTCGATCTGCTGATCGGCGAGGTGGTGACGGTGCCCCGGCTCGCCGACCTGCCGCTGTCGACCGGTCCGGCACCCGCCGGGCCGGCCCACGACCTGCTCGCGCTGGTGCCCTTCCGCCAGATCGCCGAGCGCGGCTACGACGTCGTCGACGATGGGACGCCGCTGCTGGCCCTGCGGGTCACCGATCAGCGCACGCTGACCGTGGCCGAGGTCCTCGAAGCGGTGCCGGACGTCGCGACGACGTTGCGCGGCGCGCACTTCGACATCGACGACGACGCGTACGCCGAGCTGGTCCGCCGGATCACCGCGGACGAGATAGGTACCGGTGAGGGCGCCAACTTCGTCATCCGCCGCTCGCTGCTGGCCGACATCGAGGAATACGCCGCCCAGCCGCGTCACCACGCACTCGAGGTGTTCGGCCGGCTGCTCCGGGACGAGACCGGTACGCATTGGACGTTCCTGGTGCACACCCCCGAACGCACGCTGGTCGGTGCCAGCCCGGAACGGCACATCACCCTCGACGCCGGTACGGCGACCATGAACCCGATCAGCGGCACCTTCCGATATCCGGCCGCCGGCCCGGACCTGGCCTCCACGCTGCGGTTCCTGGCCGACAGCAAGGAGACCGACGAGCTCTACATGGTGCTCGACGAGGAACTCAAGATGATGGGCCGGGTGTGCCCGGACGGCGGCCAGGTGATCGGCCCCCGGCTGCGCCCGATGGCCCGTCTGGCCCACACCGAGTACTTCATCGAAGGACGCACCGACTTCGACGTACGCCGGATCCTGCGGGAGACCCTGTTCGCGCCGACGGTCACCGGCAGTCCGCTGGAGAGCGCCTGCCGGGTGATCGCCCGCTATGAGCCGGCGGGCCGTGCGTACTACGCCGGCGTCCTGGCCCTGATCGGCCGGGACGCCCGCGGCGGCCAGGCCCTGGACTCGGCCATCGTGATCCGCTCGGCCGACATCGACGCCACCGGATCGGTACGCATCGACGTCGGCGCCACCCTGGTCCGCCACTCCGACCCGCATGCCGAGGCCGCCGAGACCAGAGGCAAGGCGCAGGCGCTGCTGGCCGCGTTCAGCCCGGACGCAGCTCTACGGGAGGACGCCGCACCGCCGGCCGTACCGTGGAACCACCCGGCGGTCGGCCGCGCCCTCGCCGACCGCAACGCGCGCCTGGCGCCGTTCTGGCTGCAGGCACCGCAGGAGCGGATCCGGCCCTTGCCCGCACTGCTGGGCCGCAGCGTGCTCGTCGTGGAATGCGAGGACGACTTCACCGAGATGCTCGGGCACCAGCTCAGCACCATGGGGCTGCGGGTGACGGTCCGCCGGTTCGACACCGAGCCGTCGCTGGAGGGTCACGATCTGGTGGTGATGGGGCCGGGACCGGGTGATCCACGCGCGACCGCCGATCCGAAGATCGCCACGATGCGCCGCATCCTGTCCCGGGCGCTCGACGAGCAGCGGCCGTTGCTCGCGGTCTGCCTGGGCCACCAAGTCCTCGCCACCCTGCTGGGCCTGCCGGTCCGCCCGCTGCCGGCGCCGAACCAGGGTGCCCAGCACGCGATCCGGCTGCGTGGCCGGCTCGAGCACTGCGGGTTCTACAACTCCTTCAGTGCCTACGCTGCCGCCGACCGGATCGACCTGGCCGACCTGGACCGTGACCCGGCGACCGGTGCCGTGCACGCGATGCGCGGCCGGACGTTTCGTTCGTTCCAGTTCCACGCCGAGTCGGTGCTGACCCGGCGCGGCGTCTCTCTCGTCGGCGAGACCGCCGGCGAGTTGCTCGGGAGTACATCTCCCACCCTGACCGCCGTACGAGCAAAGGAGATCTGGTGATCGGCAACGCCACGCTGACCCGTCCCACCCCGCTGCACACCGCCCCGGCCGAGCGCACCCTCGACTACTGGCGCACGCTGCCGGCCGCCCAGCAACCGGCCTGGGCGGACGAGTGGCTCGTCGACCGGGTCCGTTCCGAGCTGGCCGCGGCACCATCGCTGGTGGCCTGGGCCGACGTCGACGCACTGCGCCGGCTGCTGGCCGAGGTGGCCGCCGGCCGGATGCTGGTGGTGCAGGCCGGCGACTGCGCCGAGGACCCGGCCGAGTGCGAACCCACGGCACTGTCGCGCAAGGCCGGCCTGCTCGATGCGCTCGCCGGGGTGCTGCAGTTCCGCACCGGCCGCCCGGTCGTCCGCGCCGGCCGGCTGGCCGGGCAGTTCGCCAAGCCGCGCACCCGGCACACCGAAACGGTCGACGGCGTCGACCTGCCGGCCTTTCGCGGCCTGATGATCAGCGGGGCCGAACCCGGTCCGCTGTCCCGACGCCCGGATCCGCTGCGCATGCTGACCTGCTACCGGGCCGCCGCCGCGGCGATGGACCATCTGTGGCGCGCGTCGTCGTGGCGCCCGCGGCCGCACGGCCCGGTGTGGACCAGCCACGAGGCCCTGGTGCTCGACTACGAGCTGCCGCAGGTCCGGCACCTGTCCGGCGGGCGGCTGATGCTCGGCTCGACCCACTGGCCGTGGATCGGCGACCGCACGCGGCAGCTCGACGGCGCGCACGTACGCCTGTTCTCCGCCATCAGCAATCCGGTCGCCTGCAAGGTGGGCCCGGGGATGAGCCCGGACGGCCTGAAGGAGCTGTGCGCCGCGCTGGACCCGGACCGCGAGCCCGGCCGGCTGACCCTGATCGCCCGCCTCGGCGCCGACCTGGCCGCCCAGCGTCTGCCGGACCTGGTCGCCGCGGTGCGGGCGGCTGGTCACCCGGTGATCTGGCTGTGCGACCCGATGCACGGCAACACGGTCACCGCACCGGACGGCCGCAAGACGCGGCGTGTCGACACGATCGTGCGTGAGGTGTGCGCCTTCCAGGAAGCGGTGACCGCTGCCGGCGGAGTGGCCGGCGGCCTGCATCTGGAGACCACTCCCCATGCGGTGACCGAGTGCGTCGCCGATGCCGGTGAGCTCGACCGGTTCCGGCCCGACGAGACGTACACCACGCTCTGCGACCCGCGCCTCAACCCCGAGCAGGCGCTGGCCGTCGTCGCGAACTGGAACGGTTCGCCGCCCACCAGGTGAGGAGAGAAACAGTGAGCATCCCGCGCATCACGTCGTATCCCATGCCCGCACCCGACGAGGTACCCGAGAGCAGAGCCGGCTGGGTGCTCGATCCCGAGCGTGCGGTCCTGCTCATCCACGACATGCAGCGGTACTTCGTGCGGTTCTTCCCGCCGGATGAGGCGCCGGTCACCGGGCTGATCGACAATGTCCGGGCCCTGCGCGAGCACTGTGCGCGGCTGGGCGTCCCGGTCGCGTACACCGCCCAGCCCGGTGACATGAGCGACGAGCAACGAGGGCTGCTGAAGGACTTCTGGGGCTCCGGCATGACCAGCGAGCCGGACGACCGCGAGGTGATCGCGGAGATCCGCCCGGCCGCCGGTGATCTGGTGCTGACCAAGTGGCGCTACAGCGCGCTGCACCGTACCGAGCTGCTCGACTTCATGCGCCGCACCGGGCGCGATCAGCTGATCGTGTGCGGGGTGTTCGCCCACATCGGCTGCCTGATGACCGCGGCCGACGCGTTCACCAACGACATCCAGCCGTTCCTGGTCGCCGACGCGGTGGCCGACTTCTCGCTGGAGTACCACCGGCTCGCGCTGACCTGGGCAGCCGAGCGCTGTGCCGCCGTACCGGTCACCGCCGTCGTGCTGTCCGCGCTGGCAGCGCCCCGTACGGTCGGTGCCCGGCGCCGCTGACGCAAGGTCGTCCTTCCCAGGGGCAAGGACCAGGGGCCGGCCGGATGTCCATCCGGCCGGCCCCTTCGGGCTTCTCAGCGCTTGACGCCGGAGATCACCACGTCGCCGAGCCCGCCGACGTACATCCGGCCGGTCGGCTCGAAGCCGGCATCACCGAACCAGTCCTCGTACTCGGCACAGGTGTACACCATGCCCTCACCGCTGGCCACGGTCAGGAAGTACGCCGACAGCGCCGCCGCCAGGTCCGGGCCGGTGCCGTCGTCGTCGGCGCCGGGGGTGACCACGAAGATCCCGGCGCCCTTCTCCACCGCGCGACCGGCCTTGGCCAGCAGCTCCTTGTTCCGCTCGATCGACCAGATCTCCAGGAAGTGGCCGAACAGGACCGCGTCGCAGCCCTTCGGGAACTCGTCCTGGAACGCGTCCAGGCCCACCGCGCGGACCCGGTCGCTGAGGTCCAGGGTGGCGATCTTCTCGTTCGCCCGCTCCGCGACGGTCGGCAGATCCACGATCGTCACCTGCAGGTGCGGCCAGCGCCGGGCCAGGTGCGTCGCGTTGATCGCGGTCCCGCCGCCGATGTCCAGCAGGTGGGTGTACTTCGACAGGTCCAGGTGCTGCACCAGTTCCTCGGCCACCAGCCGGCTGACCGACCCCATCATGTTGTGGAAGGTCTTCTCCAGCTTGGGGGTCTGCGCGAGCCGGCCGTACAGCGTGGGCGACTCACCCGGAATGGCTTCGCGCAGGCCGACGTTCGTGTACTCCTTCAGGGACTCGTAGAACCACGCCATCGGCCGGTAGTTGACGTGCTGCTCCCAGGGCACGAACGCGGCCGGCACGTCGTCCAGCTTGCCGGCCAGCGGTTCGGCGACCGCCGTGTTGTAGTACCGGTCGCCCTCTTTGCGCAGCAGGCCGGCCGACGTGACGCCGAGCAGCAGGATGCGCGCGGGCTGGTTCTCGATGCCCAGCCGGCCGGCGATCTCGTCGCGGGTCAGGCCCGGTTCCCGGCCGAGCAGCTCGAAGAGGTGGAACTCGCAGGCCGCGCTCAGGAACTGGAAGCGGTAGTGGGCGTAGAACAGCTCACGCAGCGGATCGATCTGGTTCGTACGCGGATCGTTGGTCGCCGTGGACATTCGTGCAGCTCCTTAGACGGTAGGAAACTCTGCTGACAGGTGCGCTCAGCGGAGCGCGGATGCGGTGCGATCGCCGGTCGCTCCCCGCGCCCGGTCGATGACCGCGGCCGGACGGTCACCGGCGGTGTCGCCGCGCCAGGCGACGTGCTGGTCCGGGCGGATCAGCACCAGGTCGCGCTCCCACAGCTCGCGGACGCGCGGCTCCTGAATCACGACGTGACGCACCGGCAGGCCCCGCTCACCGGCGGCGGCCAGCAGGGGCTCGGCCCGTCCGTCGCCGGCGGTGTCGACGAGGGTGAACTCGGGGCCGAACCGGTCGAACAGCTGGCTGCCGTCGGCCAGCAGCAGGCTCGGCGGCCGCGCACCCGGCCAGGTGCTCGGCCGGTACCGCAGCGGCTCGGCCGGCGGCTCGGCGGTGCCGTCGGCCCAGACGAGCGGGGAATCGCGGTAGCGGTAGTCCAGATAGATGCCCTCGTACGTGTTCTCGCCCGGCTGCGCGGCCAGGAACTCGGCCAGTTGGGCCGCCGGGGCGTTCTCCTGGCGCAGCCGCATGTGCCGGAAGTGCACGTCCAGGTGACTGCGGGACATGGCCATGTTGCGCAGCCCGACCGGCCGGCGCTCCACCTCGTAGCTGTCCAGCAGCGCCGGGCCGCCGTACCCGTTGATGAGCGCGGCCAGCTTCCAGCCGAGGTCGACCGCGTCGCCGGCGCCGGTGTTCATGCCATGGCTGCCGGCCGGGAACATCTGGTGCGCGGCGTCACCGGCGAGCAGCACGCGGCCGCTGCGGTAGCTGTCGGCGATCAGATATTGCGGCGTCCAGCGCGAGCTGACGTGCACCTGGTCGATGGCCAGGTCGACACCCAGCAGCGACCGGATCCACCCGGCCGGATCGGACGGCGGAGGATCGAAATCACTCTGGCGGACGGCGTGGAACGACCACGTCCCCGCCTCGTCGAGCGAGATGAGCACGTACCGGTCGGTGAAGTAGTGCCAGAAGTATCCCTGCCGGAACAGGTTCGCGCTGTCGGTGCTGCGGAACGTCACCGAGTACGCCGCCGGCAGCTCCCGGACCCCGCCGTCCGCCGCGTCCGCGATGCCACCACCGGTGAGCGGGATGCCGACGGCGCGCCGTACGGTGCTGGACGCGCCGTCGCAGGCGGCCAGGTAGCGGGAGCGGACCCGCCGGGTCGCCCCGGACGCCACGTCCTCGAAGGTGCTGGTGACCCCGTCGGCGTCCTGCTCCAGCGACGTGAACCGCCACTGGTTGCGGACGTCGATCAGCGGGTGGCGCCGGCACCGCTCCAGCAGGACCGGCTCGAGCTCGGCCTGCGAGATCCGCTGGTACGGCTGGCTGGGCTGGGACCCGTCGTTGAGCTCCCGGATCTGCTGCCACTTCTCCTCGACGGACGGTTGCCGCCAGACGGCCAGCGCGTCGCCGCCCAGGCCGGTCGACCAGATGACGTCGAACGGATACTTCGCCGGCACTCCCGCGCGGCGGATGTCCTCGGCGATCCCCAGCCGGGCGTGGTGCTCCATGGTGCGGGGGTTGGTGAACTCCATCTTCGGGTGCACGGTCGGACCGGCGTTCTGCTCGGCCAGCAGGCAGGCCACCCCGTGGTGGGCCAGTTCCAGCGCCGCGACCATGCCGACCGGACCGGCGCCGACGACCACGACCGGAACGCCGGTCATCAGTAGTCCTCGGGAACCGGCACGGCCGGCGTCAGCTGCTCCGTGTGGTGCCGCCGGCGGATCTCCGCCACCGCCTCCTGCAACGCTTTCTCGTCGCCGGGCGGGGCGGCCAGCAGGTCGGCGATGTCCTGCTGGTAGTTCTCGTGCCCGGCCGGCGTGGCGACCAGCAGGAACCGCATCGGGACCAGGCCGGGGTTGCGGAAGCCGTGCGGGGTTCCGCGCGGCACGTACAGCACGCTGCCGGGCGTCGCCCGGGCCACCTTGTCGCCGCTGGACGACTCCCAGCTCGTCCACGAGCCCGGCTCGGATGTCCGTACCGTCGGTTCGAAGGCGAACAGCTCCACCTCGCCCTCGAGCACGTAGAAGATCTCCTCGTGCGTGGTGTGCAGATGCGCCCCCACGTCGAAGCCGGGCGCGAACCGGCACTCGACCGCCAGCATGTTAGGGGTGTGTACCTCACCCACCTTCAGAGTCACCTGATGGCCGATCGGCCGGCCGGTGCCTGGCTTCAGAAAGAACCCGTCCGCGGTCATCGCCATTTTCCCCTCGTGTCCGCATCCTCGACACAAGGCAGCATCCATCGATCGGACACAGCGACAACATCACGTGTTCGTGGGGTCCTCGGTGCCGGGACCGGATCCGTCGATGCCGCGGCTGGAGGCGGTGGGACGGAAAGGCGTTCTTACGTGATATCCGGGTTTGCCATGACGATCCGGGTCAGCTCCACCCGGCTGCTGATCCCCAGCTTTGCGAACACCTTACGAAGATGGCTGTCCACCGTGTGCGGTGACAAGAACAGCTGGCGTGCCACCTCGCGGTTGGTCGCACCCTTGACGACCAGCTCGACGACCCGTAACTCGGCCTGGGTGAGCCCGACCAGTGGCGACTCCACGGGCGCCGACCCGGCCTGCTGACGGACGCCGACGGCCTGCATCCGCCGTTCCACCCGCAGCAGGCCCTGCCGGGCCCCGCATTCCTCGTAGCCGGCGAGCGCGGCCTTGAGCAGCTTGATGCCCCGCGTCTTACGTCCGGCCGCGAGCTCGGCGACGGCGGTGTCCTCCAACGCACTCGCCCGGACCAGCGGCCGCCGCGAACTTTCCAGCAGCGCCACGCTCTCGTTGAGGCGCGTGACATCCATCCGGGCCAGGCCGTCGGCGTGGGCCGCCGCGCCGGCGAGAGTGGGGTTGCCGGGGTTGCGGCGGGCCAGCCCGGCGGCGAGGGCGGCGATCCGGGCCTCCTCGGCGGGCCGGCCGGCCTGCTTGTTGATCCGTACCATGGCGGCGAGCGCCCCCGGGTCCTGCACGAACATGAGCATCCGCTCGGGCAGCTGGAAGTTCAGCTCGGTGAGCGCCTGGTACGCCTCCTTCACCTGCCCACTGGCCTCGTGGATGACCGCGGCGGCCCAGGCGGCGTCCTCGGGTGGCACAGTGATCCCGGTGGCCAGCATCCGTTGCGTACGGTGCAGATAGTCACGCGCGAGCGGCATCTGGTCGCGCAACGCCGACACCCGGCCCAGCAGCGCAGCCAGCGGCACGCTCAGCTGCAACGCGCCGACGTGCTCGGCCACCCGCAGTCCGGCTTCCCCTTCGGCTTCCACGTCGGACAGCCGGCCCTGCGCGAAGTACAGCGACGCGCGGTAGAAGTGCCACAACGGCAACGACCACGCGGTACCCAGCTTCTCCGCCTCACGCTGTCCGGTGGCGTAGATCTCCTCCGCTTCCTCGAAGCGGTCCTGGGCGACCAGGGCCGCCCCCATCCAGATGTCGGGGTGGTGGTGCTCGGCCACGCCACCGGCCCGCCCGATCTCGGCCACCGCGTCCTTGGCGAACCGCACCGCGTCGTCGAGGTCACCGCGCGCCCGGGCGACCACGCTGCGCGCGGCGCTGCCGAACGCCACGGCCGCGGAGACACCCGCCCGCATCCCCAGGTCCACGGCCTGGTCGGCGGCCTGGTCGGCCGCCCGGAGGTCGGTGGCCAGCAGCGCGTGCGCCCGGACCGCGTACAGCTGGGCCCGGATCGGCTGGTCGGCGGAGGGCAGGGCCAAGCCGCGATCGGTCAGCTCCACCACCGCGCCGTTGTGCCCGGCGTGCTTGTACGACTCGGCCAGGCCGAGCACCAGCTGCCCCTCGACCTCCGCATTGACCGGGCCGCGAAGAGCGCGCTCACCCCACTTGCGGGCCTCGGCGAGCCGGCCGGCGGAGGCCAGCATGCGCACCGCGTCGGAGATCAGCATGGGCCGGCTGCGGTCAGCGTCCTCGAGCATCTCGACCGCCCGCAGCAGCAGGTTCGCCGAGGTGCTGGGCGCGCAGGCGGCCATCTGCCCGGCTGCCGCCCGCAGCAGCTCGACGGTCTGCACGTCGCCGCGGTACTCGGCGCGGACCAGATGATCCGCGAGCTCGACGACCGGCCGGCCCTCGGCCCGCAACACCAGGGTGGCCTCCCGATGCAGCATCGAGCGCACCGCGCCGTTCATGTTGTCGTAGACCGCCTCACGGACCAGGTCGTGCTGGAAAGCGAGCCGGGAGTCACAGTCGACGAGCGTGCCGCTGGCGACGGCCTCGTCGGCGATGGTCATCACCTCGCTGGTCGGGCGGTGCAGCAGCAGGGCCGCGGTGTGCAGGGAGAAAGTTCCGCCGAGGACCGCGCCGATCTGCAGCAGCTGGCGAACCTCCGGCGACAGACTGCACAGCCGCTGTTCGACCGCGGACAGGAAGCCGGAGGGCAGTTCGCTGCCGACGACACTGGCCAGCCCGTCGCAGGTGCTGATGCGCTCGGTCGCGCAGAGATTGGTGAGCACCTCCTGCAGCAGGAAAGGGTTCCCGCCGCTGCGGGCGGCGATGGCGGACACGGTGGCATCCGCGCGCGCGCCGAGCACCCGGTGGCACAGCTCGGCGATCGCGTCGTCGGTCAGCGGGCGCAGGTGCACCTCGCGGACCCCGTCGCCGATCAGCCAGCGGAGCGCGTTCTGCGCGGGCAGCTCGGCCGGCACGGGCGACCGGGCGAACAGCCAGAGGATCGGCAGCAACGACAGCCTCGGCACCAGGACGCGCAGGGCGAAGGCGCTGAGCTCGTCCGTCCACTGCGCGTCGTCGATGACGATCACCAGCGGCCGCTCGCGGGTCACTTCCTCCAGCCGCTCGGTGACGAGGTCTATCCGCGAGTACTGGTTGGCGCCGGTCGGGGGCAGCCGGTCCGGGCCGAGGACCGAACGGAGGGTGCTGACGACGGTGGACAGCGGAGCCACCCGGTCCAGCTCGGTGGCGCGGCCGCGGGCGACCAGCAGATGACGTTCCACAGCGAGCGAAGCGGCGCTGTCCAGCAATAGGGTCTTCCCGATTCCGGCGACGCCGGTGAGGACGACGCAGGACCCTGTACCCCGTTCGAGCGCGGTGATCGCGTCCGTCAGGATCTTCCACTCCCGGTCACGTCCTACCGCCTGCAACGTCACGCCCCCCGACATAGCCGTCCTCGCAGGCTCATACGGTATGGCAGGAGCAGGGATCACGGAACGTTTTATAAGACTCACTTTGTGTGAACAGAATTCCTCTCAATATCGACATCATGCTCACCGAAGAGCCACCCGCCAGCCTGCATGTGCACGCACCGTGACCTCTGGCGTGAACGCCGTTCACCCAGCAAAATTGTGTTGCTCGTCACGATAGGCAGCACTTAATACTGTGACATCAATCGATGTAACAGTGAGTCGTTGTGGTCCTTTGTGGACGCGTCTAGGGTGGTGTCGAGGTCGCCACCGCCCGAAGGTTTCCCGTTTCCGCGAGGACGCGCAGGATGGGCCGGGCCGGACCGGTCCCCGACGTGGACCACCTCCGCCGGTAGGTGCCACCGGTTTCGTACCCCATTCTCCGGTTCTCGGAGTTCTTCGATCTTCCAGCAGACAGCGAGAGCCGGCATCGCTCACCGAGGAAGGTGAATGATCATGCGAGTGTTCGTGGCAGGCGGCAGCGGAGTGATCGGGCGGCGGCTGGTGCCGCAGCTCGTGACGCGAGGCCATCAGGTTACGGCAACGACGACCAAGGCCGCCAAACTGGACATGCTGGCGCGGCTGGGCGCCGACGCGATCGTGCTGGACGGCCTCGACGCGAAAGCGGTCCAGCAGGCGGTGGCGAAAGCCCGCCCGGATGTGATCGTCCAGCAGATGACCGCGATCGACAACAGCCAGCCCGTGACCCAGGACCCGGACCGCTACTTCGCCACCACCAACCTGCTGCGGACCGAGGGTACGGACAACCTGCTGGCCGCCGCCGAGGCGACCGGCGTGTCCCACGTGGTCGCCCAGGGCCACGCCAGCTGGAACGGCGATCGCACGGGCGGCTGGGTGAAGACCGAGGAGGACCCGCTGACAGCGCAGGCGGGGCCGAAATTCCGCAAGGCTGGAGAGGCGCTTCTCCACCTCGAGGACGTGGTCGTCAAGGCCGGCGGCACGGTGCTGCGCTACGGCGGGTTCTACGGGCCGGGCGCCACCGACGACCAGGTCATGATGGTGCGGGAACGAAAGTACCCGCTCGTCGGCAAGGGTAGTGGCTACATGTCGTGGGTGCACATCGACGACGCGGCGAGCGCTACCGTCCTGGCCGTGGAGCAGCAGCCCAAGGGCGTGTTCAACATCGTCGACGACGAGCCCGCTCCGGCCAGCGACTGGCTGCCGCACCTGGCCGAGTGCGCGGGCGCGGAGCCGCCCCCGGCCATCCCCGAGTCGCAGGCCCGGCTGCTGGCCGGGGAGTTCGCGGTGATCCTGATGACCGAGGGGCGCGGCTTCTCCAACGCCAAGGCCAAGCGGGAGCTCGGCTGGCAGCCGCACTACCCCTCGTGGCGCCAGGGGTTCAGGGAAGGGCTGGCCTGACCGCAGGACCGGGTTGAGCGATCGAATCGGAGGTTGTGATGACAGGTACGGCAACGGGGCCGCTGGCGGGGCCACGCGATGCGTTCGAGCTGCACCGGGCGCGACTGCTCGCGGAGGAGAGGACCGGCGTCGACTACCGGGCGATGCTCGCCGAGGACGTGATCGGCGAGGTGCCCTTCGCGCGGCCGGGCGAGCCGCGCCGCTTCGAGGGCCGGGCGGAGTTCGGCGGCTGGGCCAGAGCACTGTCCGGGCGCGTCCGCTTCACGGATGTGCGTGATGTGGTGGTGCACGAGACCGCGGACCCGGAGGTCGCCATCGTGGAGTACACGGTGGAGGGCGTGCGGGAGGCCGACGGGGTGAGGGCCACGGCGCCCCTCGTCCTGGTGGTACGGGTCCGCGACGGGCGCGTCGTGCTGTGGCGCGAGTACCAGGATCCGGCGGCCATGGCGGTGCTCGCGGGCGAAGCCTGACCGGCGGCCGGGATGGCGGCACCCGGCCCTCGTCCACCCGTCAGGGACCACCCGAAGAACCCGCGAACACGTGATGTGATGGCGCGATCGCTCACGGACACTTGATATGTCCGATGCGGTAGAGACTGAGGCTTGCGCCTGACATCCGCCGGACCGGCGTGCCGGCGAGCGCGTCCTGGACCACCACGTTCCGGGCCCCTTACCGAGGGTCCCGCGGACGAGGGTCGAACGTCCGAACGCGACCATCCAGCCCATCACGGGAGGTCCCAGAATGCCGTCTGCCCTTTTCCAGGTTCCTGACGAGTACGACGTGATCGTGATCGGCGGCGGGCCGGCCGGAGCGACGACCGCCGGGCTGCTGGCTCAGCGCGGTCGTCGCGTCCTGGTCCTCGATCGCGAGCGCTTCCCCCGGTATCACGTCGGGGAATCACTCATCCCGGCCTTCATGCGCCCCATGCAGGAGATGGGGATAACCGAGCGCATGGACGCGCGGGGGTTCGAGCGCAAGTACGGCGGCACCCTGGTCTGGGGAAACAACCAGGTGCCGTGGAACTTCTCGTTCGTCGAGGGTGGTGCGTATCCGTACGCCTTCCACACCCGGCGAGCCGACCTGGATGCGCTCATCCTGGACCGGGCCAAGGAGCTCGGTGCCTCCGTGATCGAGGACGCCACCGTCAAGGAGCCCGTCGTGGAGGACGGCCGGGTGCGTGGGGTGCGCTTCGCGCTGCGCGGCCTGGACGGGCTGCACGAGGTGCGGGCTCAGCTGGTCGTCGACGCGTCGGGGCAGGCCCGGGTGCTCGGCCGCCGGCTCACCGACGTGAAGTGGCACGACGAATTGCGCAACGTCGCGGTGTGGACGTACTTCGACAACTGCGAGCGGCTGCCCGGTGACGAGTACACCAACATCCTCATCGAAGGGCTGGACGACGGCTGGTTCTGGGCCATTCCCATCGACAAGGGCACGGTCAGCGTCGGCTATGTGACGCGCTCGGCCACCGCCGGCGAGGACGGTCAGTCGCTGGAAGATCTGTTCCACTCCAGGCGGCAACGCACGACCAAGCTCGCGAAGATGCTCGCCGGGGCCCGTCAGTCCGCCGGATTCCGTACGGCGCGCGACTGGTCGTACCACAGCAACCGGTTCCACGGCGACGGCTGGGTCCTGGTCGGGGACTCCGCCGCCTTCGTCGACCCGCTGTTCTCCACCGGGGTCGCGCTGGCCACGCTCGCGGGCAGCACCCTGGCCAAGATCCTCGACCGGGTCATCGAGCATCCGGCGATCGAGGAGAAGGCGCTGGATCGGTACGCCACCGCGTACTCCGGGTTCTTCGACGAGATCCGTGCCTTCGTGGAGCGCTTCTACGACCAGACCAAGTACAAGGAGTTCTACTACAGCCTCGCCCAGGAGCTGGTCGATCCGGAACGCAAGAACGAGCCCTCCGCGGACTTCGTGACGCTGATATCCGGGCTCAGCGGCCGGCACCCGCTGTTCCACATCGACCTCGGCGATCTGATCGCAGACACGATGGCACCGGCCGCCGGGACATCGAAGGTCTGATCCCCGCCGGGGAACTGAGAGCGAGATGGCCTCGACATGACCAGTCATCAGCTGCAACTGCTGTTCATCGACCTGGCCCTGATCCTGCTGCTGGCCCGTGGTCTCGGGTGGCTCCTCGGCCGGATGGGGCAGCCGCCGGTCGTCGGTGAGATCCTCGCGGGCGTCCTGCTCGGCCCCACGCTGCTGCCCGCGGCGATCAGCGGCACCCTGTTCCCCACCGACGTCCGCATACCGCTGACCGGCATGGCCGCCGTGGGTGTCGCCCTCTTCATGTTCACCGTGGGGCTGGAGATCGACACCGCGTCACTGCGGGGGCGGGGCCGGATCACGGCTGTCTCGGCCTTCGGGTCCACGGCGCTGCCGTTCCTGCTGGGAGTCGGGCTGGCCCTGTGGCTGGCCCACGAGCACCAGCCCCAGGAGCGGGCGGCCTTCGTCGTCTTCATCGGTCTCGCGGTGTCGGTGACCGCCTTCCCGGTCCTCGCCCGCATCCTGAGCGACCGCGGACTGTCCGCCACCGCAGTGGGCGGGATCGCGCTGGCCACGGCCGCCGTTGTGGACGTGGTGGCCTGGGCCGCGCTGGCCGGCGTGCAGGCGACGGTCGGCAATGGCGGCGGACCCCGCTGGCCGGTGCTGTTGATGCTGCCGTACGTGGTGCTGATGCTGCTGGCGGTGCGGCCCCTGCTGCGCCGCGTACTGCTCCGGGGCGGCACAGCCGGACGGCTGGCCGCCCCGGGCACCGCTGTCGCGCTGATCGGGGCGCTGCTCTCGGCGGCGGCGACCGAGGCGATGGGGATGCACTACATCTTCGGTGCCTTCCTCTTCGGGCTGATGATCCCCCGGCAGAACACCGCCCGCCTGCGCACCGAACTTCTCGAGCGCACCGGGCGGATCACCTCCCTGCTGCTGCCGGTCTACTTCGTGGTGGCCGGGTCACAGGTCGACCTCAGCCGGCTGCACGGCGGCGATCTGCTGCAACTCGGGGCGATCCTGCTGGTGGCCGTGGCGGGGAAGTTCGGCGGCGCCTACCTCGCCGCCCGGTCCCAGGGCGTGCCGGCCCGGCCCGCGGCGGCACTCGGTGCGCTGATGAACACCCGGGGCCTGACCGAGCTGGTCATCCTCGACATCGGGCTCCAGCTGAAGCTGCTCGACAGCGGCCTGTACTCCCTCATGGTCGTGATGGCCGTGGTCACCACCGCCATGACGGGGCCCCTGCTGTCCCGCGTGTACGCCAAACCCGTGGAGCTGAGCCGGCCCGCCGGCAAGCGGGAGCCGGATCCCGCGCCGGCCCTGCCCTGACCACCCCAGAAAGGCGAGACCATGCAGAACAGTCATGGCGTCCACAGCCGCACCAACACCTACGACGTGGCGATTCTCGGCAGCGGCATGGCCGGCGGCATGCTGGGCGCGGTGCTCGCCCGCAACGGGGTACGGGTGCTGCTGATCGACGCCGGCACCCATCCCCGGTTCGCCGTGGGTGAGTCCACCATCCCGTACACCTCGGGCATGACCCGGCTCATCGCCGACCGGTACGGGGTGCCCGAGCTCAAGCCGCTCTCCAGCCACAAGGGCATCAGCCGGCACGTGTCGCGCTACTGCGGTCAGAAGCAGAACTTCGGCTTCGTGTACCACCGTGCGGGCGAACGGCAGGACCCGCAGGAGATCAATCAGCTGGTGGTCCCCTCGGCCATCCGCACCGAGACGCATCTGTTCCGCCAGGACATCGATTCGTACCTGTTCCACCTGGCGGTCAAGTACGGTGCCGAGCCGTTGCTGAACACGCGGGTCACGGATGTGGACATCGACCCGGACTCCGGGGCGGTGCTCCGCACGGAGCAGGGCCGGGAGTTCCGGGCCAGCTACATCGTGGACGGCAGCGGATTCCGGTCGCCGCTGGCCGAGAAGTTCGCGCTGCGGGAGACGCCCACCTCGGCCCGTACGCATTCCCGGACTCTGTTCACCCACATGATCGGAGTGCGCCCCTTCGACCAGGCACCGGCGGCACAGCGACACGACCAGCCCAACCCCTGGCACCACGGCACGTTGCACCACGTCTTCGACGGCGGCTGGCTCTGGGTGATTCCGTTCGACAATCACGCCGACTCCCTCAACCCGCTGTGCAGCGTGGGGCTGACGCTGGATCCACGGGTCTTTCCCAAGGACGACACGCCCGCACAGGCCGAGTTCGACGCGTTCCTGCGCCGCTTCCCGCAGATCGCCTGGCAGTTCCACGACGCCCGGGCGGTGCGCCCCTGGGTGTCCACCGGCCGGCTGCAGTACTCGGCCAAGCAGGTGGTCGGCGACCGCTTCTGCCTCACCTCGCACGCGGCCGGTTTCATCGACGCGCTGTACTCGCGCGGTCTGACCAACACCTTGGAGGTGGTCAACGCCCTGGGCTGGCGGTTGATCGCCGCCGCGCGCGACGGCGACTGGTCGACCGAGCGCTTCGCCTACCTGGAGACGCTCCAGCAGGGCCTCTTCGGCTTCCACGACGACCTGGTCTTCAGCTCCTTCGTGGGCTTCCGGGACTACGAGCTGTGGAACGCCGTGAACCGCACCTGGATGCTGGGCACGATGCTGGGCAACGTCATGCTGGAGGACGCCTACTACCGCTTCACCCG
Source organism: Actinoplanes sp. NPDC051405 (assembly GCF_055586185.1). Lineage (NCBI taxonomy): Bacteria > Bacillati > Actinomycetota > Actinomycetes > Micromonosporales > Micromonosporaceae > Actinoplanes > Actinoplanes sp. NPDC051405. The sequence continues at coordinate 125,402 of NZ_JBVJIR010000017.1, forward strand.
CAGCGGGAACGCCGAGATCCTCCGGGAGCTGGAGGACTCCGCGCACCCCGGGTCCCCACTGCCGGTGAGCCCGGGTTTCACCGCGATGAGCGCTCTCACCCGGGACCTGTGCGTTCAGGTCGACGAGGGCTCGCTCGCCCCGCGGGAAGCGGCCGGGCGCATTCTGTCGGTCATTCGGGAAGCGGATTTCATCGCTCCCTCGTTCCGTCTGGGGCACCGCGATTCCCGCTGTTTCAGCATGTCACCCGCCAAGATGGCGAAGAACGCCGTGTGGTCCCGCCGGGACGCTCCCCCGGAGATCGGCTCCCGGATGATCAACGCGAGCAAGGGCCTGGTCCGGATGCGTCTGCTGGGCGGATAGCGCCGTGCGACCGACAGTTCCGCCGACGGCAGGAAGTGATTCGGACAATGACTACGAATGTCGATCGTGATCCCTCTGACCTCATCGCCGTCGTCGGAATGGCCGGGCGTTTCCCCGGCGCGCCGGACACGGAGAGCCTGTGGCAGATGCTGATGTCCGGCGGTGATGCGATCGGCCCGGTCCCGGCGGACCGCTGGGACGCCGGCGAACGGCCCGATCCCGAGCTGCGGATCCAGGGGGTCGGCGGCTTCCTGGAGGGAGTGGACCGCTTCGACGCCGCGTTCTTCGGTATCTCACCGCGCGAGGCGGCCGCCATCGACCCGCAGCAGCGGCTGCTGCTCGAGGTCGGCTGGCGCGCCTTCGAGGACGCCGGGCAGCGGGTCTCGGACCTGGCCGGCTCCCGTACGGGCGTGTACGTCGGTGCCTCCTGGCACGACTACGAGCTGCTCCGCGTCGACCGCGGCGCCCGCCCTACCCCGCACAGTCTGGTGGGCAACGCCCTGGACGTCATCGCCGCCCGCTTCTCGTACGTCTTCGGGCTGCGCGGTCCCAGCATGACGGTGGAGACCGGCTGTTCGTCCTCGCTCGTCGCCCTGCACCTGGCCGCCCAGGCGCTGCGGCAGGGCGAGATCGACGCCGCCGTGATCGGGGCGACCAATCTCATGCTCGACCCGCACGTGACCGTGGGACTGACGCACTTCGGCGCCCTGTCCCCGGACGGCCGCTGCAAGACCTTCTCCGCGTCGGCGAACGGCTTCGTGCGCGGCGAGACGGTCGCCGCGCTGTACGTGAAGACGCTGCGCCGGGCTCTGGCCGACGGGGACCGCATCCACGGCGTCGTGCTCCGGACGGTCGTCAACAACGACGGTGGCGGGGAGAGCCTCGTGACCCCGAGCCCGGCGGGGCAGGAGGACCTGCTGCGTCAGGCCTACGGCGGACCGCTGCCACCGGGAGCGCCGGCATACGTCGAGGCGCACGGGACCGGCACCGGCCGCGGCGACCCGATCGAGGTGACCGCGCTCGGCCGGGTCCTGGGCCGGGACCGGGGCGACGAGCCGCTGCTGGTGGGGTCCATCAAGACCAACATCGGCCACCTCGAGGCCGGCGCGGGCATGGCCGGCCTGATCAAGCTGCTCCTGGCGCTCCGCCACCGGACGCTGCCGCCGAGCCTGCACGCGGAGGAGCTGAACCCGGACATCCCGTTCGAGGAACTGGGTGTCCGGGTGGTGCGCGAACCGGTGGACCTACCCGCGTCCGGTCCCCTGTACCTCGGCGTCAACTCCTTCGGCTGGGGCGGTACCAACGCTCACGTGGTGGTGACCGGCCCACCCGAGCAGGGGCCGGGCATGTCCCCGGCGGACACGGCCCGTTCGAGCCGCGCCGGACTTCCCGCTTTCGTCCCGCTGTCGGCTCGGGACCCGGCGGCGCTGGCCGAGCAGGCCCGGCAACTGACCGACTGCGTTCCGCAGACCGGCGCCGGTGTCGGTGAACTGGCCGGCACTCTCGCGTGGCGCCGCGACCACTTCCCGCTCCGCGCCGCGTTGACCGTCGCTGAGCCCGGCCGGGTGCGCACGGCCTTGTCCGCGGTCGCCGCCGCGGCCGACCACGGCGCCCGGTTCACCGAGGTGGCAGCCGGACTGCCCGACGTGGTGGCGGGACGCGCGCGCCCGCACCGGCGCACTGCGTTCGTCTTCCCCGGGCAAGGTTCGCAGTGGCTGGGCATGGGCCGCGAACTCTTCCGGGACGTCGCGCCGTTCGCGGAGGTGATCCGCCGCTGCGCCGAGGCCCTCGAACCGCACGTCGACTGGGACCTCACCGCCGTCTTCGCGGACGGCACCGACGACTTCTGGACGACCCGTATCGACATCCTGCAGCCCACGCTGTGGGCCATGTCCCTGGGGCTCGCCGAGCTGTGGCGGGCCGCCGGCGTGGAACCCGATGTCGTGCTCGGCCACAGCCAGGGCGAGATCACCGCGGCCACCTTCGCCGGGATCCTGTCGTACGAGGACGCCGCGCTGGTGACAGCCCGTCGCAGCGCGATCGCCCGGCGCACGTCCGGCCGGGGCCGGATGCTCGCGGTCGACCTGGACCGGGACGCCGCACTGGCGGCCCTGGAGGGCTTCACGGACAGTGTGGCCCTCGCCGTCCACAACGGCCCCCGGGCGTGCGTGCTGTCCGGCCGCGAGGACTCGGTGCTCGTCCTCAAGGAACTGCTGGAGGCGGAGGGCACGTACTGCAAGCTGGTCAACGTCGACTACGCCTCACACAGCCCGCAGATGGACGAGCTGCGCCCCGACCTGCTGCGGGCCTTGGCGCCCAGCCGGCCCAGGAGCGGGACCGTCGGACTGATGTCGACCGTGTACGGCCGCATGCTCGACGGGCCGGAGATGGACGCCACGTACTGGGCGGAGAATCTGCGCCGGCCGGTGATGTTCGCCGATGCCATGAGCGCCCTGTTCGACGACGAGGTCACCCACGTCGTGGAGATCAGCCCGCACCCGGTGCTGACCCCGGCCCTGGAGCAGCTGGCCGCGCTGCGTCCCGAGCCGCCCGCGGTGCTCACCACTATCCGCCGCGACCAGGGCGATCAGGCGGCCCTCACGCTGGCCCTCGCCCGTGGCTACGTCGCCGGGCTGGAGCCGTTCGGTGGCCTGTCCCGGCACGCGCGCGTCCGTTTGCCGGGCTACCCGCTACGGCCCGAGAGCTACTGGATTCCGCGCCGCTCCCGCCGTTCGGGCGCCGCCCGCGGCCTCGACCCGCAGCTGTCCCCGGTGCCGGGGGTGACCGGGACCTGGCACGGGCCGTTGGAGCTGTCGGTGACGGATCAGCCGTGGCTGGGCGACCACCGGGTGTACGACGCGGCCGTGCTGCCGGCCGCGGCGATCCTTGCTCTCGCCGTCGGCGCGGCACGCGCGCGGACCCGTTCAGCGGTCCCGCGGCTGACGGACGTCGCATTCCGCGGGGAGGTCGCGCTGTCCGCGCAGCCCGCCGGGCTCACCGTCGAGTGGCGCGCGGACCACGCCGACAGCGGGCGCTTCCGGCTGCTGACGCAGCCCGAGGAGGGGGCAACGTGGCAGGTCGCCGCCGAGGCACGGGCGTACGGAGGGGCCGACGAGGCGGAGGTTCCCGCCTTCCCCGAGTGGGCCGTGGAGACCGAACCGCAGCAGCCCGGGGAGTTCTACCGCCGGTGGAGTGATCGCGGTCTGGACTATGGCCCGGCCTTCAGGGGCCTCCAACGGTTGTATCCCGGCCCGGACGGACAGGCCCTGGGTGAGGTCGTGCTGCCCGACGCGCTGCGCGAGACCAACCGGCCGGCCGGACTGCACCCGGCCCTGTGGGACTCGGCGCTGCAGGTGGCCCTGGCCCTGTGCGGGGACGAGGACGGGCAGGCGGCCCTGGTGCCCACCGCGGTGCGCGAGTTGCGGGTGCTGGGCGCGCCCGACGAGTCGGTGACGACCGTGTGGTCACACGCCGTCCGTCGGCGCGACGGAAGCTTCGACATCCGCCTCTTCGATGCCGGCCGGGCCCCGCTGATGGCGCTCGACGGGCTACGGCTCGAACCGCTGCCCGGTGCCGGCGACGCGGACGACTCCCCCGGCCGGCTGCACCACCTCGCCTGGCTGGACCTGACCGGGTCCGCCACGGACGACTCCCGGGGGAACACCGGCGCCGCCCCGGCGGCGCGGTGGGTCGTGTGCGGCACCGGCACGGACGAGGAGGCGCTGGCCGCGGCGTTGTCGGCGGCCGGGGTCGAGGCCGGCGTGGCCACCGGCACCGACGGCGATCCGCTCGCCGGTGCCCGGGCCGCCGCCGGCGTCGTCTTCCTGGCCCCGCGCGCCTCGGCCGGGCCACGGGCGCAGCAGGACGGTCTGAGCCGGCTCGCCGACGTGGTGCGGGCCTGCGCCGCGCTCGGTGAACCGCCCCGGCTGGCCGTCGTGACCACGGGCGCGCAGGCGGTGACCCCGTCGGACCTGCCCGATCCCGGCGCGGCCGCGTACTGGGGCTTCTCCCGGGTGCTCCGGCGGGAGCACGCGGAACTGAGGCCGCGCGTGGTCGACGTGCCCGCCGATGCCACCGACTGGGCCGGGCCCTGCGCCACGGAACTACTCACCGACGACGGCGAGGACCAGGTGGCACTGCGTCCGGGGCGTCGGTTCGGCGCGCGCCTCGCCCGCGGTTCCGTGCCGGAGGAGCAGCTTGCCGTCCTTCCTGTGCCCCGGACCCGGCCGCAGCCGTTCCGCTGGGCCGGCATCGTGCCCGACGGCGGCAGTCGGTATGTGCCACTGACCCGGCGCGATCCGCGATCCGGCGAGGTGGAGATCGAGGTGTCCGCGGTGCTGGTCGAGCCCGGGGCGGCGACGACCGGGCGCGCGGGCGAGACACCGACGCCGGGCCATGCGTGCACGGGCCGGGTCGTTGCCGTCGGCCCGGACGTCACGAGCCCCGCACCGGGCGACCGGGTGGCCGCCCTGGCGACGGGGGCGGTGGCGACCCATGTGACCGTCCGCGCCGACCACACCCAGCCGGTGTCCGCCGACTGGACGGACCCGGACGCCGCGTCCCTCCCGCTGGCCCTGACCACCGCCTGGTACGCGCTGTCCCGCCTGGCCCACCTCGATGCGTCCGAGACGGTGCTGATCCACTGCGGGGGCGGAACGGCCGGTGCGGTGGCGGTGCAGGTGGCCCGGGAGCTGGGCGCCGAGGTCTTCGCCACCGCCCAGGACGCGGCGCAGCGGAAAGTTCTGCGCGAGCTGGGCGTCACGCAGGCGTACGAGGCGCGGGACCCGTCCTGGATCGACGCCGTACGCGCGGCCACGGGCGGCCGTGGCGTGGACGTGGTCCTGGGTGAGGCGACCGGGCCCGATCTCGAGCGCGGGCTTGCCGTACTGGCCGAGGACGGCCGCCTGATCGTGCTCGGTCAGCCGGCCGACGGCGGCCCGGACACGGCGGACGGCGGCCGGCTCGACGCGGCCCAGCTCCTTCGCGGGATCAGCGTGTCCGGTGTGGACGCGGTACGGCTGCTGCACCGTGCGCCCGCGCGGATGGCGCAGGCCCTGCGGTCCGGCTGGGAGCTGCTGGCCGCGGGGAGGATCAGCCCCCTCCCGGTCCGCAACGCCTCCTTCGGCCGGGTCGGAGAGGCGTTGCGGGAATCGGCCGCGGGCGGCGCCCCCCAAGCGTGCGTTCTGACGGACCCGGGAAGCGTCGAGCAGGTGGCGGCGCTGGTGCTGCCCGGCGGCCGGTTCCGCGCCGACGGCACCTACGTGATCAGCGGCGGCCTCGGCGCGCTGGGCCTGTCGCTGGCGGAGTTCCTGGCCGCGCACGGAGCCGGCGCGCTCGTCCTGCTCGGCCGGTCGGCGCCGGCCGCCCGGGCAACCACCCGGATAGCGGCCCTGCGGGCGGCGGGCACGGTGGTCGAGACGGTGCGTTGCGACGTGACCGACCTGACAACGCTCCGGGCCGCCCTCGGTCCCGTCCGCACCTCGCTGCCCCCGATCCGCGGCGTCTTCCACGCGGCCGGGGTGCTGAACGACGCCACGATCGCCACCGTCACGCCGGAGCAGATCGCGGACGTCCTCGGGCCCAAAGTGGCCGGTGCCCGCCATCTCCAGACCGCCACGGCCGACGATCCGCTGGACTGCTTCGTGCTGATCTCCTCGGCCGCGGCGTTGTTCGGCAACGCCGGGCAGGCGGCGTACGCGGCGGCCAACGCCGGCCTCGACGCTTTCGCGGAGTCCCGTCGGCGGCGCGGCCTGCCCGCACTGAGCGTGCAGTTGGGCCCGGTCACGGACGTCGGCCTGGCCGCCGAGGACGCGCGGCGTGGAGCACGCCTCGCCGAGCGCGGCATGGGCGGCGTCCCCACCGGACAGGCCTGGCCCGCGCTGCTGCGGATGCTGCTGCGGGGCGACGTCGTGACGGGCTATGTACCGCTGGACCTCAGGCAGTGGTTCGACGCCTATCCCGAGACAGCTGCCTGCGGCAGCTGGCAGTGGTTGCGGGAAGCGGCCGGCCCGGACCGGACCCCCGGTGCGCACGCCGCGGAGTTCCGCGACCTGCTGGCGCGCACCGTGGCCGGGGAGCGGTCCCGGCTGGTCGAGGGCCGGATCCGGGAGCTGGCGGGGCGGGTGCTGCGCATGGAACCTGACGGCATCGGCCCGGAGACGCCCTTCAAGGCCGTCGGTCTCGACTCGCTGATGAGCCTCGAACTGCGCAACCGCCTGGAGGAGGCGTTCGGGCTGCGGCTCTCACCGACCCTCCTGTGGTCCTACGGCACCCCCGAGGCCCTGGCCGGGGCCCTGGCCGAGCAACTGACCACCACAGCGGACACCTGAACCCGGCCGCTCGGCCCCTGACCCCCATCCGTCGTACCCGATCACGAGGGAACCGGTTCATGGCTCAGAACACCACCGGCGCACCCGGCGAGCAGACCCCGCTCACCCGCGCCCTGCGTACCATCCGGACACTGCGCGAGCAGCTCGAGGCCCAGCAGAGCCGGCAGCCGATCGCCGTGGTCGGCGTCGGGCTGCGCCTGCCCGGCGGCATCAGCACGCTCGGAGGATACTGGGAGGCGCTGGCGGCGGGCCGCGACCTCGTCGGCTCCTTGCCGGCGGAACGCCAGGGCCCGTTCGCCGCCGACTGGGCGGGCCTGCCCCGGCGCGGTGGCTTCCTCGACGGCGACGTGCTGGACTTCGACGCCGAGTTCTTCGGGATCAGTCCCCGTGAGGCCCGCCATCTCGACCCCCAGCACCGGCTGCTGCTCGAGGTGACCTGGGAAGCCCTGGAGAACGCCGGCATCCCCGCGACCGCGCTCGGCGGGAGCTCGGCCGGGATGTACCTCGGTGTCATGTGGCAGGACTACCGCGACTGGCTGGAGGCGGAGCCGGACACGTACGCGACCACGGGCAACGGCCACAGCTTCGCGGCCGGCCGCATCGCCTATGCGCTCGGCCTGCGCGGTCCCGCCGTCGCGGTGGACACCGCCTGCTCCTCTTCCCTCGTCGCGGTGCACCTGGCGGTGCAGGCGCTGAACCGCGGCGAGTGCGACATCGCGTTCGCCGCGGGTGTGAACCTCATCCTGTCCCCGCGGTCGATGCGGCTGGTGCAGCAGACGCGTTCCCTCGCCCCCGACGGTCTGTGCAAGACCTTCGACGCCCGCGCCAACGGCTTCGTCCGCGGGGAGGGATGCGGCGCCGTCGTCCTCAAGCGCCTCGACCACGCCCTGCGGGACGGTGATCGGGTGCACGCCGTCCTGCACGGCACGGCGGTCAACCAGGACGGCCGCTCCGGCGGATTCACCGCACCCAACGTGCTGTCCCAGGTCTCGCTGATCGAGACGGCGCTGAACCGGGCCGGTCTGGAGCCGAAGGACATCGGCTACGTGGAGGCCCACGGCACGGGTACCGCGCTGGGCGACCCGATCGAACTGGAGGCGCTGGCCACCGCGCTCGGCCGCCGGAACGGCGGGGCCCCGTTGCCCGTCGGCGCGGTGAAGACGAACTTCGGGCACCTGGAGGGCGCGGCCGGGGTGGCGGGCCTGGTCAAGGCCGTGCTGTGCGTCGGCCGCCGGCAGGTGCCGCCACAGGTCAACTTCCGCACCCTCAATCCGCGCATCGACCTGTCCGGGACCGGGATCACGGTGCCCGAGCGGCTGCTGGACTGGCCGGCCGGGGCCGGCCGGTACGCCGGGGTGAGCTCGTTCGGGATGAGCGGCACCAACGCCCACGTGGTGCTGGGCCCGGCACCGGAGCCGACGACGGGACCGGTCATCCCGGTCACCGGCTTCGGCATCTCGGCGCGCACGGACACCGCGCTGCGCGAGCTGGCCGCGCGGTACGCCGACCACCTCGCCGCCGACGACGAACGGGCCGGGCCGGGCGGGTACGCGGCGTTCGCCCGTACGGCCACCCACGGACGGTCCCGGCTCCCGGTGAGCGCCCGGATCACGGCACCGGACGCGACCACCGCGCAAGCCGCCCTCCGCGCTCTGGCCGCCGACGAACCGCACCCGGCCGTCGGGCTCGGCCGGACAGGGCACGCCGGTACGCCGGACGATGTCGAGGAGAGGACGGCCGCCCCGCCTCGTCAGGTGGTGGACCTGCCGTCGTATCCGTGGCAACGGCAGCGGTACGCACCTTCATGGCCGTCCCCGGCGTCCGCCGGCCCGGCCGACAACGGCCTGCCCTTGACGCACGAGGTGAGGTGGGAGACGGCCGATCCGGGCGGCACGGACCTCGACGCCCGGTTCGTCGTGGCGGGCGACGACGACGAGCTGCGTGGTCTGCTGGTGGCTGAGGCGGCAGCGCGCGGGCAGCGCGGCACCGTCCTCGCACCGGCCCCGGTGGCGGTTCCGGAGGGCTGGGTCTACGGCCCACTGCCCGCCGGCGCCGAGGAGTGGGCGGAGTTCGGGGCTACGGCCGCGGGCGCCGGGCCGACCTCCGTACTGCTGGTGCCGGCCGCTCCGGCCGTACCGGGAACGCTCACCGACGCCGCCGGCATCCCCGGGGCCCTCGCCGCCACCGCGCGGCTCTGCGCGGGCGTGACCGGTGCGGTCAGCGCGCTGGCGGAAGCGGGCGGGGCACACCGCGCCTACGTTCTGACCGCCGGTGTGCTGCGCGTCGACGCGACGGAACGGACGGCGCTGACCGGCCACGGGCCGCTGCACGGCCTCGCGCCGGTGCTCGGGCTGGAACTCGGCTCGGTCTGGGGCGGCGTCGTCGACCTTCCGGCTGCTCCCACCCCGCAGGACGCCCGGACGGCGCTGGACTTCACCGCGGCGCAGACCCGCTCGGCCGCGCGCACCGGGGCGGTCATCGAGGACACCGCGGCGGTACGCGCGGGCGTGGTGCGCGTCCCCAGGCTCCGTACCGTGTCTGGCCATCACCCGCGGCTCCCGGTGCGTGGCGACGCCACCTATGTCGTCACGGGCGGACTCGGCGCCGTGGGACGGGAGCTGACGGCCGAGCTGGCCGGCCGCGGAGCGCGGCACCTCCTGCTGGTCGGCAGGCGCGCGGAGGCGGAGCTCACGGCGGAGGGGGCCGCGCTGCTGGCCGAACTGCGCGCTGCCGGTGTGGCGGTCGGCTACCGAAGCGGCGGCGCGCACACGCCGGCGGCGATCGCGGCGATCGAGACGGCCCTCACCGGGATGCCGCCGGTGGCGGGCGTCGTGCACGCCGCCGGAAGTCTCCGGCGGAGCCCGGCCCCGGAGGTCACGGCCGAGGACTTCGCCGCCGCGCTGGGCGCGAAGGCCGGGGCGGCCTGGTGGCTCCACCTCGCCTTCGCCGACCGGCCCCTGGACTTCTTCGTCCTGGTCTCCTCGGTGTCCGCGGTGTGGGGCACCGAGGACTGTGCGGCCTACTCCGCGGCCAACGGGGCCCTCGACGCGCTCGCGGCCCACCGCGCCGGCCTCGGCTTGCCGGCGGTGAGCCTGGCGTACGGCCCCTGGGCGCTGGCCGGAGCGGGGATGGCCGACGACGCCTCCCGGGAGCGGTTCGAGCGCCTGGGTGTCGGAGCGCTCACCCCCGCGGCCGGCCGGGCCGCGCTGACCGCCACGGTTGACTCGCCGGCCGGGCACATCGTGGCCTGCCCGCTCGATCTGCCCCGGCTGGCCGACGTGATGTCGGGGCTGCGGCCCCGCGGTCTGCTCACCGATGCGGCCGGATCCCGGGGGCCCGCCCCCACGGCGAACGGCGGCACCGCTCACCCGGCCGCCGTGCGCGAGCCGTCCGTCCGGGCCGAGCTGGCGGCGCTGCCGCCGAAGGCTCTCCCGGACGCCGTCCGTTCCCAGGTGCGCAGGCTGGTCGCGGCGCAGCTGGGACACGCCGATGCCGCGGCGCTCCGTACCGACGTCGGGCTCCTCGACCTGGGCCTCGATTCGATCATGGCCGTGGACCTGGCCGCCCGGCTCTCCGGCGCCTTCGACACCCCCGTGCCGGCAGCGGACGTCTTCGATCTGCCGACCGTGGACGATCTGACCGGGCATCTGCTGCGCCGCCTGCGGCCGGAACGGACCGGTTCGAACCCGGACGACGACCGGACCCGTGCGGTGCCCCGCGCCGAGCCGATACCCGCACGCGCGCACGCGCGTCCCGCCCCTGCGGCGGCGGCGCCCCCCGCCCTGGCGCCAGTTTCCCCGCCCGGAGGTGGCCCGCCAATCGCCATCGTGGGCATGGCGGGCCGCTTCCCGGGTGCCGGCTCCGTGGCGGAACTGTGGGAGCTGCTGCGCGAGGGCCGCGACGGCGTGACGACGGTGCCCGCGGACCGCTGGGACCGGACGGTCTTCCCCACCGGCGCTGACCAGGGCGGTTTCCTGGACGGGATCGACCTGTTCGACGCGGCCTTCTTCGACATCCCGGCCCGTGAGGCGGAGCACCTCGATCCCCAGCAGCGGCTGCTGCTGGAGTCGTCGTGGCACGCGCTGGAGGACGCCCGGATCGATGCTCGGACGCTCCACGGCTCCCGTACGGGTGTGTTCGCCGGCATCAGTTACGCCGACTACGCCCGGCTGCTGGCGCGCGGCGGACCCGACAAGATCGACGCCTACTACAGCACCGGCACCGCGCTGAACGCGGCCGTCGGGCGCATCGCCTTCACGCTGGGGCTGCGCGGCCCGGCGATGGCGGTCGACACAGCCTGCTCCTCCTCACTGGCCGCGCTGCACCTGGCGGTCCGCTCGCTGCGCTCCGGCGAGACCGACCTCGTGCTCGCCGGCGGGGTCAACGTGCTGCTCGACCCGCTGTCATCGGTAGCGGTCAGCCGCGCCCACATGCTCTCCCCGGACGGCCGGTGCCGGGCCTTCTCCGCCGGTGCCAACGGGTTCGTCCGCTCGGAAGCCTGCGGAGTCCTGGTCCTGAAGCGATGGGACGACGCCCGCCGGGACGGCGACCACGTCCTGGCGCTGGTCCTCGGCAGCGCCGTCGGCCAGGACGGCGCCTCGGCGGGTCTGACCGCTCCCAACGGCCGGGCCCAGGAAGAGATGCTCACGACCGCCCTGGCCGACGCGGGCGTCGACGGCTCACAGGTCTCCTATCTGGAGGCCCACGGCACCGGCACCGCACTGGGTGACCCCGTCGAGTTGCGCGCCGCCTGGCGGGTCCTGGGCCCGGGACGCGACCCCGGGAAACCGCTGCGGGTGGGCTCGGTCAAATCCAACGTCGGTCACTGCGAGTCGGCGGCGGGAGTCGTCGGCGTCATCAAGACCGTGCTGGCGCTGCGGAACGGCGTGATCCCCGCCAATCTGCACTTCGACACGCCGAATCCGCTGGTGCCCTGGGCCGACATGAACGTCCGGGTCGTGGACGCCCCCGTCGCCTGGCCCACCGGTGACGAGCCGCGGGTCGCCGGGGTCTCCGGGTTCGGCTTCACCGGCACCAACGCGCACGTCGTCCTCGCTGAGGTCCCCGGCGGCGACCGGCCCGTCCCGCCCGACGGGGACGAGCCGTTGCTGGTGCCGCTGTCCGCGCCGGACGGGGCGGGTCTGGAACGCCTCGCAGACGCCTGGGAGCGCTGGTTGACGGACGCTCCGGAGGGCGCTGTCGCCCCCGCCGCGGCCACTGCCGGCGCCGGACGCGCGCACTTGGCGTACCGGCGGGCGTTGCTCGGCCGCAATCGGACGCAGCTGCTGAAGGCGCTGCGTACCGCGCCGGCCCCGGCGCGGCCGGTGCGCGCGCCCCGGATCGCCTTCCTCTTCTCCGGCCAGGGCGGCCAGTACTACGGCATGGCCCGTGAGCTGTACGAGACCGAGCCGGTCTACCGCGAAGTCTTCGACGCCTGCGACCGGGTGCTCGCCCCGGTGCTCGGCGACTCGCTGGCCGACCTGACGCTGTACGGCGCGGACCGAGCGCGGCTCGATGAGACGAGGGTGACCCAGCCGGCCCTGGTGACCCTGCAACTCGCCCTCGCCGCCCTGTGGGAGTCCTGGGGTGTGACGCCGGTGGCGGTCATGGGACACAGCGTGGGTGAGATCACCGCCGCGGTGTGCGCCGGTGTGCTCGACCGGGCGACCGGTCTCGACCTGGTGGCCCACCGCGCCGGGCTCATGCAGCGGACCCGGCGTGGCGGCATGCTCGCCGTGGCCGCGCCCGAGGAGCAGGTGCTGGAGTGGATCGCGGGCCGCGATCTGGATGTCGCGGCGGTCAACGGCCCCGAGGCCACCGTGGTGTCGGGTGCGCCCGATGCCATCTCCGGGCTCATGAGCGCGCTCAAGGACCGAGGGATCCGCGTGAGCCTGCTGAGGGTGTCCCACGCCTTCCACTCCCGGCTGCTCGACCCGATGCTGCCGGAGTTCACCGAACGCCTGCGGCGGATGGAATTCCGTACGCCGGAGCTGCCGTTGGTGTCGAACATGACGGGGCAGCTCGCCGGCGCCGGCACGTACGACGCTGAGTACTGGGGCCGGCACGCACGCGGTCCGGTGCGGTTCCACGACGGCATGCGGCAACTGGCCGGGATCGACATCGACGTCTGCCTGGAGATCGGACCGGACCGGACCCTCGTCAACCTGGTGCAGTCCGGCGGCCTGGTCCCCGCGGATGGGCTCACGGCCTCGCTGCGGCGGGGTGCGTCCGACCGCCTGTCCCTGCTGACCGCCGCCAGATCCCTGTACGAGCGCGGTCACGACCTGGTCTGGGACCGGGTGTACCCCCCGCACAGCCGGCCTCGTGGCGAGGCGCCGCGGTACCCCTTCGCCAGGACCCGGCACTGGACGCCGCTCGCCGCGACCGCGGACCCGGCGCCCACGCCGGCACCCGGCCCTGTGCCCGCGGCGCCCGTCTGGGGCACCGAGCTGCGCTCCCCCGCCCTGCGGGGGCGGGTGTTCACCACCGAGCGGAGCACGGCGTACCCGCCGCACCTGACCGATCACCGGCTCTTCGGCACGGTCTCGGTGCCCGGTGCCTCCCAGACCGCCACCGTGTTGTCCGCGCTGGGTGCCGGGGGTGTCCCGGTCACGTTGGAGGACCTGCACTTCCCGCGCGCGCTCGTCCTGCACGAGGGCGAACGCTACGAACTCCAGCTCATCGACACGCGGGAGGACGACGGTTCCCGCACGGTGAGTGTGCGGAGCCTGGTCGACCCCGATCACAACCGCTGGCAGGAGCACCTGGCGGCCAGGGTCACCGTGGACCACCCCGGCGAGGATCGGCGGCCACCCGACCGCGAGACGTTCGCGGCGACCGCGGCCCGGCGCCTGAGCGGCTCGGACTTCTACCGGCACCTCCACTCCCTCGGCTACCACCTGGGCCCGTCCTTCCGGTGGATCGCGGAGGCCTGGATCCACGGTGACGACGCCCTCATCCGGTTCGCGGAGCCGGCAGGGATGACCGAGGATCCCGCCGAGTACGAGATCCATCCCGGGCTGCTGGACTCCTGTCTGCAGAGCGCGGTGGTCTTCGCGGTCGACGAACGGGACGGCGATGCGGAGGCCGAGGAGCTGGCCGTCCCGTTCGCGGCCGCGCGGTTGGCCTTCCCCCGACGGCCCGCCGGCGAACGCGGGCTCTGGGGACACGTGCGGGCGGTGCGGCAACGCAGCAGCGACGGCTTCGGGCAGGTCGAGTCGGCGGATCTGCACCTGTTCGACGCGGCCGGCACGACCGTGCTCACCGTGGACGGCTTCCGGTTCCGCTCCGCTCCCCGCGCCCTGCTGCAGCGCTCACTGCGCCGAGGTGTGCCGCACGCCTACGACCTCGCGTGGATGCCGGACCGGTCCGCCGCGGGCGATGCCGGCGGGCCGGGCGGGCTCCGGGTGGCGCTGCTCGGCGCCACGGAGCACACCGGACGCGCGTTGCGCACCGCGCTCACCCGGCTCGGACACCACGTGATCGCGGCGACGGAGCGGGAACCGGCCCGGCCGGAAACCGATCTGGTCCTCGACGCCCGCTTCTGCGCCCCGCCGGCCGCGGCGGAGCCGGACGGCCCGGAATCGCTCGCGGATGGGGCTCTGACCGCGGCCTGGCAGCTGACCGAGTCGCTGCGGGCGACACCGGCCGATGTCCCGTACGCCGTGCTCGCGACGACGGCGCAGGAGGCCGACGCCGCGGATGCCGCACCGGTGAGGGACACGCTGTTCGGACTGATCGCCTCCCTGGCGGCCGAGCAGCCCGGCCGCCGGTTGCTGCGGATCGCCCTCGCCGACGGTTGGGACGGCACCGCGCTCGCCGGCGTACTCACCCGCGCGGCGGTTTCCGATCAGGCAGCTGCCGTGGTCCGCATCGGTGCCGGCACAGTCCACACCGCTCGGCTGGTGCCGCACCGCGCCGACGACGAGCTCGCCGAGCCCGACGCCGGGGCACCGGGCGCGGCGCTGATCACCGGTGGTCTCGGCGCACTGGGCCTGAGCAGCGCCGCCTTCCTGGCCCGCCGCGGAGTACGCGCCATCACCCTCATGGCCCGGTCGGCCCCGGACGCCACCGCGCGTGCCGTCATCGCCGATCTGGCCGCGGACGGAGTACTCGTCGAGGTGGTCCGGGGTGATGTGACCGATCCCGGCGCCTGCCGTACGGCAGTGGCCACCGCGGCCCGCCACGCCCCCTTGCGAATCGTGCTGCACCTGGCCGGGGCCATCGACGACCACGCCTTCGAACGGCAGACCCGCGCGTCCTTCGAGGCGGTGTTCGCACCGAAGGCCCGGGGTGCGGTGGAGCTGTACCGGGCGCTGCGTGACCACCGGCTGGACGCCTTTGTGCTCTACTCGTCGGCGTCGGCCGTGCTGGGTTCACCGGGGCAGACGAATTATGCGGCGGCCAACGGTTTCCTCGCCGGCCTGGCCGAGTGGCTGCGGTCCCGCGGGATGGCGGCGGTCAGCGTCGACTGGGGGCCGTGGGTTCCACGCTCGCAGGGCGGTCTGGCCGCCGACGGCGCCACCCGGCGGGCCTTCGATCGTCGGGGGATCCGGCCGCTGACCGACCCGGAGGCCGAGGAAGTGTTCGGCCTGGTGCTGGGCGGGCGGCGGTCCCGGATCGTCGCGGCCGCACTCGACCCGGAGGCCGCCGGCCATCCCGTCGCGGCGATGCTCGCCCCTGCGACCGGACGGCGGGCGGCCGGCGGGACCGCACCGGAGCGAGGATGGCTGCGGAGCGCGCTCGACCCGCTGGCGCCGGAGGACCGCCGGGCCCTGCTGCTGCGCACCCTGCGGTCGATGACCGGCGAGGTGCTCGGCGAGGACGGGCCGGTGGACCCCGAACTGGGCTTCGGCGACCTGGGCGTCGACTCGATCATGACCATCGACCTGCGGGACCGGCTGGCCCGGGCGCTGGGCCGCGACCTGCCCGTCACCGCGGCTTTCGACCACCCCAGCGTTTCCGGGCTCACCGAGTACGCCCTGAGCCTGCTGTACCCGGCGCCGGACGGTGACCGTGCGGCGCGCCCGCGGCCCGAACCGTCCGAGGCCGACGACGCACTTCGCGACCTGTCGTTCGACGAGCTCCTGAGCACCGTCCAGGCGGACGTGTCGGCAGACACGGCAGGAGAGAGATGAGGCCGGACATGGACACCGCACAGATCCGCACGCTGATGGAGGACCAGCTCAAGCTCTCCCGCCGGCTGCGCGCCCGGATCAGCGAACTGGAGGAGGAACGGCACGCGAGCGTCGCCGTGGTGGGCATGGGCCTGCGGCTGCCCGGTGACGACGGCGGTGACCTCGATTCGCCCGAGGCCTACTGGGACTTCCTGCGCGCCGGGGGTACCGCGCTGTCCGGGCTGCCCGAGGAACGTCCGGGGCTGCGGGCAGTGTACGACCCGACACCCGGCAAGCCGGGCCGCTCGTACGTCGGCCGGGCGGGTTTCCTCGCCGACATCGCCCACTTCGACGCCGAGTTCTTCGGCATCTCCGCCCGCGAGGCCCGGTTCCTGGACCCGCAGCAGCGGCTGCTGCTGGAGACCTCGTGGGAGGCACTGGAACGGGCCGGCATCGCCGTGCGGCGCTCCGACCGTCTGAACGTGGGCGTCTACCTCGGGATCATGGCCTCCGAGTACGCCGAGCGGCTGGCCGACCGGGGGGACACCACGCGCATCGATCCGTACTACACCACCGGTGGTGGCCTGTGTTTCGGGGCCGGCCGGATCGCGTTCGTGATGGGCTTCTCGGGACCGGTCGTCAGTGTGGACACGGCTTGTTCGTCGTCGCTGTCGGCCCTGCATCTGGCGATCCGCGGGCTGCGGGCCGGCGAGTGTCGGTACGCCCTGGCGTGCGGGTCCAACCTGCTGCTGTCCGCCAACCTGATGGTGTCGCTGTGCCAGACGGGAGCGCTGTCTCCCGACGGCCGCTCGAAGTCGTTCCTCGCCGCCGCCGACGGCTACGGACGCGGCGAGGGAGTCGGCGCGCTGGCCCTGATGCGGCTGGACGACGCGCTGCGCGAGGGCCGGCCGGTGCACGCGGTGATCCGCGGCACGGCCATCAACCACGACGGGGCCGCGTCCGGTCTGACCGCGCCCAACGGCGCCGCGCAACGCGAGGTCATCCGGGCCGCGCTGGCCGACGCCCGGATCGGCCCGGAGGAGGTGGGCTGGGTCGAGGCGCACGGCACCGGAACCCTGCTGGGCGATCCGATCGAGATCGGAGCACTGGCCGATGTCCTGGGCGAGGCCGTACGGGACCGGGGCATCCCCCTCGCCCTGGGCAGCGTCAAATCGCGCCTGGGCCACCTGGAGGCCGCCTCCGGCATCGCCGCGGTCATCAAGACCGTCCTCATGCTGGAGCACGGGGAGATCCCCGCCGCACGCCACCAGGATGACGGCGAGCTGAACCTCCACATCCCGTGGCGGGACCTGCCGTTCGAGGTGCCGCTGCACGGCGGCCCGTGGCCCACGGGCCTGTCCCGCCGGGTGGCCGGCGTCAATTCGTTCGGCATGAGCGGCACGAACGCACACGTGGTGCTCGAAGCGTACGACCGCTCGGAAGCCGACGGCATCACCACCGTGGTCCCGCCTGGCGCCGGGGTGGAGCTGCTGACTGTGTCGGCCGGCGACGAGCAGGCCCTGGCGGTGCTGACCGCACAGATACAGGACCGTCTGCGGGCGACCGCCGAGGCTGATCTGCCCTCGCTGTGCCACACGCTGCGCGCCGGGCGCGCCGCCCACGCCCGGCGCCTGGCGGTGGTCGGCACGAGCGGGGCGTCCCTCGCCGGGGCACTGGAGCGCGCCGGCCACGGAACGGCGGTGCCGTCCGAGGCCGTCCGGTCGGTTCGGGTACGGGCGGTCGGCGAGGCCCGACGCCTGGTTCCGGCGCTCACCGCAGCCTTCCCCCGGCTGGTCGACGGCGAGCCGGACACCCAGGAAGACCCCGGGTTGCTGCTGTGCCGGCTGCTCGGCCGGCTGGGACTGCGAGCCTCGCCCGAGACCGGCGAGCCCCTGCCCGATGCCCTGGCCTCGGTGCACTGGGAGGGGGTCGGCGGAACGGCTGAGCCGCTGCTGGGCGTCGATCCGGCTGACGCTCCCACCCGGTTCCTCGAGGCGCTGGCCGTACTCTTCACCGCCGGCGCCGACCTGCGCTTCGACCGCCTGCGCGGCCCCTCGGCGCGGTTGCTCGGCGACCTGCCCACCTACCCCTTCCAGCGCCGGCGGTACTGGGTGGACGAGCCGGTGACCGGAGCGCGAAACGAGGAATCCACCGACGGCTCCGCGGCATCCCGGACCGGATTGCCACAACCGCACGACCGGGAGGCCGTACGGCAGCACCTGCTGACCGTGCTCACCGATGTCCTGCAGGCCCCGGATCCCCTGGACACCCGGCGGTCCTTCCTGGACTCCGGCGGGGACTCCTTCACCGCCACCGTGTTCATCACCCAGGTCGAGGAGCACTTCCCGGTGAGCCTGCCGCCGACCGACCTGCCGCTCGACCTGCCGCTCGCGGAGCTGTTCGGCCGGCTCGCCGACGGCATCGCCGGAGCGGCGGGCGACTCGGCGCGGGTGGTCCGCGCATGACGGCGCTCGTGCGGCCCCGGCACCTGGCCGACGCGGCCCTGCGGCTGGCCGTGTTCCACCACGCCGGCGGCTCGGCGACCGCCTACGTCCCGCTCGCCCGGGCCCTCCCGGCGGATTGGGACGCCGTGCTGATCGACCTGCCGGGACGAGCGCGGCGGCAGGCCGCGCCGCCGCCGTGGGACCTCACCGCCGTCGTCGACAGACTGGCACAGGACCTGCTGCCGGGGTCCGCTGCCGCACCGCTCGCGCTGTTCGGCCACAGCCTGGGCGCGGTGCTGGCCTTCGAGACCGCCCATGCCCTTCGCGAACGGGGCGTCCCGGTCGCCTGGCTGGGTGTGTCAGGACGCGTCGCGCCGGACGAACAGGCAGTGGTGCCCTGGCTCGACCCCCGTACCCCCGACGAGGACCTGGCCCCCGCCCTGCGCCGGTTGGGCGGCCTTCCGGCGCGGCTGGACGAGTATCCCGGCATCCGCCGGCGATTCCTCGACCTCACCCGCGCCGACCTGAGGGCGCTGGACCGCTACCGCCCCGACCTACGCCGGCGGCCGCTCGCCGCGCCCCTGACCGCCTTCGGCGGGATGGCCGATCCGCTCACGCCACCCGCGGCGCTCGCGGCGTGGGCCCGGCAGACCACCGGACCGTTCCGGGTACGGGCGCTGCGCGGCGGCCACTTCGGCCTGTTCGACAACGGGTTCAAACGGTTCACACCGATGCTCGTCGACGAGATCCGCGCCCACGTGCGGGAACGGGCCGCCGTCTCGTCGCACCCCGCAGGCGCACAGGAGAGGACCTGACATGACGACCCAACCGGCCGGCCGGGCACGTGCCGCGGGCCGGCCCGCGGATCTGCGTACCCTCATGGCGGCGTTCCCCACCGGGGTGTCCGTCGTCACGGCGACCGGCCGGGACGGCGCCCTCCGGGGGATGACCTGCACGTCACTGTGCAGCGTCTCGCTCGACCCGCCGGTGCTGCTGGTGTGCCTCAGACGTGACAGTCCCACGCTGGAGGCCGTGGTCGAAAGCGGCCGGTTCGCCGTCAACCTGCTGCACGCGCAGGCCCGATCGACGGCCGAGCTCTTCGCGTCCGGGGCTCCGGACCGCTTCGAGCGCGTCGTCTGGCAGGCCGGGGATGGCGCGGCCGGACCGCATCTGACGCACTCGTCGCACACCGTCGCGGACTGCTTGGTGATCAACGCCCAGACGGTCGGTGACCACACGGTCGTGCTGGGCGGCGTCGACGCGGTCACGCCGGTCCTGGACCGGCGCCCGCTGCTGTACGGGCTGCGCCGTTACGCCTCCTGGCCGGGAGTCGCCCTGTCCTCGGTAGAGACCTGACCCGCCCCCGGACACGGAAAGGAGACCGGGATGCCCGCACCATCCGGCCGACGGTCAGCCACCGCCGGTCAGCACGGAATCGTCCTGGGCGGAGGATTCGCCGGCATGCTGACGGCACATGTCCTGGCTGAACACCTGGACACTGTCACTGTGGTCGAGCGCGACACCCCGCCGGAAGGCCCGGGGCCGCGCAAGGGCGTGCCCCAGGCTCGCCACTCCCACCTGCTGATGGGAGCCGGCGCCCGGGCGGTCGAGGCGCTGCTGCCCGGCACGATGACGGCCTGGTCCGAGGCGGGCGCGCACGTGCTCGGCGCGCCCGGTGACGTGGCTTTCCTGACCAAGTTCGGCTGGCTGCCCCGCGCCGGGCACCGGGAGTTCGTGGTGTCCTGCGGACGCGACCTGCTCGACTGGGTGGTACGGCACCGGGTCCTGCGCAACGGACGCATCCGTGTGCTGCCGGGCACTGAGGTGGTCGGCCTGCTCGGCGACACCGAGCAGGTGACCGGCGCCCGGGTACGCACCCGCGGCACCGGCCGGCTGACCGACCTGGAGGGCGACTTCGTGGTGGCTGCCACCGGCCGTTCCTCGCACGTGGGGGCATGGCTGGAGGACCTCGGGCTGCCGCCGGTGCCGCAGGAGACGGTCGACGCGGGCACCGCGTACGTCACCCGGCTGTACCGCCCGGCTCCCGAGACGCACCGGAACACCCCCGCCATCGTCATGATCGCCAACGTCACCGGCGAGGCGACCGGCGGTGTGCTGCTTCCCCTGGAGGACGGCTGCTGGTCGGTGACGGTGATCGGCATGCGCGGATCGGAGCCCTCCACGGGCGAGGCGGAGTTCCTGGACTTCGCCGCGCGCCTGGGTCACCCGGCCCTGGCCGACCTGGTGGCCGGCGCGGTCCCCCTCGGGCCGAGCCGAGGTTTCCTCGGCTTGGCCAACCGGCGGCTGCGGTTCGACCGGCTCCCCCGGCACCCGGAGCGGTTCGTGGCGCTGGGAGACGCCGCCTGCACCCTCAACCCCTCGCACGCGCACGGCATGACGGTGGCCGCGTTCGGTGTCACGGCGCTGCGGGAGCTGTTGCGACGCCGCGGCACCGCCCCCGGCCTCGCGAAGCGCGTGCAGCGCTCGGTCGCTCAGGCCACCGGGACCGCCTGGCAGCTCGCCGTCGGCGACGATCTGCGCCACCCGGCCGTGGTCGGGCCCCGTCCATCGGTGGCGGCCCGGCTGCAGAACGCGTACTCCGACCGGGTGATGCGCGCGGCCGTCGCCGACCCGGCCGTGGCCCGCTCGCTGGTGGACGTCATGGCGCTGGCGCGGCCGACAACATCACTGGCCCACCCCCGGACTTTGGTTGCGGCGCTCCTCGGCCCGGGCCGCCGGGCCGGCCACGTCAGGTCCGGCCGTTCACCGGTGATGGGCAGCGCCGGTCCTGTATGAACGGTCACGCGTTTCGGCGTCGCGGTGTGGTCGCCGATCGTGGGAAGGTCCCTGCATGACAGACGACATCCAGGCCCCCGAGTCCGTGCCACAGGCGGACCTCGCCGAGGACGCCGTGGTCAACCCGGAGCCCGGCACACTCACGTTCTGGTCCGACATCGGCTGCCCCTGGGCGACTCTGGCGTTGCACACCCTGGGCGAGCGCGCCCGGGAGCGCGGCATCGGGCTGCGGATCGACCACCGCGCTTTCCCGCTCGAGCTGTTCAACCGGATACCGACGCCCAAGGTGCTGGTCGACGCCGAGATCGTGGCGATCGCCGGAAAGCTGCCCGAGCTCGGCTGGCGCCTGTGGAGCGGCGCGGAGTACGCCTACCCCGCCACCCTGTTGCCCGCCCTGGAAGCGGTCCAGGCGGCCAAGGACCCGGCCGTGGGCGGGCTGGCCGCCAGCGCGGAGCTCGACGTGGCGCTGCGCAGGGCGTACTTCGTGGAAAGCCGGTGCATCAGCGTGCACCCGATCATCCTGGAGATCGCCGAGGACTGCCCGCAGGTGGACGCGGCAGCGCTGGGCGAGGCGCTCGCAGCGGGTCGTGGCCGGGCCGAGGTCTACCAGCAGTGGCACGTCGCCGAAGGGCCGCGGATCCAGGGCAGCCCCCACCTGTTCACGGCGGACGGCTACGCCGAGCACAACCCGGGCGCGTCGCACCGCTGGACCGACCGGCCGCCGCTGGACTTCCCGGTGCAGTCGCACGGCTTCCCGGTGCTCGACAACTACCGGCCGGAGTGGGCGGACGAACTGCTCGACCGGCTGGCCGGCTGACCGACGCCGGCCCGCGTGACCTCCCAGTTCCGGGAGAGTCACGCGGGCATGACGTATTCACGGGATTTTCCGCGCTGGTGGTCAGTCGCCGGTGCGGTCGCGCCGGATCGCGACCGCCGCGCCGATGATCGTGGCCAGGGTCCAGCCCAGCAGCTTCTGGACGTCGCCCGAGGCCGCGTCCAGGTAGGCGGAGAACGGCAGTGGTTCCTGGAGCTTGCCCTCCATGGCCTCGACGAGATGATCCACGCCCCGAAGCCGACGAACAGCATGGTCGCGAGGCGGACGATGGCCGCCGCGGCGGCGCCGGGCACCGCCATGATCGGGCGACCGCGAGCCGCTGGCGCATGCCGAGTGAACAGTCGCCGCAGCGTTGCTCCGCGGCGTCGTCGAGGCTGACCGGGCCAGCAGCGGGTCGATCCGGGCCCGGTCGGCCCCGGTGAGCAGGGCCTGCGTCATCAGGTGGGCCCGGCCGCTCTGCCCGGGACGGCTGATGCCCTGCTCCAGGACGGCCCCGACCTGCCGGGCCGGATCGCGCAGCTCCTGGTAGCGCACCTTGTTGATCAGCGCGCACCAACATGGCAGGCCCGGTCACCGATAGGCCGGGATCCTCCACAGCACGGCCCGTGCTTCCCGGTCGGCGTGCCGCCGGACGGCGAGCAGCCAGCCGATACCGACGAGCGACACGACGAACAGACCACCCCAGGACAGCGCGGTGAAGAGATGGGTCTGGCCGGCGGTCGGCTGCGGCTGATAGCCGCGCTCCAGCAGGGAGGACTGGTACGGCGTACCGGTCAGCACCAGCGTCAGCAGCAGCGCGATGCTGTGCATGCTGTCCCAGAGCGCGTGCAGGGCAGAAACCCCGAGGTACGCCAGCAGCAGCCGCCAGGTCAGCGCGAAATGTTCCCGGCCGCTCGCGGAGAACAACACGCCGCCGAGGATGGCCGTCCACAGGCCGTGGCCGACGGGAGCGAGCAGCCCGCGCAGCAGCTCGGTCTGGACCAGCTGCATCAGCGACAGGCCCTGCTCGGTGAACAGGGCGGTGAAGGCGTAGCCGGCCGATTCGAAGGCGGCGAAGCCGAACCCGACGGAAGCGCCCAGGATGAGCCCGTCGGCGGCGTACTTGTGTTGCAGTCTGCGGGTGAGGACGGCCAGGACGGTGAGCTTCGCGGCCTCCTCGATCAGGCCCACGCCGAGGAACAGGCCCGGTGAGGGGTGCAGCAGATAGGACTCCAGCAGGGAGGCCGCCAGCACCCCGAGCACCCCGCCGGTGACGAACGTGGTGAACAGCAGCTCGGCGGTGACCTCACCGCTGTGCCGGCGGCCGAAGGCCCAGACCACGAAGGACACCGGTACGAGGAAGCTGCCGAGCAGGACCAGGGTCGGGATGAGATTGGGGTTGCCCGTCACGAAGGTGACCACGACCGTGAGGATCCACAGCACCAGGCCGGTGAGGAACACCCGCAACCAGGTCCGGCGGCGCCTCGGGGCCGGGCGGACGGCACGCTCGGCCGCACTGACGTCGTACATGGTCATCTCCTCGCGTTGAGCTCGGCCCGCCGCATACCCACCTGGGCCCCGCTTCAACGCCGGCGACGGGCCGGGATGTCGTGCCGGAAAGGGTGGTGTGAGCGGTAATGTCCGGGTAGTCGGCGTTTCCCGTCACCGCGCTTCGCCACCACGCCTACCTCACCGTCGCCGCCGGCAGACGCATGACCTCGGCCGGCCCGGGTACGCCGGTCGCGACGGCGCCGGCCTGGCGGGTGGCTCCTCCGGCGCGAGTGGTGGCGGCTCGAGCATGCCCGGTCATCCGGACGCGGCCCGCTGACCCAGCCCGACCGGCAAGGTCCTGGGTGCGGACTTAGGCTGGTGCGCATGGGTGAGCCGGAGCAGTCGCAGTGGTTCGAGGCGCTGCGGCAGGTGCTGGACCGTTCTCACCTGTGGACCCCTGAGGACGTACCGTCGTCGGTTGATGCCGTGGTCGCGCCGCTCGGCCTGCGGGCCCGGGTCTGGTTGGTCGATCACGAGCAGGCCGCCCTGCGGGCGCTGGTCGGGCCGGGTGCGGAAGCGCCCGATCCGGTGTCCGTCGACGGTTCGCTGCCGGGCCGGGCTTTCGCGCACGTCGAGTCGACGCCGGCCCTCGGTGGCCGGGACGGTGTCCGCCGGTGGTGGGTGCCGATGGTCGACGGCACCGACCGGCTCGGCGTGATCGAGTTCGTGGTGACGGAAAACGGGGACACCGGGGACCGGGAGCTGGTCCGGCACTGCGAGTTGCTCGCGGGTCTCGTCGGGCATCTGATCGCTTCCGTCACGACACGCGGTGACCATGTCGACCGCGTCCGCCGGACCCGGCCGATGTCGACGGCGTCGGAGCTGCTCGGGCGCCTCCTGCCGCCGCTGACCTCCAGCACCGATCGGGTGGTGGTGACCGCCATCCTGCAGCCGTGTTACGAGGTCGGTGGCGACGGGTTCGACTACGCCCTCGCTGACACCACGGCACAGCTGGTGATCCTGGACGCGGTCGGCCGTGGCCTGCGGGCCGGCCTGGCCTGCGCGGTCGCGCTCGCCGCGATCCGGACCACGCGCAACGCCGGTGGCCGGCTGGACGAGCAGGCGCGGGCCGCCGACGCCGCGCTGGAGGAGCAGTTCCCGGACACCCGCTTCGCCACGGCGGTGCTGGCCGAGCTGGACCTGCACACCGGAAGGTTGCGCTTCGTCAACGCCGGGCACCCGCCACCGCTGCTGCTACGCGCGGGCAAGCTCGTCCGCGAGCTGAAGGCACCGGGACGCATGCCGCTCGGCATCGCCGACCCGTCGGCCGAGGTGACCGAGGTGGCCGAGCAGATCCTCGAACCGGACGACCGGCTGCTGCTCTACACCGACGGCGTCACCGAGGCCCGGACCGCGGCCGGCGACCGCTTCGGTGTCGGCCGCCTGGTCGATCTGGCCGAGCAGCACGAGCGCGCCGGCCTGCCGGCGCCCGAGACCCTGCGCCGGCTGGCGCACGCCGTGGTCGACCATCAATGCGGTCCCCCGGCCGACGACGCCACCCTGATGCTGGTGCAGTGGTCCACCCCGGCGGCCCTGAACACCGTGCCGAAAGCCGGCCAAGCGACACGAGAGGACGACGCCCGCTCATGACAGAGCAGATTCTCACGGTCACCGCGACCAGCGAGGGCCCGGTCACGGTGTTGTCCGCGGCCGGCGAGATCGACCATGACAGCCGGCAGGCCCTCGAGGACGCGGCCGAGGCGGCATTCCAGGACGGCTGCCGGTGGCTCGTCCTCGACCTGAACGCGGTGGCCTTCTGCGATTCCGGTGGCTTGAGTCTGTTCGTCGACCTGCACAGGAAGTCGCTTGCGCGCGGCGGGCAGCTGCGTCTGGCCGGCGTGCAGCCGCCGGTCACCGCGGTGCTGCTGGCCACGAACCTCGATCGTCTCCTGCCGGTGCACACCACGGCCGCCGAGGCCGTTGCCGCTGCCACGCCCGCCGGCTGAGCGGCCGATGACCGATCGGTATCACGAGGACCTGCGACCCGGGGAAGGGCTGTGCCCGCCCCGGGCCGACGTCGGCTCGGACGCCGCGGCGCTGTCTCTGGACGGCGCTTGGCGGTTCCGCCTCGCCCCCACGGTCGACGCTGTCACCGGCGGCTTCGCCGATCCCGGTTTCGACGACCAGAGCTGGGACACCCTCGCCGTTCCGGCGCATTGGCAACTGCACGGGTACGGCGCACCGGCGTACACCAATGTCCGTTATCCGTTCCCGGTCGATCCGCCGCACGTGCCCGACGAGAACCCCACCGGCGAGTATCGCCGGGTCTTCGACCTGCCAGCCGGCTGGCCGGCCGGTCCTGCGGTGATCCGTTTCGAGGGCGTCGACTCCTGCTACAAGGTGTGGTTGAACGGCGCGGAGCTGGGCCACGCGAAGGGCAGCCGGCTGCCCGCGGAGTTCGCCGCCGGCGGCCTGCTGCGGCCAAGCCGCAACGTGCTGGCGGTACGGGTGCACCAGTGGTCCTCCGGCAGCTACCTCGAGGACCAGGACATGTGGTGGCTGTCCGGCATCTTCCGCACGGTCCGGCTGCTGGCCCGGCCCGAGGGCGGACTGGGCGACGTGTTCGTGCACGCCACTTACGACCACGTCACCGGGCGGGGCACAGTCTCGGTCGACACCGACGTCCCGGCCCGGCTGACGATCGCCGAGCTCGGCCTGGTGGACGTGGACGCGGCCGGCCCGCACGTCATCGACCGGGTGGAACCGTGGTCGGCCGAGACACCCCGGCTCTACACCGCGCGGCTGCGGACCGGCACGGAAGGTGCCGACGTCCGGATCGGTTTCCGTACGGTGGCGCTGGCCGACGGCCGGTGGACGGTCAACGGGACTCCCGTGTCGCTGCGCGGCGTCAACCGGCACGAGTGGGACCCCGACGCCGGGCGGGCCGTACCGGTGGCGATGATGCGCCAGGACCTCCTGATGATGAAGCAGCACAACCTCAACGCCGTACGCACCAGCCACTATCCGCCGGCGCCGGAGTTCCTGGATCTCTGCGACGAACTGGGTCTGTGGGTCGTCGACGAGTGCGACCTGGAGACCCACGGGTTCACCGTGACCGGCTGGCGCGGCAATCCCAGCGACGACCCCCGCTGGGCACCGGCCTATGTGGACCGCGCACAGCGGATGGTCGAACGCGACAAGAACCATCCCAGCGTCATCGCCTGGTCCCTGGGCAACGAGGCGGGCACGGGCCGCAACCTGGCCGCCATGGCCCACTGGATCCGCGACCGCGACCCCTCCCGCACGATCCACTACGAGGGTGACCGGGACAGCGGCTACACCGACTGCTACAGCCGCATGTACGCCTCCCCGGACGAGGTCGCCACGATCGGCCGCGGCGAGGAGCCACCGACCCGCGATCCGGCCGCCGACGCGCACCGCCGGTCGCTGCCGTTCATCCTCTGCGAGTACGCGCACGCCATGGGCAACGGTCCGGGCGGGCTGGCGGAGTATCAGCGGCTCTTCGACACCTACCCCCGATGCCAGGGTGGCTTCGTCTGGGAGTGGATCGACCACGGCATCCGGCAACCGGTGCCGGGCGGCGAGGGCGACTACTTCGCGTACGGCGGTGACTTCGGCGAACCGCTGCACGACGGCAACTTCGTGGCGGACGGCCTGGTGTTCCCGGACCGCACCCCGTCGCCGGGCCTGCTGGAGCTCAAGAAGGTCAGTGAACCGGTCAGACTGACCGTCGATCCGGGCCTGGCTGAGGTTCAGGTCAACAACAAGTACGACTTCAGGGACACCTCACACCTGGCCTTTGACTGGACTGTGCAGGAGCAGGGCGCCACCCTGGCCGAGGGCAGCCTCACCGTGCCGGCCGCCCCGGCCGGCACTCAGGTCACCGGACGCCTGCCGGAGCTGCCCGCCGCGGGAGCGGACACCTGGCTGACGGTCCGGGCCCGGCTGGCCCACGACCAGCCGTGGGCTCCGGCGGGCCACGAGATCGCCTGGACCCAGGTGCGACTCCCGGCCCGCGCGCAGCCCACCCGGAGAAAGACCAGGCATCCGGTACGCGGCCTGGTAAGTGTCGGCGCCGCCCGGTTCGACCCGCGCACCGGCCTGCTGCTGAGCCTGGACGACCTACCGGTGACCGGCCCCCGGCTGGACCTGTGGCGCGCGCCGACGGACAACGACGCCCCACCCCGCGACGTCCGCGACGCGGTGGCGAGCGAATGGCGCCGGATCGGCCTGGACCGCCTGCAGCACCGCGTCATCGACCTCGGTGTGGATGGCGACGCCTTCGTGGTCCGCACCCGGGTCGCCCCGGCCGCCACGGACCTGGGCGTCCTCGCCACCTACCGTTGGACGGCCGCGGACGACGGCGTGACGCTGTCGGTCAGCACCGAGCCGGTCGGAGCCTGGAGCGGCGTACTGCCCCGGCTGGGTCTGCACCTGGCCGGCCCGGCGGACCTGGACGTGGTGGAGTGGCTCGGCGACGGTCCGGGCGAGGCGTACGCCGACAGCGGGCAGGCGGTGCGCTTCGGCCGGTACCGCCTGCGGGTGGACGAGATGCAGACGCCGTACGTCCATCCCCAGGAGAACGGCAACCGCACCGGCGTGCGCTGGGCCCGCATCACCGCACCGGACGGCAACGGTCTGGAGATGAGCGGCCGCCCGACGTTCGAACTGGCGGTGCGACGCTGGACGAGCGCGGACCTGGCCGCGGCCCGGCACCCGTACGAGCTGAAGCCGTCCGATCGGGTGCACCTCAATGTTGACCTCGGCCAGAACGGGCTCGGGTCCGCCTCATGCGGGCCGGGTGTACTGCCGCAGTATCAGTTGGCGGCCGACCGGGCCTACACGTTCGAGGTGGAATTCCGCCGGCTCGGCCCGACCCCGCCGGCCTCGGGACAGTAACGCCGTCGACCGGGCGACCAGAATCCTCATCGGCGAGGGTGGGATGCCGATAGGACGCCGGTGAGATCCCGTCTGACCCCGTGGCTGGTGGGCGGTGGGACCGGTGTGCTGCTCGTGGCCGGCTTCATCATCGCCCGCCCGGAGAGCCCGCCCGCCTCGCCTGCACCGCTCCTGTCCGCGAGCGCCCATGGACCCGAGGTCTCCGTCTTGACGGCGGCGGAGGGCTGTTCGACCGAGGACCTGGACGACGCCGAAGCTCGGTCAGAACTGGTGGCCGGGTCGGCACGCGAACCGATGACCGTTCAGAAGAGCGGTTATGACGGTGCTGTGGTCTACACGATCCGCTCGATGCGGCGCACCGGCCTCAAGGAGCCGGTTCTCTACGCGGGCGACAAGACCTGGCTGGTGGTCGACGTCGAAGCCCGCGTGGTGGGGCATTGCCCGGTCACGCCCGGTCCGGAGGACTTCCGAGTGGTGGCCGAGGACGGCACCGCCTATCCAGCGATCGGGATGGACGTGGCCGGGCAGCTCGCATCCTCGTACTCCCTGACCGACGGGGAGACGATCGAGGGCAACGTTTTCATCGCCGCACCCGAGTGCGCCTTTGTCGGCGGCGTCCTGACGGTCAGCGACGAGCATCTGGACCCGTACGGTTACTGGCCGCTCGGTGAGCGACCGGGCCAATGCGCTCCCGAGTGAACGGAGGCCGGCCCGGGGATCGTGTGATCCCCGGGCCGCCTGCCGATCAGAGTCCGGCGTCTCCCGCCGCGTCCGCTTCCTGGACCGCCGACGACGTCCGCGCCGCAGCACGCTCCTCGCCCTTCGCCTCGCGCTCCGGCAAGCTCCGCTTGGCCGACACCCGAGCCGCCGCCGACCCCTGCTCCCCCGCGACGCCGCCGCGGATGCGGTTGTTCGCCGCCACCTTGGCCGCCGGCGTGTTGGAGGTTGTCGTCAGCTTGCCGTCGATGATGTTGTCCTCAACATTCACCCCGCCCGTGGTGTTGGTGATGCTCACGTCACGCCCCCAATAGCCACCTGAGGCGCATCCGTCCAAAGTGCCGTTCGGGCCCAGCTGGACGCCGCCGAGGTTGCCGGCGAAGGTGGCCCGGCCGCGGACCGCGCTGCCGCAGATCACGCTTCCGGTTGAGCTGTTGAGCACCGACAGCGTCCCGTCGACGAACGAGTCGTGCACGTCGGTGTAGTAGCTGCCCGTCGTGCTCACGTTGCCGGTCACGTCGGTGTTGCGGTCGAGGCGGATCTCGCCCGCGCTCGCGGTCACCGTGCCGTCGATGGCCGCGTTCTCCGCGAACAGGAAGCTGTCGTTCGTCGCGGATCCCTTGGGCCGTACCGTGATCGAGCCTGTTCCGGTGTCCTTGAGGAACACGCCGTAGCCGCCGGACGCCAGCTCGATGCCGCCGCCGATGGCGGTCGTACCGGCGTCCAGGTAGCCGTCCGCGGCGACCTGGATCTCGCCGCTGATGCGGCCGGCGGTCACGACGAGGTTGGCGCCCGCGGCCACGCTGACGTTGCCGGTGATGGTCGTGCCGGTCAGCGCGCACGACTTACCGGCCGGCACCAGCAGGTCGTTCGGCACGGTCACCGCGCCGCCGGTGCCGACGCAGTGGGTGACCAGGTCGGCGCTGGCGCTGGTGGGGGCGATCGTCAGCGCCGCGGCGGTGACGACGGCACTGACGATGGCCAGCTTCGCGGCGGTACGTCTCATCGCTGTACTCCCTTGACGACGTCGGAGCGGGCCGCTGCCCGCACGATGGTTCCCTGCTGGCGGGCGGTGAGCCGGCCCGCGGCGACCAGCGGTGCCGTGACCGCCTCGACGTGCCGGACGAAGGCGGCGTGGGTCGGGTAGCCGGCGTGTTCGGCGATCAGGTCGTTGATCGTGCAGCCGTTGCCGGTGTCGGCGTTGGCGATGCCGGTGTCCTGATCCCCGATGATCACCGTGGGGCGGGTGTCCGGGACCGGGCAGTCGCCGGTCGCGGGCGGCACGACCGTGAAGGTCACCGACTTCTCCGCCGCGGCGTTCCCGGCCACGTCGGTGGCCCGGTAGCGCAGGGTGTGCGCGCCCGGCGCCCGGACGGTCACCGCTGACGTGTACGCCGTCCAGGCGCCCGAGTCGAGCGCGTACTCGATCGAGGCGACCCCCGATCCGGCATCCGAGGCCGTGACCGTCACGATCGCGCTGCCGTCCGCCTCGGTACGCACCGCGGCCGAAGTCACCGGCGGCGTGGTGTCGGGAACCGGTGCGGCGACCACGGTGAAGCTCACCATCTGCTCGGCCGAGGCGTTGCCGGCGACGTCCGTGGCCCGGAAGTGCACCATGTGCGACCCGACCGTGTCGACCACGACCGGCGCCGTGTACGCCGCAAAAGTGCCACCGTCCACGTTGTACTCAATGGTCTTCACCCCCGACTCCGCGTCGGTGGCCGTGATGGCGACCGTGGCCTTGCCGACGTACTGCCCGGCGGTGTTCCGGTCGCCGGTGACCTGAGAGGTGACCACCGGTGGGGTCGTGTCCTCCCCCGGCCCGGGCTCCACCACAGTGAAGGAGACCGAGCCGGCCGCCGAGGCGTTGCCCGCCTTGTCCGTGGCCCGGAACTGCACCGAGTGGTCACCGATGGCGGTCACCGTCACCGGAGCCGTGTACGGCGTCCAGCTCGTGTCGTCGACCTGGTACTCGACCGTGTCGACGCCCGACCCCGCGTCGGAGGCCGAGACCGTCACCGTCGCGCTGCCCAGGTAGTCACCGGCGGCGTTCCGCTCCCCCGAGACCTGCGCGGAGACAGTTGGCGCTGCGGTGTCCCCGCCTCCGCCGCCGTCGGTGACGGTCAGCTCGCCGACCATCGAGCTGTGCCCCGGGATCGAGCAGAAGTAGCGGTACTTGCCCGGGGTCAGGGTGACGGTCGCCTGATGCCGGCCGTTGTTCGTGTCGAACGGGCTGGCCAGGATGTTCAGGTTCACATCATGGTTGTAACCCTCGGTGGTGGTGTCGAAGGTGAGCGTGTGCGGCATGCCGGTGGTGTTGCCGGTGGCCGCGCTGTTCTCGAAGACGATCGTCGTCGCCCCGGGCGTGGCCGACGCGGGCGCCGACTTGTAGCGGGTGATGTCGTCGTCGGCCGTCCAGGTCAGGGTTCCCTCGGCGGCGGCCGGAGAGACCGCCACCGGGGACAGCACGAGCAGGAGGCCGAGCAGCGCCACCTTGAAGAAGCGGATCATAGAGGCCTCACCCGGATGTTCTGGAAGTCCATCAGGTCGGTGTCGCTGTGGTTCTGCAGCCCGATGAAGCCACTGGTGAACTGCCGCAGATCGGTCGGCGGGTCACCGGCGCGCGAGGACTGCTTGCCCGGCGTGTTGTCGAACTCGTTGATGACCACGCCGTTGCGCAGGATCGTGTAGTGCTGGCCCACGACGCGCACCTCGTAGGTGTTCCAGACGTTCTTCGCGGTGACCCGGGCGTCGGCGAGTGTCACCGGGTCGAAGTTGTAGATCGAGCCGGTCTTCTGTGGTTCACCGGTCTCACCGTCGTAGAGCTGGATCTCGTGCCCGCAGTAGATGGCCACCCACGCCTGCGACGTCCGGGCCGAGCCCGTGGTGCCGCAGCTGCCCGGCGGACGTTCATCCAGCGGGACGCGTGGGTCCGGGAACCGGGTGAAGACGCCGCTGTTGGCGCGGGCCGTACCCGGTGCCACGTCCCGGAACTGCAGCTTGAGGGAGAAGTCGCCGAACGGCTTGGTGTACCAGAGCATCCCGAGCCCGCCGCTGGCCCGCAGGGAGCCGTCCGGCTGGATCGTGAACTGCCCGGCGGGCGCCTGTTCCCAGCCGAGCAACGACTGGGCGGTGCCGTCGTACAGCGGTTCGTAGCCCTTGTGCCCGGGCCGGCCGACCGCCGATCCGGCGGCCGCACGGGTCAGGGCGCCGGCCTCACGGCTGGTGAGATCGAGCGTACGGGTGACCGCGGTGACATGCCGCACGAAGCTGTCGTGGTCGGCCCAGCCGCTCTCGTCATCGATGAGATCGTTGATGGTGCAGCCCTCACCGACCGTCCTGTTCGGAACTCCGGTGTCGGTCTGGTCCACCCACACCGTGGTGCGGGTGTCCGGCGTCGCACAGCCGACCGTCACGGCGACCTGCGTCGTCGCTGTCTCGCCGCCCGCATAGGTCACCGTCAGCTTGGCGGTGTACTTACCGACCTTGGCGTAGGTGTGGCGCGGGTTGGCCTCGGTCGAGGTGCCGCCGTCACCGAACTCCCAGCGGTACGACAGTCCGCCGGACCGGGACCCGGAGAACGCGACGGTCAGCGGCTTGTTCTGGACGGCGACCGAGGACGCGGTGGGTGCCGGGGTCGGCGCACCGCCCTGATAGGTGATCCTGATCAGCTTCTGGTTGGCATGAAGGCTGAAGAAGCCGCCGCCGTAGTCCAGCAGATACAGCGCGCCGTCCGGGCCGAACTTGGCGTCCATCCAGCTCTGCAGCCGGGCGTCGCCGTTGCCGCTCGGGATGATGGCCCGCAGCGACTCACCGAAGACCGGCGGTGCCTGTCGCGGGACCCCGGCCGGGTCGACGGTGACCGCGACGCGGTTCGCGGCGTTCGACTGGTCGCCGATGAACCACTTGTCGTCCCAGTACTGCGGCCAGGCCACGCCGCTGGCGGTGTCCACCAGGTCGCGGTGGTACGTCGGACCGGACATGATCGCCTGACCGCCGCCGCGCAGGTAAGGCTGGGTGTAGGTGGCGTCGGCCTTGACGTAGGTGGGGATGCCGCTGCCGTCGGCCCGGGGCGGGAAGACGGGTCCGCCGCCGTCGGGCGCGTACCAGATCATGTTGTCGCGGGCAGGCGGGATGTCGACCAGCCCGGTGTTGCGCGGCGACTCGTTCTTGAGGTTGTCGCAGTCGTACCAGCCGGTCAGGACGGTGGCGTCGGTGCTGCTGCGGTCCCGGTACGGCTGCTTGTTGCCCATGCAGTACGGCCAGCCCTGGTTGCCCGCCGAGGTGATGATCGTGGCCGTCTCGTACTTGGCCGGGCCCAGCGTCGGGCTCGGTGAGGCGGCGTCGGGGCCGACCCAGCCGGCGGTCAGCCACTGGCGTTCCGGGTCGATCGCGAGCCGGGCGATGTTACGCACGCCCATCACGTAGATCTCCGGGCGGGCCTTGTCGGTGCCGGGCGGGAAGAGGTTTCCGGCCGGGATCGTGTACGTGCCGTCGGCCTCCGGGTGAATCCGGATGATCTTGCCGGCCAGGTCGTTGGTGTTGCCCGAGGTCCGGCGGGCGTCCTGGAACGAGACGCCCTGGTACTCGGCGGTCCAGTTGTTGCCGGAGTAGCCGCTCGAGCCCTCCGACGAGTTGTTGTCGCCCGAACCGACGTACAGGTTGCCCTGCTTGTCGAAAGCCATGCCGCCGCCGGCATGGCAGCAGCTGTGGATCTGCACCGGGAATTGCAGCAGGTCCTTGCGGCTCGCCTGATCGATGGTCTGGGTCGCCTTGTCGTAGGTCAGCCGCGAGACGGTGCGCTGGCCGATCCGCTTCTCCCGGTCGATGGAGTCGTGCGGCATCCAGTAGACGTAGAGCCAGCCGTTGGTCGCGAACGCCGGGTCGGGCACGATGCCGAGCAGACCCTCCTCGTTCTTGACCAGCTCGGAGCCGCTGCCCCGGTTGCCCATGACCGGCAACGTGGTCAACAGCTTGACCTGCTTGGTCTTCGGGTCGTAGGAGTGGATGGTGCCGCACCCGAGGCCGACCTTGGGGTTGGCCCAGTCGACGATCGGCCCGCTCGGGCAGGCGGCCTTGCCGACGTAGAAGACGGTGCCGTCGTCGGCGATGGTCAGCCCGTGCGGCTCGCCGATCTGGTCGAGCTCGCCGGTTTTGTTGGCCGCGGTGAGCCGTTCGACCTTGTAGTTGGCGGCGATGGTGGCCTGGCAGTCACCGCGTTCGACGCCGGTGGTCCAGCGCAGCGCGCCGGCGAGGTGCGTGCGGAAAGCGGCTTCGCCGTAGCTGCCCTCGGTGTGGCCCATGCCGGTGTAGAAGGACCGGCCGCCGTCGTAGTCGCGGCACCACGAGACGGGGTGGAACGGCCCGTTCGCGCTCGGACCGGGGTCGTAGAAGCGTTCCTCGACCTGCGCGACCGTATGCACGGTGCCGACCGGGTTCGGATCCCAGTTGTACCAACGATCGGTGCGCTTGACCGTCGTCGGCAGGCTCTTCGTCGCCGGGTGCTGCCGGTCCAGGATGTCCACGACCGCCTCGTTGACACCCGGCGGCTGCGGTGCCGTCGTCGCGCCGGTGAACAACCGCAGCTCGGCGAGCTGAATCAGCGGTTCGCCGCCGTTGGCCGTGATGTTCAGGCGGTAGTGTTTGTATTCGACTGCGCCGGTGACGTCGAACCTGCGCATGACAAAGCGGTCCGGGAACGTCTGCCCAGCGCGCTTGTCCACATCAGACCAGGTTGTGCCGTCGGCGGAGCCCTGGAGGGTCCAGTCCTTCGGGTCCCGGCCGACGAAGTCGTTGGCGGAGGTGAGCGAGTATCCGGTGACCGCGGTGGGCTTGTTCAGCTCGTAGGCGACCCAGGCGGTTGGTGTTCGCACCAGCCACTTCGTGTTCGCGTCACCATCATTCAGCTTCTCCTTGCTTTCGTTGGGCGCGTTCTCCCCGCTCGCGGTCACCTTGGCGACCGGCTCGGGGACCGGGACGCTACCCGCCGGCCGGGTGCCGATCAGCCCGGTGAACCAGGCCGAGTCCAGCTGCGCGCTCGCCGCGTCGCCGATGCCGACGAAACCGTTGCCTGCCTTCACATAGCTCTGCAGCGCCGCTTCCTGCGGCCGGCTCAGCGTGGCTCCCGCGGCGGACAGGAACACCACCGCGCGGTAGCGGGCCAGCGTGGCGGGCGTGAACGTCGCCGGGTCGGTGGTCGCGGTGACGGCGATGCCGTCCGCCTGCCCAAGCTCCTTGATCGCCTGGGCCGCGCGGGCCACCGGGTCCTGCTGCTCGGCGACGGGCCCGTGGAAGACCAGCACCTCCAGGGCCGCGGCCGGCTCCGGTGCGGCGGCAGCCGCGGTCCCGGTCGCGGGCACCAGGCCCACCATGAGCACGGCGACAGCCAATGCCCGTCGCAGGAGTAGTCCTCGTCTCATCCCAAGCCCCCTTGCT
Organism: Actinoplanes sp. NPDC051405; assembly: GCF_055586185.1. NCBI lineage: Bacteria > Bacillati > Actinomycetota > Actinomycetes > Micromonosporales > Micromonosporaceae > Actinoplanes > Actinoplanes sp. NPDC051405. The sequence goes on from NZ_JBVJIR010000017.1 coordinate 160,825, forward strand.
CGTCAGCCGTGCTGCGCTGTGTGGACGTGACCCTGAAAGCGATGGATGGCCTCCTCGGCACCGGGCGGCATGCTCCCGTCGGCGTTACGGACCAGGAAGATCCCGGCCATCCCGCCGTCGGAGTGGAACTGCACGTGGCAGTGGTACATCCAGGCGCCGGGCCCGACGCCCTCGCCCGCGAGCACCTGGAAGCCGAAGGAACTGCCCGGGTTGAGGTCCTTGTTGTCGATGACCTGACTCGGATCAGCCGGACCTTCGAGCATGCCGGTGCGGTTGTCGGCCCAGCGATGTGCGTGCAGATGGAACGTGTGGAACGTGCCGCCGTGCCCGATGGCGAGCCACTCGACACGCTGCCCGAGATTCGCCTCGAACATCGGCGTGTCCGGCGCCATCCGGTTGTTGATCATCATGTCGTTGAAGACCACGGTGAACTGCTTCTCCGGCAGGATGTCGCCGCGGCGCCGGACGATCAGCGCGCCGTACAGTCCCTTGGCGACCCCGCCGGTGCCGTGATCCGTGCCCATCGCATGGTCGTGGTAGTGCCAGTAGCCGGCACTACCGGGCATGAACCGGCGCCCCTCAGCGGCGAACATCTCCCGCGACCGCCACACGTAGGTGCGGGTCTCCCCCGGCTTGTTGAAGGAATCGTTGAGCGGGCTGCCGTCGGAATCGGTGCTGTAGTCGACGCCGTGCGGATGGATGGACAGGCGCTGGTTGGTCGTGTTGACCAGGGTGATCTCGAGGGTGTCGCCCTCCCACATCTCCAGCACCGGGCCCGGCACGGTGGCTTTGCCCGGGGCGAGCCCGTAGCCGAAAAGCCCTCCCGGCAACGCCTCGGCGTAGATGGTCACCTTGCGCGTGGCACCGGCAGCAGCCCGCGCCGGCTCAGCGCGCAGCGCAGCCGCACCACCGGCAGCTGAGGTCAACCCCAGGGCGCCACCGACGACCAGCGAACGCCGCGAGACGTTCTTCCGAGGCCAGCTGACAACGTTGTCTTCCATGCGTCTCGCCCACCTGTTCGCAACCGGTCAAGGGGTGCAGAAGATCGAGGGGTGTCCACGGTGGGGCCGCGCTTTCCGCATCGACCGCCACGACTTTCGTCGGATGACAGCAATCTATGTTTGCCATCGACGAAAGTAAAGATTACAAACCAAAAAGTCCGAATCCTGCGCGGGCAGGCGTCACCCCGCCGAAATACCGCCGAAATCAGCGAAGGTGCGCGTCGCCGCAGCTAGCAGCCCATTTCCGCCGATGACCGATCGGGTCCCGAGGCCCCGCATCGTTGCGCCCGACAGATCTTGGCATCTCGTCCCTGGGCGACGCCGGCGGGTCGCACATTGACTGGCAGGCCGCCGACCGTCGGGCCTGAGCGCGCCGCGACGGAGAGGGCCGACGGATGGACACCAAGAAAACCTCGCAGGTCTCTCGGCGCAAGCCCAGACCGTTGGAGTGGACGGCCGGTGCGATCTTGGCCGTCGGCGTCGCCACGATCGTCGTGGTGTTCTTCGCCGTGCGGAACTGCCGGTGATCTGGCGAGGGCGTGCGGGAAGCGTTGCACCAAGCCCAGCCGTCCGGCGCGGCCGCCGCGCCCGACCCGATCAAGGAGCTCGCGGCGCGATACAACGAGATCCGGTGGACCATGCCCAGCGGCGCTGACCGCACGGCGCGGATGACCTCTCTGGTGCACGAGATGATCGCCCTGCTGAAGAACGCCCGGAGCTTCGACGTCGAGAGTCACCTGGGCAGCGCCGACCGCGGCCTGCGGCTCGCCGCGTTCGCCTACCTGTAAACCGACCCCGACCCGGCATGGGCCCGCGCCCTCGCCGAGACGGCCGTCTCCGAGGACAAGCCCTTCAACGAGTACTGGGCGCTGATGGCGCTGGCGAAGGTCTTACCAGGACACCGCGAAGCCCTGGACGACGCGACGAGGGAACCCCTGCAGCAGCGTCGGGGACAGCTGACTGCGCGAACGGACCGCGCCCAGCAGACCGATCGACTGCTCCGGGAGTGCCCGCCCCGGCGCACCTCCACCACCGGGTGACCAGCGAGGCTCAGGTGTTGCGGACCCGGTTGTCCAGCGGCGCGGGCTGGCTGGCCCACCACTCCTCCGGCACCTCGGCGTACAGCTCAGCAGCGAGCGCCCGCAGGTGCGCCTCGATCGGCTGTCCCTTGTGCGCGTCGGCGAGGCCGCTCAGGCGTACCTGCCATTGCGCGATCTTCTCCACGTTCACGCTGACCTGATAATCCATACGTTCACCTTAGGACGCGGCCGACGCACCGATGGCGGTTCCGTGCAGGGGCACCCGTCCGGGTGCCCCTCGCAGATGTCTGCGGACTGATAGCGTCGCCGGACATGAATCGGCGTGGATTTCTGACCGTCGCGGCCGGCGTGCCGCTTGCCGTCGCCGGCGTCACAGCCTCACCCGCATCCGCTGCAGCCACGCCGGCGGCCGCCCCCGCGGGAGCGGCCTCGCCCGCCCTCGGCACTGCCGCGGGGGCGACCTCGGGCGCCGCGCCGCTACGGGGGCGCGTCACCGGCCTGCTGGTCCGCGACCCGATGCTGGTCCGCGACGCGAGCGCGGCCCGGCTGCGCGGCTTCGTCCAGCCGCTCACCTGGGCCGAGGCCCAGCCCGAGCCCGGCGGCGACCTGAGCAGCCAGGCACTGACGAAGCTCCAGGCCGCGGCCGACCTTGCGCGGCAACACGGCTACTCCCGGCTCAAGCTGCGGCTGCTCGCCGGCTGGCAGTCGCCCGGCTGGGCGCTCGCGCTCGGCGGTGGTCCGATGCGGGAATGGGAGGACCCCGACGCCGTCGAACCTGACCTGTACGACGTGCCGGTGTGGTGGGCGGACGATTTCCTCGCCGCGTACAACGCCTTCCTGCCCAAGCTGGCCGCCGCGCTGGAGGACGAGCCGCTCTGGGGTGAGGTGACCGTCTCGGGGACGTGCACGGTCTTCGCCGAGCCGTGCGTCAAGCAGCTCGGGGTGGCGGCCAACCGGAAGCAGGCGCTCGACAGGGGGTACACCGCCACGGCCGACCGGGCGGCGCTGGAGACGGTGATCGCCGCCCACCACGACGCCTTCTCGCCCAAGGGCATCACGTCGTCCGTGGCGTACAACCCTTGGCAGTTCATCGCCGCCGGCGGCCGGATGGCGACCGACCCGGCCGTCACCGTGCAGCTCATGGACTACCAGCGCGCCACGATGGGCGCGTTCGGGGTCTGGGAGAACAACTCGTTGATCGCGCGCCGGACCGGTGGCGTGCTGGAGCAGACCCGCCCCGATTACCAGGGCATGTACGACCACATGATCGCCGGCGCCGGGGCGGGACACCCGATCCAGTTCCAGACCGCCACCCTTGCCAAGATCCAGGCGGCCGGTGGCACCGCCGAGGCCACCGCGTCCTGGGTCGCCGGGAACGGTGGCATCTCCGTCGAGCTGCCGCGCGGCTGGGAGCAGGACACCGACGCCATCGGCGTGACCCGCGCCGACCAGCTCAACCAGCAGATGGCGGTGAACGCCGCCGCCACGCTCGGCTGACCGCGCAAACTTGAACTATTCCAGAAAAGCCTCTACGTTGATCCGGTGACGCCCGACTTCGAGACCCAGCTGCGGGCGGTCTCGTTGCGGGTGACCAGGCCACGGCTGGCTGTGCTGACCGCACTGCGGGGCCATCCGCACGTCGACACCGACACGGTGATCGCGCTGGTCCGGGCCGAGCATCCCGCGATCTCCCACCAGACGGTGTACGACGTGCTGCGCGCGTTCACCGAGACCGGCCTGATCCGGCGCATCCAGCCGGCCGGCGCGACGGCTCGCTACGAGTCCCGGGTGGGAGACAACCACCACCACGTCGTGTGCCGCTCCTGCGGCGCCATCGCCGACGTCGAGTGCGCGGTCGGTCATGCCCCTTGTCTCACCGCCTCCGACGACCACGGCTTCGTGGTCGACGAGGCGGAGGTCGTCTATTGGGGCACCTGCCCCGACTGCGCGACCGAACGCCTTGCCCAAGGATCCGCCAGTTCGGAAGGAAACAGATGAGCGACACCCAGGACAACGCCCCGGCGAGCGCGCAGGGCGTGGACAAGATGGCGGCGGAAGGCTGCCCGGTCGCGCACGACTCGGTGACCGCGACCGGCAGTGAGAGCGAGAACCCGGCGATCGACTCGCCGACGCCGAAGACCGGCGGCCGGCCGCACACGATCCGCGACTGGTGGCCCAACCAGCTCGACCTGTCCGTGCTGCACGCCCACTCGTCCAAGGGCAACCCGCTCGGGGAGAACTTCAGCTACGCCCGGGAGTTCGCCAAGCTCGACGTCGACGCCCTCAAGCGCGACATCACCGAGGTGCTCACCACCTCGCAGGACTGGTGGCCGGCCGACTTCGGTCACTACGGCGGCCTGATGATCCGGATGAGCTGGCACGCCGCGGGCACGTACCGGATCCACGACGGCCGCGGCGGCGCCGGCGACGGCGGCCAGCGGTTCGCCCCGCTCAACAGCTGGCCCGACAACGCCAACCTCGACAAGGCCCGGCGCCTGCTGTGGCCGGTCAAGGCCAAGTACGGCCAGCAGATCTCCTGGGCCGACCTGCTCGTGCTGGCCGGCAACGTGGCCCTGGAGTCGATGGGCTTCAAGACCTTCGGTTTCGGCTTCGGCCGCCAGGACGTCTGGGAGCCCGAGGAGATCTTCTGGGGCCCGGAGGACACCTGGCTCGGTGACGAGCGCTACGTCTCCGACAACGAGATGGCCGAGAACGTCGGCGCGACCGAGATGGGACTCATCTACGTCAACCCCGAGGGCCCCCGCGGCAGCGCGGACTTCCGGGCGGCGGCGCACTTCATCCGGGAGACCTTCGGCCGGATGGCGATGAACGACGAGGAGACCGTCGCGCTGATCGCCGGCGGCCACACCTTCGGCAAGACCCACGGCGCCGGCCCGGCCGACAACCACGTCGGCCCGGAGCCGGAGGGCGCCGACCTGGAGACGCAGGGCCTGGGCTGGCTGAGCACGTACGGCAGCGGCAAGGGCGCCGACACGATCACCAGCGGCCTCGAGGTGACCTGGACCGACCGCCCCACGCAGTGGAGCAACCGCTTCTTCGAGATCCTCTTCGGCTACGAGTGGGAGCTCACCACCAGCCCCGGCGGCGCCAAGCAGTGGGTGGCCAAGGACGCCGAGGAGATCATCCCGGACGCGTACGACCCGGCCCGGAAGCACAAGCCGACGATGCTCACCACCGACTTGTCGCTGCGCTTCGACCCGGCGTACGAGAAGATCTCGCGCCGTTTCCTGGAGAACCCGGACGAGTTCGCGCTGGCCTTCGCCAAGGCCTGGTACAAGCTGCTGCACCGCGACATGGGCCCGGTCAGCCGCTTCCTGGGCCCGTGGGTCGCCGAGCCGCAGCTGTGGCAGGACCCGGTGCCGGCCGTCGACCACGAGCTCGTCGGTGACGCCGACATCGCCGCCCTCAAGGCGAAGGTGCTGGAGTCCGGCCTGACCACCGCTCAGCTGGTCTCCACGGCCTGGGCGTCGGCCGCGACCTTCCGCTCCACCGACAAGCGCGGTGGCGCCAACGGGGCCCGGATCCGCCTCGAGCCGCAGCGCAACTGGGAGGTCAACCAGCCGGAGCAGCTCGCGACGGTGCTGGGCACCCTCGAGGGCATCCAGCAGGAGTTCAACAACGCGGGCGGCGCGAAGATCTCGCTCGCCGACCTGATCGTGCTGGCCGGCTCGGCCGCGGTCGAGAAGGCGGCGCGCGACGCCGGCGTCGAGGTCACCGTGCCGTTCCACCCGGGCCGCACCGACGCGAGCCAGGACCAGACGGACGTCGACTCCTTCCGGGTCCTCGAGCCCCGCGCCGACGGCTTCCGCAACTACCTGCGCCCCGGCGAGAAGACCCAGCCCGAGGTTCTGCTCATCGACCGCGCCTACATGCTCGACCTGACGGCGCCGCAGATGACGGTGCTGATCGGCGGCCTGCGCTCCCTGGGCGCGAACGTCGGCGGGTCGCAGCACGGCGTCCTCACCGACCGGCCCGGCGTGCTGACCAACGACTTCTTCGCCAACCTGCTCTCCCCCGGCACCCGGTGGAAGACGTCGCAGTCGGACGAGAACGTGTACGAGATCCGTGACGTGACCACCGATGAGGTCAAGTGGACCGCGACCGCGGTCGACCTGGTCTTCGGCTCGAACTCGCAGCTGCGGGCGCTCGCCGAGGTCTACGCCAGCCAGGACGCCCGCGAGAAGTTCGTGACGGACTTCGTCGCGGCCTGGACGAAGGTCATGGAGCTGGACCGCTTCGACCTCGCCTGATCCTCCTACGACCCGAGAAGCCCGGCCGATCCGCTGCGATCGGCCGGGCTTCTCGCGTTCCCAGCGGGTTCATGTCAGAACAACATCAAGCTATGCTCAGCACGTGACCAATCGGGACCATGCGCAGCTGCGCATCGCTGTGGACCTTGCCATTCTCACCGTTCGTGAGGGCAGTCTGCAGGTGCTAGTCATCACCCGGGGCAACAAGCCGTTCGCCGGCCAGCCCGCCCTCCCGGGCGGTTTCGTGCGCACCGGTGAGGACATCGGCGCCGCCGCTGTGCGGGAGCTCGGTGAGGAGACCGGCCTCGACGGCAGTCAGCTGCATCTTGAGCAGTTCGCCGTGTACGGCGACCCCGAGCGTGACCCCCGGGGCCGGGTCGTCAGCGTCGCGTACCTGGCGATCATGCCGGATCTGCCCATCCCGACCGCCGGGTCGGATGCCAGCAGCGCCGCCTGGATCCCGGTCGACAAGGTCCGGGGCAGTCTGGCCTTCGACCATGACCGCATCCTGGACGACGCCGTGGAGAGTGCGCGCCGGCGGCTGGAGCTGACCACGCTGGCGACCAAGTTCTGTCCGGCCGAGTTCACCATCGGGGATCTGCGCTCGGTCTACGAGGTGGTCTGGGGCGAGCCGCTGGATCCGCGGAACTTCAGCCGGAAGGTGATCAATACCGAGGGGTTCGTCGAGCCCACCGACAACAAGCGGGTTCCCGCCACGGGCCGGCCGGCGGCGCTCTACCGGGCCGGGCCCGCCACCACGCTGAATCCGCCGATCATGCGCACCGGTTCGCGCTGAGACCGGCGCACGGCGGTGCCGGCGTCCCGAGGGACGCCGGCACCCTGTGCTGGGCCGTGATCAGCGGCAGATCTTCAGGACCCCGTCCCAGTTGGTGCCGGCCTGGCAGACCGGCTCGGCGGAGGCGGGGGCGGACGCGACGGTGGCCGCGCCCAGGGCGAGGGCGGCTGCGGTGACGACGAGGGTCACAGCGCGGCGCAGGGTAACGGGCATGGTGATTCCTTCCCGGAGCTTCATGGAGTCGTGATGACGGCGAGGGGACCCGGCGCTCGCGTTCTCCCGCGTTCGGACGACGCGGGATCCGGAGGCTGGCCGGCCTCCACGCGGCGCCCCGCGCGGCCGGTCCCCGGCGGGCCGGCGGGAACGCCGGCCTGCCCAGTACGGCGGGGTGGGCCCGGGCCGGTCGTCCGCCTCGGCCGTCGGCCCATCCGCCTTACTGTCAAACTCACAATAACTAGGCCCAGGGTTCGTGTCAACAGGACACTAAGTCTGTTACGGTGGGTGTACCCCCCGACACTCTGAGGTGATGGCATGATGTTTCGTGCGCTCGATCTGGTCCTGACGATCGCGGTGGCCGTAGCCGTCGGTGTGCTCGGCGCCCTGGATGTGGTCGGGCCCGCGGTCACCGGTGGAGCCACCCTCACCACCCTCGGCCTGCTCGCGCTGAGCTCCCTGCACGGCCGCTCGGCCCTGGGGGCGCTGGCGCGTTCGGTCACGGAGCTGGGCCGGACCATGAGCGACCGCACCAGCGCCGACCGGCTGCTGGCGCCGTCCACCTCCGGTGTGGACCTGGATCTGGGCACGGCCGACGACATCCGCGCCGTGGGTGTCACCCTGGCCCGGACGATCCGCAACCACTACGCGGCCCTCCAGCAGCGGCTCGACGCGGGCGCCACCGTACGGATCGCCCTGATCGCGCCGGAGGCGGCGACGGTCGCCGAGGCCGCACGGCGCAGCACCATCGCCGACAGCCCGGCGATCTTCGAGCACCGGTTGCGGCCCACCCTGGACCTGCTGGAGGGCCTGGCCCAGCGGGCGGCGGCCGGACCGGGCCGGCTCCAGGTACGGCTGCTCGACTTCGTCCCGGCGTTCGGGCTGGTGGCGGTGGACGCGGAGACCCCGCACGGTCAGGTACGCGTCGACATCTACTCGCACCGTTGCGGCACGCAGGAGCCGACCCTGCCGCTGTACGCCGATCGTGACGCCCGCTGGTTCCGGCACTTCGTCGCCGAGTTCGACCGCGTGTGGGCCGTGGGCCGCCCGTACGACGTGGCCGATGACCAGCTCAGCCGATAGGGGGCCCGCCGCTGGCCGCAGCGAGCGCCTCCACCGCGCGCGACGGTCCCCGGCGGAGCTGACCCGGCCGCAGTCGGCCGCGGATGGCAGCCACGGCATCGCCGGCCTCGATCCAGGTCACCTCGGTGCCGGTGGCCGCGGGCAGGTCCAGGCGGCCGTCGAGGCTCGGGTGGACCACGACGACGGCGCTCACCCGGTGACCCCGGGGTTGCAGGCGGCGCAGCCGGCGGACCGCGGCGAGCAGCGGCCGGGACGACTGCCCGATGTAGACGTCCCCGCAGTACACCGCGCCCGCGGCGCTGGTCGCGTACGAGCCGGGTGGCCAGGCGACCGCGTCCACGAGCACGACGCGGGAGCCGGCGCTGAGCGCGTACGGCAGCGGCGGGTTGCCGTTGAGCCGTACGCCCTGGTAGAGCCGGACGCCGGGCAGCCGCAGCAGACCGGTCAGCAGCTCACCGGTCCGCCGCGCGACCTCGTACGCCGACGTCCCGATCGGCCGCAACGGGCGCCGTTCCGTGTCCACGATCCGGGCCAGGCTGCCGTGACGGTGGTCGATCATCTGTGGTCACCTCAACACTGTCCGTCATCCGACGATGACGTGGCGCAATTCAGTCACGACCGGCTACCGAAGTGCTTCCGAATGACTACCCGGACCACGCGGTAGTCCGTTCGGCGCTGGCGGCAACTGCCCGCGCCTTCTACGGTCGGAGAGCGGGGGATCAACGCGGTGTGAGGGGCGGAGGTCCACTACGTGATCTACGGGGTCCTGGGTGAGCTGGAGATACGAGACCCACGCAGCGGGCAACCGCTGAGGTTGCCGCCCGGACGGCAGCTCAACGTGCTCGCCGCGCTGCTGGTCCAGCCGAACAAGCGGCTGTCGCACGCCGACCTGCTGCGGATGGGCTGGGGCACGGCCGACGTCGCGGAGGCCCAGCTGCACAAGGCGGTGTCGGCGCTGCGGGCCCTGCTGCGGCCGATCGGGCGGGCCCAGGACCTCATCACCCATCCCCGCTTCGGGTACGAGCTCAGAGCCGGCGACGACGACCTCGACCTGCTCGCCTTCGAGAAGCTGACCGCCGCCGCCGACGAGCAGGACGGTCCCGGGGACGAGGCCGAGCTGCTCCGGCAAGCCCTGCGGCTGTGGCGCGGGCCGCAGCCGCTGTCCAATGTGTCCGCGCCGATACTGGCTCCGCTGGTGCGGTCGCTGCAGCAGCGGCGCAAACGGCTCGCGGTACGCCTGTTCACGCTGCTGACCCGGCGGCGTGACTTCAGCGGCGTCCTGGACGACCTGCAGCGCATCGCGGCCGAGTTCCCGACCGACCACCAGCTGCAGAAGCTGCTGATGGTCGCGCTCTATCACAGCGGGCACCGGGCGGAGGCCGTTGACGCCTACGAGCGGTACAAGCGGGAGTTCGGCGCGGCCGTCGGCGACATCGACGCGGAGTTGCGGGATCTGGCCTACGCGATCGGCGGGGGCAACGACGAGGCCGTGGCCCGGGCGTTCCCGCTGGAGGAACGGCCGGTCCGCAGCGCGCCGACGGTGCCCAAGCAGCTGCCGGCCGCCCCGCCGGGCCTGGTCGGCCGGGACCCGCTGGTGGCCGAGCTGTACTGGCTGCTCGGGCCCGACTCGCCGTACCGGGTCATGGTGGTGCCCGGGCCCGGCGGCATCGGCAAGACCGCGCTGGCGCTGCGGGCGGCGCACCAGCGCCGCGTGGATTATCCGGACGGCCAGCTCTGGGCCGAGCTGCGGGGCGCCTCGGCCGACCCGGCCACCCCGGCGGAGATCCTGGCGCAGTTCCTGCGGTCGCTGGACGCACCGGTCGTGCCGGAGTCGCTGGCCGAGCGGGCCGCGCTCTACCGGAGCCTGCTGGCCGACCGGCGGATGCTGGTCGTGCTCGACGACGCGGCCGACGGCGCGCAGATCAATCCGCTGGTCCCGGCCGGGGCCGGATGCAAGGTGCTGGTCACGGCCCGGCGCCACCTGCCCGACGTGCCCGGCGCCCACCACGTGGGCACGCTGGAGCCGCTGGCCGAGCCGGACGCGGCCGTGCTTTTCGAGTCGGTCGTGACGGCGTCCCGGATCGACCTGAGCCGAGAGCACGAGGCCGTCCGCGAGGTGGTGCGGCTGTGCGGCGGGTTGCCACTGGCGCTGCGGATCGCCGCCGCGCTGCGCGTGCACGACGATCCCCGGACCACCGCCGAGCTGGTGCGGCGGCTGCGCACCCACGGGCCCGCGGCGTACACGTACGGCGCGGACAGCTTGGCGCGCACGCTCGACACCGGCCTGGCCCCGCTCGCCGCGGCGCACCGGCGCTTGTTCGTCGACCTGGGCCTGCTGCCGCTGCCGACCTTCGGCACCTGGACGGCCGCCGCGCTCAGCGACGACCCCGAGCAGGGCCGGACCGCGCTGGCCGAACTGGCCGCGGCCTCGATGGTGGAGACCACGACGGCGCCGGTGCCGCGCCGTTTCCGGTTCCACGACCTGACCCGGGAGTACGCCCACCGCCGCGCCATCGCCGAGCACCCGGACGAGCGTGACCGCGACGAGCTGCTGCGCCGGGTGTGCGCGGCGCTGCTGGACCTGACCCGGCACGCCCACGCCCGCCTGTACGGCGGCGACTTCGAGGTCGTGCACAGCGACGTGCCGGGCACCGACCTCCCGGAGGACGCCTACGCCGAGGTCGACGCGGATCCGGTGGCGTGGTTCCAGGCGGAACGGCTCTCCGTACGGGTGGCGGTCGAGCTCGCCGCCCGGCTCGGGCTCACCGCGCTGTGCTGGGACCTGGCCGTCTCGGCCCACGAGTTCTACACGATCCTCAGCCTGCACGACGACTGGTACGACACGCACATGACGGCGCTGCGGGCGTGCCGGCAAGCCGGTGACCGCCGCGGCGAAGGCATCGTACTGACCTGCCTCGGCCAGCCGGCCCTGGTCGCCGGTGGGCGCCGGCCCGGGCTCTCCGGCATCGGTGACCTCGTCCGGGCGGTGGAGCTGCTGGGCGCCGAGAAGGACGAGCACGGTCTGGCGATCGCGCGGCGGACGCTGGCCAACGCCGTACGCCGCCGCGGCCGGTCCACCGAGGCGCTCGCGCTGTTCGACGCGGCGCTGACCGGCTACGAGGGCGCCGGCGACGCGGTGGGCCGGTGGCAGACGTTGCGGTTCATCGGCCAGGTCCACCTCGACCGGGGCGACCACGATCAGGCGACCGCCGCCCTGGCCCGCGCCGACGAGATCGCCGCCGAGCTGGGCAAGCCGCGCTTGATCGCGCAGACCCGGTACTGGTCGGGGTGTGCGTACCTCGCCGCCGGTGATCCGGTACGGGCACAGCAGTCGTTCGCCGCCGTGCTGGAGGTGGTCGGCGACAGTGGCCTGGGCTACGCGTACGCGTTGCACGGGCTCGGTGAGCTGGCCCGGCACCGGCAGGACCTGGCCCGGGCGCAGGACCAGCTCGCTCTGGCCGTGACGCTGGCCCACGAGCACGCCGACGCCCTGCTGGAGGGCCGGGTCCGGCTGTCCCTGGCCGAGCTGTGGCGGGCCCGGGGCCGGGGCCCGGAGCAGGTCGCGGAGCTCCGGCGGGCGGCGCGGTGTTTCGCCACCGTCGACGCCGCCTACCTGGAGATCCAGGCGCAGGCCCGGCTGGCCGAGGCCCTGACCGGCCAGGAGCCGGACCGGGCCGCGGACGCCGTCTGGGCCAGGGTGGAGCAGCTGTACGACGCCGGGGAGGTCCCCGAGCAGGACCGGGTCCAGCGCCGCCCGCCCACCCGGTGACCCCCGCCGGCGGGCCGGGGCTCAGCTCGCCCGCCGGTACGCCGGCCCGGCCCACCAGCTGCGCCCCTCGGCGGCGACGCCCTCGAGCACGAACAGGGTGTTGCGCAGGCCGGTGGCGTCCTGCGCGCCGTCGGCCAGGATGCGCGAGTCCTCGTCCGCGCCGGCCTGCCCGGGCTCGGTCACCGCGACCTCGATGTCCGCGCCGTTGACCAGGAACAGCTGGAACTCGCGGGCGCCGTTGTCGAGCGTCGTCACCCGGACCGCCGCCACGGCGTCGTAGCGGTAGTTGGTGCGCTCCCAGTGGTGGAAGGTGGCCTGCGCGAAGTCCAGGTCGACGGAGATCTGCCGGACCCCGTCGGCGGTCAGCAGGAACACCAGCAGCTTGTAGCGCGAGTACCGCCACGGGCCGTTCTTCGCGCGGGCCCGCTTGCTGCCGTCGCCGCGGGCCTCCATCGACGCGTACGCGCTGATGTCGCTCCACTTCAGCTGGTACGCCGCCAGGGCGTGCTGCAACAGGATCCGGCGATCGCAGTCGAGCCACTGGGCCATCTCCATGTCCTGGGGCCGGTCGGAGAGCCGCCGCTCCCACCGCTGGTACTCGAACCAGTACGTCGTCTCGCGCTGCTCGCGTTCGGACTCGTCGACCATCACCCGCTTGTTCTCGGCCAGGATCCGCAGCGCGACGATCGTCACCGTCCAGCCCGCGGCGATGATCGCGACCAGGGCTCCGGCCGTCTGCAGCAGGTTCTGCCGGGCGGCGGACTGGATCCCCCACATCAGGCCGGTCACCGCCGCCAGGGCCGCGGTGACGGTGAAGGCCTTCACCGCCGGGGGGACGGTCCAGCGGCGATGCTGCTCGACGAGCGCCCCGGCGTCCCACTCGCGCCGCAGCTCGCGCACCTGGAACCGGATGAGCCACTTGACGGCCTCGGCCTTGACCCGCTTCTCGCGGTAGACCTCCACCAGCTCGTCGCGGAGCCGGCTCATCGGCCCGTACGCGTCGACGAGCCAGGCGGCCCGGTCCGGGCCCTTGGGGGCGTACCTGTCGGCGTACCGCATGTAGAGCCGGTCCACCTGATAGGTGAAACCACCCGGGCGGGCCGCGTCGCTGGGCAGACGCTGCGCCCGCAGCTGCCGTTTCTCCGCTTGCAGCCGGTCGACGCGGAACCGCCACTCCGCACCGTTGGTGACCGCGACGCCGGCGGCGATCAGCGCCACGGTGAGCGCGATGATCGCCGAGGTGTCGTCGCGCTGCAGCGCCAGCCAGCCGATCATCGCGACGGCGCCCGAGACGGCGGTGGCCAGGACCGAGGCGGCGGCCAGGTCCCCGCCGGAGACGTCGACCGGCCGCACCGGCCGGGTCCGGGGCTGCGCCGGGTCGGGCTCGAAGAACTTCCACACCCTTTCCCGGCGGCGCTCGGCGAGCCGGCCGGCCCGGGCCTGCCGGACGTCCTCGTGCCACAGCTCGTCCTTGAGCGAGCCCTGCAGGACCCGCTCCAAATGCCGCAGCACCGCTTTGCGCAGCGGGGCATCGAGGTCCTCGATCTCCCGCCGGACCTGCGAGATCGCGGCGTGGTCGGCGTCGTGGGACCGACTGGCCGCGACGAGCTGCCGGATCGCGTCGATGCCCGGCGTCCAATACTCCCGCGGAAGCTCGTCGATCTGGTCGAGAGCAGCCTTGAGCGCCGCCCGGTCCTCGACCGACAGCTCCCACAGCGTCCGTTCGCTGAAGAACGCCAGCAGCCAGTGGAACCAGACCTTGGTCGAGCTGCGGATCTCGACGGTGACCTCGGCCAGCAGCTTGCGCGCGGTCGTGGCCTGTCCCGAGGCGAGGTAGTGCAGCGCGATGTCGAACTTCTCCCACGGCGAGGCACCCGGCGGGACCTGGTAGTAGTTGTTGTGGACGCCGCCGTGGGTGGTGCCGGCCACCGCGCCGTGACTGCCGCCGGTCGCCGTGACCGTCGGGCCACCGCCGTCGCCGTTCACGACCAGCCTCTTTCCTCACGCCAGGCCGGGCCGGGCCGCTGGTCGTTGTGGACGCCGCCGTTGATGATCCCGGCCACCGCGCCGTGGCTGCCGCCCTTCGTGCTGACGTGAACCTCCGGTCTGTACCGGTCCCCCTCGGCTCGGGCCGGATGGTGCGCGATCAGGTCGGCGGCCAGAGCGGTCGCGAAGGTCGCCGCGTTGCGCACCGCCTTCGCCTGCCAGTGCTCGCCGTCGGTGCCGGACTTCGTGCCGTCGGCGAAGTCGCTGATCGCCCGCACGACGGCCACCGGAGCCGCGCTGAGGTGGCCGGCCTTGGCGACCCCGGCGGCCTCCATCTCGATGGCCAGCGCGTCGTCGTAGTGCTCCCGCAGCCACCGCAGCGGTTGGGAGACCTTCGCGTCGTGCAGCACCTCTCCCGACGCCACCGGTCCGAAATGCACCCGCGGGCCCTCCGCGCCCACGCGGAGATTGCCGGCCCGATCGACGCGCCGGGCGAGCTGGCGGGCGGCCTGATCGATGCCGTGGTCGATCTCCCAGACCCGGGGCCGGGACTTGAGCCCATCGGTACGGGCGGCAGCACCGTGGTACGCGTACACGTGGGTGGCCACGACGACGTCCCCGAGCTTCAGGCCGGGGTGCAGCCGCCCGGCCACGCCGACGAACAGGACGGCGGCCGGGGTGAACTCCCGGATGGCCCGCTCGGCGATGACGGCCGACCCGTGGTTACCCGCACCGGTGAGGGCCAGCACGACCTCACCGGCGCCGCCGCCGAGCGAGCCGATCTCGAAGCGAGTGCCGGAGACCGGCGGCGGCTGACGGAGATCGGCGAGCGTGGCCCGGACGGCGGCGTACTCGACCTCCAGGGCGGTGAGGATCACGATCGGCGGACGTGGGCTTCGAGGTCCGGTCATGGCGGCCACCTTGCTGTCAGAGTAACAAGAACCCCGGTGACAGATCGGCCGTTGCGCTTTCCCGACGCCTGCGCCTTCCGACCCCCAGGGCGAACGGTTACATCGTCATATCTCGATCTACCGGAGGCCTACCGGACGTATCACCGGCGCTCGCGCAGCGTCTGCACGCGCCTCTCCGCAGTCGGACCGGACCGGCCGGCGGAGCGCCGCCCGCCCCCGTCGGGTGCCCGGCACCGACCAGCGGCCGCCACCACCGCGCCGGCGCCGGGCACCCCACACATGCTGGAGCGCGGTTCTACCGTATTTCCACCGTCGGCCGGTGACCGTCGCCCGATCGGGTCCGGTCCGGTCTAAGCTCCGGGCGGTCGAGCAGCCAGCGTCCCTTGTCCCTCCGCGAACCCGGACGGTCCGATGACCCAGCAGAGCGCACGCGTGGATGTCCTCGTCATCACCGCGTTGAAAGAGGAGTACGACGCGGCGAAGGCGGTGGCCGGGATGTCGTCGTGGCAGGAGCACGGGGCCGGTGGCCCGGAGCCGTACGTCACCGCCACGTACGCCCCCGGGACCGGGGTGCGGCTCTCGGTGGCGCTCGCCCGCCCGATCCGGATGGGTGGCCGGGGCACCAGCCCCATCGCCACCGCGCTGACCGAGAAGCTCCAGCCAACCTGCCTGGCGATGTGCGGGGTGTGCGCGGGCAATCCCGGCGACACCGCGGCGGGTGATGTGATCATCGCGGCGCCGGCGTACGAGTGGGACGAGGGCAAGGACTACGGCGACGTCTTCAAGGCCGATCATCAGCAGTTCCCGCAGGACGCCCGCTGGGCCCGGGCGGTCCAGGACTTCGATCCGTCGGATCTGCCGAGCCACGGCACCGCGACCGAGGAGGAAGCGGCGCTCTGGTATCTGGAGCAGCTCCACAAAGATCAGGATCCGCGGAAGCATCCGGCCCGTGAGCGCTACTTCCCGCGCGGCACGTGGGTGCCGGGGCTGGAGCGGTTGCAGTCGGCCGGGCTCATCACGCGGCAGGGCGCCGGCTGGGCACTGACCGAGGCCGGCCGCACCTACATCGGGCGCCGCCTGTACGACGACGTCGACGGGCCGGAGCGGCTGCCGTTCGTGGTCGTCCCGGGACCCATGGCCAGCGGCAGCGCCGTCATGGCCGACCCGGGGATCTGGGACCGGCTCGAGGTCACCCAGCGCAAGATCCTGGCCTTGGAGATGGAGGCGGCGACCATCGCCACGGTCGCGCACGAGCGGCAGGTCCCGCACTGGCTGGTCGCCAAGGGCGTGATGGACCACGCGAACTTCGACAAGGACGACCGGTTCAAGGCCTTCGCCGCCAAGGCTTCCGCGGAGGTGCTCTTCGCCCTGCTGGGAGAGCTTCTGCCGGTCGCGGCCGCCCCGGCACGGCCGGTGCCGCCGGCCGCGGAACTGCCCGGCCGGGTGAAACTCGAGGTCGTGCGGCGGCTCACCTACGACTGGCAGGACCTGGCCGACGTCGTCGGGGTGCCCTCGTACGAGGTACGCCGGTTCCGGGCCGGCGACGAGCCACGTGAGCTGTGGGGCTGGCTGGAGAACCGGGGACGGCTGTCCGACCTGCCCGGCGCCCTGGAGGAGATCGGCCGCGCCGAGCTGGCCGCGCTGCTGCGCCCGTACGAGTGAAGGCCTCAGGCCCGCGCGCGGGCCATGACCTCCTCGTCGGTCAGCGGGCTGCTCGGGTGATGGCTGAGGCACATCGGCGTACGGGTCTTGTGCGGCGCCTCGCCCTCCAGCGCGATGTAGAACTCGCCCGCGGTGAGGTTGCCGATGTCCGGCACGTCGCCGCCCTTGACCTTGGCCATCTCCCGGGCGGCGTCGATCTGGATGGGCACGCTGAGCCGCCCGAAGAAGTGCGTCGCCGCGTTGCCCGGGATGCGGTTGTGCAGGTTCTTCGGCGCCTGGGTGGCGAAGATCAGCCCGAGGCCGTACTTGCGGGCCTGTGAGGCCAGGGCGAGCGTGCTCTGGGTGCACGCGGTCATCGCCCCGGACGGCGCGAACGTCTGCGCCTCGTCCATCACCAGCAGGCCCAGCAGCGGGCGGTCCTTGGCCGGGTGTTTCTTGATCCAGGCGAACAGCCCCATCTGCAGCTGATTGACGAACCCCTGCCGGGCGTCGTCCGCGGGCAGGCCGACGAGGCTGATGACCGAGATCCGGGCCCGCTTGCCGGGCGACGGCGTCAGCAGGATGCCGGGGTCCGCCGGGGTGCCGCCGCCACCGAACATCGGATCGTTGTCCATCGAGGCGGTGAGCGTCTGGGCAAGCCCGGCAGCGATCTTGGTGGCGTCGTCGAGCCCGCTGACCCCGTCGGGCAGATCGGACAGCAACGCGATGAGCGCCCGGATGTCATGGCCACCCTGCCGGCCGAAATGCTCGACCGCCCGCCGCAGCACGGCCGTGCCCAGATGCACCCGGGAGGTCCGACCGACCAGGTTGGCCCGCGGAGCCAGGGCGGTCACCGCGGCCTCGACCGCCGCGCCGAACTCGTCCGGATCGTCGCGCACGCTGGGAAAGTCGGGCAGCGGTTGGAAACTCAACGGCCGCCCCGACTCCCGCCGCGGCGTCCAGGTCAGCACCTCGGTCTCGGCCAGGTAGCGGGCGGCCCGCTCGGCATCCCCGGGACGCCAGCCGGCCGGCGGCTCCGGCCAAGGATCCCCCAGCCGCGCCAGGTCGTTGTTCGGATCCAGCACGATGGCCGAGACACCGAGCAGCGCGCACTCCTCCACAAGCCGGCGCAACAGCACGGTCTTCCCGGAACCCGACGCGGCGAAGATGGCCGCATGCTTACGCAACGCTTCGAGGGACAGCGGGGCGGGCGCATCGTCGTCGACGCCGTAGCCGATGGTGAAGCCGCTCGTCCTCACCTCCGCCTCATCTGGCTCAGGCACGCGTTCCGCCGGTGTGGTGTCGCCGGTCCAGGCATCGGCGTCCGCCAGGGCATCCTTGAAGAGGGTGATCTGCTCGGTGGGCCGGTAGCGCACGAGCCAGGCGTGCAGCTGCGCCGGATTCTCGTCCCGCAAGCCGTGCAGGGCGGCGAGAACCCGCAGATCGGAGTCGTCGACGCTGAGCGTGACACCGCCGTCGCGTTCGAGCTGGCGGACGACCTCCTGGGTCTTGGCGGACTGGCTCCAGGGGCCGTTACGCAGGAGGAAGAGCTTGCGCTTGGCGACGTCCGGGTTGAGGCCGGCGGCGGTGCGGGCCCGGCGGATGCGGTGCAGGGCGGCCACGCCGTGATGGGTGTCGCTGATCGCCCGGAACGACCAGTGCATCTGATCCTCGGTGCGGGACTGGTCGGAGGAACGCTCGCGCTCCTCCTCGGACCGCTCGTCGAGGTTCCGGCGGAGGCGAGCATGAAGGTCCGGCTTTGAACTGGGCGGCGGATCGATGCTGAACTTCTCGCCACCGTCGCCGCGCTCGACAATCCAGGCCTGCAGGCCGGCCGCGAGCAGCGCCGGGAACGTCCGATCCTCGGTGTCGTGTTCGAGTGGTGAGGTGATGTCGGCGTTGCGCTTGAGCTTCTCGAAGCGCGCCTCGATCCGGCCGAGCTCGTCGTCGGAGATGCCGGGGGCCGCCCGGACCGGTGCCTTGATGACCTGGTCCTCGGTGGGGGCGTCGCGGAGGTGGCTCAGCTCGCGCACCTCGTCGTCGATCAGGCAGGCCCGGATGTGGCGGTCGACGGCGACGAGCAGCCGGCGAGGTGAGTAGTCCATCGCCTCCGCGAAGACCTGCTCCCGGACCGGCCAGGTGGGATAGGGCGGGGTGAACTGCACGGCCGCGAAGCGGGCCGCGAAGCGTTTCTCGATCAGCTGACGCGCGATCCGCGGCGTGCGGATTCCCTGCAACGCCATGCAGCGGCGGAACCTGTCGGGGAACGATGACGGTGCTCGGCCCTCGATCAGATCCCAGGTCGTCGAGAGTGTGGCCACGACGGTCAGCGCGCGGCGGGTCGTGTCGCGCAGGTCGGTCAGACCGTTGGCCAGGCTTGAGGCCATCACCGCCAGCCGGAGATCCGACTCAGCGGCCGAGGTCTTCGCCAGATCCTCCTGCAAGGCTGCCTGCGCGACGGCGGTGTCGATCTGGTCGAACGCGATCACCGACGGACCGGTCGTCGCGAGCAACCAGGAGATCTCGCGGACGATCTCCTGTGCTGTCCGGGATGTGTTGCGGATCCCCCAGGCCTGGCGCTCTCCCGCGACCCCTTCCTCGCTGCCGGCGAAGAAGTTGTCAGCGACGTCCTGGTGCTCCTCGTTGTCCGAGGCCCGCAACGCGAGTGCTCGGAGGGTGTCCCGGCACTGATGGGCGACATGACGGTCGAATTCGCGCAGTCCCCCGATGAAGGCGTCCAGCGCGGCCCGGGTGAGCTCGGTTTCCCCGATCACCGCCCGCCGGTCGGCCCGGGGCGCGCCGATCCGGGACGCCAGGCGCCGCAGCAGCAACCGCAGCTGCGTCTCACCGTTCTGCACCTCGCGGGCCATGCCGTCGAGCAGGAACACCAGCAGGCCGTTCCAGAAGTCGCGGCCGTCGAGGAGGCCGATCAGGAAGAAGTACCCGCCCTGCTGCTGCACCTGTTCGCGGACCCAGCCGAGCAGATGCGTCTTCCCGGTGCCGTGCCGTCCCTCGAGCACCAGGCCGATCGGACTCGCATCGGGGCTTGCTTCGGCTTCGGCGATGCCATCGCGCACATCCCGGACCACGGACTCGTGCAGCCCGTCGACATGGAACGGCGACCGTCGCCACACGTCGTCGGGCGCCATGGCCCAACTGAACCGCAGGGCGGCGAGCGCCGCGCGCTCCTGCTCGGTCATCGCCGGCCGATCGCCAGCTTGTGCCGGTCCTCGCCGCCGATGCGGACCGCGGCGTCCCGCTCCTCCGCGCCGAGGCGGTGCACCAGCGCGTCGGGCTCGAGCCGCACATCCCGCGCGTCGAGCATCCGCTCCAGTGCCTTGTCGAGCTCCGTCTTGGACACGTCAGCGAACAGCGGCCGCAGAGCGGCGAGGCCCACCCACTCGCCCGGCGCACCGGCGAGCTTCGTGTAAGCCGCCCGGATGCGGCCGTCCAGATCGACGGGTCGCACGACCACTGTCGCCGCAGCGCCGTTCCCCTTGGCCAGCGAGCGCACGATCTGGTTCTGCTGTGCCACCACGGCGGCCCAGAGCTGCTTCTCCCGGGGCGAGCGCTTCTCGCCTTCCTCGGCCCGGTCCTCGTCGATGTCGAGGGGGTCGGCGAGAACCTTCTTGCCCTCCTCGGTGATGACGTGCCGGTAGGGGCGGCTCTTGGTCTGGGAGGAGACGTAGCCTTCTCCGTTCAGCCGCTCGTAGGCCGGGCTGATCAGCCTGACCCGGTAGAGCTTGTCCATCTCCGTGTTCGACAGTTCCCGGCCTTCGGCCTTCAGGATGATCAGAAACGCGTAGTCGGCGGACGTCAGCTCGGCCATCAAGGGTCCTTTCGGGGCGTACGTTCAAGGGGTCTGTTCCGGGGTGACCAGCTGTCCGTCCGCGTCCAGGCCGAAGGCCCGCAGCCGGATCAGTGACCGATGCTCCTGCGCGGTGTACAGGGCGATCAGCCGCTCCGCCGCCCCGGTCGTGCCGGCGTTCAGCTCGGCCTTGAGGTTCTTCTCGTCGCGCAGCTCGAACAGCAGGGTGCAGAGCTGCAGCGCCGCCTCGGGCCGGCCCTCGTCGACCGCTGCCCGCAGCTCGGCGATCTCGTACATCGCGGCCGCGCGCCGGGCCGAGAGGCGATGGATCTTCGCCAGGCGCAGGCCCGCCGCGCGGTCCCCGGCGTCGGCGCGGTCGCGCAGCAGCTCCACCTCGCCCCAGGCCAGGTAGAGGTCGGCCAGCGCCTCCGCCGCCCGGAGCTCACCGCGCTCGGCACGGTCGCGGATCTCGCGCAGGCAGCCGCGTTCCACCAGGCGCTCGACGAGTCGCTCGGCCGCGATCGTGTCGCCGGCCTCCGCCTCCCGGCGCAGCTCGTCGCAGACTCCGCCGTCGGCCAGGATGTCGGCGACCGCGGCGGGGATGTCGCGGGGGCGGCGGCCGGCCGGCGGCCGGACCTCGTCCACGCGCTGCCAGAGCTCCTGCACGTGGGCCAGCTTCCGGACCGCCGGCCGGTCGTGGGGGTGGGCCCGCAGCTGGCGGTGCAGGACGTCGACGGCCTCCGCCAGGCGGTCCTGCCGGACGAGCAGGTCGACGAGCTCGGCGGCGGCGCGGCCGTCGTCGAACTCGTCGACGAGCCGGGTCAGCGCGGGCTCGGCATAGCAGTAGCGCAGCCGGGCCAGGGCACTTGTCGCGAGCCGCCGCAGGTCCTGCGGCTGGCGCAGATGAGTCACCAGGGAGTGCCAGGCGTGGTGCGGTACGGCCTCGGTACGGCGCTTGCGTCGCACGTGCTGCGCCAGGTAGTCCGCGATCGTGTACCCCGCCAGGGTGCCCGCCCGGCCGTCGTCCACGGGGAACAGCGGTGACACGTCGCCGTAGAGCGGCTCGGTGGCGTGCGGCAGCGCCTCGGACATCCAGTGGGCCGTCGGCCGGACCCGCTGGTACGTCCGCAGATAGCCGAACATGGCGCCGGTCAACAACTCCACGCTCAGCGGTGCCTGCACGCCGAGCCGGTGCGCGTCGGCGGCCGCCGTGATCAACGCCTTCGCGTAGGCGTTCGCGGGTTGCTCCCAGCACATCACCAGGCGGGGGCCGCCGGCCAGGACCTGGGTGAGGCCGACCTCGCGCGCCTCCAGGGCGTCCCGGATCCGGGTGTCCTGCTCGGCGATGACCTCGGCCTTGGACAGCTCCTCGGCGTTGAGAGCATCAGGCACCGGGATCACGAAGGCGCTCTTCACCAGCAGGTGCACGTCGTCGCGGCCGGCGGTCCACTTGGCGTACTGGTCCGGCCAGAGTGTCCCGACGACCAGGTTGCCGTGGCGCACCAGCGCGCGGACGCATTCCGCGGTCAGCGGCGGGTGACCGCCGAGATACTGCTGCAATTCGTCGAGCCAGAACACGGTCTCGCGCGGAGGTGCGTTCTTGACGTCCAGCAGCGCGGACGCGTCGGCCGGCTGCACCAATCCCCATTCCGGCACGAGCTGATAGATCGCCTCGTACAAAGAACGGGTCTTGCCGGTCGAGGAACCGCCGACCATGACGACGAAGCTGCCGCGGTCGGGCAGATTGGTGGCCAGCGCGGTCCGCAATTGGAAATCGAATTCGCGTTCGACGTAGGTCGGCAGGTCGTCGTCGCTGCCCACCATCGGAATGGCGCTGTGAATCCCCAGCTCACGAGGGATCGCCATGTCGACGCGCAACCGGTCGAGCGACACTAGGGAATCATCCCGGGAGCGAATTGCCACAGCCGCACGCGCCATCGCCTTCTTTCCAAGCCCGGAAAGGGCCGAAACGGTTTCCTGCACCCGCGATCCGATGATCGGCGGCCGACGATGGAGCGAACGCTACCGCACGATTGGATAAGATCACCAGCGCTGATTCAACGCGGAAAGCGGCGGGCAACCGAGGAATGCTGCCAAGGATTTCTACCGTTTCTCTACCGCATTTCTACCGGCGCAGGCGCTCGGCCTCCGCACGCAGCTCCGCGACCTCCGGCCGGGCCAGCACCTCCGCCGGCAGCGCCGCGTAGACGCCCGCCGCCTCCTCGACCGCCGCCTGTGCCTCGTCGACCGCTCCGGCCGCCTGCCGAGCCACTGCCAGCACGGTCAGTCCGGTTGCCAGGTCGACCGCGTCCAGCTCCCGGCTGAGGGCGGCCGCTTCCCCGGCCGCCGCCACGGCGTCGTCGGTGCGGTCCAGGGCGAGCAGCGCCCGGGCGTGACCGGTGAGCGTCGCGACCAGGTGCACCCGGTGCGCGGCAGGCCGTTTCGCCTCCAGGCGACGGTAGATCGCCGTCGCCTCCCGGTAGGACTCGGCCGCTTCGGCGTCGCGGCCCAGGGTCAGCTGGACCTTGCCCTGGTTGTTCAGCGACGACGCCAGGTACACCTCGTAGGTGGCCGGGTCGTGGGCCGCGAGCCGGCGGCGGATGGCGACCGCCTCGGTCACCGTGCCGAGCGCCTCCTCGGCCTGTCCGGCCGCCAGCTGGTCGACCGCGTGGTTGTTCAGGCCGACGGCCAGGTCGGCGGTGAAGACGCCGGGTCTCGCCGCGGCCAGCCGCCGCCGGATCTCCACCGCCTCGGCCGACGCGGCCAGCGCCTCGGCCGTGCGTCCGACGTGGAACAGCGGCTCGCTGAGGTTGCTCAGCGCGGTCGCCAGGAAGTGCTCGAACGAGTCGGGTCGCAGGTCGGCCAGCTTGCGGAAGGCCGCCACCGACTCGGTCATCACCTCGGCCGCCTCGGCGTAGCGGCGCAGGCCGTCGAGCTGCATCCCCTCGTTGACCAGGGCCGCGGCCGCCTCGTGCAGGTACGCGTTCGGATCCTGCGCGGCCCGGCGGCGGTAGATCGCGGTGGCCCGGCGGGCGTCGGCCAGCGCCTCCTCGTACTGTCCCAGGCTGTGCCGCCAGGATCCGCGGTTGCCGAGCGCGCCGGCCAGCTCCGTCTCGTACTGGTCCAGGTCGGCCTCGGCCAGGTCCTCGTAGAGGCCCACCGACTCGGTGCAGGCGTCGACCGCTTCCTCGTGCCGGCCGAGGGCGGCGAGGACGGTGCCGAGCGTGGACCACGCGTACGCCAGGTCGGGCTCGTGTCCCGCCAGGGCGCGGTCGAGATCCCTCGCCTCCTCGGCACTGGCCAGGGCCTGCGGCCGGCGGCCGACGTCGAGCTCGGTGTGGGCCAGGTTCATCAGCGCGTGGGCGAGGTCCGCGTCCGGCTCGCCGGGCGTGGCGGCGACGCGGTAGCACTCCACCGCCGCGGCCATCTCGGCGCGGGCGGGGTCGCGGTGGCCGGTGACGTTGAGCCGGTAGCCGAGGTCCGCGTGTACGTCGCCGCGTTCACGCGGGCCGCTCGCGGCGGCCAGCCGCTGGTCGGCGAGCCGCTGCTGGACGGCCAGCGCGGCGACGTCCAGGTCCAGGTAGCGGCCCTTGGGCAGGTGCTCCTCGATCTCGGCCAGCAGATCCAGGTCGATGCCGTCGGCGGCGGTCAGGGTGCCGAGGCTGTCACCGCCGGCCTCGACCGCCAGCCGCGGGTCCGCGCGCAGCACCGGATAGAGGTGACCGGCGCCCACGTGCGGCCAGCGCAAAGTGGCCGCGGCCAGCGTGGACACAGCCCGCGGCAGCCACGGACGAGGCGAGCCGTCGTCTTCGCGTCCGAGCAGCTGGGTCAGCAGCGGCCCGGCCCACTCGCCGGCCGGAATCGCGACTCCGTGACCGTCCAGGGTCAGCGCGACGAAGTCCTCGGCCAGCCGGTCGGGGTAGAGCGGTTCGCACCGGGCAGCGGTGGCCTCACTCGGATAGCAGGCGGCGTGGTCGTCGGCCGCGACGGCGGGATCCACGCCGTCCGGCAGCAGGTCGCGCAGCAACGTGACCGCGGCGTCGGCCGGCTGGGTGCCGCAGACGGTCGCGATGAAGACCACCCGTTTCATCGCGTCGGGCCGCAACCGCCCACCGGCCGCGTGCCGGTCGGCCCAGTGCAGCTGTTCGCGGTCCAGCAGATAGAGGGTGAGCCCGGCGAGGTCGGTGGGCAACGGCCGGTCGCGCTGCCGCGCGTCGACCGCCACCAGCGCAGCCATGTGCACGGCCAGGGTCAGCCCGAACTCCGGGCCGGCGAGCAGATCCACCGGTACGGGCACAGCAGCGCCGTAGTAGGCGAGGAAACCGTCATGGGCCGCCTCGAACATCTGCCGGCGCGCAGCACCGGTGACGTCGAGCGGAGCCAGCCGCTCGTCCGAGAGCGCCAGCCGCCCGGGGTCCAGAGCCGTCGCGAGCCCCCGCCAGGCCGCGTCGGTGCGAGCGAGGAACAGCACCCGTACGGGCACAGTGGCCTCGGTCAGCAGCCTGTTGTCCAGCAGCAGCGCCAGGGAGGACAGCGGCCAGCGGTCGGCGTAGTCCGCGATCAGCAGAATCCCGGTGGCCTGGTCGGCCCGCAGGTCCTGACTGCCGGGCGGCGGCTGAACCGGGCCGGCGCCGGTGCTCGCCGCGACGACCAACCAGCCGTCGTCCTGCGCCCGGCCGGCCACCTCGTCGGCGAGCCGGGTCTTGCCCTGACCGCCGGGCCCGTACAGCCAGCGGACCGCGATCGGGGCCGGGCCGGCGAGCCACTGCCGGTATTCGGCCAGCTCGGCCTGGCGGCCGGTGAAGGTGACCACCCGGTGCCGGGCGTTCAGCAGACGGCTGGGCAGCTCGGACAGCCACTCACCGGACGGGCGGGCGGCTCGTTCCCAGCGGGTGAGGAGATAGAGCGGGAATCCGTCAGCGGCGACGTGCAGGTCGGCGCCCACCGTCCCGTACGCGTACCCCATGGTCAGCGACGGCCGTGAGCGGCCAGCAGGCGCGCGGCCAGCTCGGCGGCGACGTCGCCCGGCAGGGCGGCGAGGTGGCTCGCCGGGACGGATTCCTCAGCCGGCACCTGCAGCGGACCTTGCCCGCGGCCCATCGACGCCGAGGTGCGGGGCAGCGAGTCCGCCCGGCCGACGCTGAGCATGATCGTCGGTTCGACGGCCAGCGCGAGCGCCCAGCGCACCGGAGATGGCAGGTCGAGCCGGGTGAGGGAGGTGATCATCCGCTGCAGACAGGCGATGATCCATTCCTCGTCCAGCACCGCGCCGAGCGAGTCGCCGGGCAGCGGTGCCCAGGCCGACCGCTGCCCGGAACGGCTGACCACCCGGCCGGCGGGGCCACTCCGGTAGTCGGTCGTCCAGGCCCAGGCCGCCCGGTCATCGTGACCGGTCACCAGCTGGGTCACGGCCGGGAGCTCCCCGGCCAGCCGTGGGGCCAGCTCGCGCAGCCTGCGCACCTCGATCAACGGCGACTCGGTCGCGGGCACCAGATGCAGCTCCAGGGCGGCCCGCTCGAAGGACGAGGGCCGGTTGACGAAGTCGGAGCGCCAGGTCACCTGCGGCGGGCGGCTGATCTTTCGCCACTCCACCGAGCTCGGCGGCTCGGCGCTGTGAACGTACACATTGCCATGCATGGCCCCGATCGCCATACCGCCGTTCGCGGTGACGTGCTGCACCGACGCGGGGCGTTCCTCGGCGGGCCGGGAGAGGAAGTCGGTGATCGCCACGGCCGCAAACGCGGCGGCGTTGCGCGCCGCGCGCTGTTGCGAACCACCGGCGTCGGCCTCGGACTTCCCCCCATCGGCCTGGTCGCTGATGCCCCGGACGGTCAGCATCCGGACGCGGCCGACGTGGGCCGCGCGGGCCGTCCCCGCGCTCTCCATCTCGATCGCCACGGCGTCGTTGTAGCGGTCCTTGAGCTGCTGGGCCAGCGGCGTCGTCCGGGAGTTGAGCACCACCTCGCCGGCCGCGATCGGCGCGAAGTGGACCTCCGGGGCACCCGGGCGCTGCTGGAACTCGCGGGCGACGAACCGGGCCCGCTGCAACAGCTCATGGTCGGCGTCGAACGAGCGGGGCCGCGCGTAGGACTGGTCGTCCTCCTCCTTGGCACCGTGGACAGCGAACACACGGGTCGCGACGACCACCGAGCCGAGCGCGATCTTGTCGTTCAGGGCACCGGCGACCCCGACGAAGAGCAGCGCCTCCGGCCGGAACAGGTCGATCGCCTCGCCGGCCACCAGGGCCGCGTCCACGTTGCCGGCCCCGACCTCGGCGATCGCCACCCGGGCCCCGCCCAGCGTGCCGACCTCGTACTGGGTGCCGGACCGGGCCGATCGCCGGCTCGGCCCGTCGAGGTGCCTGCGGACCGCTGTGTATTCGAGCGACAGAGCGGTCAGCACCACGATCCGCGCACTGTCGTCCGTGCTCACTGAACTCCACTCCGCCGCCGGCCGGTCTCCCAGCCTACCGGAGGCATGATGGACCCATGGACGAGCAACGGGTCGTCGCCCGCGGCGGCACCGCGTACGCGGTCATGCACGCTGACCTGCACATCCACGGTCGCGGCAAGGCCTCGTACCGGCTCACCCGGATCCAGCCGCAGCCCGCGCAGACCTCCGTGCGGCCCGACTGGCCCGGCACCCGGCTCGCCGCACTGTGGCTGCACGGGCCGGACTTTCCCCGTACGGGTGACGCGGCCGAAGCCGCCGCCGCCGAGCTCGCCCGCAGCGGCTGGGTGGTGTTGAGCGCGCGGATCGAGCACGGCACCGCCGAGCACCCGGCGCAGCTCGTGCCGCCCGGCGCGCCAGGCGTGGTGATCATCGTGGACGGTGCCGACGACTGGTCGGTGGCGGAGCTGTGCTGGCTGCTGAGCAACGCGCTGGTGCACGAGCCCGGGTTACCGGTCCGGCTGCTGCTGACGGCGAGCACCATGGACGGCCTGCCGGAACTGCGGGCGGCGCTGGCCAACGTGCGGGCCGGAGTGAGCGCGGTCCCTATTTCTCCGCCACGTCCAGGCCGTTGACCAGGGCGCCGTCGCGCAGGGTGAGAATGCGGTCGGCGCGGTCCATCAGGCTCGTGTCGTGGGTGGCGACCAGCACCGTCATGCCGTGCGCGTCGACCACCGCGCGGAGCAGGTCCATGATCGAGCGGCCGGTGTCGGAGTCGAGCTGGCCGGTGGGTTCGTCGGCGACCAGCAGCAGCGGCTCGTTGGCCAGCGCCCGGGCCACGGCCACCCGCTGCTGCTGGCCGCCGGACAGCTCGTACGGTCGTTGCGCCGCGTGCGCGCCCAGGCCGACCAGCTCCAGCAGCACGGCGACCCGCTGATCGCGCTCGGCGGCCGGGCGCCGGGCCAGGCGCAGCGGCACCCCGACGTTCTCGGCCGCGGACAGGATCCGGATGAGCCCGAAGGACTGGAAGATGAAACCGATCGTGGTCCGGCGCAGCTCCAGCAGCTCCCGCTCGGTGGCCCCGCCGACGTCACGCCCGGCCACCTCGATCCGGCCGGTGGTCGGCCGGTCCAGTCCGCCGATCAGGTTCAGCAGTGTCGACTTGCCGGCCCCGGACCGGCCGCGGACGGCGACGAGCTCACCGCGGGCCACCGTGAACGACACCCCACGGACGGCATGCACCACGCCGTCGCCGGCCGGGAAGTCTCGTCCCAGGTCACTGACCCGGACCACCGTGTCGGACATCAGGGCTCCTCGCCGGGCCGGACGGCCACGTGGTCGGGTTCCAGGGTCAGCCGTACCCGGTCGCGCAGGGTCAGCGCCTCGACGAAGGCGGCCGGCAGCTGGAGGCGGCCGTTGCGGTCGAGGACCGCGTACTCCTCGCTGACCAGCTCCTCCACCCCGTCGGTGCCGCGGCGCGCCGAGCGGCGTACCTCCGCGGCGGTCCGTCCGTCGCGGATCGCGACCGCCCGGCGCACCTCGCCGGCGACGTTGCGGTCGTGGGTCACCACCACCACGGTCACGCCCAGCTCGGCATTCACCGTGCGCAGCGCGCCGAAGACCTCCACCGCGGTGGCCTCGTCCAGTTCGCCGGTCGGCTCGTCGGCGAACAGCACCTCCGGGTCGTTGGCCAGCGCCACCGCGACCGCGCAGCGCTGCTGTTCGCCGCCGCTGAGGCGCGCGGGCCGGCGGTCGGCCTGGTCGGCCAGGCCGACCAGCTCGAGCAGTTCGTCGGCGCGGGCCCGGGCGGCCTTGCGGCTGCCGCGGGCCAGCCGCACCGGCAGCTCCACGTTCTCCCGCGCGTCCAGGTACGGCAGCAGATTCCGCGCGGTCTGCTGCCACACAAAGCCGACCGTCCGCCGCCGGTACGCGAGCCGGCTCTTCGCCGACATGCTGAGCAGGTCGTAGCCGGCGACCCGGGCGACACCGGCGGTCGGCACGTCCAGCCCGGACAAGATGTTGAGCACCGTGGACTTGCCGGAGCCGGACGCGCCGACGATGGCCAGCAGTTCCCCGCGGTCGACGACGAGGTCCAGCCCCTGCAGGGCGACAACCTCGACGCCGTCGGTCTTGTAGATGCGCACCAGGCCGTCGCACACGATGTGCCCGGCCAGCCGGTCGGCGCCACCCGCGCGGTCGGCCGCCCGTTGTGCCGCGCGGCGTTCCAGGGCGGCGAGATCCTCGGTCATCCGTACTCCCCTCCGAGCCGCAGCGCCTCGCCCAGGCGCATCCGGCGGTTCGCGGCGCTCTCCACCAGCAGCGCCGCGGCGACGGCGAGCATCACCACGGCGAGCACGGCGGCGACGAGCGCCGGGTCGATGCGGTCGCGGGCCGGCACTCCCGCGGTGAAGCCCGACAGTCCCAGGGCGGGACCGAGCAGCCGGGGCAGTGCGACGCCGACCAGGCCGCCGGCGAGCAGGGCGACGGTCAGCAACGGTACGAGCTCGTACAGCAGCAGCCTGCGTCCCTGGCCGGCGGACAGTCCCAGCGTCCGCAGCCGCGACAGCGTGGCGCCGCGGACCGGCGCACCGGCGAGCACGGCGAAGGCGACGGCGAGCAGGGCCAGCAGGACCGCACTGGCCGCACCGGCAGCGAAGGTGAAGCTGAGCACCCGGTTGACCCCGCTGTCCTCAAGGGACGCCCGCTGGTCCTGCCACGTCGTGACCGTCGTCGGTGGCAGCGCCCAGTCGGCCGGCGCCCGGCCGAGCCCGCTCGTCAGGTACGCGAGCTGCCCGGCGTCCCCGGCGCGGCGCAGCGCAGCGGGATCGGCGTCCGGGCCCGCGACGACGAGCCGGTTGAACCGCAGGGGCTGGGCCGCGGCGGGCAACGCCTGGGCGGGCAGGACGACGAAGCGCTGCGCGCCCACGCCCAGTCCGGGCACCTCGGCGGCGACCGCGGCGACCCGGAACCGGTACGGCGTGCCCTGGACGTCCACCGCGCCTTCGGTGCCGGCCGGCGCGGCGAGGTCGGGTGACACGAGTGCGGGCACGGTGTCACCGCCGCGGCCGGCCCGGGTCAGGGCCGGCGGCAGGCGCAGGCTGCTCCCGCTGTCCCGCAGCACCCGTTCGGCGGCCGGGCCGTCGACGACCAGCACGCTCACCTGACCCTGCGCCCGGCCGCCGCCGCTGCTGCGCAGCGCTACGCCGTTGGCGACCCACAGCGGCGCCACCGCCGTCACCCCGGGAACCGCGGCGAGACTGCGCCCGGTGTCCGCCCCGAACCCGGCGCCGATGATCAACGCGTCCCCGGCCACCTCCTGGTCCGTCGCGCGGTCGCGGGCGTCGGCGATCGAGCCGGCCACCGTGCCGGTGAAGACGCCGGTGGCCACCGCCACGACGAGCACCGCCAGCGGCGCGGTGTGCACCGGCGAGCCGCGACCGGCCCCGGCCAGCCCGAGGAACGGCACGGCGCCGCGGGCCCGGGCGGTCAGGCGGCCGGCCAGCCGCAGCGGCCACGGCAGGAGCCGCAGGACGATCAGGGCCACCCCCACCGCGAGCAGCACCGGCACCACGACCAGGTACGGGTCCACGCCGTCGGACGCGGCCAGCCCGCGCCGGCGTACCAGCAGGACGCCGAGCGCGGCGAGCAGCACGACGAAGGCCTCGGCCACGAGTCGCCGCGCCGACGGACGCGACCGGGTGAGGTCCTGGCGCCGGCCGGCGAAGGTGGGATGCCGCTGCGTCACCGTGGCCAGCACCGGCGCGGTCAACGTGGCCACGGCCGCCACCGCGAGCAGCGGCAGCCAGCCGTACGCGGGCGCCCGCCCGGGCAGCAGGGCACCGGCGAGCGCCCCGGCGAGCACCGCGGCGGGCACGACGAGCAGGGTCTCGCCCAGCAGCCGGCCGCCGATGGTCGCGGCGGCGCCACCGCGCGCCCGGATCAGGGCGAACTCGGCCCGGCGCCGCTCCACGACCAGCCCGGCGGCCAGCGCGATCAGGCCGAGCAGGGTCGCCAGGACACCGGCCTGCACAACGGCCAGCAGCGCGGCGACGGCGCTCTGCTCGTTCGTGAAGCGGCTCAGGGAGTTCTCGAGGCCGCTGGTCAGCACGGTCCGCGGCGGCGGGCTGCGCCGGGCCGCGGCCACGGCTGCGGCCAGCGCCGGCACGTCGGGGGCCGACAGCCGGTCCTCGGCGAGCCGGTAGCGCCACTCGTGCACCACGTCGCCGGTGCGCTCGGCGGCGAACCGCAGGCCGGCGTCGTCGGTGAGCAGGCCGGCCCGCACGGTGACGCCGTCGTCCGGGTTCGGGCAGGCCGTCTGGGTCAGCGGCATGTCGGCCCAGATCGGTGCCCCCGGGTCGGTCTGCTCGAAGATGCCGACCACCTGCACCGGGATCTGGCCGTACGAGCCGGTCAGGGTGAAGGTCGAGCCGACCCGCAGCTTCATCGCCGCGGCGGCCGGGCGCGCCACCGTCGCCTCGACGGTGCCGCCGGAGGCCGGCGGCCGGCCCTCGACCATCCGGATCGCCTGATCGGCGCCGGTCAGCGTGCGCACCGACAGGCTGGGCGTGCACTTGCCGAGGAACGGTGCGACATCGCCACTGGTACGCACGCCGGCGGGCCCGACCCGCGCGGTGTACCACTGATCGCTGATCAGCCCGGGCAGCGGCGCACCGAGCTGCCCGCGGTACGTATCGAGCCGTTGCGGGCCGTCGCGGACGACATCGGCGGTGGGGTCCAGCGGGAAACGCGCCCGCACGCTGCCGAACGTCAGGTCGCGAGCGGTGTGCGGCAACCGCGCGATGTCCGCGCGCAGGCCCGTGTCCGTGTTGCCGTTGGCCAGTTTCGGCACGCCGCTCACCAGCAGGGCGGCGACCAGGGCGAGGGCCGCGAGCAGGGCCAGTCCACCGGCGAACGCGCGGGCACGGTGCAGCAGGGCGGTCATTGGTCCTGCCCCCAGGTGGGCGGGGCCGCGGCGAGGCGGCGGTGCATGCGGACCGCGGCCAGCGCGGTCAGGGCGAGGGCGAGCACGACCAGGACCACGCCCGTACCGGCGGCGCGCAGCCACTCGATGTCCGGCAACGGCGCGGGCACGGGCCGGGCGGCGGCGGGCGTGAGGACCAGCAGCGGGGCCACCGCGATCGCGACGAGCACCCCGGTGACCAGCCCGGCGAGCGCCCCGATCCCGGCCAGGAAGGCCTGCTCGACGAGCAACGACCGGGTCAGCAGCCGGGGACCCGCGCCGAGAGCGTGCAGCACCGCCAGCTCACCGCCGCGGCGCCGGGTGGTGGCCTGCACGTCCACCGCGACCCCGACCGCGGCGAGCAGGACGGCCGCCAGGGCCGCTCCGAACAGCGCCGCGCGGGCCCCGGCACCGAACGGGTCGCTGCTCGCGGCGGCCAGCGCCCGCCGGTCGACGACCTGGATGCCGTCGAGCCGGGCCGCGGCACTCGCCGCGGCGGCGTGCGCATCCTCGCGCGTGGCCAGCCACCACTCTTGGGTCGCCGACACCACACCGCGCCGGCCGAGCAGCTGAGAATTGAGCGTCGGGAGGTCGGCCAGCATCGCCGGGCCGCCGTCCGTGCCGGGCACCGCCTCGATCGTGTCCGCGATCTTCACGTCCACCTGAACACCCGCGACGTTCAGCGTGGTGGTCTGCCCGGTCCGCAGGCGCAGTTCGGCCAGCGCGGCCGGGGTGACCGCGATCGGCACCGGCGTGGCGGCGACGGCCGGCACGACCGCGAAGTCCACCCGGCCCGACCGGGGCACCCGGTAGGCCGCGGTCAGGGCGTCCGGCCGGGGGTGGGCGGCGGGGGCCGTGAACTCCCGGTCCGCCAGCTGCCATTCCGGCGCGGACAGCGGGACGTCGAGGCCGTCGAGCCGCCAGTCCACCGTGGACCCGGACGCCGCCGCTGGTGCCTCGACGAGGAACCCGGCCAGCCGCCACGAGCCGCCCGCCGGCGGTGTCAGGGTGAACCGGCCGGCGGCGTCCGGCTCGACCGGCGTGCGTACCTGCCGGCCGCTGGGATCGGCGAACAGGGCCGTCGTCTGCACTCCCGGACCGGCCGTGACGGTGCCGGAGCGGGGCACCTCGGCGTCGCCCGGAGTGGGCCGGGCATCGGCCAACGTGCGCCACAGGCCCTCCGGGTCGCCGCCGGCGAGGTCGTCGCGGATGCGCAGCACGCGCGGCCCGGCCGTGGCGTCCACGGCGACGAAGTCGCCCGTGCCGCCGCCACTGCCGAGGGAGACACTGGTACGCACGCCGGGCAACGCCGTCACCAGCCCAGGCAGCCCGCTCAGATCGGTGGACCGGTCCGCGGGCGGGATCCCGGCGTTCTCGACCAGCCGCAGGTCGGCCCCGGCGCGCAGGTCGGCCTGATCAGCGGCGGAACGCTCGGACGTGCCGGCCAGGCACCACGAGACCGTGCCCGCGGCGACCGCCAGCGCCACCAGGACCATCGGGCCGGCGTGCGACCGGCGACCGGCCTGCCAGGCACCGAACACCGCCGCACTGTCGGCCGTCCGCTCCGCGAGCCGGGCCCCGAAACGCGCCGCCGGGGGCAGCAACCGCAGCGTGAGCACGGCACCGGCGATCACCCCGAGCGTGGGGGCCGCGGCGAGCAGCGGGTCGATGCCCAGGGCGCCGCCCGAGCCCGCGCCCGAGAGCGGGGACGCGTACTGGCGCAGCTGCAACCAGCTCAGCACGGCCAGGGCCAGCAGCACCACGTCCAGGCCGGCGCGCAGCACGACGGAACGGGTGCGCGGTCGTGAACGGGCGGCCAGCTCGGCCGCGTACGCGCGCCCCCGCCGCGCCGCCGGACCCGCGACGGCCAGCGCACACCCCACCGCGGCCACCGCGGCCACCAGCCACGTCGAGGCGGCCAGCCGGGGACGCAGATCGAGCACGGCGGCCAGCGCCGGAACCCGGCTCGCCAGCTCGACCAGGCCGAACGCCAGCACCGGCCCGAACACCGCCGCGGGCAGCACCACCAGCACCGCCTCGCGCACGGCGAGCCCGGCCAGCCAGCCGCGGGACGCACCGCGGGCCCGCAGCAGCGCCGTCTCGCCGCGCCGGTCCTCGGCGAGCACCACGGCCATGAGCAGCAGCGCGTACCCGGCCAGCACGATGATCAGCAGGGCGGGCGTGACCAGCGTGGACCGGCCGACCAGATCGGCGCGGGGCAACCGGGCGGCGAGCTCGGGCAGGCCGGTCTCGGCCGTCGCCGACTCGTCCAGCCCGCGCGACGGCGGCAGTCCGGTCCCGGCCGCTGTCGCCGCGGCGGCGACCCGCTGCACCTCGTCCAGCGTGGTCGCGTCCAGTCGCGGGGTCACCAGCCACGCGGCGGACGCGGAGGCGGCGAAACGCGCCGCGAAGTCGGCCCGGTCCACCACGAGCGGCCCGTAGGTCGCCGACTGCGGCCGCACGCCGGTGGTGACCTCCGGCATCAGCCGCCAGTACGGGTCACCGGCGTCCACCGGCCGCCACACCCCGGCCACCACCACCTCGGTGACCCGCCCGGTGCGCCGGTCGGCCAGCGGGATCCGGTCACCGACGGTGCGGCCCATCAGCCGGGCGGCCGGCTCGGCCAGCATGGCCTGGGCCGGCGACGCCCCCGGGTCGGCCCACCGGCCGCCGGTCAGCCGCGCGTGCCCGGGCAGGTCATCGACGTGCAGAACCGACGCGTACGCGACCCCGGACGAGTCAGGCCGGGCTTGCCCGGTCGGCGCGGCGAGTGCCCAGCCCACGCCGTACTCGGCACCGGTGACGGTGACGGGAACGCCACCCAGCCCGCCCCCGAACGAGCGGCGCAGCGTGGCGTCCCGCTCCTGTTGCCGGGCGGGGTCGTCGCCCGCCGAGCCGCGCACGAGCACCGAGCGCTCGGCCGGGTCGGCGGCGGCCACGGCGGTGCGGACGCTCGCCTCGGTCACGGCCGCGCTGTAGACGGTGAGGGCGGCCAGCAGCGTCGCCGCGGTCAGCGCCACCCCGGCCGCGGCCAGCAGCAGAGCCGCCGCCCCCCGTGCGCGCCGCAGCATCATGCGCGCGATCTTGCCAGATCACCCGCCCGGTCCGGGGGCGTGGTGTCCGCTCTTGACGGGCCGGACCCGATCCGTCGTATCTTTCGCGGTGCCGGATGCCGATCGTGGCCGGCCGCTGCCGATCGTGGCCGGCCGCTGCCGATCAGCGCTCGATCAGCCGCATCTGGTCGTCGGTGTGGTGACCGCCCTCGGCCGGGGGCAGCGCGGTGAGCGACGCGATCAGCTCCGCGCTGAGCTCCACCGCGTCCGCGGCCGTGTTCTCCTCCACCCGGCTCACCCGCTTGGTCCCGGGGATGGGCACGACGTCCTCCCCCTGAGCGAGCAGCCACGCCAGCGCCACCTGGGCCGGAGTGCAGCCCACCTGGTCGGCGACCGCCTGCACCCGGTCGGCGATGTGCAGGTTGCGCTGGAAGTTCTCGCCGGTGAAGCGCGGGTGGTTCTTGCGGAAGTCGCTGTCGTCCAGCTGCTCCAGATCCGCCGGCGACCGCAGCGCCCCGGTGAGGAAACCACGCCCCAGCGGCGAGTACGCCACCAGCCCGATCCCCAGCTCCCGCAGCACCGGCAGGAGCAGCTCCTGGTCACGCGTCCACAGCGAGTACTCCGACTGCACGGCGGTGACCGGGTGGACGGCGTGCGCCCGGCGGATGGTGCCGGTCCACGCCTCGGACAGCCCGACGTAACGGATCTTGCCCTGCCGGACCAGGTCCGCGAGGACGCCCATGGTGTCCTCGATCGGGGTGTCCGGGTCGACGCGGTGCTGGTAGTACAGGTCGATGTGGTCGGTGCCGAGGCGCTTGAGGGAGCCGTCGACCGCGGCGCGGATGCTGTCCGGGCTGCTGTCGGGCCGGCCCGCGGCACGGCCGGTGTGCGAGATCAGGCCGAACTTGGTGGCCAGCACCACCCGGTCCCGGCGCCCCTGCAGGGCCCGGCCGACCAGTTCCTCGTTGACGTACGGGCCGTAGACCTCGGCGGTGTCGATCAGGGTGACGCCCAGGTCGACGGCCCGGTGGATGGTGCGGATCGACTCGGCGTCATCACTGCCGGCGCCGGTGTAGCCGTGCGACATCCCCATCGCGCCGAGGCCGATCCGGGCGACCTCCAGGTCGCCGAGCTTCGCGGTACGCATGATCGTCCTCCGTGTGGTTGGCGGGTCGGTGGTTCAGGCCTCGGGGCTGGTTCAGGCCTCGGGGCTGGTTCAGGCCTCGGGGCTGGTTCAGGCCTCGGGGCTGGTTCAGGCCTCGGAGATCACGCGGCCGAAGGTCTCGAGGGTGACGTCGGCGGGCTCGGGGCCGCCACGCTTGCCGGTGTCCAGGGCGTCGATCGCGGCGAGCTGCTCACCGGTGAGGTCGAAGTCGAACACGTCGAAGTTCTCCGCGATCCGCTGCGGCCTGGTCGACTTCGGGATCACCTGACGGCCCTGCTGCAGGTGCCAGCGCAGCATGACCTGCGCGGGGGTCTTCCCGTACGCCTTGGCGATCTCACCGATCACCGGATCTTGCAGCGTGCTGGTGTGCCCGCTGTCGCGGTAGAACGTGATGCCCCCGATCGGAGCCCACGCCTGGGTCAGAATGCCGTGCTGAGCGCCGAACTCCTGCACGTCACGCTGCTGGAAGTAAGGGTGAACCTCAATCTGGTTGACCGCGGGCACGACCGTGGCCCGGTCCAGCAGGGCCTGCAGGTGCTCGACCATGAAGTTGCTGACACCGATCGCGCGCACCTTGCCGTCGGCCAGCAGTTGCTCCAGCGCGCGGTACGCATCGAGGGTCCGCCCGAACTCCGAGGGCAGCGCCTGGTGCAGAATCAGCAGGTCGATCCGGTCGACACCGAGCTTGCCGGCACTCTTGTCGAAGCCGTGCAGCGT
The DNA here is from genome assembly GCF_055586185.1 of Actinoplanes sp. NPDC051405. Taxonomy (NCBI): domain Bacteria; kingdom Bacillati; phylum Actinomycetota; class Actinomycetes; order Micromonosporales; family Micromonosporaceae; genus Actinoplanes; species Actinoplanes sp. NPDC051405. The sequence goes on from NZ_JBVJIR010000017.1 coordinate 197,629, forward strand.
CTCGTCGTACCCGTAGTCACTGATCCAGATCTTGGTCTCCAGGAAGACCTCGGCGCCGGACCTGGCGACGGCCTCCCCCACCTGCCGTTCGTTGCCGTAGGCGGCGGCGGTGTCGACGTGCCGGTAGCCGGTCGCCAGGGCGGCCTCGACGGCGGCGCGGGTCTCGTCCGGCGGGGTCTGGAAGACACCGAGGCCGATGGCGGGCAGCTCGACACCGTTGTTCAGCGTCAGGCTGGGGACGGTGGTCATGAAACGTTCCTCTCGGTTGCCGGACAGGAAGTGACGTATCCCCAGAGCCTGCGCTGAAACGGATGCGGCTGGGAGACCCTGGACAGAGGGGTAATGCCAGGGACCCCCTCGTGCCCGGCGAGGTGCCTAGCCTGGGGGCATGGACAACCGCAGCGAGGTCCGCGCGTTCCTGAGCTCCCGCCGGGCGAAGCTGAGCCCGGAGCAGGCAGGCATCCCCGCGTACGGCAGCCGCCGGGTCGCCGGGCTCCGCCGCGGTGAGGTCGCGGCGCTCGCGGGGGTCAGCGTCGAGTACTACACCCGCCTGGAACGCGGCAACCTCGCCGGCGCCTCGGACAGCGTCCTGGACGCGATCGCCCGCGCGCTGCGGCTCGACGACACCGAAACCACGCACCTTCACCACCTGGCGCGCGCCGCGGGCCGGCCGCCGGCCCGCCCCCGCCGCCAGAAGGCGCCCGAGATCCGGCCGGCGATCCGCCGCGTGCTGGACTCGATGACCGGCGTACCGGCGTTCCTGCGCAACCACCGCTTCGATGTCCTGGCCGGGAACTCGCTGGGCCTGGCCCTCTACGCGCCGATGGTGGCCGCGAGCCCGGAGCTGCCGGTGAACTCCATGCGGTTCACGTTCCTGGACCCGCACGCACAGGCGTTCTACCCGGAGTGGCCGCAGGTGGCGCGGTCCGCGGTGGCTGCGCTGCGGACCGCGGCGACCCGTCACCCGGACGATCAGCAGCTGATGAACCTGATCGGTGAACTCTCGATGCGCAGCGAGCCCTTCCGCAGCTGGTGGGCGGCTCAGGATGTTTACGTGCACCGCCACGGCAGGAAGAGTTTCCGCCATCCGGTGGTTGGTGAGCTGGAGCTGGCGTTCGAGGTCCTCGAACTGTCCGGCGACGACAACCTGACGGTGCTGACCTACTCCGCCGAGGCTGGCACGCCCTCGGGGGATGGGTTGGAACTGCTCGCCAGCTGGGCCGCGACGCAACAAAGCGCCGTCAGCGGCTGAGCAGGCCGATGCGGCGCAGCCAGGCCGCGACGTCGGGCTCGGCGGCGCCGGCTTCCTCGCCGCGCACGGCCAGGCCCTCCCCGAGCTTCGCGCCGGGACAGGCCGCGGCATAGTCCCGCTCGGTGGTCCCCAGCCCGCTCATCGCGTACGTGGTCAGCGGATGCACAGCCTTCCCGGCGAAGTCGAGACCCGCCACGAACGTCGTCATGATCATCGGTGTCCGGACGTTCCAGATGGGGTTCCGAGCAGAACCGTGTCGTAGCGGGCGCTCGAGTCCAGCGGGTTCGCGATGCCCGGGCGCGCGTCCGCTTGCTGTTCCCGGACGTTGCGGGCGACGGTCGGCTAGTAGTCGTCGGGATACGGCTCGGCGGGCTCGATGCGGTGCACGTCGCAGCCGATGAGCCGGCCGCTCATGCCGGCGACGACCTCGGTGTTCCCCACGGTGAGGCGCCGGCGCCCGCCGTTGAAGTAGTTCTCCCCCGCGCGGGAGAAGTAAGCCAGCAGCACCCTGCCGCCAGGCGAAGAGAAGCCGCCGCGCGACGTGTTCCCGGCGGGGCGGGCATCCGACGGCACGGAACCCGGCCGGGCGAAATCCGGCGGCGCGGAACCGGGCCGGGCGAAATCCGGCCGCACGGAACCCGGCGGCGCGGAATCCGACCGCACGGAACCCGGCCGAGCGAAATCCGACCGCACGGAACCCGGCGGCGCGGAATCCGACCGCACGGAACCCGGCGGCGCGGAATCCGACCGCACGGAACCCGGCGGCGCGGAATCCGGCCGCACGGAACCCGGCGGCGCGGAATCCGACCGCACGGAACCGGGCCGAGCGGAATCCGACCGCACGGAACCGGGCCGGGCGAAATCCGACGGCACGGAACCGGGCCGGGCGAAATCCGGCCGCACGAAACCGGCCGCGCGGAATTAGGCCGCGGGGAATCCGGCGCATCGGTGCAGGCGCCGAGCATCGCACCGAGCACGACACCTCCCATCAGCGCCCGCCGCGGATACCTGGTGCTCTCATCCACACGGTGTATGCAACCCGCGATCGCGGCGGTCAGGGAGCCCCTGCGGGAGGGGGTGACGGCAGGACCCCTGCCTTCAGGCTCACCTGAGCCTGAGCCGGATCACGTTCACCGCACGTTCTGCTCGAGGTTCATCGGCGGCAGGGCCTGGCCGGTTCGGGCGACATGCCCGATGCGGGACGTCAGCTTGCGAAGCGCACCCAGGCTCCCGATGCGTGCGGCCAGCCGCAGGACCCGCACGCCGACCTCGGACCTCGGGTAGAACAGCCCCGGCGTGCCCGGCGGCAGCTGCTGCGCGTCCTCGATCAATGGCCGCATCCATCCTTCGTAACGGGTGAGCGCGGCACCGAGCTCAGCAGGCTCCGCCCGGCTGAGATACGCGGCCAGCACGTATGCCCCCACCATCGCCAGCGAGGTCCCGCCCCCGCCCAGCGGAGTCACGCACCAGGCCGCGTCGCCGGTGACGCAGACCCGCCCCTTCGACCATGAGGTCAACCTGATCTGGGTGAGGTGATCCACGTACACGTCATCGGAGGATTCGAAGCCGGCGACGACCCGCCCGGCCTGCCACCCGGCGTTGTGGAACGTGCGGCGTAACTCGGCGCGGGCCTGGTCGAGCGGCAGGTCGGCGAGGTTCTGCCCGCGGCTGGTGAAGGCCAGGGTCGCGCGCGTGCTGCCCTTGTTGTCGGGCCGCAGGGTGATCTGGCGGCCACCCTGCGCCGAGTACCAGCGCCACCAACGGTCGTCGTCCGCGGTCCGGAGAATCGTCCCGTAGGCCATGTTCAGCCCGAGCTCCCGCCGGGAGACCGCGGCACCGAGGACGAGATCCCGGGTCCGGGACCGGACGCCTTCCGCGATGATCAGCAAGTCGTACTGCGCTACCGTTCCCGATCGCAACGCCACCTCCACATACGAGCTCTCGTCGCGGACGGTCTCGATCTGATCGCCGTACCGCACGGAGACCCGGTCGGGCAATTGGTCGAGGATGACCCGGGCCAGATCGCCGCGCAGAATCTCCAGTTCCGCGGTGGGACCGTCCGGGTCCTCGACGGGGAACCTCGCTATGACGCAACCCTTGCCGTCGAGCACGCTGGTGCCTTCCTCGGTGGTGCTCTGCCGGCGTACCGCTTCGGCAAGTCCCATCCGATCCAGGACTTCCCGGGCCGTACCCCGCACCCGATGTTCTGCCCGCCGTCGCGGAACGCGCCGAACCGCTCGACGACCTCGACATCCCATCCGGCCCGACCGAGCCAGAACGCAGTGCTGAGGCCCGCGATGCCGGCCCCCGAGATCAGCGCCCGTGGCGCGGTGATGGTCATAAAACAGTTCTACCGTGTGATTGTTTTACCGTCAAACTGTTTGATGATGATAAAGTCTCGGCGTGACCGGTACCCAGCGAGACCGCCTGCTCGAAGGCCTCCGCGACCACGGCATGGCCTTCGCCGAGCTCGGCCGCCATTTCGGTACGCGGATGGGCCTGCACACCACCGACGCGAACGCGATCGTGGAGATCCTTTCGGCGGAGGACCGCGGCGCACCCCTGACCCAGGCCGCCCTGAGCCACCGCATCGGCCTGACCCCCGGGGCGACGTCCTCGCTGCTCAACCGCCTGGAGAAAGCCGGCCACGTGACCCGGGTACGGGACAGCGCGGATCGCCGCATCGTGACCCTGCGCGCAACCGAAGGGGTCGAGGAAATGCTGGCGAGTTTCTTCGGCCCCCTCGTCGGCCACGTCGACGCGATGATGGCGCGGTACTCGCCTGAAGAACTGGCCCACGCCGAACGCTTCATCACCGACTTCGTGGCCACGATGAACGGCTACATCAAGGAAGTCGCCCGCCCGGACGACCGATAGAGCCTTTCGGCAACATTGCAGGAGCGGCTGGCCGTCCTCAGTGGAGTGCCTGGTCCATCTGCGCTCTATCCGGCCACATTCGACCGTCGCGGCAAGGCGTCGACGCCGAGCACCCGCGCCGTGCGTTCGTAAACCGCCGCCGCCAGCTCGGTGCCGCGGGCCTGCGCCGGTGGAGTCGCGCTCGCCCCCTTGGCGAAGAAGCCGCCGTTCGGGGCCGGAGGCGTCATGGCCGTGGCGAGCAGTAACGGCGTCCTGGCCGCTTTGGCCGGCGCCTGGGCGAAGAGGCCGCTGACCGAGGACACGGCCTTGAGCAGACCGCCTGACTTGCCACTGAAGCCGGTCCTGATGACGCCGGGGTTGGCACTGTAGGCGTTCATGCCGGCCGGAAGCCGATCCGCGAGCGCGACGGTCGCCAGCACGCCGGCGAGCTTGGCGGTGCCGTACACAGCGAGCTGCGAGAACCGGTCGCGCCAGGAGACGCCGGTGACGTCCGGGTCGTCGGCGTCGAGGCGCCCGCGGGTCACCAGGTCGCTGGAGATGGTGATGATGCGAGCGTCGGCGGCGAACAGGCCGTCGGCGACCAGCAGGTGCGTGAGCTGGAACGGCGCCAAGTGGTTGAGGGCGTGCGTGCGCTCCACGCCGTCGGCGGTCTCCGCGTACCCGGGAAACGCTGCTCCGGCGTTGTTGATCAGCACGTCGACGCGTTCGACGGAGTCCCGGATTCGTGCGGCGAGCCTGCGAACGTCGTCGCGGTCGATGAGGTCTGCGTGCAGCGCGTGGACCGTACGGCCGCGGGCATCCGGGGCAAGAGCGTGTCGCGCGGCGAGGGCACTGTCCGCGTCCCGGGTGACCGCGACGATGTCGAACCCGGCGGCCAGCAGGTGCCGGGCGGTGGCACTCCCGAGGCCGCCGGCCGCGCCGGTGATGACGGCGGTGCGTGTGGTCATGGCAGCACTCCTGTTCAGCTGAGGATCTGGAGGATGACGTCAGCCCGATGTCCGTCCCCGGCCGGGCGTACGGCCGGCCAGCTGCCCGGCGAACCCTTGGCCATGCGGATCTCGATGTCGGTGGTGTTGCGGTACGGACCCCGACCCCGTCCCGCATACGGCGGCAGCGACTGGATGTGCGCGGCGAAGTCGTCGGAGAAGTACAACTCGGTGCCCAGCAACGCCTTGCCGCCAAGGCTGACCCGTACGTGAATGTGCAACGTCCGCGGCGTGTACCAGCCCGGCACGATGGTCTGGAATTCGACGTACCCGGAATCGTCGGTGACCTGCCGCCCGCGCAGGAACATCGCCGAGTCCGTGGGCCGGAACCGCCGCAGCGTCAACGAAACCAGGGCAGGAAACTTGTCCGCGCCGTAACGCTGATAACCGGAGTAGATGCCGTCGGCGTCGCAGTGCCAGATCTCGACCATCGCGCCGGCGACCGGCGCGAGCGTGCCGACATCCACGGTACGGATGCGGAGCAGCAGCGGAACTCCGTCCCGCCCCTCCCGGACATCACGCCGAAGCGGCGAACCCGCCACGTAGTACGGCCCGTTCCCTTGGTTCGCCGTGGCCTGATCCGGGTCGAGGGTGGCCGCACGCCGGATGGCCGCATCGTTGTCGATCAAGCCCAGCAACGTCGTCAGCACCCGCCGGCGAACCCGGTCCCGCACCGACTCCCGCCTCCCCGCGATCGCGTCCATGCCGCCTCCCCGATCGAAATGCTTGGACGCTCCAAGCATCGGCCATGCTCCCGGCAAAGCTTGGACTAGTCAAGTATTGGAGAGTCCAAGCTTCTGGGTACGATGAGGCCATGGACGGCGAGTCGTTGACATACCAGTTGCTACGGCTGGTGCACGCCATGGACGGCGCGACCAACGCGCGGATCGAGGACGTCCTCGCCGAGCTGAAACTCACCCACGCCTTGGCCGACGCCCTGTGGCAGCTGGAGCCGTCGGCCCCGGCGCCCTCGATGCGGCAGATGGCCGCCAAGCTGGGCTGCGACCCGTCAACGGTGACGTTTCTCGCCGACCGCCTGGAGCAGCTGGGCTACGCCGAACGCGCGGCAGCCCCCGGCGACCGGCGCACCAAGGCGCTGCACCTGACCGAAGCCGGCCGCGCGGCCCGGCACCGCCTGGTCGAGACAGCTACGACCCGCACACCGATCGCCCGCCTGACCGACGCCGAACAGCGCCGCCTTCACCGCCTGTTAATCAAAGCGATGGAGCCCCCTGGGCCGGAATACTCAGCCGAATGACCCTGCTTCGACCTCGCGCCCTCAAGCCCGGAGATCTGGTCGTCATCGCGGCGCTGTCCGGACCGCTCGAAGCCGTCTACGAGCCCAACATCGATAAGACGGTGGTCGTGCTCGAACGGATGGGCTTCCGCGTACGCCGGGCACCGCTGCTCGAAGCAGGACGCCACCATTGGTGGAGCGCGGCAACGCCAGCGGAAATCGCCGCAGAATTGAACGCCCTGCTGCGTGACCCCGACGTGCGCGCGATCATCGCGAACGACGGCGGCCAGACGGCACTCGGCTACCTCGATCTCATCGACGTCGAGGCGATCAGGGCCGACCCCAAGCCGATCCTCGGTTACAGCGACATCTCACTGCTGCATCTGGTGCTCTATGCCCGTACCGGATTGGTCGGATTCCACGCCGACATGGCCACCCCCGGCTTCGGCGGAAATTGGCAGACCGCTTCGGCTGCACGCCGAGCGGAACTCGAGGATCTCTACACCAGATTGCTTACCAGCCCGGAGGCAATAGGTGCGCTTCCCGCGAGCGAGACCTGGGAATGCTGGCGCGCCGGGCGCACCGAGGGCCGGCTGATCGGCGGAGTCATCAACCGCATTGTGCTGGCCCAGGCGACGCCGTTCGCGCTGCCGCTCGAAAGCTTCGACGGGGCGGTGCTGTTCTGGGAGGAAATGGGCGGGCTGGCCTCGTACGTGTGGAGCTATCTGCAGGTGATGCGGCACAGCGGCATCCTCGATCGCATCTCGGGCATGGTCGTGGGCATTCCCCGCGAAATCGATGGACTGGAGGATCTGAGTCTGCGCGAGATAGTCCTCGACGTCCTGGGCGACCGCGACATCCCGGTCCTGGGCAACGTCGAGGTCGGTCACGCCGGCCCGAACCTTCCGATGCCGGTCGGCATCCGCGTCGCCCTCGACGCCCAGCAACGGAAACTGTCCCTCCTCGAACCGGCGACAAGAAATCCGCACCCCGATCGAGGCAACCGGCGCTGAACCCCCGGCAGGCCCAAATCGCCGAAGTCATCCGCCAACCGCCCGGCGACCCGACTCGGACACGCACCTCGACATAACGATCATCTACGAATCGGTATCGGTCGACGGACTCCGACCGGTGCGTTATCGTTCGAAGGTCGTCAATGTCTGAACCCATTGCGAGGACGTCCATGAAAACGCGAAGTGCCCTGGTGACCGCAGGCGCGGCCGGTCTCCTGCTGGTCGCCGGCACGACCGCGGCGACGGTCGCGCAGGCCGCTGACCTTCCGCCCGGCGCCCCGGCCGGAGTCTGCCCGACCGGCACCGAGCACGGCCCGCCGCTCGCCTCGCCGACGACCACCGCTTCGCGACTCATCGGCGGCCGCACATTTCTCGAAGGCCCGGCCTGGGTCGCTGATCCCGGCTACCTACTGATGTCCGACATGCGCGCGGCGACCGGCCCGCAGCGCGTGCAACCGTCGACCATCCTGCGATACACCCCCGGTTCAGCAACGGTCGAGACGGTGATCGCCGAGTCCGGCAGCAACGGCCTGGCCATTTCTCCGGACGGGCAATCGGTGGTCGCGGCCACCCACGATCAGCGCAGCGTCTCCCGCTATCAACTCGCCGATTTCTCCCGGCAAGTGGTGGCCGCCAACTTCCAGGGCGCGGCATTCAACTCGCCGAACGACGTGTCGATCCGTTCCGACGGCGTCGTCTATTTCACCGACCCCGACTTCCAGCGCGGCCGCCGAGCCGACGCGATGAATGGCCGGACCAGCGTCTTCCGCGTCTCCGGCGGGACGGTCTCACTGGTCGACGACGCCCTGCGGCAACCCAACGGCATCGCCCTGTCCCCCGACGGCAGCACCCTTTACGTCGGCGCCTACGGCGAAAACAGAATCTACAGCTATCCCGTACGGGCAGACGGCAGCACGGGCACCCGAACGCTGTTCGCCTCGATCGCCGGACCCGACGGCGGAACGATCGACTGCGCCGGCAATGTGTACTGGGCGTCCGGCACCGACGGCCTCGTCCACGTCTTCAGTCCCACCGGCACGCAACTGGGCACAATCACCTCCGGTGCGGGAACGACAAACGTGGCATTCGGCGGCGCAGACCGGCAGACCCTGTTCATCACTTCCGGACGCACGGGCGATTCCGGGCTGTACAGCGTGCACCTGGGCGTGCCCGGCTACCCGTACTGAAATAGACGCTTTTGAAAGGCTCCTCATGACTGCACCACAGGCACTTTCCGGCCTGGTTGCCGTTCTGATCGCCGTACCGGTGGCCCTCGGATCTCCGGTCCGGGCGGCCGCGGCCGACACCCGGCCGCCCACCGCCCCGACCGGCCTCGCGGCCAGCGACCTCAGCTGCTCCTCGGTCACCTTGACCTGGTCGGCGTCCACCGACGACACCGGCGTCGCGTTCTACGACCTCTACCACGACGGCCAGGCGATCGGCTCGACCACCGCGGAAGTCCGCACGATCACGCTCGGTGTGGTGCCTGGCGCCCGGTGGGGCTTCTACGTCAACGCCCGGGACGCCGCCGGCAACGTCTCTCAGGCCAGCAACACGGTGTCGGTCACTCCGCCGTTCTGCTCGTCGGACACAACCGCGCCGAGCGTCCCGGCCGGAATCACCGGCAGTGCCGTCGGCACTGCGGTGACCCTGCGGTGGTCACCCGCGACCGACAACGTCGCCGTGACCGGCTACGACGTGCTGCGCGACGGTGCCAAAGTCGGAGGGCTCACCGGTACGGCGGCCAGCCCACCCGCCACCACATTTACTGACATCGGCCTCGCACCCGACACGACGTACACGTATACGGTGATCGCGCGCGACGCCCAGCGCAACACGTCAGCCCCCAGCGAACCGGCCGAGGTCCGCACCGGAAGCTCCTGCGCCGCCGTGTGCGCCGCCACCCAGGTGACCACGGAACGTGACCTGCCGTGGGGCCTGGTGCAACTACCGGACGGAACGGTCCTCTACGGCCAGCGCGACCTGTTCACCATCCAGGCAATGGCCGCGGACGGCACCGGAAAACACAGCATCGGCAAAGTCCCGGACGCCGCCGGCACCGACGGCGAAGGCGGCGTCCTTGGCCTGACGATTTCCCCGAGCTTCGCCACCGACCACTGGCTGTACGTCTACCACACCACGGCGACGGACAACCGCATCGTGCGTTTCCAGTACGACGGCACGCTGCGCACCGAATCCCGCGAAATCCTGGTGACGGGAATCCCCCGCAACAAGTACCACAACGGCGGCCGCCTGCGATTCGGCCCGGACGGCAAGCTCTATGCGGCCGCCGGCGACGGTCAGGACCCTGAGCAAGCACAGGATCTGGCCAGCCTCGGCGGAAAGGTATTGCGTATCAACCCGGACGGCTCAGTCCCGGACGACAACCCGTTCCCGGGCAGCGCGGTGTGGAGCTACGGCCACCGCAATCCGCAGGGCTTGGCATTCGACTCCCAGGGCCGGCTGTGGGAACAGGAATTCGGCAACAACGTGATGGACGAAACCAACCTCATCGTCAAGGGCGGCAACTACGGCTGGCCGGCCTGCGAAGGCACAATCGGCGATGCCTGCGCCAGCTTCATCGCCCCGGCCCAGACCTACCCCGTGGCGGCGGCGTCGTGCAGCGGAATCGCCATCGTCCGGGATGTCATGTACATCGCCTGCCTGCGCGGCACCCGCCTGTACCGAGCAGTGATCGACGGTGATCGCCTGACCGAGATCCAGCAGTACTACGTGGGTACCTATGGACGGCTGCGCACGGTCGAGCCCACCATCGACGGCAACCTGTGGCTGACCACCAGCACCGGCGGCGACAAGGACAGCATCCCCCGAAACAGCAACGAAAAGATTCTCAAAATCACCCTGGGCCAGGACTGAAGGAGATTGCTTGTAGCGCCTGCTGCGCCAGCCTGCGACCGGCTTCATAGTTACGCCGCTCGTTGGAGTCGACGGGATGGAGTAAAACCCGTCGCAGGCTCACCCGTACGGCCGGCAGCACTGCACCGAAGTGCTCGACCAGTTCGGCACGGACGCCGCGCTCGATGTGCTCGCAGCACCACGCCTCGAGGTCGTCGTCGCGGAATCGCCCGGGCCGCTCCTCGAGCGCGACCATGAAGGTGAAGCCTGCCGCATCGGTCCGCGGCTCGAAATCCGCGACGGCACGGGCGAAGCCGCTGCAGTTGGTCTGTGTCCCGGCGGTGACGTGAATAATGGTTGCGATCCGGCAGCCCCGACCGGCTGGACCTCGGCGTGCGACCCGCGCCGGCGTAGGTCGGCCTGAGCGCCGTTCTAACAGTCGTCTCAGGTTCGCTCGGTACGAAGTAGGCCTCGCCGGGCGACGCGGGTCTCGGCCTCGCGGCATGGCCGGACGCGCCGCGCCCTCCGGCGGCTGGACCGTCCACGCGTTCCTGAAAGGCAGCCATTCATGATCTCTGTGCTCGTGGTGGACGCCCAGCCGCTGCAACGCTTCGGGTTTCGCATGCTGCTGGAGAGCGCCTCCGACACCGAGATCGTCGGCGAGGCCGAGAACGGCGCCGAGGCCGTTCGGTGGACCACCGCGCTGCATCCCGACGTGGTACTGATGGACATCCGCATGCCGGGCGTCGACGGGATCGAGGCCACCCGGCGCATCGTCGCCGCCGGTGGGCGTTCGCGGATCCTGGTGCTGACGACGTTCGACGTGGACCGGTACGCGCTCGCCGCGCTGCGGGCCGGGGCGAGCGGCTTCCTGCTCAAGGACACCCGCCCGGAGGAGCTGCTCGCCGGCATCCGGGCCGTCGCCGCCGGAGACGCGGTGATCGCGCCGGCGCTGACTCGGCGGCTGCTCGACGCGTTCGCCGGCCGGCTCGGCGACGACCTCTGCGGGCCCGTGCGGGAGGATCCCCGGTTGGAATCCCTGACCGGCCGCGAGCGCGAGATCCTCGTCGCCATCGGGCACGGCCTCACCAACGGCGAAATCGCGCAACGGTTCACGCTGTCGGAGTCGACGGTGAAGACCCACGTCGGGCGGGTCCTCGCCAAGATCGGCGCACGGGACCGGATTCAGGCCGTCATCCTCGCCTACAACCTCAGACTCACACGGCCGATCTAGCGTTGTGAGTTCAGTTCGAAAGTGAGTGAGCTCAGAGCTAGTCTTCGGCTTGTTGACCTCAGTGAGCTCACACACGTTCGACGCTTCGTCAGGACTTGCGGGGGGAGACCGTCATGATGCCGATGCACATCTCGTCGCTGGTGCCGTCGCCCCACACCACGTAGCGCGGCGGCAGCTTGCTCAGCTGTGGCAGCTGTTTGCGCAGCCCCGCGTCGTGCGTACACGTCGTCCGCAGCGTGTCCCCCGGACCGATCTCCACCGGCGACGGCAGCTTCATCAACCGCTGGTTGTCGAAGTCGAACTGCGGCACGTCCAGCAGGACCTTGGCGTTCGGCTTACCCGGGTTGAGTTCGACCTTGATGGCCCGCCCGAGCATGTGCATGTGGCCGAAACCGGCGTACACCGTCACCGGCTCCTCCACCTTGTGGTCGCAGGTCTGGGTGTCACCGGGCTTCGGCGCGCCGCCCTGATTGCATTCCTCCACCTGCTCGTCCGCCATTTCGCCGACATCCGGCCCGAACCGCTTCGTCACGTCCGCGATCGAGGCCGCACGGTCACAGAGCGGACCCGACTCGTCGGCGGCGCAGGGCAGATCGGTCGGCGCGTCGAGCGACCACGTCTCGAGTTCCCGGGTCTGCGGCGTGCCGTCGGTCAGCCGCAGCCGCACCGCCGAGCGGTCCGACCCGGCCGGCTTGCCGTCGGTCGTCAAAAGGTTGTAGTGCATCTGGAAGATGATCAGGGTGCCCGGCTCCAGCTTGTGGCCGGCGTCCTGGGTGAGCAGCGTCTCCGTGGCACCCGGCGCCCAGGTGTCCACCCATACCGCGCCCGGTTCGTCGTCCTCCACGTCGGCGCCCTTCACGCCGGTCCCGCCGAAACACTGCCAGCCGGGGCCGGGGGTCTTCGCGTCCTGCTCGCGCACCAGGGCCGCTTTGCCCGGCCGCACCGCGTAGACGATGGCGTGGTGGGCGACGGCGACGTTCTCGGGCATGACCTGGGTCCCGGTCAGGAACGCCGTCCTGGTCAGACCCGGATCGATCACCTGGCACCGGTACTCGTCCGAGCCGCCGCCCGCCGGCGGCGCGGGTGTGTAGGCCTCGGCCATCTTCAGGTCGAGGAACCGCTCGCCGGCGCGCAGCGGCAGCGGCGGAGCCGACGACCCGCCCGCGTGCGCGCTGTGCGAGCCGGCCGCGGCGGGCGCCGCACTGTTGTCGGCGTCCGACCCGCACGCGACGACAGCGAACGCCGTCGCCAGCGCCATGGTGGCCGCCCCGAACCTCCGCAGTGGACTCTTGGGTCTCGTCATAGCCAGAACGCTAGGACCGATTCCGTCCCGTTCCGTCGTACCACGGTCGTCATCTTCGGCCTGGAAGCGGTACGACGGTACGACGCGGATCCCCCTGAGGCGGCCCGACCCGGACGTCGTCACTGCGGTGACCCGGTCGGCGGATCTGCTGCGCCAGGGTTGTGAGCTCCTGCTCGACCTCGTCCACCGCGCGGAGGCCTGCGACGCCGCGGCCTTGCCTACCCGACGCCACCACGCTGGTGCGTGCGCTGGGCACCTGGTTCGGCCGATCGGCCTAAGCCGATTAATGATCGTCTCAGATTCGCTCGGTACCAAGTAGGCGTCCGACAAGCGATGTAACACGTATGCAGGAGGCCAGAATGGCAGTCGACGTAGCGCCGTCCGGGGAAGCTCCGCCCGGTCGGCTGGCCGGCCGGTGGGTGCCGTGGTTGGTGATCGGGTTGTGGGTGGCGCTGGCGGCGGTCATGGTGCCACTGAGCGGAAAGTTGAGTTCGGTCACCACCGACAGCGCCGTGGACACCCTGCCGGCCAGTGCCGAATCCACCAAGGTGGCGGTGCTGGAGGACAGACTCCCCGGCGGGGAGGACAACACGTTCGTCTTCGTGTATCACCGCGCCGGCGGCCTGACCGACACCGACCGCGCGACGGTCGAGCGCCACTACAACACCCTGGCCAAGCGGTACCCACCGAAGGTGGCGGCCCCGGCCGACGAGGACGACGAGGGCCCAGCGACGAGACCCTCCACCGACGGCAAGGCGATGATGTTCACCCTCGACGTGAGCACGACCTACGGCGCACCGGAGACCCTCGTCGGCCCGTTGCGTGACGCCGCGCAGGACCGCCCCGCCGGCCTGGACCTCGACGTGACCGGCCCGGCCGCGATCGACGGCGACATGGACGCCGTCTTCGACGGCATCGACCTGCAGGTCTTCCTCACCACCGTCATCGTCGTCACGCTCCTGCTCATCCTCACCTACCGCAGCCCGGTGTTGTGGTTCATCCCGCTCCTGGCCGTGGGCGCGGCCGCACTGACCGCGATGGCGACCGTCTACCTGCTCGTCAAGGGCTTCGGCATCGTGGTCAACGACCAGAACTCGGCGCTGCTGACGATCCTGGTGTTCGGCGTCGGCACGGACTACGCGCTGTTGCTCATCGCTCGATACCGGGAGGCACTGCACCACCACGAGAACGTCCGGGTCGCGATGGTCCATGCGCTACGCGGCGCGGCGCCGGCCATCGTCGCGTCCGCGGCCACCGTGGTCGCCGGCCTGCTCTGCCTGCTCGTCGCGGACCTGAACAGCACCAGCGGGTTGGGCCCGATCGGTGCGGCCGGCATCCTGTGCGCGCTGGTGGCCATGTTGACGCTGTTCCCGGCGATGCTCGTGGTGCTCGGCAGGCGGATCTTCTGGCCGGCCATCCCACGCTTCAGCACGGCCATGGAGGAGAAGCCGGGGCTGTGGGCACGGCTCGGCACCGCCATCAGCCGCCGCCGGTGGGTGGCTACGCTCGGCTCGCTCGGAGTCCTCGGCGTGCTCGCCATCGGGCTGACGGGCAACACCGGCGCCCTGCGGGAGCAGGACCAGTTCCTGAACGCGCCGGAGTCGGTCACCGGCTTCACCGTTCTCCGCCAGCACTTCCCGGAGCTCGGCGGCCAGCCGATGACGATCTTCACGCGACCGGCCTACCAGCAGCGGGTGCTCGACGTCGTCAAGGGCACTCCCGGCGTGGCCCAGGCCGTCCCGGGCCAGACCAGCGGTGGCTGGGCCGACATCTCAGTGTTCCCGACGGACGCGCCGGACACCGTCGCAGAGTACGACACGATCAAGCGGGTGCGCACCGCCGTGCACGCGGTGAACGGGGCGGAAGCGATGGTCGGCGGGCCGAGCGCGGAGAACCTCGACACCGAGGTGACCACCCGCCGCGACGAGAAGCTGGTGATCCCGCTGGTGCTCGCCGTCGTCCTGATCGTCCTCGGGCTGCTGCTCCGAGCGATCGTGGCCCCGCTGATCCTGATGGCCACCGTGATCGTCTCATTCGCCGCGGCCTTCGGCGGGAGCGTGTTCGTCTTCGACACGATCCTCGGGTTCAAGGGCATCGACTACTCGGTGCCGCTGCTGGCGTTCCTGTTCCTGGTGGCTCTCGGCGTCGACTACAACATCTTCCTGGCCTCCCGGGCCCGGGAGGAGACCGTGCGTCTCGGCACCAGAGACGGCATGCTCAAAGCCCTCTCCGCCACCGGTGGCGTCATCACCTCGGCCGGCTTGGTCCTGGCGGCCACGTTCGCGGTCCTCGCCACGCTTCCGCTGGTGATGCTGATCGAGGTCGGGTTCCTGGTCGCCTTCGGCGTGCTGCTCGACGCCCTGCTGGTGCGGTCGGTCCTGGTGCCCGCCCTCACCCTGCTGATCGGCCGGCGGATGTGGTGGCCGAGCCGGCTGTCCCGGCCGGTGGAGCCGCCGGACGGTCAACGGCCGCTCGTGAACGATGAGGAGCCCGCGCTGCAACGGTGAGCGCGGCGGCACGTACGAGATCCGGGACGGAGACCCAGACCCCGTCCCGGATCTTTTCGCCGGCCCGACGGCCGCCGCCCTTTGGTCCTGCGCCCCGCGCCGGGGCCGGGGTCGGCGCACCGCGGTGTCGAGCCTGGTGGTGGGCCGCTTGTCCTACGCCGCGCGGCCGCGGCCGGGGCCGGCGCACCGCGGCGTCGAGCCCGGTGGCGGGCCGCTTGTCCTGCGCCGGGAGGCCGGGGCCGGGGTCGGGCACACCGCGGTGTCGAGCCCGGTGGTGGGCCGCTTGTCCTGCGCCGAGAGGCCGGGGCCGGGGTCGGGCACACCGCGGTGTCGAGCCCGGTGGCGGGCCGCTTGTCCTGCGCCGCGCGGCCGGGGCCGGGGCACCGCGGTGTCCTGCCCCGACGGTGAGCCGCGCGGGGCCATCGTTCCTTGTCCCTGCGCCGCGCCGCCCGGGCGGGTCAGCGCATCGCGGTGTCCTCCCCGGCGGTGAGCCGCGCGATCGGGGCGGGCGGGGCCGCGGCCGGAAGGTCGACCCGAAGCAGCGCGCCACCGCGTGCGGAGCGGGCGACGGCGGCCCGGCCGCCGTGGGCGTCGACGACCCGCTGCACGATCGACAGCCCCAGACCGGATCCCGGCAACGCCCGGGCGCTGTCGGCACGGTAGAACCGGTCGAACACCCGCGGTACGTCGGCAGCGTCGATACCCGGCCCGGCGTCGTCGACCTCGAGCACCGCCGACGCCCCTTCGGCACGGAGCCGCACCTGGACCGGCTGATCCGCGGGGGACCATTTGCCGGCGTTGTCGATGAGGTTGAGCACCGCCCGTTGCAGCGCAGCGGGACGCCCGCTCACCCACACGGAGGTCACGTCGAGCGCGATCTCGATGTCGGGTACCCGGGAACGCGCCCGGGTCGCGGCGGCCAGCACCACGTCGGCGAGGTCGAGCAGCTCGGTGCTCTCGTCGCTGACGTCACCGCGCGCCAGGTCGGTCAGCTCGGCGGCAAGGGTGCTCAACTCGGCCACCTGGGCGCCGAGGTCGTTGAGCAGCCGGCTCCGGCTCTCGGCCGGCAGTGCGCTGTCCAGCGTGCCGCGCCGATCGAGCCGGATCAGCAGCTCGACGTTGAGGCGCAGGCTGGTGAGCGGGGTCTTGAGCTCGTGGGCGGCGTCCTCGGCGAGGAGCCGCTGGGCCCGCCGGGAGTCCCGGAGCGCTGCCAGCATGTCGTTGATCGACCGGATCAGCCGCCGGATCTCCCCGCCGCCCTCATCCGGGATGTCGGCGTCGAGATCCCGGGTGCGTGCGACCCGTACCGCGGCGGCGGTCAGCCGGTCGATCGGGGCCAGCGCGGTCCGCGCTACGGTCCGCCCGACAAGGGCGCCGCCGACCACGCAGAACAGCCCGATCAGCAGCATGCCGAACCCGAACTGGTTGATCGGGCTGTCATCGGCGAGGTCGGCCACCTGGACCGCGCCGTCGACCGCCCGCAGCGTGTAGACGCGGTAGCCGTCGTTCCAGTCGGTCGACTCCAGCAGCTCGGTCGACGCGCCCTGCGCCACGCGCCCGGCGCGTTCGCTGACCGGGGGCAGCGCGGGTTGGCCGGCCGGCGTCCGGGTCGAGCCGTCGGGCAGGATGACCCGCACCAGCCGACCGGATCCGGGATACGGCGGTAGCTCTACCTGCGCCAGACCGGCGCGCTCCGCGTTCGTCGCCAGCACGCGGGAGTCGGCGCGCAGCTGTTCCTCGGCGGTATCCCTCAGCTTCCGGTCCATCAGCTCGCTGGCCACTTGAAAGGCCACGAACACGCTCACCGCGATGGCCGTCGCTGCGATCACCGTCAGCCTGGTCCGCAGGGACCACCGGCGCCACCAACGGGTCAGCCGGCGCGGTTCCCGGCCGGCGGGCCTGCTCACGGAGGAGTCTCCCGCAACGTGTATCCCAGGCCACGCAGCGTGTAGATCAATCGCGGCTCCCCCTCGGCCTCCATCTTGCGGCGCAGGTAGCTCACGTACACCTGAAGGTTGTTGGCGGTGGCGCTCATGTCGAAGCCCCAGATCGCCTCGAACAGCGCGTCCCGGGTCAACACCCGGGTCGCGTTGCGCACGAGGACCTGCAGCAGGGAGAACTCGGTCCGGGTCAGGCGCAGCGGCCGCCCGCCACGCCACGCCTCGAACCTGTCGGGATCGAGCCGGACGTCGGCGAACGACAGGATCTGCGACTCGCCGTCGCCCGGGGCGCGGCGGCGCAGCAGGGCCCGTACCCGGGCCAGCAACTCCTCGGTGGCGAACGGCTTGGGCAGATAGTCGTCAGCGCCCGCGTCCAGCCCCGCGACCCGGTCGGAGACCTGATCCCGGGCGGTCAGCATGAGCACCGGCAGATCCCGGCCCGCCGCCCGCAACCGCCGGCAGGTCTCCAACCCGCCGAGACGGGGCATCATCACGTCGAGGATCAACAGATCCAGCGTGTCACCGTCGGCCCCACCGACCCCGTCGAGCACGGCGAGCCCGTTGGCGACGGTGCTGGTGTCGTAACCCTCAACCTGGAGCACCCGCTCCAGCGACTCACGGATGGCCGCCTCGTCATCCGCGATCATGATCCGCACGCCGGTCCGCCTCCTTCCAGTGGATGCTTTTGCCGATCATCCTCCCCGATCAACCTGAGGCCAGGATTAGAACCGTGCCCGCGGGCCGTGCCCTTACGGACGCGCAAGTGGTCCGCGCCGTCAATTCGTCGGGGATGGGGACCAGCCGGTGGGCTCGTTGAGGCAGAGGCCGCTGAGGCAGCTCTGTTTCGCATCCGAGTCCAGCCCTGCGCCATCTCGCCGCCACCGTCATGCTCAGCGCCGGCGTTCCCATCGCCATGGTCTCCAAGACGCTGCGGCGCAAGAACCTGGCCGCCACCGTCAACATCTATGACAACCTCATCCAGGAAGTCGCGTCCGCCGCCCTGCCGAGCGGTGCGGCGCGCTGGTCGACCATCACCGCGAGCACCTCGCCGTGGGTTCCGCGATCAGATCCAGCCGGCCGCGAAGGAGCTGGCCTTCTCATGGTCCAGGTGCCAGCGGCGGACGACGAGTCACCGATGACGCTGGACGCCAAGCTGGCCAGTGATTGGCAGTACGTCGACACGGTGCTGCCAACGCAGATCCGGCTGAACGGCGTGTCGTTCGAGCCCTGGACTCGGTGCATGAGCTGGGCCGGCAGATCGCCGGGAACGCGCTTCTCGGCGCGCAGAATCCGTTTTGCCCAGATCCGCGCCACGTTCGGTGAGTTTCTGGAGTGGATCAACTTCACCCTGAACGTCCCCTGGATGAAGGGCCGGCTTGGCGATCACGACGCGATGCCCACCGCTATCGACGATGACCGCGAACGGTCTGCCCGAGCTCGCGCCGAGCAACTCGCGTCCAGCAAGTGGCGGGTCGGCCGCCGGCCGCGAGGGCACCGGAGCAGAAACGTCACTCGCGCCGCTCAGCAGGGATGACCGCGGGCTGCTCGGGGCTCGTCAGCCCGGCGGGTCTGCGGCGTCAAGGCGTCGTCAGCACCTGCCGTATCTGCGAGAGAGCGGCATCGTCGATTCCGTATCGGGCGAGGTAGGCGGCGGTCCCGCCGTAGGCGTCGTCCACGTGGGCCAGAGCGGCCTCCATGGCCGATGCCGGGGTGTCGAAGAGCGCCGCGATGTCGTCGAGCGGGATGCCGAGCGGTTCGAACAGGTGCCGGTATGCCTCGACACGGTTCGGCCGCAGCTGCCCGGTGAGGACATAGTCGCCGACGATCACACCCCGGGGCGTGCCGAGCAGGTCGAGCAAGAGCGCGACGGCCAGCCCCGTGCGATCCTTCCCGGCCGAGCAGTGGATCAGCACCGGGAGCCGATCCACATTCGTGAGCAGCCGGATGACGTCGGCGAAGACGGCGCCCCGCCGGTCCAGGACCGCGCGGTAGAAGGCGGCCATGTCGTCGGCGTCGAACGAGGAGATGACGCCGCTCACGATCATCTGCACATAGTTGGTGTCCGAGCCCTCACCGCCCTCGTCGATCGGCAGCCGGAGGCTGCGGGCGCCGGTCGCCTTGCACCAGACCGATGCCGCTTTGCGGACCTCCCCCTCGGAGCGCAGGTCGACGACTGTCGCCAGCCTCAGGGCCGCGAAAGCTTCGTTCCGAACCGGATCCCAGCACGCGTACGTGGGTGACCCGCCCTGTCCCACCAGCACCTCGCCGCGGTAGACGAGGCCCGGTTTGATCGTCGCCCCGCCAGCCACCGGGAGGCCGCCGAGGTCCCGCACGTTGCGCGTGCCGGGAAGCGCGAGGGCGCCGGGCGGCTCAGTCACCGGCGGGGACATCGACGACGCGGACCGGCACCTCGGTCCAGCCGTGAAAGATGTTGTGGCGCAGCCGTTGCGGGGCGTCGGTCAGCTCGAACCCGATCCGGCGCCGCCGCATCTCGGCGAAGAAGGTGCGCACCTCGGCCCGGGCCAAGTGCGCCCCCAGGCAGAAGTGGACGCCCCAGCCGAAGGTCAGATGCTCGTTCGGTGTGCGGTCGAGGCGGAACTCGTCCGGGTTCTCGAACACCTCCGGATCCCGGTTCGCCGCCGAGAACCAGAGCACCACCTTGTCCCCTTCGGCGATGTGCCGGCCGCCTATCTCCAGGTCGATCAAAGCGGTGCGGCGCATGGCCGCGAGCGGTGAGACGAAGCGGAACATCTCCTCGACCGCGGTCGGCAGGACGGTGGGATCGGCGTACAGGCCGGACCAGGCGCGGTCGTGGTGCAGGGCGATGGTCGCTCCGGACACGAGGTGGCGCGTGGTCTCGTTGCCGGCTGACACCAGCACGATGTAGTACGCGGTCAGCTCACCCTCGGTCAGTGGCCGGCCGTCCTTGCGCCCGTTGACCAGAACACTGATCAGATCGTCTGCGGGGTCGCGCCGGCGCTCGTCGGACAGCCGCTCGAAGTAGCCCATCAGGTCGTCGCGGGCCTGCCCCAGCGCGGCGCTGTCGACCACGTGGTCGGGGTCGGCGCTGGTCATCCTGTTCGCCCAGTCCACCGTCCGGTGCGCGTCCTCGGCCGGGAGCCCGAGTACCCGGGACAGGACGAGCATGGGAAGGCGGGATGAGACGGTCTCGACGAGGTCGAAAGTACCCAGGCGCTGGGCGTCGTCCAGCAGGGTGCCGGCGGTTTCCTCGATCACGGTCTGCCATCGCTGGACGCTGACCGCCCTCAGGTAACCGGTGGCGATCTTGCGCAGCTTGGCGTGCTCCGGGTCGTCCATGTTGTGGATGCTGGCCAGCCGACCCTCGACCTTCCGGTCCACGATCTGGGTGCCGGCCGCGGATGAGAGCCGAGCGTTGTCGGCCGCGGCGGCCTGGACATCTGCGTAGCGCGTCAGCGCCCAGAAGCCGGGTCCGTTGCTCGAAGGCTCGTTCCAGTGGACGGGGTCATGCGCCTGCAGCGACGCCAGCACGTCCAGGTCCCGATCCTCCACGAAGGTCCGGAGATCCATCAGGTCGACGCGACCTTCGTCAGCAAGCGTCACGTGGCTCCTCCTCCGTACTTCACAACACGCTAGGTCGCTGTTAGCTTTGGTGTCAATCATTAATAAGGTCGTACCAATCACCGAGGTGCGAAACGATGAGCAACGGCTTGTACCCGTTCGACCACTCCCACACGGCGCCGCCGCGCGAGCTGACCGAACTGCTCGGCGGCAAGGGCGCCGGCCTGGCCGAGATGACATCGACCCTCGGCATGAACGTGCCACCAGGATTCACGATCTCGCTGCCGGTCTGTCGTGAGTACCGGCAGCACGGCTGGCCCGCCTGGCTGGATGCCGCCATCACCGAGCAGGTGGAACGCCTGGACGAGGTCATGGGGCGCCGGTTCGGCGATCCCGCCGATCCTCTGTTGCTGGCCGTCCGCAGCGGGGCGCCGGTGTCCATGCCGGGCATGCTCGACACGGTGCTCAACCTCGGCCTGAACACCGAGACGGTGGCCGGCTTGGCCGCCGTCTCGGGTGACGAGTGGTTCGCCTGGGACAGCTACCGCCGCTTCCTGCTGATGTTCGCCACCACGGTGATGGGCCTGCCCGCCGAAGCCCTCGGGCCCGACGAGACCGCGGCGGGAACAGCCGGTGCCGTCCGCGCGCGGGCCATCACGATCCGGACCCGGATCGCCGACCTGGCCGGACGTCCGGTTCCCGAAGATCCCTTCGTCCAGCTGCGTGAGGCGACCGAGGCCGTGTTCCGGTCCTGGGACTGCGCACGGGCCCGGGTGTATCGCTCCCGCGAGTCGATCGACGAGACGATGGGTACGGCGGTCAACGTCCAGGCGATGGTCTTCGGCAATCGCGGCCCCCGGTCCGGCACCGGCGTCGTCTTCACCCGCAACCCGTCGACCGGCGAACCCGAGCTGTACGGCGACTACCTGCCGCGGGCCCAGGGCGAGGACGTGGTCGCGGGCATCGCCAAGACCTGGCCGATCGCCCGCCTCCGATCCGACCTGCCTGAGGTCCATGCCGAGCTGGCACGGGTGCTGCGCCGGCTCGAGGTGCACTACCGGGACATGTGCGATGTGGAGTTCACCCTCGAGGAAGGACGTCTCTGGCTGCTGCAGACGCGGATCGGCCAGCGCGGCGCCCTGGCGGCGGCCCGGATCGCGGTCGATCTGGCCGACGATCCGGACATCCGGCTCACCCCGGACGAGGCCCTGGCACGTGCCCCCGGCAGTGTCCGGGTCAAGGCCCGCGACGAGATCCTGGCCCAGGGCAGGGACGGTGACGGCCCGCCCGCGCACGTCACGTCCGGCCTCGGCGCCTCACCCGGTCGGGCGACCGGCGCCGTCGTGCTGTCCAGCGACGCGGCGTGTGATGCGGACGGTGACGTGATCCTGGTCCGGCGCGAGACCAGCCCGGAGGATGTGGCCGGGATGGCGGCGTCGGTCGGCATCCTCACGACCCGGGGTGGCCTGGTCAGCCACGCGGCGGTGGTGGCACGCGGCTGGGGAATTCCGGCCGTGGTCGGCGCGGACGAGGTGCAGATCACCGACGAGGGTCTGCGGCTCCCGGACGGTTCCCGCATCGCGGCCGGCGAGGTGATCACGATCGACGGATCCACCGGTCAGGTGTGGCGTGGCGAGGTGACCTCGACCGGCATCGATGCCGAGGACGCGATCGCGGTACGCCTGCCGCAGCTGGCCAGGCTCGAGGAATGGGCCCGGGCCGCGACGGGAGTCAGCGCGTGACCGGCGACCGGCGGCACGTGGTCGTCGTGGGCGCGTCGCTGGCCGGCCTGCGCGCGGTGGAGGCGGCCCGCCGGGACGGATTCACCGGCCGCCTGACACTGATCGGCAACGAACGCCACCTGCCGTACGACCGGCCACCGCTGTCCAAGGAGTACCTGGCCGAGATGGGAGCGCTGCCGCCGCATTTCGACGGGGTCGACCGCCTGGAGGACATTCTGGGTGTGCACGTACGCCTGGGTGCACCGGCGACCGCACTCGATCCCGCCGGACGGACCGTGACAGTGGGCGGCGAGCAGATCCGTTACGACGACCTGCTGATCGCCACCGGCGCCGCGCCCCGCACGCTGCCGGGCACCGAGCACCTCACCGGCGTGCACGTACTCCGGTCCCTGGACGACGCCACCGCCATCCGTTCCGCGCTTGACGCCGGAGCGCGCACGGTGGTCATCGGGGCCGGCTTCATCGGATCCGAGGTGGCGTCGGCGGCCCGCCGCCGGGGACTGCCGGCCACCATCCTGGAGGCTCTGCCGACCCCACTGGTCCGGGCGGTCGGAGTGCCGGCCGGGCGAGCGCTGGCGCGATTGCACGAACGGCACGGGACCCGGCTCCGGTGCGACGTCGCCGTCCGGGAACTGGTGGGAGACGGACGGGTCGAGGCGGTCCGCCTGGCCGACGGGTCCGAGATCGCGGCCGACCTCGTCGTGGTGGGCATAGGTGCCCAGCCGTGCACCGGTTGGCTCGCCGGGTCCGGCCTGACCATCGACAACGGCGTCGTGTGCGACCAGAACCTGCAGGCAGCCGACCACGTGTGGGCGGCCGGCGACGTCGCCCGGTGGGCGAGTCCGGATTTCGACGGCGCCCTGTTGCGGCTCGAGCACTGGACCAACGCCGGGGACCAGGCCGCGCACGCCATCACCAACCTGCTGAACCCGTCCGCCGCCACCGCGTACCGCCATGTGCCGTACTTCTGGTCGGACTGGTACGACCAGCGGATCCAGTTCGCCGGGCTGCCGGTCGGTGAACCGCAGGTGGTGACCGGGGACTGGGACGCCGAGCAGTTCACCGCCCTGTACCGCCAGGACGACAGGTTGATCGGGGTGCTGACCCTCAACCGGCGGGCGGACGTGATGAAGTACCGGGCGCTCATCGCCCGAGGTGGGTCCTGGGCGGACGGACTCGCTTTGGCGGCAACCCGAAACGCGGCCCTACGGCGCAGCAGCCCGGCCCGGGCCTGATCCGGGCCACCGCCCATGGGCGGTGGCCCGGGTCCACACAGTCAGCCGTCGGCGTCCGTTCGTTGCCGCCCGAGGACCGCCAGCAGGTCCTCGTGCAGCTCCATCCAGACGTCGTGGAACGAGTTGCTCATGGGGCGGGCCAACGCGTCGTCGTCACCTGACCGCAGCCGATCGAGGGCGGCCGACAGCCGGGTGGTGTACACGCCGAACCGTCCCTGCACCTTGATGAGCAGCCCGAGCGCCTCGGAGACGTCCGCGTAGATCTGCCCGACCCGCGCGGTGACGTCCGCGCCGGCTCCGCCGCGGTCGGTCTGCCAATCGGTTGCGGCCTGCTTGAGAGCGGCATTCGGTGCCAGGAATTTCTCGTACGCCTCTTCGACGACCGCGACGTCGCCCGCCGGAAGATTGTCCTGGCGCAGCATCTCGTGCCGGGCCCGACCGGCCGGGGTGAGGCTGAACCCGCTGATCCGCCCGGTCCGCTCGCGCACATGACCGTTCCCGGCGACCCGGGTCAGCTCGGCCGAGACGTCCTCAGCGGACATGCCCGTGGACTCCGAGATCTGCACCGCACTGGCGAAGCCCCGCACCCGCAACGCGTGCAGCACCGTGAATTCCGTGCCGGCGGCAAGCTCGTCCGAGGTGCCCTCCGGGACCGGGTTGCCCCATGACCCGGTGAGGAACAGTCGCGGGATCATCTCGGTGGCCACGCCGCCGATGATCGTGTCGT
The DNA here is from genome assembly GCF_055586185.1 of Actinoplanes sp. NPDC051405. Lineage (NCBI taxonomy): Bacteria > Bacillati > Actinomycetota > Actinomycetes > Micromonosporales > Micromonosporaceae > Actinoplanes > Actinoplanes sp. NPDC051405. Next base: position 222,078 of record NZ_JBVJIR010000017.1, read on the forward strand.
AACACGCCTCCACGGCCGGGTGGACGCCGAGGAAATCCTGCTCGTCCACGAGTTGCTCATACACACCGGCCGCGCGGGCGGCCGGCAGCACGAACCCGGCGGTGTACGTCATCGCGCCGGCCAGAATCTTCTCCCGCTTGCTCATCGCCGCAATCCGGGTGTACAGCGCGGCCGAGCGTTCCACGCAGAGATCCCGGTAGGCCGCCAGATCCGTCGACGTCAGCGGCCGGATCTCCGCAGGCGGAGTGTCCCAGGTGTCACGTGCATAGACCGAAATACCGGAGACGTACGGCAGATAGTTCGCCGGTTCGCTGAACAAGGTGGACAGGTCGTTGATCCTGATCTGCAGATCGGTACCCGGCGGGAAGAACATCGCCAGGGTGAAGGCGTGCGGCAACCCCTCGGCGGCATCGGACCACGGATAGGCCGGCTCGTTGACGAACAGGTCCCGGACGATGACGAATCCGCCGTCCGGCAACGGGTACGGCCCGGTGTCCCCGAGGCCGAGCCGGTTGTCGAAGCTGATCAGGAAGCCCATCAGCTCGGCGGCGCCGTTGAACCGTTGGAAGGTGGCCCGGGAGCCGTCGTCCAACTCGATCCGGTCGGCCGCGAAGCGGTCGATCCAGGACGGGTCGAGAAGCGGCGCCTGGTATTCGCGCATCGAGCTGAGGAAGCCTCCGTCCTGCCACAACCCCTTATACATCCGCCGGACGATGCCGAACGTCGTGCGGATCTCGTCGGCGCGGTAGCCGGCGTCGTGCAGGTTCAGTTCCAGGGCGATGCCGCGCCCGAAGCTCGAGGCGGTCGCCATCGCCCACAGGTGCAGCATGTTCATCTTGGTGCCGACCTCGCGGCGGCCGAGGGCACCGATGTCGACCATGCCGTCGATCCCGACCTTGTCCTGGATCGCCCGCAGCCAGCCCGGGTGTTTGAACCAGCAGTTGAGGATGCCCATCGCCTCGTACTCCTGGCGTGGGATCAGGCCGGACTCACCCTCGGTGGCCCGGGCGGCCAACGCGTCCCACTCGTTCCAGGTGTAGTACTTGATCGCCTCATTGACCTCGGTGACGGTCGGGTCCCGGTGGATCGAGTCGCCGTCGGCGTACAGCACCCGGGTGGTCATCCGCGATCGCATGATCGCGTCGCCCTCGGGGCCGTGCGGGACCTCGCCGCCGAACTTCTCCAGCAGGGCCATGATCTGGGCCATCTGCTCGGGTGACATGGCCGGTGCGGCGCCGGCGGCCGGGCTCTCGTCGACCGGTGCGTCCTCCTCGACCCACACGGACCCGTTCGGCCGGGTCGTCACGTCGAGGCGGATCCGCACCCCGTCGGCCGGGATCGTCTCGCCCCGGCTGGTGTGCACCCCCTTGGCGAAACTCACCGACATCAGGCAGGGAATCCCGTACTCCCGGCTCAAGATCCCGAGGTGGCTCTCCGGCGCGCCCTGGAGGGTGACGACGCCGCGCACCCCGGCATTGAGAGCCATGGTGAGGAAGGTCGTCGTACCACCCCGGACCACGACGACGGTCTCGGCGACCTGCGCCGGGTCACCGGCCACGAAGGCCATCACGTCCTCGGGGGTCTCCAGCCAGCGCGCCACTCCCTCGACCGCCTCGGCGCGCTCGAAGACGTTGAGGCCGGTGCCCACCTGCTCGAATCCGGTCCCGGAACTGACGGTTGTCGTCACTCCTTCACTCCGATCGCCCGGTTGACCTCCAACGCCGCCCTCGTCTCGGCGCTGTCCTCGTCCGCGTGGGCCATCGCCCGGCGATGCTGCACGAAGACCGGTGGCCAGCCTTCCTCCACGTGCATCAGGGCACGGCGGCCGTCGACCGTGCAGTAGCTGGCGGCGTCGTGCGAGTTCATGTTCCCGGCCCGCCAGACCGCGGCGACCTCACGGGGCCCGGATCGCACCACCGTGGTCCGGCCGAGCTCGTCGTCGATCTCCAGGTCGACCGAGGTGTAGACGAACAGGTCATCGTCCCGCTCGATCCGGAACCGCCCGCCGACGATGGCGGACTGCTGCCCGTCCAGGTCCACGTACCCGTGGAAGGTCGGCTGATCGATCGCATCGAGATGCATGAAGTTGATCGCGATCCCGTCGCCCTGGATGTTGATCCAGCGGTAGTGGTGGATCGCCGTCCAGTCCCGGGTTCCCCACGAGTGGTCGCGGTGACCGGTCGTCGAGAACGGGATCACCCGGTCGCCCACGGTCAACGTTCCGGTCACGGTGCCCGACTGCTCCAGGCGGTTGTCGGCCAGGAACGACGGGCACCCGTCCTTGTTGTCGTGATAGCAGAAGGCCGGAGTGGTGGCCGTGAAGGAATAGTCGAGTGACACGCCCTCATGGTCGAACGTGACATGGGCCTCACGGTGGGGCAGGCCGTGCCGCACCCGCAGGAAGCCCACTTCCCAGTCGTCGAAGTCGCGGCCGGGCTCCACCGCAACTCCCTCGACGTGGGCATGCATGATCTTCTCGTTGTCCTTCTCGAACACCAGCGCCATCGCCCCGGCCCGGCTCTCGCCGTCCACCCAGGTGTAGGCGATCGCGCCGATCCGCTCCTCGGGGATGAACAGCAGGAAGATCAGGCTTTCCCGGGACAGCGCCGACGGCGCCAGCCGGTGCCGGCGGTCGTCGGCATCGGACAGCTTGGGGCTGGAGGTGTACGGGGTGGTGACAGTCATGGTCGAGACTCCTGGCTCACATCGTTGGGTCGGAGAAGCGCGGGAACCCGCCACCCATCAGGAAAACCGGCGCGAGGATCTCGCCCGCCCGGCCGCCGGTCAGGGTCGGCCACGCCTTGCGGGTCAGCTCGGACGGTTCGTCGAAGCCGAGCTTGCGGACCTCGTCCCACACACCGGCCCGCTGCGCGATCGGGCGCATGAAGTCGTGGGAGTAGACGGTGATCCCGTTCCAGATCTTCTCGTCGGTGGTCTTCTTCCCGAAGTCGCGGTAGAGCTTGATGGTCCCGACTTCGCAGTGCTTCGAGATCCGGCGCATCTCGTCGGCCTCGAGCAGCCGGAGCTGCGACATCGGCGTGTCCGGGGTGTCGCGGGCGTACACGGCCACCCGGGACAGGGAGTCCAGGTAGGTCGACGGCGTCGTGAACGTCGTACCGATGTCGTTGATCTTCACCTTGATGCTCGGGTCGTCGAAGACCATCACCTCGGTCACCGCGTAGGGCATCTCGTCGGTGACCCCGATGGCCCACGGGTAGTTGCGCTCGTTCAGGAAGTGGTCGCGCACGAGCGCGAAGGTTCCGTCGGGCAGTTCGTACGGCCCGGTGTCGCCCATGCCCAGGCGGTTGTCGTAGTGCAGCATGAAGCCGAACAGTTCGGTGGTGGCGTTGAACCGGCGGAACGTGGCCCGGAAGTCGTCGTCCAGGTTCTTCGTGCCGGTGAGAAGCTCGTCCAGCACGTCGCGGTCAAGGTGCGGGAGCTGGAAACCCCGGCCGGACGACAGGCCAGGCCCATCGCCCCACGTGCCGTGCCACAACCGCCGCGCGAACTGGATCGCCGTCTCGACGTCACCGCGGCGGCTCTGCGGGTCCTCGAGCTCGAGGGTGACCGAGACTCCACGGCCCAGCATGGCCATCAGGGCGCTGGCGTAGTTGCGCAAGTGGTTGACCTTGGTGCCGATCTCCCGTTTGGACACGCGGCCCAGGTCGACCAGTCCGTCGACGCCGACCGCCGCGGTGATCTGCCGCATGGCCTCCGGGTAGATGTCCCACTGCTGCACGAAGGACAGCGTCTCGTACTCCTGGCGGGGAATGAGCCCGGACTCGCCCTCGGTGGACCGCGAGGCGATCAGTTCCCAGAGATTCCAGGCCATGTAGTCGAACCAGCTGTGGATCTGCGCGTCGGTCAGATCGTCGGGCCGGATGTCCGCCGCGGTGGTGTCGACGAACGGGTGCGGCTCCCGGCGGCGCATCTCGGCGTCACCTTCCACGCCGCCGGGCACCTCGGCCATGAACTTGCGGACGTACCGCATGAAGTCTTCGGGGTCGGTCATCACTGGTCTCCCTGCCGCTATTCGAGTTTGAGAGCCCGCGTGGGGCATCGCCGGACGGCCTGCTCGACGTCGGCCCGCAGGCTCTCGTCCGGCGTCTCCTCCAACAGATCGAGGTCACCGTCGTCGTTGATCTGGAAGACATCCGGTGCCGCGAACTCACACTGGCCGTGACTGGCGCACAGATCCCAGTCGACGACGATCTTCATCGTGGTTGCCTCTCGGATCTCGGCGGTCATCGTTCGATCGCCACCCTCAGCCGTTTGAAGGCGTGGAACTGGTTGGTGTGCAAGCGGTCCGGCTCGCCGATCGGCCGGAACCGCAGGCCGCGCTCGAGCACCTTGCGGTAGAAGGTGGCCACTTCGGCCCGGGCCAGATGCGAGCCCATGCAGGCGTGGATGCCCCATCCGAAACCGACGTGGTCGTTGGGTGAGCGGTCGATACACACGGTGTCCGGGTCGTCGAAGACCGAGGCGTCGCGGTTGGCCGACTGGAACCAGCAGACGACCTTGTCCCCCCGGGCGATCCGGACCCCGCCGAACTCGACGTCCCGGGTCGCGGTCCGCCGCATCGCCCGGATCGGCGTGATGTACCGCAGCATCTCCTCGATCGCCGGCCGGACCAGGCCCGGGTCGGCGACCAGCCGGTCCCATTCACCCGGGAACCGGTCGAAGGCGATGACCGAGCCGGTGATCAGGTTGCGGGTCGTCTCGTTCCCGGCGCCGACCAGGACGAAGTAGTACGCGGCCAGGTCCTCCCAGCTCAGCGGTTCGCCGTCGATCCGGGCGTGCACCAGTTTGGAGACGATGTCCTCGCGTGGGTGGGCGCGCCGGTCCTCGGTCAGGTCCTTGAAGTAGGAGAACAGCTCGTTGCGCGCCTTCTCCTTCTCGTCCGGGCCCCGCATGTACTCCGGGTCGTCGGAGACGACGCGGTTCGTCCAGTCCAGCAGCAATCCGCAGTCCTCCAGCGGAAGACCCAGCACCTGCCCGAGAGCCCGGATCGGCAGCAGGGCCGAGGCGCTGTGCACCAGTTCGGTCTCGTCCTGGCCGTCGAGATCGTCGAGGATCTGGTCCACGGTGGCCTCGATGACGGCCTGCCAGTGCTGGATCTTCACCGCTCGCAGATGCGGCGTCGCGATCTTGCGCATCTGGGTGTGCCGCGGCGGATCCATGTTGTGGACCGTCGGTGTGTGACCCTCGACCCGCCGGCTGAGGATCTGGGTGCCCTCGCCGTTGATGAACGTCGCCGGGTCGTTCACGACGTCGATCACGTCGGCGTAGCGGGTGGCCGACCAGAAGCCCGGACCGGCGGGTTCGTCGTTCCAGTGCAGCGGTCCCGCCGCCCGCAGCCGGGAGAAGAGCTCGTGTTCGCGGCCGTCGATGAACGGCTGCAGATCCATGAGGTCGACATCGGGCGCCGAGTCGGTGACAGTCACGCGGCCGCCTCTCCTGAGACGTGCGGGAAGCCTTTGCCGAACAGCAGCACCGGCGTGAGGATCTCGGCGGCGCGTTCGCCGACCAGGGTCGGCCACGCCTGCTCGGCATGGGGCTGCATGGTGTCGAAACCCTCGGCGACGAACTTGTCCCACAGGCCGACGCGCTTCGCGTGCGGCATGAGGAACTCGCGGGTGTAGACCATCACGCCGTCGCGGATCTTCTCGTCGCGCGACTTGCGGGCCAGGGTCCGGTACATCTGTAGGGTCCCGGTCTGGCAACGCCGCGAGATCTCCGCCTGCTCGGCCTGGTCGAGCACCCGGATCTCACTCATCGGGGTGTCGATCCGGTCCCGGGCGAAGACCACGCCGGCCTGGAGGAAGTCCAGGTAGTTGCTCGGCTTCGAGAAGGTCGTCTGGATCTCGTTGACGGTCACGCTGACCTTGTCGGCCGGGAAGACCATGACCTGCGTGACGGCGTAGGGCAGCCCTTCGGCCACGCCGGCCCACGGGTATGCGGTCTCGTTCAGGAAGTGGTCGCGGACGATGGCGAAACGACCGTCCGGGAGGGGGTACGGGCCGGTGTCGGCCATCCCGGCCCGGCAGTCGTAGTGCAGCATGAACCCGAACAACTCGGTGCGGGCGTTGAACTTGCGGAAGGCGTCGAGGACCTCGGGGTCGTCGAACTCGGAGACCTGCGACACCAGCGAGGCCAGCACGTCGCTCGCCAGGGTCGGCACCTGAAAACCGCGCCCGGAGACGAACCCGCTGCCACCGCCCCAGGTTCCGTGCTGCAGCCGCCGGCCGAACTGGATCAGGGCCTGCAGGTCCGCACCCCGCGAGTCGGCCGTGTCCTGACCGAGCTCGATGCCGATACCCCGGCCGAGAATCGGGCAGACCGAGGCCGCCCAGTTCCGGGTGACATTGATCTTGGTGCCGATCTCCCGGCTGGAGGTCTTGGCCAGATCCAGGAGGCCGTCCACGCCGATCTCGTCGGTGAGCATCCGGATGAACCGGGGATAGTTGTTCCACTGCTGGACGAAGGAGATCGTCTCGTACTCCTGGCGTGGGATGAGCCCGGACTCCCCTTCCGAGGCACGGCCCAGGATGAAGTCCCAGAGGTTCCAGGCGCCGTAGTCCAGCCAGCTGTTGATCTCGTCCGGGGTCAGCTCGTCCCGGCGCACGTCGCTGTCGGTGGTGTCCATGAACGGCACCGCCACGCGTGCGCGCATCCGGCGGTCACCCTCGGTGCCCTGCGGGACCTCGCCCAGGAACGCCTGCAGCCAGGCCTGGACATCGATGACGTCGGCCATGACTCAGCTCTCCAGGACGTAGACCAGCCCTGCATCCCCGGAGATGTCGAGGCGTACGCGGGTGCCGTCGGCCGGGATGGTCTCGCCCCGGGAGGTCTGGATGCCGTCGGAGAACTGGGTCGACATCACGCAGGCGATGCCGAACTCGCGGGACAGGATTCCCAGGTGGCTCTCGGGTGCGCCCTGCAGGGTGATCAGCCCGGCGACACCGGCCATCAGGGCCGGCGACATGAAGGTCGTCGTTCCCCCTCGGGAGATCACCACCGTGGTCTCGACGTCCGGGCCCTCGATGAAGTCGAGCACCTCATCGGGCGAGTCCAGGAACCGGATGGTGCCTTCAGCCACCTTGTCGGAGGCGAACGCCTTGATACCCGTTCCGATCAGCGTGCCGGTCGTCGTACTCATGTGGCTGACCTCTGTTCATTGTCGGACCAAATAAATGGACGTACCATTGGACACATACTGTGGCACTGGTCACACGGCCGTCAAGGGAGGTTCTGAGTGATCGAGGACCAGTTCATTGCCGGCTCATGGGTCACTTCGCACAGCCGTAAGCGGATCGCCGTGCTGAACCCCTTCACCGAGCAGGAGTGGGCTTCCGTCCCGGACGGTGACCCGGCCGATGTCGAGCGCGCGGTTGCGGCCGCGCGCATCGCCCTGAGTCCGTGGGCGGCGCTGGGCCCGCGCGCCCGATCCGAGTACCTGCTGCGGTTCGCCGACCAGATCGAAGCGGTGGCCCGCGACATGGCGGTCACGATCACCACCGAGAACGGCACCCCGATCGCCGAGAGCTCCCACGCGCCGGGGTATGCCGCGGCTTTCCTGCGGCTGGTCGCCGAACTGGCCGCGGATCTTGAGCGGCCGGATGTCCGGCCGAATCCGATGGCACCCGGGTACAGCGAGGTGCAGCGCCGACCGCTCGGCGTGGCCGGCCTGATCACACCCTGGAACTACCCGACCAGCCTGATCATCATCAAACTCGCCCCGGCACTGCTGAGCGGGTGCACGGTGGTGCTGAAACCCGCTGCGGAGACACCGATGGCGGCGCGCATGCTCGTCGACGCCGGCGCGCGGGCCGGCCTGCCGCCCGGCGTGCTCAACATGGTGACCGGCGGTGTCGAGGCCGGCGAGGCGCTGCTCCAGCATCCTGGCGTGGACAAGGTCTCCTTCACCGGTTCGACCGCGGTCGGCCGGCACGTCGGCGAGGTCTGCGGTCGAATGCTGCGGCCGGTGACCCTGGAACTCGGCGGCAAGTCGCCGGCGATCGTCCTGGACGACGCTGACCTCGACGTGCTCGCCGCGCACATCCTGAAAGTGGCCATGCGCAACACCGGGCAGACCTGCAAGGCCTGTACGCGCCTGCTGGTACCGGCGGACCGCGAGGCCGAGATCGTGGCACGGGTGGCCGATGTCGTCTCATCGGCACCGCTCGGCGACCCGATGGATCCGGCGACCTTCTTCGGCCCGCTGGTCTCGGAACGTCAACGGCAGCGGGTCCTCGGCTACGTCGAGGACGGCAAGCGGGCCGGGGCCCGGGTGGTGGTCGGCGGGGGTGTTCCGGACGTCGGACGGGGCTTCTTCGTCGAGCCGACCGTGTTCACCGACGTCACCCCGGACATGCGCATCGCCCGGGAGGAGATCTTCGGACCCGTCCTGGTGGTCCAGACCTACCGGGACCTGGACGAGGGGATCCGGCTGGCCAACGACTCCGAGTACGGGCTGGCGGCGGCGGTGTTCGGCCGGGACGTCGAACGCGCCTGCGCCGTGGCCGATCGGCTCGAGACCGGCAACATCGGGATCAACCAGTACGGCTCGAACGCCGCCGCACCCTTCGGCGGGCACAAGAACAGCGGCCTGGGCACCGAGTTCGGCCCGGAGGGCCTGTCGCAGTACCTGCAGTACACCTCGGTGCACCACCCGTCCTGACAGGAGTCGTCATGCGAGCAGCCGTCCTGTGGCAACCGGGCGAGGAGTTCGACGTCCGGGAGGTCGATCTGGCCGACCCCGGTCCGGGACAGGTGCGGGTGTCGTTGCGGGCGACCGGCCTGTGCGCCTCCGATCTGAGCCTGGCAACGGTCTTCGGCGCGCCGACCCCGATGGTGGCCGGGCACGAGGGCGCCGGCGTGGTGGACATGGTCGGCGACGGGGTGACCGAGGTTTCGCCCGGCGACCGGGTCCTCATTCTCTGGGTGGCGCCGTGCGGTCGATGCCGTCCCTGCCTGCGCGGCCAGGAATACCTCTGCGCGAACCGCAAGAGCACGGCCGACGCGCGCGCCGGCGACTCCGGCCGCTCGGCGTCCATTTTGTCGGCCGACGGCGTCCCGATCTACCAAGGCATGGCGACGGCGACGTTCGCCGCGCAGACCGTGGTCCCGGCGCGGGCGGTCGTCCCGCTCGACGACGATGTCCCGTTCGAGGTGGCTGCCATGCTGGGGTGCGCGGTCCCGACCGGCGTCGGCGCGGCGATCCGCAGCGCCGGTGTGCAACCGGGCGACTCCGTCGCGGTGATCGGCTGCGGTGCGGTCGGGCTCAACGCCGTCCTGGGGGCCATCGTGGCCGGTGCGGCCGAAATCATCGCCATCGACCCGATGGACGCCCGGCGCGCCTTCGCCCGGCAGCTCGGCGCCACGTCGTCGCTGCCGGCCGACGACCTGGACGGGTTGCGGGATGTCGATGTGGTCATCGACGCCGTCGGCCAACCGGCGACCGTGCAGGCCGCCTGGCGGGCGGCCCGGCGCGGCGGCACGGTCACGGTGGTGGGCGCCGGAAGACCCGACCAGACGATCGAGCTGTCCGCGTATCAGGTGTTCCACGACGACAAGCGGCTGACCGGGAGCTTCCACGGCGGCATCAGCATGCGGCGGGACCTGCCCTGGCTCACCGCGCTGTGGCGGACCGGACGACTGCCGGTGGAACGGCTGATCGACGGCACGACAGATCTCCGTGGCATCAACGACGTGGTCGAGGCGCAGCGATCGGGGAAGGTCGTCCGGACCATCCTCACCCACTGACCGTGGCGTCAGGCGGTGATCAGCGTGAGCAGCTCGGCGCGCGCGGTCGCCAGGGACGGGCCGTACCAGGTGAGTTGACGGCCGGGAACGAGCACGGTCCGCAGACCCGGAAAGGCTTCCGGGCCGTCGTCGGCGGTGAAGACATAAGGCTCGTCGGGCAGCAGCACCAGATCCGCACCAGCCGCGAGCATTTCCCCCAGTTCCTTCGCGGGATAGCGGGCGGTGCCGGTGTCGAAGACGTTGCGCAGGCCGAGGCGGGACAGCAGGTCGCCGGTGAACGTCCGAGGGCCCACCACCATCCACGGGTCACGCCAGATCGGCACCACGACATCGACCGGCGGATGGGGCGCGGGCCGGGCCCACTCAGCCGAGGCGGTGCGCAGCCACTGCGGCTCGCCGACCGCCAGCACCTCGGTGAACAAGCGTCGCATCGATCGCAGTGCCTCGTCCACGGATTCGATGACCGTCACCCACACCGGCACGCCCGCGGCGCGCAGGCGTTCCACGTCCAGGTGGCGGTTCTCCTCCTGGTTGGCCACGACCAGATCCGGGGCCAGTGCCTGGATCGCGCGCCGGTCCGGGTTCTTCGTCCCGCGGACCCGCGGCAGGTCCAGGTCCGGCGGATGGGTGCACCATTCCGTCGCGCCGACCAGTCTCTCCGGCACTGTCACCGCCAGCGCCTCGGTGAGGGACGGGACGAGCGAGACGACGCGCTGTGGCGGCGCCTCGAAGGCCAGCCGATGGCCGAGATCGTCGATCACACGCTGCGCCGGTACTGACCGCCGACCACGAAGAACGCCTCGGAGATCTGTCCCAGTGAGCAGTGGCGCACAGCGTTCATCAGTTCGGCGAACACGTTGCCGCCGCTCATCGCCACCTCCTGGAGCCGCGTGAGAGCGGCGCCCGCCTCGCCGGCGTGACGGGTGTGGAAGTCGGCCAGGCGGGCCAGTTGCGACTGTTTCTCCTCCTCGGTCGCCCGGGCCAGGGCTACGGCCGGTGGCGGGGCGTCGTCGCGGTGCGGGTCGAGGAAGGTGTTGACGCCCACCAGCGGCAGGCTGCCGTCGTGCTTGCGGTGCTCGTACAGCATCGACTCGTCCTGGATGCGTCCGCGCTGGTAACCGGTCTCCATGGCGCCCAGCACGCCGCCGCGCTCGGCGATCCGGTCGAACTCGGCCAGCACCGCCTCCTCGACCAGATCGGTGAGATCGTCGACGATGAAGGAGCCCTGCAGCGGGTTCTCGTTGCCGGCCAGCCCCCACTCCTTGTCGATGATCATCTGAATGGCGAGGGCGCGGCGCACCGAGTGCTCGCTCGGCGTGGTGACCGCTTCGTCGTACGCGTTGGTGTGCAGGCTGTTGGCGTTGTCGTAGATGGCGCACAGTGCTTGCAGGGTGGTCCGGATGTCGTTGAAGTCCATCTCTTGCGCGTGCAGCGACCGGCCGGACGTCTGGACGTGGTATTTGAGCTTCTGCGAGCGTTCGCCCGCGCCGTACCGCTCCCGCATGGCCACGGCCCAGATCCGCCGCGCCACCCGCCCGATCACGGAGTACTCCGCGTCCATGCCGTTGGAGAAGAAGAATGACAGGTTGGGCGCGAAGTCGTCGACGGCCATGCCGCGGGCCAGGTACGACTCCACGAAGGTGAAGCCGTTGGCGAGGGTGAAGGCCAGTTGGCTCAACGGGTTGGCACCCGCCTCGGCGATGTGGTACCCGCTGATCGATACCGAGTAGAAGTTGCGGACCTGGTGGTCGATGAAGAACTGCTGGATGTCGCCCATGCAGCGCAGCGCGAATTCGGTGGAGAAGATGCAGGTGTTCTGGCCCTGGTCCTCCTTGAGAATGTCGGCCTGCACGGTGCCGCGCACCGTGGCCAGCGTGCGCGCGACGACCTCCTCGCGCGGCTCGTCCGGGCACGCCTCGATCTGCTGGTCGATGGCGGTGTTGAGGAACATGGCCAGGATCGCCGGTGCCGGCCCGTTGATCGTCATCGACACCGATGTCGTCGGCGAGCAGAGGTCGAACCCTCCGTAGAGGACCTTCATGTCGTCGAGGGTGGCGATCGAGACGCCCGAGGTGCCGACCTTGCCGTAGATGTCGGGGCGACGGTCCGGGTCCCGGCCGTAGAGGGTGACCGAGTCGAACGCCGTCGACAGCCGGGTGGCGGGCTGGCCCTCGGACAGCAGGTGGAAGCGGCGGTTGGTGCGGAACGGGTCGCCTTCACCGGCGAACATGCGCGCCGGCGCCTCCCCCTCGCGCTTGAACGGGAACACCCCGGCGGTGAACGGGAAGAAGCCGGGCAGGTTCTCCCGGCGCAGGAAGCTCACCAGTTCGGCGTCGTCGCGGGTGCGGGGGAGCGCGACCCGGCGGACCTTCGAGCCGGACAGCGTCTCGCGGGTCAGCGGCGTCCGGAACTCGCGGTCGCGGACCCTGTACACGTACTCGTCGCCGGCGTAGTCCGCGACCCGGGCGGGCCACCGGTCGAGCAGATCACGGATGTCCGGCGCGAGCTCGCCGTCGGCTATGACCTCCAGATCCCGTACGCGATCAGCGGTTGCGTCGTCGCCGAGCAGTTCGGCCGTCAGTCGAAGGGCTTGCCGGCGGCGGACCACCTCGGCCTGTCGATCGGTCGTGCGGTGGTAGCCGCGGATCGTGTCGGCGATGTCGGACAGATATCGCGACCGCGACGGCGGTACGACGCTGGTCAGACCGGACGAGGCGCGCACATCGACGGTCGCGAGCGTGCCGGCCTCGAGGCCGAGGAGCTCCCGCAGGTGCTGATAGAGCGCCGTCACCCCGTCGTCGTTGAAGCGCGCCGCGCTGGTGCCGAAGACCGGCATCTGCTCCCACGGCTGCCCGAACGCCTCCCGGTTGCGGACGAGCTGGCGGGCGACGTCGCGGCGGGCGTCCTCAGCGCCGCGCCGCTCGTACTTGTTGATCGCCACGACGTCGGCGAAGTCGAGCATGTCGATCTTCTCGAGCTGGGAGGCGGCACCGAACTCCGGCGTCATCACGTACAGCGCCACGTCGGAGAAGGGAACGATGCCGGCATCACCCTGGCCGATGCCGGGCGTTTCGACGATGACCAGGTCGAACCCGGCCGCCTTGACGGCGGCCAGGATGTCGTCGAGGTGCTCGGGCAGCTGGGCGCCGGCAGTGCGGGTGGCCAGGGAGCGGAAGAACGTACGCCCGTCCTCCAGCGCGTTCATCCGGATCCGGTCGCCGAGCAGCGCGCCCCCGCCGCGGCGCCGGGTCGGATCGATCGCCAGGACGGCGACACGCAGCTTGTCCTCCTGGTCCAGCCGGAGCCGCCGCAGCAGCTCGTCGGTCAGCGAGGACTTGCCCGACCCACCCGTTCCGGTGATGCCGAGCACCGGCACGGTCCGGCCGGACCGCCGGAGCCGGGCGGCGAGCTCCGGTGACCGGCCCGCCTCGAGCACGGTGATCGCCCGGGCCAGCGCGCCCGGGTCACCGGCCCGGACGGCGTCGACCTCGACCGGCCGCGCGGCCAGGTCGACGTCGCAGACCTGGATCAGCTGGTTGATCATGCCGGGCAGACCGAGGCGCTGGCCGTCCTGGGGCGAGAAGATCGTGACTCCCCGCTCGGCCAGCAGCGCGATCTCCTCCGGCACGATGACGCCGCCGCCCCCGCCGAACACCCGCACATCACCCGCGCCGGCCTCGGCCAGCCGGTCCACCAGGTACGTGAAGTACTCGACGTGGCCGCCCTGGTAGGACGAGACCGCCACGCCCTGCACGTCCTCCTCGACCGCGGCCCGCACGATCGTGTCGACGCTGCGGTCGTGCCCGAGGTGGATCACCTCGGCGCCCTGCGCCTGCAGGAGACGCCGCATCACGTTGATCGCCGCGTCGTGCCCGTCGAACAGGCTGGCCGCGGTGACGAACCGGACAGGATGGACCGGGACGTGCAGTGCCATGGTCGATCAACCCTCCAGGAGCCGGCGTACCTCGCCGGCGAGTTCGATGCCGTGTTCCTCGGACCGGGCGGCGGGCACGATCGAGATCGATCCGGCGCCCGCCTCGGCGTAGGGCATGAGCCACTCGGCGACCTGCTCCGGCGTGCCGGCCGCCGTCACGTTCACGAACTTCTCCGGCGGCAACCGGTACAGGGCTTGCATCCGCTCGCCCAGCACGGTGCGCGCGGTCGTACCGTCCTCGTCCAGGCCGCACCAGACGCTCAGGCCGAACCATCCGGGCCCGTCCCGGCCGGCCTCGGCCCGTCGCTCGAGGACTTCCGCGCGGTTGCGGGCGAAGCGGCGCGCGGAGCAGAACATGGCGAGCCAGCCGTCACCCAGCTCGGCCGCGCGCCGGATGGCGGCAACACTGCCGCCGCCGACCACCAGGGGCACCGCCGGATCGGGTGCGGGCAGCACGGCCGCCCGATCGAGGGTGAAGAACTCGCCCTTGTGGTCCACCGCCTCCCCGCTCGCCAGCCGGCGGAGCAGAGCCAGGGACTCGTCCAGCCGGCGCCCGCGCGAGGCTGGATCGACGCCGCAGTTGGTCACCTCCGCGCGGTCCTCGCCGCCGGCGCCGACGCCGAGCACGAGCCGGCCCGGCGCCAGTTGGGCGATCGACGCGACCTGCCGGGCCACCACCATGGGATGGCGCAGGGCCAGCTGATAGACCCCGACCAGCACGGGGAGCCGGTCGTGCGCGGACAGCGCCGCGGTCGCAGCCACCAGTCCGTCGAAGCCGGCGCCGCCGTGGAAGCTCACGTGATCGCCCACGGTGACGTGGTCGAGACCGGCAGCGGCAACGCGATCGAGCAGTGCCCGCCGGGCTGACACATCCGGCTCCAGCACGCTCTCGTGGACCGACACTCCGACCTGAACCATGCGCAAGAGTATATGGTATGACCAAAGCTTGAGGGAGGTGCGATGACGGCGTTCCGCGATGAACTCGTCGGCCCGGCAACCCCCGGCCTGCCTGGCCGGTTCTTCGACCGGTTCGTGTTCAACCTGCATCCGCCGACGGGCACCGGCCTGTCCATCCTGCTCGGCCTGGGCGTGTACCCACCGGCCGACACCATCGACGGGTTCGTGATCGTGGTCACCGGCCACGAGCAGCGCAACCTGCGGTTCTCCACCGAACTCAGCCGCACCGACGGACTCGGGGCGGGCCCGTTCCGGTTCCGGGTGGAGCAGCCGATGCGGCGCTGGCACCTCACCCTGGCCCCCAACCCGACCGGCCTGGAACTCGACGTCCACTGGCACGCGCGTACGCCCGCCTGGTTCGGCGACGTGATCGTCCCCCCGTCGTCCTTCGATCACCTCTTCCAGTCCGGCCGCTACGAGGGCACGGTCCGCCTCGACGGCGAACGCCATGACGCCGGCGGCTGGTTCGGGCAGCGCGACCGCTCCCGTGGCGTGCGCACCATGACTGGCGGCCAGGGCCTGCACATCTGGTTCCAGGCCCAGTTCCCGGATCGATCGATGGGATTCCTGCTCGTCGAGGACCGTGCCCACCAGCGGCTGCTGCTCGAGGGCGCCGTCATGCATGAGGACGGGACCCTCGACCCGATCACCGACGTCGGGCACGACCTCGAGTTCGACGCCGGACTCGATCTGCGTGGCGGCCGTTGGATCGTGACCACCGCCGGTGGCGACCGGTACCGCATCCGGGCCGACTGCAGCGCCGGCGGCGGGTTCATGGCGGGCGGCGGTTACGGGGGCCGACACGGGCGTCCGGCCGGCCCGGACCACCTGGAGCACGACGTCTACCCACTCGACGGTTCGGTCACCCCGGCCGCGCTCGACTCGCCTCTGACCGACCGGCTGACCGCCTTCGACTGGGACGGCACCGCCGGCACTGGCATCCTCGAGTTCGCCCACACCCGCAGCCGGTCGTACACCTACCGGGCATCCATCGACAGCTCTTCGGTACGACCTTTGTAATGGTTGACTTCAATCGGGGCAGCGGCTTAGCGTCTGACCCAGCGGACGAGAGGACGGCAGCGACGCCATGGACGACTTCACCGACGTCACGTACAAGGTCGACAACGGGCTGGCCTGGATCACGATCAATCGGCCGGACCGGTACAACGCATTCCGCGCCCGTACGGTCGACGAACTGATCAAGGCGTTCAAGCGTGCCTGGGCAAGCAACGAGGTCGGCGTCATCTGCCTGACCGGCGCGGGTGAGAAGGCGTTCTGCACCGGCGGCGACCAGAAGCAGCGCATGGAGACCGGCGACTACGGTCCCTCGGACAGCGGCCTGTTCGAGGTCGAGGCGCTGCACCGGGTCATCCGCGACGTGCCCAAACCGGTCATCGCCGCGGTCAACGGCTTCGCCATCGGCGGCGGCCACGTGCTGCACCTGCTGTGCGACCTCACGATCGCCTCGGACACGGCGATCTTCGGCCAGAACGGCCCGCGGGTCGGCTCCTTCGACGCCGGGCTCGGCACCGGTTACCTGGCCCGGGTCATCGGCGAGAAGCGGGCCCGCGAGGTGTGGTTCCTGTGCCGGCGCTACGACGCGGCCAAGGCCGAGTCCTGGGGCCTGGTCAACAAGGTGGTGCCCCCGGCGGAGCTGCACGCCGAGGTCCGTCGGTGGGCCGACGAGATCCTGCAGCTCTCCCCCACTGCGCTCAAGGTGCTCAAGCAGTCGATGAACGCCGACAGCGAGCAGTTCGTGGCGATCGGGCAGATGGCCTACTCGAGCCTCAAGATGTTCGGCGAGAGCGACGAGGCCCGCGAGGGCATCACGGCTTTCAACGAGAAACGAGCGCCCGACTTCTCACCGTACCGGGGCAACTGACGTGCGCTTCACTCCGGAACGGCAGCAGTTCGCAGAAGCCGTCCGCGAATTCTGCCGCCGCGAGTGCGGCAGCTACGCGCAGCGGGAAGCGCTGACCGATGGCGGCCGGTTGTCGGACAGCCTCGATCTGCTCAAGAAGCTCGCCGCGCTCGGCTGGCTCGGACTTTCCTTCCCCGAGGCGTACGGCGGTGCGGGTGCCGGTTTCGTCGATGAGTGCATCTTCCTCGAGGAGACCGCGCGCGGCCTGCTGCCGATCCACGCCTACGGCACCGGCCTCACGGCGGCGCAGACCTACCTGAGGTTCGGGTCCGAGGAGCAGAAACGCACGGTCGTCGAGACGCTGGTGTCGGGGCGGCTGGAGGCGATCGCCTTGTCCGAGCCCGGCGCCGGGTCCGATCTCGGCGGCGTACGAATGCGTGCGGTGCACGATGACGACGGCTGGGTCCTCAACGGTCAGAAGACCTGGAACACGGCCGGGCACCTGGCCGACCACGTGCTCGTGCTCACCCGCAACGACTCTGCACTCGGCAAGCACAAGGGTCTGACGTTGCTCATGGTCCCGCTGAACGCGGCCGGGCTCGAGATCCGGCCGATCGCGACCATGGAGCACGCTGTCAACGACCTGTACTTCACCGACGTACGGGTGCCGGACGACGCCGTGGTCGGCGTGGCCGGTGAGGGGTGGCTGCAGCTCATGCGCGGGTTGGCAGTCGAGCGGCTGATCATCGCGGCCACCAGCCTGGGCGCGGCGCAGCGGGCGCTCGACGACGTCATCGCCTTCACCACCCAGCGCGAGCAGTTCGGCCGGCCGGTGTCGAGTTTCCAGGCCGTCCGGCACCGGCTCGCCGACCTGGCGACCGAGATCGCGTACTGCCGCGCCTTCGTGTACGACGTGGCCGACCGCATCGATGCCGGCGAGGAGGCACAACTCAACCGGGAGGGCTCGATGGCCAAGCTCAAGTGCACCGAGGTCGCCAAGCTCGCGACACTGGAGGCGATGCAGCTCATGGGTGGTTACGGCTACGCCTCCGAGTACGGCATGGAGGGCCAGGTGCGCCGCGCACTCGCGCCGCCCATCTACGGCGGCACCAACGAGATCCAGCGGGAGATCATCAGCCGGAGCCTGGGACTGTGACCGGCCTCTATGCGCCTGCGGCGCTCGCCGGGAAGCGGATCCTCATCACCGGCGGTGGCACCGGGCTGGGCCGCGGCGTCGCCGGGCATCTGGTCGCGCACGGCGCCGAGGTGCACCTGTGGGGGCGGCGGCTGGCGGTGCTCGAGGAAGCCGCGGCCGCCATTGCGGGCAAGGTTCATGTCCAGGCGGTGGACGTGCGTGACGCCGATGCGGTGGACGCCGCGGTGGACGCGATCTGGACGGAACACGGCCCTCTCACCGGTCTGATCAACAACGCGGCGGCGAACTTCATCGCCCCGACCGAGTCGCTGAGCACCCGGGCGTTCGAAGCCGTCACGTCGACCGTCATGAAGGGCAGCTTCCACACCACGCACGCCGTCGGACGGCGCTGGATCGCCGGCGGGTTGCCCGGTTCGGTGGTGTCCACGCTGACCACCTGGGTGTGGACGGGGTCGGCGTTCGTCGTCCCGTCGGCGATGGCCAAAGCGGCCGTGCACGCCATGACGATGTCGCTGGCGGTGGAGTGGGCCCGGTACGGCATCCGGCTCAACGCGCTCGCTCCCGGTCCGATCCCGACCGATTACGCCTGGGAGATGCTCAACCCGACGGACAAGAGCTCGGTCGGCGCGACCCAGGTGGACGCGATCCCGGCCGGCCGGGCCGGCACGATCGAGGAACTGGCGAACCTGACCATGTTCCTGCTCTCGGACGCCTGCGACTACCTCACCGGCCAGACCATCGCGATGGACGGCGGCCAGATGCTGGCCGGTCCCGGCACCTTCGCCGGTCTGACGTCGATGACCGCGCGGGACTGGGCGGCCGCGCGGGAGGCGAGCAAGGCCGCGAGCGCCGCGAGCAAGGCTCAGCGCTCGGTCTGACGGCCGATCTCCCGGGTGGCGGCGGCCAGGAAGGCCGGGACGTGGGCCGGGTCGGCATAATAGGGATCATGTCCGCGGCGCCGGCTGTACTCGTACAGGACGGCCAGTTTCCAGAGGGCGGCGACCGTGTACCAGCGCAGACCCGTCAGGTCCCGGCCGGAGACGGCGGCGTAGCGCGCGGCCAGTTCGTCCCGGCTCGGGTACCCGTCCTCCAGCATCGCGCGGCCGAACGCTGCGGTCGGCGTGAGCGGCTCGCCGGGCTGCGGGCAGGAGGCGAGGAAGTAGCCCACGTCCCACAGCGGATCACCCATGGTGGCCAGCTCCCAGTCGAGCACCGCCGCTACCCGGCCCGGTGCGTCCGGTGCCAGAACGACATTGCCGAGCCGGAAGTCGTTGTGCACCAGGGCGGCGCCGGACTCCGCAGGCACCCGGGCCGCGAGCCATTCGTGCACCGGGTCGAGGGCCCGCGTGCTGGCCAGCGCCGCCATCCGTTTCAGGTGACGCGCGTTGAAGCCTTCGGGACGTCCGTCCAGACCCTGCACCGTGTGGACTGCCGCGAGCGTGTCCACCAGGGACTCCGCTATCCGGCGGCGCTCGGCGGGCGTGTCCAGCGGCGAGGGCGTCCGAGTGGTGACCACCGGGCCGGGCGCGTAGGTCATGACATAGAACGGCACGTCGATCACCTCGCCGGCGGCACCGACAGCCAGCACACCGGGCACCGGCACGGCGGTGCCGGCCAATGCGGACAGCAACCGGGCCTCGCGCAGGACGTCGTGCGCGCCAGGCGGCACCGGCGGTGGCGGCGGACGCCGCACGACGGCGCTGCGTGTGCCGTCCGACACCAGGAAGGTGAGGTTCGAGTGGCCGTCCCCGATCGGACGAAGCTGCCGCGCCCCGTCGCAGACGTCGTGGGCGCGCAGGAACTCGCCGAGAGCTTCGCGTTCGCCCGCCGAGAAGTCCCAGGCTGTCATCGGCCGGTGAACCGGGGCGTCCGGCGTTCGCGGTAGGCATTCAGCGCTTCGGGCATGTCATCGCCGCGGGTCAGCAAGGCCTGGCCACGGTTCTCCAGCTCCAGCGCCGCCGCGTACGACGCGACCTCCTGGTTGCGTTGCAGCGCCCGCTTGGACATCCGCACACCGGCCGGTGAATTGGCCGTGATCGCCGCGGCCAGCGCGTACGCCTCCTCGAGCAGCGCTTCCGCGGGCACCACCCGGTTCACCAGGCCGATCCGCTCGGCCTCCGCGGCCTCGACAACGCGGCCGGTGTAGGCCAGCTCGGCCGCGCGGCCACTACCGATCAGCCGGGTCAGCTGCCACGAGGTGCCCAGCTCCCCCACCGACAGGCCGACCTTGACGAAGGCGCAGTTGAACTTGGCGGTCGGCGCGGCCAGCCGGATGTCGCAGGCCAGCGCGAGTGACAGCCCTCCCCCGGCGGCCGGTCCGTGCACCGCGGCGATCACCGGGAACGGCAGATGCCGGATCGCGGCCAGGCCACCGGTCGCGGTCTCCTGGAACTTCAGGAACTCGCGAACACCCATCCGCGTGATCACATCGATCTCGGCCAGGTCGAAGCCGGCGCAGAAGGCACGATCGCCCGTACCGGTGAGCACCATCGCCCGGGCACCGCTGTCGCGCAGGGCGAGGGCGGCGACGAGGAACTCGCGGAACATCGTCACGGTCATCGAGTTGGCCCGGTCGGGGCGGTCGATGCGCAAGGTCACGATGTCGTCGTCGCCCACGTCGATCGTGAGCGTCTCCAGTTTCGGCGGCTCGAAGGTCAGCACGTCGGACTCCTCTCAGCGGCCGGTGAAGGAGGCCGGGCGCTTCTCCCGGAAGGCGGCCAGCGCCTCCGGCATGTCCTCGCCGCGGGTCAGCAACGCCTGGCCGCGGTTCTCCAGCTCCAGCGCCGCGGCGAACGACGTGACCTCCATGTTGGCCTGCAAGGCCCGTTTGGACAGCTGCACCCCGCCGGGCGAGTTCGCCGCGATGGTGTCGGCCAGCGCCAGCGTCTCGTCCAGCAACGACTCGGACGGGACCACGCGGTTCACCAGTCCGGTGCGTTCGGCCTCGTCGGCGTCCATCTGGCGGCCGGTGTAGGCGAACTCGGCCGCGACGGCCGGCCCGACCAGCCGGGTCAGCAGCCAGGAGGTGCCCAGGTCGCCCGCGGACAGGCCGATGCGTACGAAGGCGGCGTTGAACCTGGCCTGCGGGGCCGCGATCCGGATGTCGGCCGCCAGCGCCAAGGACAGCCCGCCACCGGCCGCCGGCCCGTTCACCGCCGCGATGACGGGCACGCGCAGCCCCCGGACGGCGGTGAGCGCCCGCACGGCGAGCTCCTGCTGGTCGAGCATCCCCATCGGCGACAGGGACGGCAGGTCCTTCGCGTCGTCGAGGTCGTACCCCGCGCAGAAGGCTCGTCCGGCGCCGGTGAGAATCAGCACGCGCAGCGCGTCGTCGTCGCCGAGCTGGAACGCCATCCGTTCCAGCTCGCGAAACATCGTGCTGGTCATGGCATTGAGCCGGTCGGGGCGATTGAGGGTCGCCACCGCGACACCCTCGTGCACCCGCCGCAGGTCGATCGTGTCCATCGCTGCCCCTACCCGAAGTCCGGACGGCGTTTGTCGAGAAACGCCTGCAGGCCTTCTTTGGCTTCGCCGGTCTCGAACAGTTGCTGTTCCTGCGCGACCTCGTAGGCGAAGCCGTCGGTCAGCGGCAGGTCGAACGCCGCGTCCACCGTCCGGATCACCGCGGACAGCGCGGGCAGCGACATGCGGCTCAGCCGACCGGCCAGAGACAGCGCCTCCGGGAGCGCCTCGCCCACCGGCACCTGCCGGCTGACCAGACCCATCGTCAGTGCCTCGTCCGCCGGAACCTGACGGGCGGTGAGCATGATGTCGAGGGCACGGCCGCGCCCGACGAGCCGCGGCAACCGCTGGGTGCCACCCGCGCCGGGGATCAGCCCGAGCTGCACCTCCGGCAGGCCGAACCTCGCGTCGGCGCCGGCGACCCGCAGCGTGCACGCCATGGCCAGCTCCAGCCCGCCGCCGAGGGCCAGGCCTTCGACGGCCGCGATGGTCACCCGCGCCGAGCCGGCCAGCCGGTCGAGCACACCGCGCAGCCGGTCGCCGTACGCCGTGAAGGACTCGGCGTCGATGCCGGACATGTGTTTGATGTCGGCGCCGGCGGCGAAGAACCCGCCGATCGCCGACGCGACGACCACCACCTTGGCCCCGCCCGCGGCCTCGATCGCATCGAGCGCCGCGTGGACACCGTCGATGATCGGCGGCCCCAGGGCGTTGGCCGGTACGCGATCGAGCGTCACCACCGCGATCCCGTCGGCGGCGAACTCCCAGCGCACCACTGCGTCGTCCCCGCTCATGCCATCGTGAGGCCGCCGCTGACCGACAGCGTCTGGCCGGTGATGTACCCGGCGGCGTCGGAGGCGAAGAACGCCACAGCGGCGGCCACGTCGGCCGGCTGCGCGAGGCGCCGCATCGGCACGGCCCGGGTCATGCCCTGGATCACCTTGCCGGCATCCTGCCCGGCCCCGTCGGCGAACTTGCGCAGCGCGGGGGTGTCGGTCGGTCCCGGGCAGACGGTGTTCGCGGTGACGCCGCTGGTCGCCACCTCGCGGGCGAGCGTCTTGGTGAAGGCGATGATCCCGCCCTTGGCCCCGGAATAGACCGCCTCCAGCGACGAGCCGACGCGGCCGGCGTCGGAGCCGATGTTGACGACCCGGCCGAACCCGCGCTCGACCATGCCCGGCACGACCGTCCGGGTGACCCGCAGCGCGCCTTTGAAGTTGATGTCCAGGATCCGGTCCCAGAAGTCCTCGGTGGTGTCCAGGAACGGCATGAAGTCGTCCCAGCCCGCGTTGTTCACCGCCACCTCGACCGGGCCCAGTGCGCTCTCCACCGTCTTCACCGCTGCCTGCACCGATCCGGTGTCGGTGATGTCGGCCCGTACGGCGATGGCGGAGCCACCGGCGGCACCGATCGCATCGGCGGTGGCCTGTGCGGCGTCGAAGTTGAGGTCGGCGATGGCGACCCGGAAGCCGTTCGCGCCCAGGGCCAGCGAGATGCCTTCACCGATGCCCTGCGCCCCGCCGGTGACGAGTGCGACGCGGTTGCTCATGCGGGAATTCCCTTCCAGTTGATCGGGCCGGCCACGAGCGAGTGGCTGGTGAGCGTACGGCCGAGCACCGTCTGTGCCTGGGCGGCGGCGGCGATGACCGCGGGCAGGTCGAGACCGGTCTCGACACCCATCTCGTGGAACATGCCGACGAGATCCTCGGTGGCGATGTTGCCGGTCGAGCCGGCCGGGACCGGGCAGCCGCCGAGCTCACCGAAGCTTGACTCGAAGCTGCTGCACCCGGCCTCGAGCGCGGCGTAGGCGTTGGCCAGCCCGGCGCCGCGGGTGTTGTGGAAGTGCGCGGTGACCTCCACCCCGGGCAGGCGTTCGATGGCGGCGGCGAAGAACTCACCGGCGTACGCCGGGTTCGCCATCCCGGTGGTGTCACCGAAGCCGATCTCGGTGGCCCCGGCCTCGGCGAACCGCTCGGCCAGGCCGAGCACCCGGTCCAGCGGGACCTTCCCCTCGTACGGGCAGCCGAACGAGGTGGCGATGACCGCGGCGCAGGCGAGGCCCTCCGAACGGATCCGGCGCGCCATCACGTCGTTGTCGGCCATCGTCTCGGCGACGGTGCGGTTGACGTTCTTGCGGTTGTGGGTCTCCGAGGCACTGACGAAGATCGCCGCCTCGTGAAAGCGGTGGCGCACCTTGAGCGCGTTGTCCAGGCCCCGGGTGTTGGGCACCAGGACCATCAGCCGCACGCTGTCCGGTACGTCGATGCGGTCCAGCACCTCGACCCCGTCGGCCAGCTGCGGGATGACGTCGGGCCGGACGAAACTGGCCACCTCGATCCGGTCGAAGCCGGCCCGGCCGAGGGCGTTGATCAGCCGCACCTTGTCGTCGGTCGCGATCCGCTCGGGCTCGTTCTGGAACCCGTCGCGGGGGCCGACCTCGCGGATGTGGACACGGGCGGGACGCCTGCTCATCGAAGGGACTCCTCTCGGTGGTGGCGCTGGAGCTCCTCGCGGTGCTCGGGAGCGGCGATGGCGATGAGCGCGCGGGCACGCTCGCGGAGGTCACGGCCGCGCAGCCGGGCGATGCCGTGCTCGGTCACGACGACATCCACGTCGGACCGTGACGTCGTCACCACCCCACTGCTGATCCGGGCGTTGATGGTCGAGTCACCGCCCGAGGTGGAACGCATCGCGATGATCGAGCGGGCGCCGGTGAGGGCGGCCGCCCGGGAGAAGTCGACCTGCCCGCCGACAGCGCCGATGTAGGCACCGCGGCTCATCTCCGCGCCGACCTGACCGGAGAGGTCGACCTCGAGGGCGGAATTGATCGAGACGAACGTCCGGAACTGCGCCAGGGTGACCGGCGAATGGGTGCTGCTGGCCGGCCGGAATTCGACGGGCAGGCGGTCCAGCCCCGCATAGAGCTCGGCGCTGCCGAGTGCGGCTCCGGTGACGATCAGGCCGGTGTCGGCCTCCTTACGGGCGCCGGTGATGACACCTTTCTCGGCCAGTCGCAGCACGCCGTCGCTGATCATCCCGGAGTGAATGCCGAGGTCGGTGTGGCCGGAGAGGGCGTCGAGCACGGCCGCCGGCAGCGAGCCGACACCCAGCTGGATCGTGTCGCCGTCCTCGACCAGCGACGCGACGTGCCGGGCGATCGCGAGCTCCACCTCGTCCGGGGCGCGCTCCGGGGCCTGCGCCAGGGGCCGATCGGTGTGCACGACGGCGGCGAACCGCTCGAGCGGCAGCCGCACGGATCCGTCCGTCGCCGGCATCTGCTCGTTGATCTCGGCGATGAGCACTCGGGTGTGCGGGATGGCGTCGGCCGCGTAGTCGACCCCGATCCCGAGCGAGCAGGCGCCGTCGGCGTCCGGCGGCGACACCTGGACGAAGCCGACGTCGGCGGGCAGGAACCCCTCGGCGAACATCCGGGGCAGCGCCGAATAGTGGCAGGGCAGGATGTCGAGCCGGCCGGCCCGGCTGAGCGTGCGCAATTCGCCGAGGCCGCCGTAGGACAGCAGCGACAGTTGCTCGGGCAGCTCCCGGGTGAGCCGGCGATCCCAGCTCAGTCCGCAGAACGCCCGGCGCGGCCCGAGATCGGCCAGCTGGTCCAGCAGGGCGTGCACGAGTGGCTGCGGCTCGGCGCCGCCCTGGCCCCACCAGACGCCGGCGCCCGGTGGCAGCAGGGGCCGCAGGTCGAGGATCGGGGCCGTCACGCGGCGACCCGCTGGATCAGCGTGCCGGTGCCGAGGCCGCCGCCGCAGCACATAGTGATCAGGGCGAACTCGGCGTCCCGGCGTTCCAGCTCGGCGACCGCGGTGGCGATGAGCCGGGCGCCGCTGGCGCCGACCGGATGGCCCAGGGCGATCGCCCCACCGTTGACGTTCACCCGGTCCATGTCCGGCTTGAGCTCGCGCTCCCACGCCAGCACGACCGAGCTGAACGCCTCGTTCACCTCGAACAGGTCGATGTCGTCGACCGTCATACCGTTGCGCTGCAACAGTTTGCGGGTGGCCGGGATCGGCCCGGTGAGCATGATGACCGGGTCGACGCCGACCGTGGTCTGGTCGACGATCCGGGCCCGGGGCCGCAGTCCGTGCTCGTCGGCCGCCTCCCGGGAGGTGAGCAGCACACCGGCCGCGCCGTCACAGATCGGTGAGGACGTCCCGGCGGTGATCCGGCCGTCCGGGCGGAACACCGTGCGCAGGCCGCTCAACGTCTCCAGCGTGGTCCCGGGCCGCAGCGTCTGATCGCTGCGCCGCAGCTCGCCGTCCAGCTCCAGGGCGATGATCTCGTCGTCGAACCGGCCCGCCCGCATTGCCGCGGTGGCCAGTGCGTGCGAGCGGACCGCGAACTCGTCCATCTCGGTGCGCCCGATCCCCCACCGGTCGGCGATCAGCTCGGCGCTCTCGCCCTGGGGTACGAAGTCGTAGAGCTCGCGCAGCGGCGCCGGCCACGGATCCCCGTACAGCTCGGAGATCTTGGCGGGTGCGTTCATCGGCACGTGACCCATGTGCTCGACGCCGCCCGCGAGCACGACCTCGTGGGTGCCGGAGCCGATCAGGGCGGCCGCCATCTCCACCGCCGTCTGGGCGGAGCCGCAGCGCCGGTCGAGCACTACGGCGGGCACCTCGGGCGGATAGCCCTGCTGCAGCCAGGCGTTGCGGGCGATGTTGCGCGACTGCTCGCCGAACGGCGCGGTGCACCCGACGACGAGGTCCTCGACCACGTCCGGCCGGATGCCGCCGCGGGCCAGCAGTTCGCGGTAGACGACACCGAGCAGCTCGTTGGGGTGGGTGTTGCGGAACCAGCCCTTCTCCGGGTGGGAGCGGCCGAACGGCGTACGGGCCGCCGCCGCGATCAGCACCTCGCGGGCGGTGGTGCCGAACGTCGCCGCCACTCAGATCACCGTCCCGCCGTCGACCGGCAGCACCTGGCCGGTGATGTAGGAGGCCGCGTCGGAGGCGAAGAAGACGAACGCACCGGCCACCTCGTCCGGCTCGGCCCAGCGTCCGAGCGGGATCCGGGCCAGGGTCCTGGCGGCGAGCTTCTCGTTGCCGCGGATGTTCTCCGTCATCGGGGTGGCCGCCAGCGGCGCCACCGCGTTGACCGTGATCGCGTGGCGGGCCAGCTCCTTGGCCAGGGACTTGGTCAGGCCGACGACACCTGCCTTGGCGGCGCCGTAGTTGGCCTGGCCGATCGTGCCGGTCAGGCCGGCGGCCGAGGTGACGTTGATGATGCGCCCGGTGCCGTCGTGCGGCAGGAACGGCAGCGCCGCCTGGCTGACCACGAACGACCCCACGAGGTGGATCTCGACGATCCGGCGGAACGCCTCCTCGGCCAGGTCCGGGAACATGGCCGGCGCGATGGCACCGGCGTTGTTCACCAGGATGTGCAGCGTGCCGCCGGTCAGCCCGGCCGCCCGGGCTGCGGCGGCGTCGGCCGCCGCGCGGTCCCGCACGTCGAGGACGAACGGCTCGGCCCGGCCGCCGGACGTGGCGATCTCCTTGGCGGTCGCCGTCGCGGCCGCCTCGTCGACGTCGGTGACCAGCACGGCCGCGCCGGCGCCGGCGAACGCGCGGGCGACCGCGGCGCCGATCCCGCTGCCGGCGCCGGTGACCAGGGCGGACCGATCGGTCAGGTCGAACATCAGTAGCTCCTCGGGAGACCGAGCACGTGCGATCCCAGATAGTTGAGCACCATCTCCTGGCTCAGCGGCGCGATCTTCAGGAGCCGTGCCTCCCGGAAGTACCGGGCCACGTGGTATTCCTCGGCGTAGCCCATGCCGCCGTGGGTCTGCAGCGCGCGGTCGGCGGCGGTGAACCCGGCATCGGCGCACAGGTACTTCGCCGTGTTCGCCTCACGCCCGCTCGCCTTGCCCTGGTCGTAGAGCCAGGTAGCGTGCCGCAGGACCAGCTCGGCGGCGTCCAGGCGGGCCAGCGAGTCGGCCAGCGGGAACTGCAGGCCCTGGTTCATCCCGATCGGGCGGCCGAACACCTCCCGCTCGTTCGCGTACGTCACCGCTCGGCGCAGCGCCGCGCGCCCGATGCCGAGCGCCTCGGCCGCCACGAGCATCCGCTCCGGATTCAGCCCGTCCAGGATGTACCGGAAGCCTTCGCCCTCCTCGCCGACGCGGTCCTCGACCGGGATCTCGAGGTCGTCGATGAACAGCTCGTTGGAGGTGACGGCGTTGCGGCCCATCTTGTCGATCGGCCGGATGTCGACCCGGCTGCGGTCGAGGTCGGTGAGGAACAGCGTCATGCCGTCGGTCTTCTTGCGCACCTCGTCGAACTTGGTCGTACGGGTCAGCAGGAGGATCTTCTCCGACTCCTGGGCCTTGGAGATCCACACCTTGCGGCCGTTGACCCGGTAGATGTCGCCGGCCCGCTTCGCGAAGGTGGTGATCTTCGTGGTGTCCAGGCCGGCGCCGGGCTCGGTGACGCCGAAGCAGACGTGCAGCGAGCCGTCGACGATGCGCGGCAGCGTACGGGCTTTGAGCTCCTCGGATCCGTGCTTGATCACCGGATGCATGCCGAAGATGGACAGGTGGATCGCGCTGGCCGCATTCATGCCGCCGCCCGACTTCGCCACCTCCTCGAGCAGCAGGGCGGCCTCGGTGATGCCGAACCCGTGCCCGCCGTACTCCTCCGGCATCGTGATGCCGAGCCAGCCGCCGCCGGCGACGGCGTCGTAGAACTCCCGCGGGAATTCGTGTGCCTTGTCCTTCTCCAGCCAGTACTGGTCGTCGAACCGGGCGGCCAATTCGGCGACCGCCTTGCGGATCGTCGACTGATCCTCGGTGAGCTCGAAGTCCACGGCCCCTCCCGTCGCCTCATTTGGCTCTAACTTACTAAAGGACTGACCAAAACTACAGTACCAGTCCGAGGTCGTCGGCAATCCGCTCGTTCCAGGCCTCCGGGGCGCCGAACAGCGCCCGATCCAGCTTGGCCCGCTTGTAGAACAGCTGAAGGTCGTGCTCGAACGTGTAGCCGATCGCGCCGTGCAGGGTCAGCGCCGAATCGGCCACCCGCGCGGCGGCCGCGGTCACCTGGGCCTTGGCCACCGCGGCATGCAGGCCCGCCTCGGGCAGAGCACGCTCCAGCCGGATCGCTGCGTCGTACACGATCGAGCGCGCCGCCTCGATCGCGACGAGCATTTCGGCCGCCGCATGCTTGACCGCCTGGAACGACCCGATCGGCACCCCGAACTGCTTGCGCTGCCCGGCGTACCCGACCGTCAGATCGAGCATGCGCCCGGCCGCCCCCAGCGCGTCGGCGGCCGTCAGCAGAGCCGCCCGGTCGCGTACGGCATCGAAGACCGACGTCTCGAGGCCGGTGCTCGGCGCGTCGTCCAGGACGAGATCGCCGGCGTCCCGGGTGGCGTCCAGCAGCCGGCGCGGCTCCACGCGTACCCCCTCGGCACTCAGCTCGACGAGGCGCGCGCCGCCCGCACCGAGCGGGACCACCGCACAGCTCGCGCGCGTCAGGCCGAGCACCGTCCGGATGGTTCCGGTGAGCCGGTCCCCCTGGAGCCGGATCGGACCGGCGTCCGGCACCTGTCCCGCATCGACACCGAGCACCACCACCGTTCCGTCGGAAAACTGGGCCTTGGCCGTCTCCGGCGAACCGGCCAACGCCGGCAACGCCAGAACCGCCCCCAGCCACGACCCGGACGGTGCCGCGGCGCGACCCAGCTCTTCGGCGATGATGGCCAGCTCCACCGGGCCGCCGCCCTCACCACCGAGGTCCTCGGCGGCGCCGACGCCGAACCAGCCCTCGGCCGCGAACCGGCTGCGGAAGTCGTCGGCGTCCACCCCGGAGGCCCACCGGCGCACCGCTGCCGATCCGGCGTGCTGCCCGAGCCAGCCGCGCAGAGCGGCCCGGAAGTCCTCCTGCTCAGCGGTGGGTTGCCACTGCATGACGACTCCTTCCGGCGGCCTGGCACGATGAGGCGTGGACAGACCACCAGCGATAACAATGATATTTTAGGTCATAACATTGGACCAAGATGGGGAGCGCGGCATGGCTGAGCGCACGAACGGCACATCCGAGGGTCGCTCGGCGATCCAGCTGATGCCGCTGGAGGTGCCCAAAGCCTCCGACGTGCTCGCGCACGAGCTGCGTGAACGCATCCTGTCCGGAGAGTTCGTCGAGGGCACGCCCCTGCCGCCGGAACGCGAACTGGTGACACAGACCCGGATGAGCCGCACGACCGTGCGCGAGGCGCTGCGCATCCTCGAGGTCCAGGGTCTGATCCGCATCCGGGCCGGCCGCGCCGGTGGCGCCTTCGTGCAACGCCCCGGTGGCGAGTCGATCGCCCGCTCGGTGGGGCTGCTGATCCGCGGCCATCACATCCGCCTGGCGGCGATCCACGAGACCCGCGAGGCCGTCGAGCCCTCGTGTGCGCGGCTGGCCGCCCTGAACCGCACCGACGAGGACCTGGCCGCCCTGGACGCGGCGGACGCGGCGATCGCGGCCGCCGGGTCGCTGGAAGAGTTCCTCCAGGTGAACGTCGAGTGGCACGTGGCCGTCGCCACGGCGAGCCACAACGAGATCCTCTCCGGCATGATGCTCGCGCTCTCCCGCGCTATCTACACGTTGACGAACAACGAGGGTTTCGTCGACGAGAAGATCCGCTCCATCACCGAACGCGCGCACCGCGGCATCACCAAGGCGATTCGCGACGGTGACGCCAAGGCGGCCGAGCGACGGATGGGACGGCACGTGCACGCCTACGCCGAGGCCGCGCTCGAGGTGGACGAGCGCATCGAGATCTCGCTGCCCGACTGACCCGGCCCGGGGGCGTGGGCCGCGGCCCGGATCTCGTCCACGGCCTCGGGCGCCTCCGCCCCGGACAGGTCGCCCGGATCCTCGCCGAGCACGGCGGCGCGCACCGCCCGGCGCATGATCTTGGCCGAGCGGGTCTTCGGCAGCCGGGCCACCCGGCGCACCACCTTGGGCGTGAACGGCTTGCCGAGCTCGGCGGCGACCAGCGCGCGCAGGGTCTCCGAGACGTCCTCGTCGGCGTCCGGGCGGGACACCCAGAACGCCCACACCGCTTCACCCTTGACAGCGTCGGGCACCCCGACCACCGCCGCCTCGGCGACGGCCGGGTGCCGGGTCAGCACCGCCTCCACCTCGGCCGGCGCCAGCCTCTTGCCGGCCACGTTCATGACGTCGTCGGAGCGCCCGAGCAGGAACCACTGTCCGTCGTCGTCGACCAGCGCGTAGTCGCCGTGACGCCACACCCCGGGGAACGTCGACCAGTAGGACTCCAGGTACCGCTGCGGGTCGCGCCAGACGCCCCGGGTCATCGCCGGCCACGGCCGGCGGCAGATCAGCTCGCCGACGCTGCCCCGGACGGATCTGCCGTCGGCGTCCACGACGTCGACGTCCATCCCGAGCGACGGGCCGCCGAGCGAGCAGCTCCGGATCGCCTCGACCGGATAGGGGGCGAGGAAGGAGCCGCCGACCTCGGTGCCGCCCGAGAAGTTGATCACCGGCACGCGGGCGCCGAACACGTCGCGCGCCAGCCAGGCGTACGAGTCCGGGTCCCAGGGCTCCCCGGTCGATCCGAGGACCCGCACCGACGACAGGTCGAACCGGGAGACGTCGGTGGCCACACTGGACCGCAGGGTACGGACCAGGGTCGGTGACACGCCGAGCATGGTGACCCGGTGCCGGGCGGTGAGGTCCCAGAGCCGATCCAGGCCGGGTACGTCCGGTGAGCCCTCGTACAGCAGCAGGGTGCCGCCGTTGGCGTGCGTCCCGACGATCGAGAGCGGCCCCATGATCCAGCCCATGTCGGTCACCCAGCAGAAGACTCCGCCCGGGCGCAGATCGAACGAGTAGGCCACCTCGCTGGCCGTCTTCACCAGGAACCCGGCCTGGGTGTGCACGGCGCCCTTCGGCTTGCCCGTGGTGCCCGAGGTGTACGCGAGCAACAGCGTCTGCATGGCCGGGAAGGCCTGCGCCGGTCCCTGTTCGGGCTCGGTGGTGAGCAGGTCGTCCCAGGTGTTCTCACCGACCACGACGACGTGGCGCACCGACGGGCAGGACCGCAGCGCCTCCTCCATCGCCGGCTCGAGGTGCACGGTCCGACGGCGGCGCACGGTCGAGCCCGCGACCACGACGGCCACCGCCTCGGCGTCCTGCAACCGGGCGGCGATCGCCGGCGGCGCGAACCCGGAGAACAGCGGCACCAGTACGGCGCCGATCCGGGCGACCGCATACGTCGCGATCACGGCCTCGGGGCTCATCGGCAAATAGAGTGCGACCGCGTCACCGGCGCCGATCCCGAGCGCGCGCAGGCCGGCCGCGGCCCGTCGGACGACGTCGTCCAGCTCGGCGTAGGTGAGCCGGCGCACCGTACCGTCCTCGGTTTCGTGCACGATGGCATCCCGGGCCGCCGCCTCGTCGTCCCCCGCCCACCGGCCGAGGCAGGCGTCGACGATGTTGAGTTCGCCCCCGATGAACCAGTCCGGGTGCTCGATGCCGCGCGAGACGTCCAGCACCGCGTCGTACGGCCGGGAGAACGGCAGGCCGAGGTCGCGCACCGCCGCATCCCAGTACCAGGCCACGTCGGCCACCGAACGCCGGCGCAGTTCGCCGATCCCGGACAGGCCGTGGCGGCGGATCAGCCGGGTGACGTTGGCGGTCTCGACGTACTCCGGTGACGGCGTCCAGACGTACTCGTTCGCGCTGGTCACGACATCAGCTCCTGGGCAGGCCGAGGATCCGCTCGGCGACGATGTTGCGCTGGATGAAGGTGGAACCGCCGGCGATCGCGGTGCCGCGGGCCTGGTAGGCCAGCCGCAGCCAGCGATCGGTGGCCCGCTCGGGGTCGTCGGCGGCGAGTTGACCGCCGAGCGGCTCGAGGGACAGCCGGAAGTCGGCGAGATCCTCGACCAGCGGGCAGAAGTAGAGCTTGCCGATCGACGTGACCGGGCCGGGCGGGCCGCCGTCCGCGGCCAGCCCGACCACCCGGCGGCCGATCGCGGCGTGCACCAGGGCCCGGCCGTAGAGGTCGGCGACCGTCTGCCGCACCAGCGGGTCGGCGCCGAGCGGGGCACCGGTCGCGGTGGTGGCCGCGCGGACGTCCTCGACGATCGCCTCGACGGCCAGCCGCGTGTTCACCCGCCCGGTCGCGATGGCGACGCGCTCGAAGCCGAGCGTACCCATGGCCACCTTCCAGCCGCCGTCCACCGCACCGACGACGAGGTCGTCGGGCACGAACACGTCGTCCAGGAAGACCTCGTTGAACTCGGCCTCGCCGAGCATGTGCGCCAGCGG
This sequence comes from Actinoplanes sp. NPDC051405, assembly GCF_055586185.1. NCBI lineage: Bacteria > Bacillati > Actinomycetota > Actinomycetes > Micromonosporales > Micromonosporaceae > Actinoplanes > Actinoplanes sp. NPDC051405. The sequence goes on from NZ_JBVJIR010000017.1 coordinate 254,504, forward strand.
CCGCACCGTGATCCCCGGGCTGTCCATCGGGAGCAGGAAGAAGGTGATACCGCGGTGTCGTTCGCCGCCACCGGTGCGGGCCAGCAGGATCGCGTTGGCGGCGAGGTGGGCGCGGCTGGTCCAGGTCTTCTGCCCGGTGATCCGCCAGCCGCCCTCAGTGCGTACCGCCCGGGTCCGCAGCGACGCGAGATCGGAGCCGGAGTCCGGCTCGGAGAACAGCTGGCACCAGATCTCGGCGCCGGTGAGGATCGGCCGCAGGAACCGTTCCTTCTGCGCCGGGGTGCCGTACTCGACGATCGTCGGCCCGGCGAAGTCCTCGCCGATGATGTTCAACCGCTCCGGCACACCCGCCGCCTCGGCCTCCTCGGTGAAGATCGCCCGCAGCCGGGCGTCGAGGCCGGCCCCGCCGTACTCGGACGGCCAGGACAACCCGGCCAGTCCTGCGTCGAACAGTTCGCGCTGCCACTGCCGCCAGAAGGGCAGCTTGGCCACCAGGTCGGCCGGCTCCGGCCACGGGAGCCGGGCCAGGGCCGGGGGAAGCCATTCGCGCACCCGGGCGCGGAAGGCCGCTTCCTCCGGGGACTCCAGCTCGTCCATGTGTTAAACATACATTAGGTCGGACCAAAGTTGGGAGCGGCAATGCGCGATCTGATCGACGTCGTCGACCTCGCCGTGGAACGCGGGAAGATCCGGGAATTCGCCCGCGCCACCGATGCCCGCGCTGGTGTGCACGTCGCGCCGGAGGGCGCACTCGCCACTGCGACCCACACCGTCGCGGCCGGTCACCTGCGCGATCAGGCCGCCCTGCTGGCGACGCTGGGACTGGCCCGGGAGCGCGTGGTGGTGGGTTCGGCCGAGTGGCAGTACGAACGGCCGGTCGTTGCCGGTGACCGGTTGCGCGGCGAGCGGGTCGTCGTCTCTGACGAGCTCAAGCGGGACGGGACGTTGCGGGTGGTCACGCTGGAGACGACGTGGACGGACGCCGCCGGGGCGGTCGTGGTGCGTCAACGAGAGGTTCTCATCGAACGGGGAGCGCGGTGAAGCCGCCGGCGGTCGGCGACCGGCCCCCGGCCCGGACGGCCGGACCGGTCACGCAGTCCGATGTCGTGCGGTTCGCGGGCGCGGGCGGCGACTTCAACCCGCTGCACCACGACCCCGATTTCGCGCGTACGGCCGGATTCGAGCGCCCGATCGCGATGGGCCAGTACCAGGCCGGCCTGCTGGCGGCCTGGCTCACCGACTGGTGCGGCGTCGAGAACCTGCGCCGGTTCACGGTCCGGTTCACCGCGCCGGTGCTGCTCGGTGACACGCTGGTGCTCGGCGGCGAGGTCGTCGGCGTCGAGAACGGGCGGGCCCGGGTGGAACTGTCCGCGGTCAATCAATCGGGTACAGCCGTGCTGACCGGCAGCGCCGAGATCACCGTCGGAGCCTGATCAGCGCAGCCGCCACTCGGGCGGCCGCTTCTCGCGGAACGCCGCCACACCTTCGCGGATGTCCTCGGTGCTGAGCGCGATGGCCAGTTGCGTCTGCAACGCGTCGAGCGCACGGTCCAGCGGCAGATCGCGGGTGGCGGTCAGCGCGTTCTTCCCGAGCCGCACCAGCAGCGGCGACTTCGCCGCGAGTCGCGCGGCCCAATCCCCCACCACAGCATCGAAATCCGCGTCGTCGGCCACCGCGTTGACCAGCCCGAGCCGGTAGGCCTCGTCGGCGTCGATCAGAGCGCCGAGCAGCATGAGCTCGTTGGCCTTGAGCCGTCCGATCGCCCGGTCGATCAGGGCCGAGATCATGAACGGGAACGCGCCGACGTTGATCTCCGGGCAGCCCAGCCGGACCCCGCGCCGGGCGATCACCAGGTCGCAGGCCAGCGCCAGGCCGAATCCGCCGGCCAGCGCGTCACCGCCGACCGCGGCGATCACCGGCTTGCCGAGCGCCGCCAGCAGCCGGAAGAGGCGCGGAAAGCGGTCCAGCCCGGCGTACTTGGTGACCGTCGGGACGTCGGATGCGAAAGCCTTGAGGTCGCCACCGGCCGAGAACACCCGCTCGTGCGAAGACGCCAGCACGACCACGCGTACGGCCTCGTCGTCGCGGGCCTGCCCGAGAGCCAGGATCAGATCGTCGAGCAGGTCGTCGGACAGCGCGTTGCGGGACCGGGGACGGTTCAGGGTCAAGGTCGCGACGCCGTCCGCGACCGCGTACCGGATCGGCTCGGCGTCATTCACCCGCGACCTCGTGCTTGGCCGCCTCGCGCAGCAGGAACTTCTGCACCTTGCCGGTCGGGGTCGTCGGCAGTGCGTCGACGATCCGCACGCGCTCCGGCACCTTCTGGATGGCGACGCCCTGCTCCTCGACCAGGAAACGCTTGAGCTCGGCCAGGTCCGGCGCGTCCGCGCCCGGGTTCAGCACGATGAAGGCCTGCACACCCTCGCCCAGCCGGTCGTGCGGGTACGCCACGCAAGCGACCGCGGCCACACTGGGATGCGCGTACAGATAGCCCTCGACCTCGCCGGCGCTGATGTTCGCACCGCCACGGATGATGATGTCCTTGGACCGGCCGCTGATCCGGATGTAGCCGTCGGCGTCCGCCTTGGCCAGGTCGCCGGAGTGGTACCAGCCCTGATCGTCGACGGCGTGGTCGGTGCGCTCCGGCTCGCCCCAGTAACCGAGCATCAGGCCGGGCCCGCGGTAGAGCACCTCGCCCTCCTCGCCGACCGGCACGTCGTTACCGAACGGGTCGGCCAGCCGGATCTCGATGCCCGGCATCCACGCCGCTCCGTCCGCACTGGCGACCCGCTCGAGCGAGTCGCCGGGACGGCAACAGAAACCGGTGAGCACTTCGGACGCGCCCCACAACGGCAGCAGGGACGCACTCGGGAAAGCGGCCACGAAAGCCGCGGCCAGCGACGGCGGGATCGGCGCACCGGCGCACAGCCAGATCCGCATGCTGCTCAGGTCTCGTTGGCGGGTCTTGGTCGCGGCCACCGCCATCTGCACGAACGGGGTGGCGGTGGCCGAGATCGTGCACCGCTCCCGCTCAATGATGTCGAGCCCTTCCTCGGGCTCCCAGATCGGCATGAGCCGTACGGAGGCGCCCACGGTCAGCGGCACCGCCGCGCCGACCACCAGCCCGGTCGTGTGGGTGATCGGCGTCGGCATGAACACGACGTCGTCCGGCGTCATCTTGAACACGAGCTCGCCAAGGTTGTGCACGCTGTAGGAGAAGGTGTTCCAGGTCTGATAGCAGCCCTTGGCCGTCGACTCGGTGCCCGAGGTGAACACGATCGAGTGGCCCTCGTCCGGCCCGTTCGGCTCGCCCAGTTCGGCCGGATCCGGCAGGCCGGTGCCGAGGTCGGGCCGGGTCAGGTCCTCGAAGCGGTGCTCGCCGTCGCCGGCCTCGGAACGGACGACCACCCGGAATCGCACGCCCGGGGCATCGGGCTGCACGTCGCGGAACATCTGGGCGTAGTCGAACCCGCGGAACTCGCCGGTGGTGATGACGGCGACGACACCGGCCTGGTTGAGCGAGTGGGTGACTTCGCGGTTCCGGTAGATCGGCATGATCGGCACAATGATCGCGCCGATCCGCTCGATGGCCAGATAGCAGACGACGAACTCCGACCAGTTGGGCAGGTCGACGGCCACCCGCTCGCCCCGGCGCACGCCGAGCCGCTTGAGGGCGGCTCCGAGCCGGTAGGCCTGGGCTCGCAGGTTCGCGTAGTCGAGGACGAGCGTCCCGTCGCTGACCGCGGGACGATCCGGCGTCGAGTCGGCCCAGTGGTCCAGGTAGCCGACGAGCGTGTCGTCGCGCCACCATCCGTTTTCGCGGAAGGTCCGGATCTGGTCAGGGCTGAATCTCTCCTGTGGCGTCAGACCCGCCACCGCGCCGGATGTCGTCGTCGTCATCGCTACCTCCGCGGTCCGCCCAAATATATGGTTGGACCAAAGTTAGATGAGTTACGAAGACGTTTCAAGAGTTGTCACGCGACGCGCTCCGCCGACCCGGGCCAATTCCGGACGGATCGCGTTCTCGTAGTGTCTCGTCGGTGAGCGCGGGTCGTCCCGGCTCACGGGGAACGGCGGTCTGAGGAGGAGCACACGTGGACTGGACTGAACCGGGCACCGAGGAGGTGGCGCCGGGTGTGCATCGGATCTCGCTGCCGATGCCCGACGACGGACTGCGGGCAGTGAACGTGTACGCGATCATCGGCCCGTCCGGCGCCGCGCTGATCGATGGCGGCTGGCGGGTCGCTCATGCCGCCGATACGCTGAATGCCGCGCTGTCCGGCCTGGGGTTGACCGCCACCGAGATCGAGCGTTGCCTGGTGACGCACCACCACCGCGACCACCTGTCACTGGCTCTGGAGCTGCGCCGCGAGTCGGGCGTGCGGCTCGGCCTCGGCGAGGGCGAGCGCGGCAACCTGGAACTGTCCCGCTCCCTGACGGTCGAGCCGCTGGCGACGCAACTGCGGATGCTGGCCGCCGCGGGGGCCGAGTCGCTGGTGAAGCTCCTGATCGGCAACGGTCCGCACACGGTCGACGCGGCGGACTACGAGGACCCCGACGACTGGCTGACCGACGCGCAGATCGTCGACACCGCCGGCCGGCGGTTGCGGGTGGTGTCGACACCGGGCCACACCCGGGGGCACGTCGTGTACGTCGACGACGCAGCCGATCTGATGTTCACCGGCGACCACGTGCTGCCGCACATCACCCCGTCGATCGGATTCGAGGCCGATCAGGCGCCGTCACCGCTCGCGGACTACCTGGCCAGCCTGGCCCGGACCCTGGCCGAACCCGACCGGCTCATGCTTCCGGCGCACGGGCCGGCCGGTGGCAGCGTCCACGCCCGGACGGCCGAACTGCTCGAACACCACGAGACCCGGCTCGCCCTGACGCAGACCGCTGTGCGCGAGGGCGCGGCGACGTCCTACGAGGTCGCTCAGGTACTGCGCTGGACCCGGCGCGGCCGGAGCCTGCTCGAGCTGGACCCGTTCAACCAGATGCTCGCGGTCATGGAAACCACCGCTCATCTCCAGGTCCTGCAGGCGCAGGGCCGCATCCGGCAGCACACCGAGGGAGCCGTCGTCGCCTGGACGCCGTGACGGCATCCGCCAGAGCTACTTTCGCTTGCGGATTTCGTCGTTGGCCTGGGGTACGACCTTGAACAGGTCGCCGACGACACCGAAGTCGGCCAGCTCGAAGATCGGCGCCTCGGGGTCCTTGTTGACCGCGACGATGGTCTTCGAGGTCTGCATGCCGGCCCGGTGCTGGATCGCGCCGGAGATGCCCAGGGCCACGTACAGCTGCGGGGAGACCGTCTTGCCGGTCTGCCCGACCTGGAACTGGTGGGGGTAGTAGCCGGAGTCGACCGCCGCGCGGGAGGCGCCCACGGCCGCGCCGAGCAGGTCGGCCGTCTCCTCGACCAGCTTGAAGTTGTCGGCGTTGCCGACGCCGCGGCCGCCGGAGACGACGATCGAGGCCTCGCTGAGCTCGGGACGCGAGCCCTTCTGCTCGGCGACCCGCTCGACGACCTTGGTCAGCTTGTCCGCCTCGGAGACGGTGACCGTGAGCTGCTCGACGGCCGGGGTGGCCGGCTGCGGGGCCGGGGTCACCGAGTTCGGGCGGATCGTGATGATCGGCAGGCCCTTGGTGACCTTGGACTTGACGATCGTGGCACCGGCGAAGACGACCTGGGTGGCGGTGCCGTCCGCGGCCACCTCGACCGCGTCGACCAGCAGGCCGTTGTCCAGCTTGACGGCGAGACGCCCGGCGATCTCCTTGCCCTCCTGGGTCGAGCCCAGCAGCACAGCGCCCGGCTGGACCGACGTGATGAGCTCGGCGACCACGGATGCCTTCGGGGCGACCAGGTAACCCTCGATGTCGTCGCCGGACGCGGCGTAGATCTTCTCGGCGCCGTACTCACCGAGCTTGTCGGCGAGCGCGGACGCGTCCCCGAAAACGACCGCGCTGGGCGAACCCAGGGTGCGGGCGATGGTCAGCATCTCGAG